>NZ_RKMA01000001.1:2356027-2516137 GCF_003797085.1 Rhodococcus sp. WS3
GAGATGACTGTGTTGGATGCTGAATACGGTTACAGGTCCGCGATGACCCGGCAACGATCCGCCAGAGTGCGACGGGTGACCCCGATATCCAGACTCATGCGGTCATGTCCGTGAATTACACCAGGAAGAACCTGCAATTCACATGAGATGCCCACCTCGTACAGTCTGCGCGCATAGGAAATCGATTCATCCCTGAAGATGTCGAGTTCACCCACTTCGATATAGGTGGGAGGAAGACCCGAAAAGTCCTCGAGACGCGCGGGCGCGGCGATCGGTGAGACCCTGTCGCTGCCGAAGTCTGCTCCGAGCACCGCTCTCCAGGAGGTCCAGTTGTTGTCATGCGTCCACGCGACGGCACCCTCGAGAATCGGGTCCGGTTCGGTGTTTCGGTCATCCAGCATCGGGTAGATGAGAATTTGTTTCGCGACCGGAACGCCTCTGTCTCGAGCAAGAATCACAGTTCCTGCAGCAACACCGCCGCCGCCGCTATCGCCCATGACGGCAATGCGAGCTGGATCTACTCCGAGTTCATCGGCGTGGTCGACAAGCCATTGAAGACCGGTGAATCCGTCTTCCGCAAGTGAGGTGCCTGTCTGTTCGGGAGCGAGCCTGTAATCGACAAGCAGCAGTGGAACATTCGACTCCTGCACGTAGTAGCGAACGATTCCGTCGTAGTGGTCGGGTTTGCCGGAGATCATCCCTCCACCGTGCAAGTACACGACTGCTGGACGGTCGGTCGTTGTCCCGGCATCGGTGCTGTAGAAATGCAATCCAATTTCTGAGCCGTCAGGCGTCGGGGCGAAGTGCGAACTTACGGAGACGCCAGTCGAGGGCGGAGAAGGAACGCCTGCCATCCCAGCTTCGAGGACGGCCCGAAGCCCTAACGCGTCGCCGCGCTCGGGGATGGTGATCCCGCCATTCGCCATGGCTTCGGAAGCGATAACAGCGCAGGCTGCGGCCAGTTCAGGATCCATCATGTTGATCGTTGACATCGTTGTCCTATCAAGCTCGTGTTGGGTTGGGATCAGCGCCCTCAACGAGACACTAACGGACAACTGTACGATTGTCACCACTAATGGACAGCTGTTTGATTACAGCAGCTTTGATCGCAACCGGGGCGCTCCAGTAAGTCGACCCATATGGAGGATTCGGGTTCATACGCGCACGGAACCCCGAGCCTCCGTTGCTGTTACGAGATAGGCATCCGCCTTTCCCTCCGACGTCGACCGCTGTGGCAACGACAGCACACGCCACCAGTCGGATCTATCTCGATCAGGCAAAACGACCGCCGGAGCATCCACTGGAGCGAATGCCATATCGGCCTACGACACCTTCCTTTCAGGCTCGTCGACCGCTTTGCCCACTCCCCTAAAGCGACGACTGCGAAAGCGGAGAGCACCAATGCCGGGCCACACACGCGATACCTTGCACCGCGACAGTTTTGCCCCGCTGACTCGTAGTCTTGCCCATCTGATTGCTGAACTACCGACAGGCGCAATGGCGGCGATATCCTGAGAACACATCGTCGACAAGGTGGCATACGTCATTCCTGCTTCGATGACGCGAAGAGGGTGAAGTGCGCAGAAGCCGATGGCCGACCAGAAATCCGTTCGAGACGCAGGGTGACATGGTCCCCGACGTCAGCATCGAATTGAGTGCCGCGGGATTCGACAACGCCCGCGAGATCGAACGTGGCGATCACAGTGCGGTCTATCGGTGCACACAAACCACACTCGACCGCACAGTAGTGGTCACAGTTCTCCCCGCCGATCTTGATGACGGCGACCTGAATCACTTCCTCCGCGGACAACAGGCAATGGGCCGACTCGCCGGACACCCCCACATTCTCGACGTCCTACAGGCCGGTGCCACCGACAGCGGACGCCCATTTATTGTGATGCAAGACCACGAGCGCGGTTCCCTCGATGCTCAACTCCGCCGACACGGCCCACTGACTCTGGAAGACACATTGAGGTTAGGGGTGAAACTAGCCGGCGCACTCGAAGCCGCGCACCGACTCGGAATCGTGCACCGCGACGTGAAACCCGCGAACATCCTATTCACGGAATACGGCGAGCCGGCGCTCACCAACTTCGGGATCGCACACCTCGCAAGCGGTTTGGAAACTACGCCCGAAATCCTGGCTGGGGCCTCGACATTCACCGCACCGGAGGTCCTCGCGGGCGGATTACCGAGCCCCGCCTCGGACATCTACGGTCTCGCTGCCACCTTGTACTGCGCCGTGACAGGTCACACCGCGTTCGAACGCCGCAGAGGTGAGCATTTGTCCATCAAGATCACCACGCAGCCCATTCCAGACCCACGCGATCAGAACATCGCCGACGCCTTGCCTGCGGTGATCGAACGCGCCACGTCCACAAATCCGGACGACAGACACCCAACGGCAGCCACGCTCGGCGAGGAGATACGCGATCTCCAACTGCGACACGACATCCCGGCCGACGACACAGCCGTGCGCGCACAATTGGGAGCACCGTCGGAACCGCGGCAACGTCACCGGAAATTCCTTCCGCCCACCCCAAATAGCCCTGGTGGTGCTCTGCCGCTGGAATTGACCAGCTTCGTCGGGCGCCGCAGCGAACTCGCAGAGTTGAAAGCCTTGCTGAGTTCATCGAGACTGGTGACGTTGACCGGGATCGGCGGCGTCGGGAAAACGCGGCTCGCATTGCGGGCAGCGGCAAATGCGAAGTCGAACTTCGGAAACGGCGTCTGGCTCGTAGAACTCGGCGAACTGTCCGACGAATCACTACTAGTCGACGTAGTCGTGGCGGCACTCGGACTTCGAGACCAGTCAGCAATACCTCCGCACAAGGTTCTCCTCGATTTCCTCGCCAACCGCGAGGTGCTGATACTCCTCGACAACTGTGAACAAGTCGTCGACGCCGCAGCCTCCCTGTCGGAGACGCTACTGCGGTCCTGCCCGGGCGTGCGCATTCTCGCGACGAGCCGAGAAGCGTTCGGGATCGGCGCCGAATTGGTCATGCGCGTTCCACCCCTCACAGTTCCTGATCTCAACTGTGAGGGGTCGCTTCGCGGGCTTCCCCGCTACGACGCGGTCACGTTGTTCGTCGAACGCGCAGCCTCTGCTGTCCCCACCTTCGAGCTCACCGACGACAACCGCAGCGTCATCACACAGATCTGCAACCGATTGGACGGACTGCCCCTCCCGATCGAGTTGGCCGCGGCGCGGCTACGAACGATGTCGCCGGAGCAGATCCTGCAGCGACTCGACGACCGGTACTCCCTGCTCACCCGCGGCAACCGGGGCGCGCCGTCGAGGCAGCGAACACTTCGATTGTGCATCGACTGGAGCCACGACCTGTGCACGCCGCAAGAACAGTTGGTGTGGGCACGGCTGTCGGTATTCGCCGGCAGTGTCGGACTCGACGCGGCGGAAGAGGTCTGCAGCACCGGGATGGCACCCACCGACCTGCTCGACACATTGGCTTCTCTGGTCGACAAGTCAATCCTCATACGGGAGGAATCGAACGGCACGGTTCGATTCCGACTGCTCGAAACCCTCCGTGACTACGGCCGAGAACAACTGCAGCGGCGCAATGAATTTCTGGAACTCCGTCGCATGCATCGAGATTGGTATCAGCAGCTCGCGCTTGACGCCGAATCCGAGTGGATCAGCGCGAGACAGCTCGACTGGATCGCGCGACTCGAGCAAGAGCAGCCGAATTTCCGTGAGGCACTGGAATTCTGCATCTCCGACAGCCCGGACGCAGGACTGCGCATCTCCGCCGCACTACTACCGTTTTGGAGTTCACGTGGGCCATTCAGTGAGGCGCGGCACTGGCTCGACCGACTCCTGGCACGCCAGCCAGGGCAGGTGACGGTCGAACGAGCCATCGCGTTGTACTCCAGCAGCGTGCTGGCCGAGGTGCAGGGCGACATGGATGCCGGCGCCGACCTGGCCGAGGAAGGGCGCGGGCTCGCCGCGCGGATCACCGACCCACGCACTCATGCCTTCATCGCACACTCCGACGGGATCTTGGCGGTGTTCAACGGAGACATCCCCCGGGCATGCGCACGCCTGGAACGGGCCCTCGAATTGTTCGGCCCAGGATACGACGCACCACAAATCGGCATTCTGCACATGCTCGGAAATGCGTATGAACAAGGGGGCGACATACGACGGGCAATCGAATGCTACGAACGCGTACTCGCTGTCACCGAGGCACGCGGAGAGTGTGTATACCGATCATACGTGCTGTGGTCCATGGCAGTTGCGATGTGGCGACAGGGCAACCGCTCACGAACTATAGAGTTGCTCGAGAGCTCTCTGCAGCTGTGCCGACAGGTGAAAGACCGCCTCATGGCCCCGACATGCTTCGAGGCGCTGGCCTGGATCGCAGCCAGTGAGAACGACCCACGTCGTGCCGTAATTCTGATGGCCGCAGGCGAGGAACTGGTACGAGAAGTCGGCAGTGTCACAATCATGTTTCCCGCCCTCTTCGTCCACCATGAGGAATCCGATCGAGCATGCCACCAGGCACTGGGACAACGCGAATTCGACGCCGCCCATCGGAAGGGCCGGTCGCTGGGATTCGACGCGGCCATCGCATATGCACTGCGTGAGGAACTCCCGGAGGCCCCGCCCGGTCATACGTCGACGACTCCGACGAGACGAGAACAGGAAGTCGCGGAACTGATAGCCGAAGGCATGACCAACAAGGAGATCGCAAGCCGACTCGTGATCTCACCGCGAACCGCACAAGGACATGTCGAGCACCTGCTCACCAAACTCGGATTCACATCCCGCGCACAGATCGCAGCGTGGGTAGTGGAGCAGTCGCGAAATGAACCGTCGTAATGAGCACGATCCTCCGACAGCATCGCCAGGTTCTGCCTGTATACGTCATTCGTCCTGTTCGTCAGGATGAGTGATGAGAATCGGGGCTTCGAGCGTTTGGGCCTCCGTAAGCCATTCCGGCAGCATCCGTTTCACGATCACGGCCAGATCAGCAGCTGACTGTGGCGCACCACTTTGAAACCACTCAACGAGGACTGAGAGGATCCCACCAACCAGAAACGTCGCAGCCTGAGACGCATCAACATCATCAGGCTTGGTGTGCGCCGCACTAATCGCAGTCGTGAGATGAGCAACGAGTGTTGCGTGCAACTCAGCCAGGGCAGGTATCTGAGCGTCCGCGAAAAGTACCGCCGAGCACAGGAGCCTATGGCGCCCGAGATGCTCGAAGAGCTCCTCGAAGCTGACGGCCGATCCCACACGTGAAGCAGCTGCATACGGCTCGATGTTCCCTGAAGGTTCCAAGTCGTCGAGTACCGACCGGAATGCCGCTACCCCAACCTCTTCGGCGCCGGCGAAGTGCTTATAGAATGAGCTGCGGCTCACTCCCGCTTCTTGAGCCAGGGACGATACCGTGGGAGTGGTCTCACCATTTTCGAGTTGCCTCTCATAAGCTGCCAACAGCTGCTGTCGAGTTCGTTTGGATCGAGGGTCCTTCACATTGCCTTCGCGCATGAACACCGCAGGTGGCGTGCCGGTCAAGCCCACTGAATTTCCTCCCCACAGGTTTGCGAACCTAATCGCACAGTTGTCCCCTAACTGCAACTATCGTACAGTCGTCTATTAGTTTCCCGATAAGGACCCACACTCACTCGAGGTAGATAGGACGCCAGGTGTCACCAGCGAACATGTTCGACCCCGAAATTTCCGCACTGTTCGTGGCGATGGCCGAGTCTTCCGATCCGGCCGTCGAGCGAGAAGTTCCACAGAGGGGTGACGTATTGGGCCTTCGAACAATGATCGACAGCGGTTTGGCCCACCTCCCACACCCGGACGCGTCAAACGTCTCTTCTACCTCATACCGCGCTACAGCTCCTGACGGCGTAGAGATCGAATTACGTTGGTACTCAAGTGATGATGACAAGAGATCGGATCGACCAGCAGTGGTGTACCTGCACGGCGGCGGGAGGGTCGCAGGCAGCATCGAACACTACGAGAAACTGGTGCGTTACTACGTTCAGGAGACGAAGGTACCCGTACTTCAGGTCGACTACCGCTTAGCTCCGGAGTACACAGGCACGACCGCTCCGGAAGACGGATTCGCCGGCCTCCAATGGCTCATCAGCCACGCTGACGAACTCGGGGTGGACCCTACTCGTATTGCCGTCATGGGCGACAGCGGCGGCGGCGGTGTCGCTGCAGGCACCGCGATCCTCGCACGAGACAGAAACATCAACCTTGCAAAGCAGATCCTCATCTACCCGATGCTCGATGACCGCAACACCGAACCTGATCCAGTCCTGGAAGGCATGTTCGGCTGGACCCACGACAACAACTGGACATGCTGGACCGCAGTTCTCGGAGACGACTTCGGCTGCGATGACGTCTCGCCGATCACCGCCCCAGCTAGATTGAGGGACTTTGCAGGACTCCCACCCGCGTATGTCGAAGTCGGCGACCTCGACATCTTTCGGGACGAGTGCATCGCGTACGCACAGCAGTTATACAGCGTCCACATCTCATGCGAGTTGCATATCCTCCCTGGGGTCATCCATGGCCACGACCTCATAAGCTTCGATCTCGGTGTGACCCAACGGACGCTCGCAGATCGCTGCAAGGTTATCAGCGCCTTGTAATTCCACAGCGATCACGAGTACACCGTTCCCTGCCCAGAAGCCCGGCCGACATAACCACCGCAGCCATCGCCCAACAGGTCGGCATGAGCATCTAGTCCAAACGAGAGGTCCGCGAAGGCGGATGCGTGACCGAAATACCTTGCAGTACAGCACTTTCGATGAATACTTGAAGTGGGTCAAGTGTCATCCCAGCCCAGGCGTCGATCGATACGCCCGGCCTCCAGGTGCCCGCAAGAGTAAATTTCGGCCAACCGTCAAGGGAAATCATTTGGCTCAGCATATCGACGCGGAACGTGCAGCCAATTTCACTGCTGTCGTCGACCTCGAAGTAGCGATCAGTTTCCCCTATTCCGACAAGGGGAAACCTGCCCCAAAGGTCTCACGAAAACGGACAGAGTTCACCTTTTAGGCCGAAAGATTTTCCTCAGAAGTTAATTCACTCTCACTGAGCGAGGCAGCGGCTCCCGCTCCACTCCACGATCGCGGAGGCAATCGCGTCGGGCCGATCCTCGGGTGCGAGGTGGCCGGCGGGTCCACATTCCATGACATCGAGGTGGGCAATATTCGACCTGCTCCACTCGATCTCGTCACGGCCGACCATGAGTAGTTCGGACGGGCCGTTGAACGTCATCAGGAGTTTCGGTACATCGCTACTTCCCGCGAGCCACTTTCCGTACGACGCCACCCGCGTGTGTACGTCCGCCGGGGTCCCTTCGATGGGGAATGCCCGCGGCCAGGCAAGCAGTGGCCGGCGACTCTCGGATGTGGGGTACGGAGCACGATACGAGGCCGCATCGCCGTCCGAGAGTCCGCTGAGCACGGTCTTGTCGAGAGCAACCTCGAGAAAGAAGTTCTGTTCGAGCACCTTCGCCTCACCTGTTCCGGGAGTGCGCAATGCCTCGACTCGCGCCCTGGCGTCACCCGGAAAATGTTCGGCCCACGTCATCGGACGGAGGATCGTCTCGAGGAAGGCGACCCCGCGGACGCGATCGGGATGCCGCGCAGCCCAGTCGAATGCCAGTGCCCCGCCCCAGTCGTGTCCGACGAGCACAACATCGTCGAGTTCCAAGGCGTCGAACCAGGCGTCGAGGTAGCGGGCGGTGTCTACGAAGCCATAGTCGATCGCGGGTTTACCGGACTCTCCCATCCCGATGAGGTCGGGAGCGAGAGCGCGGCCGAGGGCACTAACCGACGGCAGAATATTCCGCCACAGGTACGACGACGTGGGATTACCGTGCAGCAGCACGAACGGCGGACCGTCACCCGATTCCCGATGAGCCATTTTCGAGTCGAGCACAGGCGTGATGGGCATGACGTCTCCTCAAAATAGTTTCCATGTACTCTATTTTCAAATAGTAGCCATGTACTCTATTTTCATGCAAGACCGCGAATCATGGACAACCGGAGCACTCGTCTGGCACCTGAGCCTGCGCTGGCGCGCGGGAGTCGACCGTGCGCTCGCCCATCTCGGCCTCACGCACGCTCAATACTCGGTACTCGCACCCCTTCACAGCCTTGTGCGTGCGGGCGAAAGACCGAGCCAACGCGAACTCGCCGAACAGACTGGACTGCAACCGATTTACATCTCCAAACTGGTACGCGCGCTGGAGCGCAGCGGCTTCGTGTCGAGCGAACGCGATACCCGCGATGCGCGCGCTGTTCGTCTCGATCTCACCAAAGAGGGCCACCGAACTGCGTTGCAAGCCAAAGAGATCGTTCGCCAGCTGGACCACGAGAACACACATGCTCTCGGAGGTGAGGGCGGCCGCGAAATCGCAGAACTCCATCGAGCCCTCGTCGCACTACTGGACGCGACCGATGCAGCTGACGAATAGGCCGTTCATCGATCATCGTGCGAAGTTCGAAGTTGGCTCCACCGAAGAGCAAAAACGGACATACTAAACTTCATGAACATTCGATCTGCAGTTCTATACGCCGCAATCGGCAAGGCCAGCGGGTTTCGCAGCGCAGTCGGGATCACCACGTTCCTGGTGCTCAGGTTCCGGGGCACACGCTACGAACGACTGTCGATCGGTGGATCCGTCGTTGCAATCGGTGGCGAGTTCGTCATGGATAAACTCCCGACGACACCATCTCGGCTCGCGCCTCCGTCCTTGACCGCACGAGCTGCAGCCGGGGGCGCCGCCGCCTACGCGATTGCTCGGGCCCAGAGTGAACCCGTCGCCCCTGCCATCGCAATCGGCGCCGCCTCGGCGGTGGCAGGCTCGTATGCAGGCCACGCGTACCGGGGGTGGGCATCGAAGCGAGTTCCGGCACTGGGAGCAGCCCTCGTCGAGGATGCAGTCGCCCTCGGAATGGGAGCGGCTGTGCTGGGCCAAGTAGCCGAGTAGCGCTCCCCGTTTTGCCAGACATTGAACGAGGAGACTGCTTCGATGTCTCGAGCGTGGGTCACCACTTCACGCCCAACGGACAGCGGCAGCATCAGTTCTTCGGAGACCCCGCCGACGACACGGGCGCAATCATCCATTCAAAATCGTTGTAGGTCTTCATCTTCGACATCTAACCCCCTTCCTGGGATTGGGGTGGACATGATTGTTCAGTCGAATCCGCTGTCTCTGTCTACGACAAACACTTTCCTAAGCGGCAGCCTGCTGCGCCAGTGGGCGGGCAGGAGATCGTAGTGATCGAGAATCCATTCCACGATCTCGCTGCGGCCGATCAACCGCAGGTCGCCACGAGTCCGATCCAGTGCCTGCGCGTCGGCGCTGTACGAACCCAGAGACACGAACAAACCCACCTCCCCTGCGGACAAGGTGCCGATGAGTTGCTGCACTTCGGGACGACCCATGGTTCTATCGGTGTGCTTGCACTGCACCTTGATCAGAGGAGGCTCCAGCCCCAAGGGGTCACGGTGCGCGACAATATCGATTCCCCCGTCTCGTGAATACGGGAGAACACGAGTGCGGTAACCCATCGCCGTCAGCAGATCAGCGACAAAATGCTCGAAACCGCGGTGGCTGACGTCGATTTTCAACATGTTGATGATGAAGTCAGCAGTCGACTCCATAAGCCGTGATGGATTCGGTTCTTCGGTTGCGCTGTCGACGGCAACATCCATATCGTCAGCATTCGCCTCTGCTTCGGCGACCGCAGTAACTGCCTCCGCGCTGCCGGTCTCGAGATATGTCCGAAATTCTGCATCGTGTCGCCTAACCCGAAATAGCGTTACTGCTGAGCCGATCTCGTACAGCGCCGACGTAGTGAACTCCGACCGTGGAATCCCGATACGCTGCCATCGCACAGGCCGACGGTGGCGGTGCGTCGGCGCATCGACAGCAAAATAGTAGTCACCATCAATGACGCCGATATTGATCGTCGAATCGTCCTTGTGGGGCGCTATGACGATGTCGCCGACTTCCATGTCGAAAGCGAATCGCACCAGTACCCCGGCCTGCACTGGATACGATCCAGCTTTCCCTGCTGGGTATTGCTCCGAAAGCAGAGTCTTGATGGTGCCACGATCGTCGCCGATCTGCCTCAGATTCCCGACCCTGTCCCAACCGATACTGATAAATTTCCCGGCAATCAGATCAACGCTGGGCTCGTCGTTGTGGATCCCCCACATTGCACTCATGACGGACACGGTATCGGTTGCAAACTGACAGGAATAGGCTGGCTATGACTACACACGCATCAATGTTTCTTCAACGTCTCCTTCGTTCCGAGGTTAATGTCGGGGCATTCATCGGATATTTGGTGGAGCGCGACGCGACACCATTACAGAATGCGCTCGGACTCGATGAAAACGTCGTCAGTGCCCGAGTAGAAGTTCCTCACGGGAAAGGCCGCATGGATGTAGTGCTGTACGGCGCCGCAAGTCCTATCGCGATTCTCGAATTGAAGGTTTCGGCAACCGAGCACGGCGATCAGCTCGACAGATACGCGGAATTCGCACAGACACACAATGCCCGTAAGTTTCTGCTGGACTTGGAGACCGACGGTTCAACAGTGCCGCAAGGGTGGACCCGCATCGGACTCGCCGACCTGTTCGGTTACTGGTCTTCGTCTACGAACTCAACAGTTCGCGGCCTCGCCGCCGAGGCATCAACTGTCTTCGCGACATGGAAGTCGCAACTGAACGGCCGTTTCGGCCAAATGGATTCAGCGATCGTAACCGTCGCGCTGCGAGCAGCTTCCGAGGAGTTGGCCCTGCGCACCCCGTACGACATGTACACACGTGCAACCTCTGGCGGGCAGCCATCCATCACTGCGTATCTACCGCACCCCTCGGGGGCCGACGACGCATACTTCTGCATCGACATCCGTTGCAAGGACAAGAACAATCCTCACCTCCCGTGGATCGCCCGTCTCGGTGTGCACGTCGACCGTGGCGAAGACCTAGCCGCTGCCAGACGAACCGCTCATCGTCTAGCTATGCCACTGGTGCCAGCCCTGTCCGTCGCGGAAGTCCAGTCGGCATGCGCAAACTCTGGAATAGGCACGTTGGCAACAGTATTGACTTCCGAGAGACCACTGAGGGAGCCCAGATCGCAAAGCACCAGTATCGAAAAATGGTTGGCAGCCGTCGACAGCGCAGGAGACGGCAAAATCTCGGCCCACCCAGTCTTCTTCCACGACTGGGGTCGCCGCCTCGCGGCCCAGTACTCACTCGACCTCACTGATGTGACGCGCAACGATCTTGGACAGCTGATCGTGATTCTCATGGATCACCTCACCGAATCCGCATTCAGCGCAACGCCTCTAACTACGCCGTAGAGCGGGGCATCGCGGCACGATAGACCCTCATAGCTAGACCTTCGGGGTGCGTAGCAGACCCCCGAGGATTACCTTGACCACTTCGTGGGCGAGCCAATCCACAGATTTGTCCTCGGTCGGCGTGTGCCACTCACTCGACGACCAGATGGCATATCGAAGCATGTGATCGACGACGTCGAGATCAACGTCGTCGCGAAAAATACCCTGATCAACGCCGGCTGCAAGAGTGTTCGACCACTCCCTCTCGAATTGGCCGTACAACTCCCCAATGTTGCCTTGCTCGAGAATTGTTGCGTGGATGTAGTCGCCCTCACGACGCCACATGGTCGTTGCGTGCAGGTATTCATGCGAACAGCGCAGAGCAATCTCGGACAGCGCCTCGATGCGTTTCGTCGGCTCCACGGCAGTGACTGCGTGCACCTTGTCCACCAGGTCCTCGAGATAGAGCCTGATGATCTCTGCGACTATCGCATCCTTGGAAGGGAAGTAATGGTAGAGCGCACCCGAGCGCACTCCCACGGCGTCGCCGATCTCCCGAATCGTGGTAGCGGCTATCCCTTTTATTGCGAATATCTCGCCGGCGCGATCGAGGATTTGCTGTCGTCGCTCCTGCGGTTCCATTTCGTCTGTTCTCCTGATGCTGTTTCGCGTATTCGACTGTCGAATTCGACCGCTCACCGAAACGAGCGAATAACCCCTACAGTATCGACCTGTGTTCGGCGAGTGGTCCGCTACTCGATTCTGGCGCTTACATCCTCGCACTACATCACAGGCCATGCATTGCCCGTGGACGGTGGCCAGGCCCTTGTCCGGTAACTTTTCAGTTCAACTGAATTGGCCTGTCGCCTGACGATCATTCCTTCTACGTTCAAGGAAGAACGATAGGAAGGAAGTGTCATGGCGCCTGTCGACTGCGCATCGTGCGGCCAGCGAGTCCTCGTCGAGAAGTACAGCTCGATCCATACCGGTATCCAATGGCCGGCTGCAGAGAACGTGCGATGCCCTTACCGCGACGTCCAGGTCAACACCCTGCAACCCGGATCACTCGTGCGATCGTGCAGCGGGCTGAGCGACGCTGTCCAGGCTGCAATTGAGAACGGCAAGCTTCGCGAATCTCCTCGCCCTGAGGGCCTTTCGCACGTATCAAATCATCGCTGAATACACACTGGAGGATTCATGACCGACATCATCGCCGAACCCGAGGTCAGGGTCATCGAGGCAGGCAAGAACCCGACTCGATTTGCGCGAGGCTGGCACTGCCTCGGCCTGGCCGCGACGTTTCGTGACGGAAAGCCGCACCAAATCAAGGCTTTCGGCACCGACTTGGTGGTGTTCGCAGACTCCGAGAACGAGTTGCACATCCTTGACGCATACTGCCGACACATGGGCGGCAACCTCGCGATGGGGCAGATCAAAGGCGACTCCATCGCCTGCCCGTTCCACGATTGGCGGTGGGGCGGGAACGGGCGCTGCACTGGCATTCCTTACGCGCGGCGCGTCCCTCCGCTAGCACGCACACGATCGTGGAATGTGCTCGAACGCAACGGAATGCTCTTTACCTGGCATGACCCGGAGGGCAACACGCCGCCGGAGGATGTGACGATTCCGGAGATCGAGGGATGGGGCACCGATCGGTGGAGCGAGTGGTCGTGGCGCACCTTCCACGTGGAGGGCTCGCACTGCCGTGAGATCGTCGACAACGTTGTCGACATGGCTCACTTCTTCTACGTTCATTTCCAGATGCCGGGCTACTTCAAGAATGTGTTCGAAGGCCAGGTCGCTGCACAGCACATGCGCTCGGTAGGCCGGGACGACATCAAAACCGGTGTACAGATGGACCTTCCAGATGCCGAGACCGTGTCGGAAGCTGCCTACTACGGTCCGTCTTTCATGCTCGATACGGTGTGGACGATTTCCGGGGACACCACGGTGGAGGCAAAGGTCATCAACTGCCACTACCCTGTCACCGACAATTCGTTTGTCCTGCAGTACGGCACATGTGTCGAACGCACGCCGGGCAACTCGGACGAGCAGGCCGAAGCCACCGCTCAGATGTTCACCGAGGGTCTCGAGACGCAGTTCCTCCAGGATATCGAGATCTGGAAACACAAGAGCCGCATCGAAAATCCGCTCCTCACCGAAGAGGACGGGCCCGTCTACCAACTTCGCCGCTGGTACCAGCAGTTCTATGTAGACGTCAAGGACGTCACAGACGAAATGACCGCACGCTACGAGTACGAGGTGGACACCACTCGCGCTCTGGAGAACTGGTCCACCGAGGTGCAGGAAAATCTCGCACGCGTCGACGCGGATACGTAAAATTCGCGTGAGCTCACAGTTGCCGCGCCCTGCCCCAGCAGAGCGCGGCAACATCAGTTTCCGGACAGTCGATTTCGGATCGTTGCTACCGCGAGGCGGACAGGGACCGAGACAGCCATCGGATCGAACGTACCGGTAGGGCCGGTTACCGAGATCGCGCCAATCGGACTGCGGCCCTTAATGATAGCGGCACCGACACACGATACTCCGAGCACCGTCTCGTTCCGATCGTGGGCAATTCCGCGGTTACGAATGTCGGCATACTCCCTTCGCAGTCGAACTGGGTCCACTATCGTGTTCGGCGTGGAACGCGGCGGCGTCAGCGCCGCGGTCGGATCAAGCTCTGCCATCAAGGTTTTGCCTATTGCCGTCGACGCCGCGGGAAGGCGCCCGCCGGCGCGGGTGGGCAGCCGAACGGCGAAGGAGCCACCGACTTTGTCGAGATAGAGAACGTCAGCGCCGACGGGGACTGCGAGGTGAACCACGAGACCCGTAGTCGCGTGCAGTTGATAGAGGACGGGCTGCGCCACGCTGTGAAGCCGATCATGATGCAACGCAAGCGAACCGAGTTCGAATATCTTACGACCCAACCGGTACGTGTGACCCTCACGTTGAAGCCATGTCAGACGTACGAGTTGTCCGAGCATGCGGTGGGTCGACGACGCGGGAAGCCCCGTCCGTCTCGACAAGTCCGACAAAGTCAGTCGCTCGTCCTCATCGAAAGCCTCGAGCAATATCGAGGCGCGATCGAGTACCGCTACCGGGGAATTTTCATCACAGGGCATGGGGCATCTCCGTGGGTCGGCAGCGTACGACGGGCACGCTGCATGAATGACCCCTTCGGCTTTAAGGGCCATATGCAGGTTGTTTGATCGCTTGATCAATGTACAATCGGACTATACAGTGCAAGTGACAGGGGTCACCACCTGACGGACACGCCAAATGCCAACGGCAACTGAAGCGACACTCGGGAAACCCCGGAAAGGAAGGCGTCCATGGCCGTTGTCGACATGAACGACAAGAAGTCCTCTGCCCCACCGGCCGGCGGTCGGTCCACCACAGACTTACCGCCGTCGATGGTCGAGCGGATGACACTCATTCTCGATGCCTTCGATGGACGGGCAACCCACCTCAGTCTCGAAGAAACCGCGCGACGCGCCCGGTTGCCGCGATCGACCGTCCACCGCATTCTCGAGCAGCTCGTCAAGCTCGACTGGGTCGCTCACGCGCCGATTGGTTACCGCCTCGGCCGACGCGCACTCGGACTTGACGGCGGCATCGGCGACCACGGCCAGCTGCGTGCAGCCGCAGCACCGCTGCTACACGAACTACACCTGAAAACCGGAATGGTCGTGCATCTGTCAGTTCTCGACGACTGCGAAAATGTCTACCTCGACAAGGTAGGTGGACGCTTTGCTACGACGCTACCGTCGCGCGTCGGCGGTCGCGCCCTTGCACATTCGACGGCAGGCGGCAAAGCGATGCTGGCGTGCATCGCTCCCGAACAGGTGGACACCCTGTTCGGTGTGACGCTCCCGCGCTGCACCGACAGCACCATCGCGGACATCGCAGTTCTGCATCAAGAGCTGAGCCGTATTCGGCAGCGTCGAGGCTTGGCCTTCGAGTGCGGCGAATCAACACCGGGTGTCGCGTGCGTCGCGTCGGCTATTCGCGGGCACGAAGGGCCGATCGGCAGCATCTCGTTGTGCAGCGATACGCAGACCGCTCAGCTCGAGCGGGTAGCGCCATTGGTGCTCGACGCAGCTCGTGAGGTGTCGCGCTCCCTGTACCCCGAACTGGTCGCTCCACGTCGTGGCCGCAAACCTCCACCGGTTCCCACGAGCACTTTCTCCGCAGCAACGATGGATCGCCTCATGGCGTCGTCCGAGCACTGGATCTGAAGCCATCGGATTTGTGCTCGGAAGATTTCACACAGTAGCCAACCGCCTGAGAATCCCAGCCAAAGTCTCGACGCCCGCAGCAGCCTGACTCGTCCGCCGGAACAGTCCGACGGGCTCGGCTGTACCAGGGGCCGACTGCGGCAAGCGCACAAGCGTTCCGTCGTCGAGGTCGGTCTGCGGCACGCGCTCGGGTGTGAACCACACCGAGTCACTGCGGCGGGCGAGAGTACGTGCAACCGATACATCAAGTGTTTCAACACAACCGCTCGGCAACGTGAGCCCATGCCGGCGCAGAAACACTTCGGTGTGTCGGCGCGGAACCGTCCCTGTTGTCGCCACCACCAATGGAAATTCGAGTACCCGCGGCATCGGCACCGGTTCCACAAACGCCGTCAAAGGATGTTCGGGGCGAACGACAAGTGCCAGCGATTCGGTGTAGAGCAGTTCGAAGTCGATTCCCTGCAAGACATCGGGATCCGTCATTCTGCCCACCACCAAATCAAGGTCACCCGCGCGAATCCCTTCCAGAAGTGCGTCGTTGACTCCAGTGACAACATGTACCCCCAACTCCGGATACGTTTCGTGCAACTGTGAAATCGCCTTCGGTAGTAAAACACTCGCGACTGTGGGAAGCGCACCTACGCGGACCGGCACACTGGGTACGCCGGGGGCGACCAACGCCCGTGCCGCCGACGTCATGGCGTCGACGGCCGCAGATGCGTGGCCGAGAAAGTACTCGCCGGCCGGAGTGAGACGGGCACCATGACGGCCCCTCTCGACGAGACGCATCCCGGCCATCTGCTCGAGTTCGTTGAGCGTCTTGGTGACCGCCGGCTGCGTCAGGTGGAGTCGCTGTGCCGCCCGACCGAGATTGCGCTCCTGCGCGACGGCGACAAAGCAGGTCAGGTGCCGAAGCTGAATTCGGCTACTCGCTACGCCGGCCATGCGCCCAGACCACCAAACATTTCCATCAGCAGAGGTTATGAAAAGGGCGAGAAATCGTCAATTTACATGACTGAGTATCGAAAATATGGTGGGCGAACATCCCTTCGACAGGAGACCACCGTGACAATCGGCGAATTTGTTGAGCGCGACGTCAGACTGCACCCTCCCGCACTGACGCCGGGTTACAAGACGAGCATCCTGCGCTCGCCTCGTCAGGCTTTGCTATCTCCCCGCAACACGCTGTCCGAAATCACCGGGCCCGTGTTCAACGGAAAAGACCTGGGGGCGAAAGACAACGACCTGATCCTCAACTTCGCCAAAGCCGGCTTACCGATCGGCGAAAGGCTGATCGTGCACGGCTATGTACGTGACGAATTCGGAAACCCGGTCTCCGGCGCACTCGTGGAAGTGTGGCAAGCCAACGCGGGCGGACGCTATCGACACAAGAACGACCAGTATCTCGCGCCGATCGATCCGAACTTCGGCGGTTGCGGTCGGATGCTCACCGATCACAACGGCTACTACGTCTTCCGCACTATCAAGCCTGGACCGTACCCGTGGGCCAACAGCGCCAACGCCTGGCGTCCTGCACATATTCATATGTCACTCAGCGCAGACGGTTGGGCGCAGCGGCTGATCACGCAACTCTATTTCGAGGGCGACCCCTTGATCGAGCGCTGCCCGATTGCCGCAACCATTCCGTCAATCGATCAGGTACGCAGCCTCATTGCGCATGAAGATCCGTCAAACGACGTGCCTTTCGACGCTCGAACCTACCGCTTCGATGTCACCCTCCGCGGACGACGAGCCACCTTCTTCGAGAACACGATTCCAGGAGCATCACGATGAACGTCGCCCATCAGTTTGCCGCACAATCTCTTGCGACACGATTTCCCGAAACCCCGTCGCAGACGGGCGGCCCCTACGTACACATCGGACTTGCGCCACAGCAGGCGGGATTCGAGATTTTCGAGAAGAACTTCGACAACAATCTTGTCTCCGATGACACAGTCGGAGAACGGATCACGATCGAGGGACGCGTCATCGACGGCAGTGGATCCCCAGTTCGCGACGCCTTGCTCGAGATCTGGCAGGCTAACGCGGCCGGCAAGTACGCGCATCACCTCGACCCACAAGACAAAAGTGTCGATCCGAGCTTTGCCGGATGGGGCCGCACGGGCGCAGATTTCGAATCCGGAGTCTTCGAGTTCCAGACGATCAAACCCGGCCGGGTCGAGCACAATGGCGACCGTGTCCAAGCCCCACACATCTGCTTCGTCATCTTCGCCAGAGGCATCAACATCGGACTGCACACCCGCCTGTACTTCGACGACGAAATCGAACTCAACGCAGCAGACCCCATCCTCTCGGGGATCGAGCTCCACAACCGCCGAAGCACTCTGATAGCCAATCGACGCAGCGAGAACGGAAAGACCGTCTACACCTTCGACATACGACTACAAGACACCCCGGACGGTGGAGCTGAGACAGTATTCTTCGATATTTGACTAGTACAGTAGGCGCCGGTCCTGATTTTCCCGTGCGGCGGGCGGCAATGCCGATGCGGGCGCTGTGGGCCACTGCTCCGGATCCGGATCAAGCTGTCGAAGCTGTTGCACCTGTTCACGACACCATGGCGAGACGTCACGACCGCCACCGAGAACAGCGTCCGAAAACTTGTGCCAGTCAACCCATTCCACGCTTTCCACTTCCGTCGGATCGGGAACCGGTTGTGGGCCGTCGTAGATCACCCGAAAGACAGGGCAGATCTCGTTTTCGACGATGCCGGTGTCCATCACCGCGCGGTATCGGAAGAAAGGGAGCGCAAGGCTGACATCATCGACACCTATCCCAAGTTCTTGGTTCAGCCGACGTCGGACGGCTTCTTCAAGCGATTCGCCCGGAGCGGGATGTCCGCAGCAACTGTTGGTCCAGACACCTGGCCACGTTGCCTTGTCCAGTGCACGCCTCGTAATCAGGAGGTTGCCGCTCCGATCGAAGACGTACGCCGAGAAAGCAAGGTGCAGTGGCGTTGTAGTGGTGTGGACGCTCGCTTTCGGTTCGATCCCGATGGATCGACCTGCGTCGTCGAGCAGCACGACGTATTCCATGTGAAGTCCCGTTCTCTTCGTTCGATCAGGGTGCCGGCGTCAGCAGCGTGCGGAGGCTGATCCATCCGGTTTCAGCCAGTCGCGGTGCCGCGATCGACATTCGGCGCCGCTGGGAAACGTGTGCCCGCTTGTGAAGTACGCGATATCCGCCGTCTTCCACCGCGCGCAAAATGTCGCCGTACAGGACAAACGCCGTGCGCATCGCGGGGCGTACCACCGGGTCGAGCATATCGATCCCCGGTTCGGCAGTGCGGTACACCGCACGGGTGTGTGCGATCAGATGCGCGAGAGCGCGCTCGAGTCGGACGTCGCTGCGGCCGGTGACACGACAGTTTCGCAACAGGCCTTCGTCGACACCGAAAGCATTCAGTTCCTCGGTCGGCAGATAGATCCGATCACGATCGAGATCCTCTCCCATATCCCGGATGAAGTTGGTCAGCTGAAAAGCTTCACCCAGTGCGACCGCTGGTCCGGCGGCACTGTCGCGATCTGTTGCCGTGCCCAGGATCGGAAGCATTTGCAGGCCGATGACAGCGGCGGATCCGTACATGTACTCGGACAGTTCGTCCATCGTTCGATACCGCGAGCGGAACATCTTGGTTCCTGGTATGTCCATTCGCATCGAGTGCAGGAAGGCGTAGTAGTAGTCGTGCGAAATGCTGTATCTCGCAGTGGTATCCACGAGCGCTCTGAGCACCAGGTCGGATCTACTCTCCCCCAGCGGCTGTCCGTCGAGCGCATCTCGGATGCGAGCCTCGAACAGGTCAAGCTTTGCGCTTGCCCTACGATCGGCTTCGGTGGGCGAAGTACCCGTCGAATCGACTGTGACAGAGGAAAGCGCTGGCACATAACCTGATTCGCTGTCGCCGGAATCCACGTCGACGATGTCGTCGACCATCCGCGCAAACCCGTAGAGCGCGTGCACGCCGGCGCGCTTGTCAGCCGGCAGTAACCGGGTCGCGAGGAAGTAAGTTTTGCCATGCTGCTCGTTCAGGTCGCGGCACAGTCGATACGCGTCGTGGAGGCTCGGGTCGATCTTGTCGAGTTCACGCATGACCGACACCGACTTCGACACCGAGAGCAGCCGACGATTGCGCGTTGTTCGATCCTGTTATCCGCTCTGCGGCAAGCCTTCCCGAAACGAGAACCGTCGGCACGCCGACACCCGGAGTGGTCCCTGAACCGGCGAGGACGACGTTGCCGAGACCAGGAACCAGATTCTTGCGGCGAAATGGCCCGGTCTGACGGAATACATGGGCCGACGAGAAGGGACTACCGTCGAGCATTCCTTTGTCCAGCCAAGTTCGTGGGGTGTCTAGGTGGTCGACGGACATCGACGAGGTCAGGTTGCGATATCCGCGTTGTTCCAACACTCCTTGAATTTCACGCATGTACGGAACCCCCAGACGATCCCAATCGAGGGGCGCGCTGGCAAGATTCGGGCAAGGAGCCAAGATCGAGATGGGTTCACTTCTGACGCCGTCACGAACGAGATTCAGCGATGGGTCTGTCACAGCCGGTCGGGTGATCAAGAGAGATGGATCATCCATCAACTGCCCGCGGCCACGACGCGCGGTAATCCGAGCAAAGGTCTCAGACCACTGTTCGCCGAAGTCGATGGTGTGGTGAGACCTTGACGGCCACGACCGCGTCACATCCACCGGAACCGTGCCGTGAAAAACGACGGCTGACGGCGATACGACGGAATATCCGCGTCGCCGACCCGTAGACGGCGCACCTGCCTGGTCGAGCAACCGATCGACTACAGGTAAGTCCGGAGTCAACACGAGGGCATCACACGAATAACTCCGACCATCCGACGTCAAAACCTCTGTGACGCGCTTGTTCTCGATGTTTACCTCGGACACTTCGGCGTCGGTGTGAAGCACTCCCCCGTGTCGTGTGAACGCGTCGGCCATCACCTCCGCAATTTTGGCCATGCCGCCCACCGGAAAGTAGACCCCGAGTGAGGTGTCCATGTGCGCGATGGCGCCGTATACGCCCAACGCCTTGGCGGGGGCCATTCCCGCGTACAGTGCCTGGAAGGTAAAGATTCGTCGCAGCCGTTCGTCTTTCACGAAGGATCCGACCCGCGGCCCGAGTCGACCGAAACCACCCAGCCGAGCCAGAGTGGCGGTGTCGCGCACTGCCGATGGCGTCGACACCAGATCGAGTGGTGAATCGAAATTCGAGTCGATGTACCGACCGAACTCGGTGTCGAAGATCGACGCCAGCCACCGTCGAAGCTTGCGGTATCCGTCGGACTCGCCTGGACCGCATGTCCTTTCGACCTCTGCCGACATCGCAAGCGGATCCGAGTACACGTCGATGGAACTGCCGTCTGCGTAACGCGTGTGATAGCTGGGTGAAAGCTTCGTCAAAGTGAGTGCAGGAGTGACGGAATCAAAAGACTCACCCACTGCGGCCAATGCGTCGGCGATCAAATTCGGCATGGTGAGAACACTGGCACCGTTGTCGATGTCGTACAGGAAACGACCCGCGTCATCGACCACCGGATAGGTACCGACACGCCCACCGATCGCGGCCTCACGCTCGAGGACTGTGACACGCTTGCCCGCCCCGGTGAGGTGGAGCGCAGCGGAGAGGCCGGCGAGGCCGGCACCGACCACAACAACCGAATCGACTTGCCCGCTCACTGATCTCATGATCGATCACCTGTCACAAGCGCTGGGTTCGAGGCCGACATCAGGATTCTCATTTCTTCATCGTGCTAGCGAGGGTGGCCACGTCGGTGGTCGGGGCGTTCAACGGCCGACTCTTCCATGACAGTTCGTTTCGGGCGAAGCGTCGACGCGAATCGAGCACAAGAGTCGCAAAAAGTGCTGCCGAAATGGGGTGGGCGCAGGCCCGCGCCAGATCTGCGAGGTTGGCTCTGCCGGCAGATTCCGACTGCGCAGAGCACAGCCGAGCCGTGACTGCGGCAAGGTAGCCGGCAGTCCCCAAGCGTCGTGTGCTTCCCGTTCCCAGAACAGCGGCAGCGGGCGGAAGGAGATATACGATGCTCACGCCCGCAAGAGCAGCGGCGGTGCCCACTCGTCCACCGAATGAGGACCACAACCACCGGGTGTAGCCCTCCCGAAGTTGAGGCCAGTCGCGATACATCCGACAACTGACAAAACCCGCACCCGAGACCAGAACCGTACGTTTGCCGTGGCTGCGAAGAGCTCTAGCTATGTCCAGATCTTCGGTGGCACTGGAGGCCACCGACTCGTGTCCACCGATTTCACGGTAGGCGCCGGCATCGAACATCAGGAATTGACCACACGCCACCGAAAGTGATTGTCTCAGCGACCTGTTCGCCAAAGGTACCAAGAGGGTCGACATCCACGAAAAGGCCAGCAACGGCTGAACAAGATGCTCAGCAACGCTGCCCGACTTCTGTTCGGGCCACGGGCACAACAATGCTGCCCCTCGGCCGCGGAGCGCAGCAACCGACGCCGCGACCGCACCAGGCGACAGCCTGACGTCGGCATCGACAAAAACGATAACGTCCGGCTGGTCTTCGAGACCGATATCGGCAAGGGTCCGACACGCTGCGGCCTTTCCCGTCCAACCAGGGCTTGGCGGATCACACGTGGATACGACGGTGATCCGCGGATCACCGTCGGCGGCGCGGCGAGCGGCAGCCAGTGTGCCGTCGCCGGAGCCGTCATCGAGGACTATTACCCGAAGTTCGCCCGCATATGTTTGCGCCCGCAGATCCGCGATCAGCAGGGGCACGGTGGATTCCTCGTCGCGGGCGGGAATGCACACAACGACGCGATCGTGTGGCTTACTGATGTCCATTCGCCGCAGGCGTGGCATGAACAGCGCATTCCCGATAGACATCGCCGCAGACAATCCGGCCAGCGCCGCACCCGCCGCTGTCAGGCGATGCAGGATTCGTGGACTCGCGGCGGTCATGCCGTCACCGAGTCCTCTCGGGGCTTCCAGGTCCACATCCAGGCCAGGGGTATCCCCACAACACCCATCGCACAGAAGCCGTAGATCGCCGAAGACTTCAATTCGTCCCCGTCGAGCAGCGCAGCGTGGGCAAGTGCCGAGCCGAGCCACGTCCACATGAACAACACCACGGGCGCGGCATCCGAAACCCGCGGCCCGTACTTCCTGCGGGTATCGAAGCGCTTTCCGACATACTCGATCACAACTGCCATTATCAGGGCGGTGGCAAACCAGCCCAGATAGTTCGTGAACGGAATCGACGGTATGCCGGGAAGACCCGGATTTCCGGACGTCCACGTCCACTGGCCGTCCGTCACCATCTGAGTGTCCAGATAGAGATCCCACCCGACCATCCCGGCAGCCGTTATCACGATTCGCTGTCGAGACTGCCACTTCGGTGACGCGCGGGTTCGCTCGAGTACATAACCCACAGCGCACCAAATGGGATAGAACCCGGCAGTCCACGCAAGTGGAACCACCGCCGGGACACCCAGAATGTCAGGCCCCAACCGATCAGTGGCGTAGAAGTAACTGCCGAAGGGAAAACCTGTTGCCGTGCCGATCATTTCGGCGACAAGACCCAACCCCGCGGTGGCCGCGAACAGTACCAAGGTCCACGCCGGCCCACGCGCAATCACCGCATGAACAATCGATGCAGCAGCTAATAGGGCGACTACCGCAACAGTGACACCGTCACGTGAGTCCCCGCTCACCAAGGGATAGATGATCTGGGCGATCAATGCGCACGCGACGAGCCCCCATACGAGAGCGATCCATCGACCTGCGTTTCCGGCGAATCCGTTTCCGGTGGATGTTCGCCTGGCCGTCTCGGCAGCAGGCGAAGGCGTGGGCGCATCCATCACAGTCTTTCGTCGTCGGAAGCGCGCGGTTCCTGCGGTGATTCTTCCGCCATTTCGTGTGGCGACCTGGGCTGACGGCTCGCATCCAGGAACATTTGGAGAAAGCCGACACCCGGATTGCTTGGGCGCGGATTCTCGCCTCCGTGAGTACCAGAAGAAGAAATAGACATGTCGGTCACATTCCTGTGATTGTCGGCCAGAACTTCACGAGAGCTCAACGAACGGACTGTGAGTTGACGGAAAATCGGCTTCTACCAGTGCATGCATGACACTCTGCCCTTCCTGTCAACACCGTCTCGACACAGTTGAGCACGGAGACGGTACACACCGTCTGCGTGGCATTCGTAGCCGTTTCGCACCCGGATGGGAGTTCTCGAGAAAAAGTTTTCGGGCACGCGGGTGACACGCCATCGTCTTGCCGCGAATCACCCGTCGGTTGGTTTCAGCGCAGCGCGTGCTGCGGTGAGAATCTCCTCCGAGACGGTCGATCCCTTGGTGGCTCGCGAGAGGAGAATCGCGCCGACCATGGTGCACAATCGGGCAATGCCATCCTGATCGCCATCGGCGAGTCCTTCGGCAAAAGCACCGACACCCTGGGTGTAAACCCGACGAGCCTCGGCATCTTCGGGTTCGCGCGCCATGTCGACGGCAAGTGCCGCGGCGGGGCATCCGTCTGCCGGGTTGTCGCGATGCTCGACGGAGAGATAGGTGTCGATCAGGGACTGCTGAGCAACAACGCGCTGGTCCCCATGCTGGCCGAATTCGGACTTGTAGGTCTTCGACAGTTCAGCAAATGCATAGGCGGTGGCCTCGTCGATGAGCGCTTCCTTCGAGGCAAACTGCTTGTAGAAGCCACCATGGGTCAACCCGGCCGCTTTCATCAGGTCGGCGACGCTGAGCTGGGTGCCCTGCTCTCGGAACAGGCGGGCGGCGGTTTTCACGACACGTCGACGGTTCTCTTCCGCTTGCTGTTGCGATACACGGCCCATCAACCACACTCCCGTTTGGATTTCATTTGACATCTATCTTAGCGTGAATTTAGATTGCATTCGTAATCTAAATTTCCGTCAGTACCTCACCCCTGGGAGACATCATGGATCTGAACAATGCAGTTGCCGTCGTCACCGGCGCCAATCGAGGACTCGGACGCCATCTGGCCGCGGGGCTCGTCAAGCGGGGAGCAAAGGTGTACGCAGCCGCCCGAAATCCGGAAACAGTCGATCTGCCCGGCGTCATTCCCTTGCAGCTGGACATAACCGACGAGGAGTCGATCAAGGCTGCCGCCCGCACCGCGTCGGATGCAACTCTGCTCGTGAACAACGCAGGAATCTCCACCTCCGCGCCGCTGATTAGCGGCAACATCGATGACGTGCGCCGCGAGATAGACGTGAACTTCTACGGCCCGCTCGCCGTGACCCGAGCCTTCGCTCCCGTCATCGAAAGTAACAGCGGGGGAACAATACTCAACGTACTTTCCGTACTGTCCTGGTTTCACCCCGCCGCGCTCGGATCCTATGCCGCAGCCAAGGCGGCGGCGTGGGCAATGACGGACGCTGCTCGAGAGGAACTGGCGCCGCGCGGAATCACCGTCTCGGCACTGCACGTCGCATACATGGACACTGACATGGCGGCGGATGTACCCGCCGAGCAGAAGATCGACCCAGCCGATGTCGCCGCGCAGGCCTTGGACGGTATCGAAAAAGATTTGCTCGAGATCCTCGCCGACGACACCACTCGGTACATCAAGAAAAATCTTGCGATTGCGCCGAATTCAAACTGACCACGACGCGCTATTTTGCAGCAACGGCACTTCCGGCCGCCGTCGCTTCGTCACATGTTCTACCTACGGTTGCGTACTGAATTCTTTGTGGGGCAGGCTTTCTTGTGTACTGATGACGAGCCGAGGTCGGAGAATCATGAGTCACTACAAGAGCAATGTGCGCGACATCGAGTTCAATCTGTTCGAAATACTCGGGATCGGTGAGCTACTGGACGGCGACGCCTACGGCGACCTCGATACCGACACTGTGCGCAACATCCTCACCGAGGTCGCGCGGCTCGCCGAGGGTCCCGTCGCCGCCTCTTTCGCCGACGCGGATCGGCACCCCGTCGAGTTCGACGCACCCAACCACGCCGTCGTGGTCCCGGAACCTCTACGCAAGACCGTCGAGGCTGTGAACGAGGCCGGCTGGTCGCGGCTCGGTCTACCAGAAGGCATTGGTGGTGTACCCGCTCCCGCACCGTTGGTTTGGGCGATCGGCGAGATGCTGGTCGCGGCAAACGGATCGGCGAGCTTTTTCAACATGGGTCCACTGATGGCGAGCGTGCTCTACGGCGTCGGCACCGACCAGCAAAAGCATTGGGCAAAAGAAGGTTTCGAGCGCGGTTGGGCCGCCACCATGGTGCTCACCGAACCCGACGCAGGATCCGACGTGGGCGCAGGCCGTACGAAGGCAATCGCGCAGGACGACGGCACGTGGCACATCGAGGGCGTCAAACGGTTCATCTCCGGCGGCGACGTCGGCGACACTGCCGAAAATCTCTTCCACCTGGTACTCGCTCGTCCCGAGGGAGCCGGCCCTGGAACGAAGGGGCTGAGCCTGTTCTACGTCCCGAAGCTCCACTTCGACTCGGAGACACTCGAACTGGGAGAGCGCAACGGCGTGTACGTCACCGGTGTCGAGCACAAGATGGGCCTCAAGTCGTCCCCGACCTGCGAGCTCACGTTCGGGGCCACCGACGTACCCGCCGTCGGCTGGCTCGTCGGCGACGTACACAACGGCATCGCCCAAATGTTCCAGGTGATCGAGAATGCTCGAATGATGGTGGGCACCAAGGCTGCCGGGACACTGTCTACCGGATATCTCAACGCCCTCGCCTACGCCAAGGAGCGCGTTCAAGGGGCGGACCTCACTGAACTGACAAACAAAACCGCACCTCGCGTGACCATCACTCATCACCCCGACGTGCGACGCAGCCTGGCAATGCAGAAGGCCTACGCCGAGGGGCTCAGAGCGGTCTATCTGTACACCGCGGCGCATCAGAATGCCGATGTTGCCGAATTGGTTTCGGGTGCAGACGCCGAATTGGCGGCGCGGGTCAACGATCTACTGCTACCGATCGTCAAGGGTGTCGGCTCCGAAAAAGCCTACGAACTGCTCACCGAAAGCCTGCAAACCCTGGGCGGCTCCGGGTATCTGCAGGACTACCCGATCGAGCAGTACATCCGCGACGCCAAGATCGACACCCTGTACGAGGGCACCACGGCAATCCAGGCGCAGGACTTCTTCTTTCGTAAGATCGCCCGCGACCGTGGCGTTGCGCTCGCGCATGTGACCGGTGAGATACGAAAGTTCATCGACCGCGACGCCGGAAACGGTCGCCTCAAGGCAGAGCGGGCACTGCTCGAGACTGCGCTGACCGACGTACAAGAGATGGCCGGGACGCTCACTGGCTATCTGATGGCTTCTCAAGACCAGCCGTCCGAGTTGTACAAGATAGGCCTCGGATCGGTGCGCTTTCTGTACGCGGTAGGTGACCTGCTCATCGGATGGCGCCTGCTGGTGCAGGCCGAAGTTGCGTTGGCAGCCTTGGACCGGGACGCGCCTGCAAAGGACCGGTCGTTCTACCGGGGCAAGGTTGTCATCGCGTCGTACTTCGCGAAGAACATCCTGCCCATCCTGTCCTCGACAAAGGAAATCCTGGGGTCCCTCGACAACGAGATCATGGAGCTCGAGGAAGACGCGTTCTGACAACGTGCCACAGTGAAGGCATGTATGTGCCCGACATCGACTACGTGGGGGTCTGGACCTTTCCGATCACGGGGCCGGATGCACCAGACGGCGCCCCCACCAACGTCGTCACTGCGTGCCAGGCCGTCGGCAGGGATCTGCAATGCCGATGGCATGGCCCAGATACGTACATCGAGAACTGCCTGTGGACTATCTCGTTGCTCGATGACGGTCACTGCCACCTCGCACTCAAGCCTGGCCCGCGGCCGAAGCACAAGAGTGCAGGAACCAGTCCGCTGAGGGGCCTCGGGTTCGGCGGGCCACACATCGAACAGTCGATGCTCGAGCTGACAGTGCTGATCGCCGGAGAAGTCCAGGATGAGCTGGCCGGCGGATTTGTGCAGTGGCCTATTGAGGGACAAAGAATGTTGATGCCGTCGCTGCGAGGCGACAAGGCCGTGTGGGTGGCTCGCAGCGCTGATCGCGTTATCGCGGAAATCGGAACACTGTGCCAGAGGTCTGCTTTGTAGCGTTTCGCCGCCGAGTACGGCGTCGCGGTGATCAGACCGGCAGGAACAGCGACGAAGTCCCCTACCAAGGGCACGAAGGCACACACCAGGGCGACGAGGCCCACTAACGCCTCATCGACGATCGTTGTCAGGCCATCTCGGGTACGTGCAGATGAGCGATCGCCAGCTCGAACTCACCTACCTCGAGAAGCCGCGCACCGGACTCACGGATTCCCGAAGTTCTGATGGTCTCGGACTCCTCCCTGTTGCCATTCATCGCCGCAGCGCTGTCGAAGGTCACCGACGACACGGCGCGACCGGCGGCAGGATCGACCAGCAAGCTGGCACTGCAGAACCCCTCGAGGTCTTGCATCATGGGCAGGGAGGCCATCTTGTACACGTCGACTGCGCGCTCGAGGTGGCCCGGCTCGACCTCGAGCCATGTGACCCGCACGCAAGCGCCACGGTGTGAGCGGTGGTCACGATGCAGGACGGCAATGTCCCACCGCGCGACGGTAGTGGCGCCATGGAAGACCTCAGCCATGCCGGCGCGGAGCTGCAGGACCGGTCCTTCGCTCGAACGAAGGGAATCCTCGTCCGTCCAGGAGCTGGTGGCGATGCATCGACCGGAGCTGTGGTCGACCAGCAGGGACAGTCCGGCGCAGCCGTCGATGCCGGCGAGCGCGGGCATCACGGTATCGCGCATGTGCTTGATCCCGACGTCGATGAACGACGGCTGCGCATCAATGGTTGTTGAGCGTGCATACACGATCGACACCTTTCTTCTCGGTCGGCGCCTCGACGGCACCGACGGGTCAATCCCCCTCTCTCACACTCCTCCACGGGGCCAAGGCAAAGCAATGATGAAATCCGGACCTGTGGGCGAAAGAATGTACGAGTGCTTTTCTCTTCGCGCCGGTCGGACAGCAATGAGAAGCGGCTCCGCTTCTCCTCGAACAGTTCTACTCGGTTCCTTCGGATGCCGAGTCACACACCGCCCCAACAGCCCCCACCCCCCGCGTGCTTCGACTTCGCGTCCTTCGGGGCCGGCTCAACGAAGAACCAGATACGCCCGCCGTCGGTCACTGTGTACTGGAAACGGGCATAACTGCGGCCTTCATTCATGCCATACGCGAAATCGGCCTCGAGCTGGCACAGCCGCGCAGATTCGACCGTCGGATCGTGAGGGGTGTCCCAGGCATCGGTGGCCGTCGAAATGAGCGTGCACCGATGCCACCACTTGTGCGACAACGTCGGCGGACACCGACGGATACTTCGCGGACAACCGCGTCACCGCATGAGCGATCAAACGTTCTGCCTCTTCGCTCTTCATCTGTAAAACTGCGCCCTACCTGCCTATAGTTCAACAGAAGAAAAGTCGGCGACTGTCTTCGACACCGTGTATTGGTCATCGAATTCGGCTGCTGGGTACCGAGGAACCAAAGCGATCTCAGATTTCCCCGTCCCAGGCATCGTTGCGATCGTGCGTGGTGGGGGTCGGCATGCCGTGTCCAAGCCCGCGGGCCTTCATTTCTTCGTTCACAAAATAGAACCGTGCTTTTTGGTTCGGGGTGAGGCGATCAAACCTGTTGTACAGGGATTGGTACTCGTCTACCAGATCGTCGCTCGTAATTCGGTAGACCGACAGCGGCACCTCATCTTGCATCATTGTCTGTCTCCTCAATTTCGTCGGCGCTCACGACAAGAGAGATTCGAGGGTCGCACCCGCCGAACTTCAAAATGTGGACTTGCGTTGACTCATGGATCTATTACACGCCTGTCTCCGACGAGGTCAAAGGATGACTGCTGCGTGGCCCAAACCCGGTGCTCGTCGCGACTTTGCAATCGGGCGTACCGTTTTCGGTCCGCTTCGGTCATGCCACCCTGGAGATTGGCACTCATCTCAGCACTCATCTCGACGATAGGGGTCGCGGAGTCCATGGGCGATCATGGCCACTAGGTGCATGTGTCCTCTAATGGCCACTTGAAACTCTTACATACAAGCGAAATGTTCTATATCTTCCGATGTGGTGGTTACCTTCCCGTGGCCGCTGCGCATCCCGGTACGGGGCGCTGACAACTGGAAGGGTTTGCCTCTTTATGGATATTCTCAATCGAAAAGCATTATCTCAGAGGCAATCTCGGACCACCGCGGCATTCGGCGCTGCGGTTCTGGCGCTAGCCATGACGCTCGGCAATGCCGGCGGTATCGCCGCCGCGGACACCGTCCTCGACACCACCATCCCGGTCGCCGCACAGGCTCGCGGGGTGGCGATCTCCCCCGACGGCAGCCGCGCCTACGTAGCGCACGAAACCTATCCCGGCGCTTTGTTGGTGATCGACACCGCCACCAATGCAGTCATCGGCAACCCCATCGAGGTCGGCTCGCGGTCGGTAGGCATGGCGTTCACCCCCGACGGAACCCGCGCTTACGTCACTCACGACACCATTCCCGGCAACGTATCCGTGATCGATACCGCCACCAATGCAAAGGTCGGCGAAGTCGCTATCCCCACCTATTCCAACGGGGTGGCGTTCACCCCCGACGGAACCCGCGCCTACATAACCGCCGTCGAACCTGCCGGGGTCTGGGTGGTCGATACCGCCACCAGCACTGTCATCGGCGGTCCCATACGTATCGACGGTTGGCCCAGCGGGGTGGCAATCACCCCCGACGGCAGCCGCGCCTACGTCAGTCACGAAACCAATTCAGGCTATATATCGGTGATCGACACCGCCAGCAACACCGTCGTCGAAGAGTTCACGGTCGGCGTGCGGCTTCGCAGCGTGGCAATCACCCCCGACGGCAGCCGCGCCTACGTCACCCACGACACCAGCCCCGGCAAGGTGTCGGTGATCGACCTCGCCACCAAGGCAGTCATCGAAGAGATCCCGGTCGGCGCGTATCTTCGTGGGATTGCGATCACCCCCGACGGCGGGCATGCCTACGTCGTCGACAGCAGCCGGCAATTGGTCTCCGTAATCGCGATCGACAAAGCACCCACCCTCGACGGGACACCTCCCACGGGCGCCGTCAACACGCCATACACCCACACCTTCACCGTGACCGGACAACCCGCCCCCACGGTGACCGTCACCGACGGCACATTGCCCGACGGACTCGAACTCAGCGCGGCCGGCGTCCTGTCCGGAACCCCCACCACGGCAGGATCGTTCACTTTCTCGGTGACCGCGTCCAACGGCTTCGGTACACCGGCCGTCCTCGCCGATATGACGATCGAGGTCACCCAGACTCCGCCACCTGCGACCGGACTTCTCGGATCACTCGAGAATTTCGGGTCCTGACCTCGGCGTCCTAACCTGTTGGATACCAACGCAATACGAATCGCGGCCGCTCATCCCACTCCGGGATGGGCGGCCATCGACATTCGAAAATCCGGCGGTGAACGACGACAAGCTCTGGCCGGCAGGGTCTCCTACTGCACGGACCCGAGGTATCCGGCGGTTCGGCCTTCACCGACTTGAAGTGCGAGAGTCACGAATTGTGCAGGTGGATGGGCGAAGGAATCTTGTTGGAACGGTACGAGTCTCCGCTACGGGTGGGTCGCCACAGTCGCCAGTGTTTCGCGGACAGCCGGAACGGGAGATGGTCTTGTAGGTGACGAGCACCGGACGACAACCGTTCGTCTGCAGGCAGGTTGAGCCACAGAGACAGTGAGGATGCCGCGTTACCGAGGGTTGCGCGTATGCCCGACTCCCCCAGACGCCGGCCGTATCCGTCGACGGCAAAGCGGCCGAACGCGTCCGGAGTGATATCGGCGTATGGAGCGCGGGTGTCCGGGTCGATCAAGCACACGGGGGTGCTGTAGGTCAGCGCCGCCAAAGAACGTCCGTGGGTTGTGACCGCATCGCAACCAACGAGGGCATCGAGCGCTTCGTTGACGGATCCGGGTGGAACGTTCCACTCGGTATGGGTTTGCGCTTTGTAGCGGGGCCCACCGAAGAGCTCGGTAGCGAACGATGACAACTGCGCGGTCGGCTCGGATGGCCCACCCTTGTAGATCTCGAACGTCCACGACGGCAACGACACTGGTTCGGTGCAAGCTTCCAGGAATGTCTGCAGCCGCTGAAATGCATCATCAGAACGCTTGACTCGAAGCGAGTGTGCACCACTGGGCAGCCCGTCGTATGTCACCACCTCGGGCAATGTGATGTCCGGTGTCCGCGCCGTCACAGGTTAGCCAATCGCGAAAGCACTACCCCGGCTGATTCCTCCGTCGCGTGGCGATAACCAGTACCCGCCCACAGGTGCATGCGCTCGGGATCGCTCTGCGCAACAGCGGCTTTGCGCATCGGGTTGGTCAGGTGATGGATGGCCGGATACCCGATGGGCGCTTGCGCGTCGTAGCGATCGATGAATTCGTTCCGAAGCGCCCGGGCGGGGCGACCCGTGAAAACTCTTGTGAAAACGGTGTTTCCGCGGGCGGGGTCGGCTAGGGCCGCCTTGTGGGGAGCTGAAGCACCGCTCTCCTCGGTACGCAGCAGGACGGTACCGACTACTGCCGCCGTTGCTCCGGCGTGCAATGCCGCAGCGACATCCGCTGAGGTCGCCAGTCCACCTGCCGCCAATAGCGGAACAGAGGTGCGATGACGGATTTGTGCGATCAGTTCGGCGATCGGCGTTTCGGCCGGAACCTGCAGGGGAGTGAGCGTTCCGGAGTGGCCGCCCGCAGCCGAAGATTGCACGACAAGCAGATCGACACCGGCGTCGACGGCAAGAAGTGCCTCTGCCTCCGAAGTCACAGTGAGGACGACAAGTGAACCGGCAATGCGCAGCGCCTTGATGACGCCGGGTGCGGGAAAGCCGAAGGTGAAGCTGACCACCGGAACCGGGCTGGCCAGGAGCAGATCGATCTTGTCCGAGAAGTAGTCGTCGTCTTCGACCGGCTCACCGTCAGCCAATGTGATGTCATAGCGATCCGCCTCGACCTGGATCGCCCTGGCATAGGCACGGTAGGCATCGACGTCGACAGGCACCGGGTTGGGCGCAAAGACGTTGACACCGAACGACACTCCCTCGGCGCGCACCGCGTCGATCTGGTCGGACAGAGCCTGAGGCGTCTTGTACCCGGCGGCGAGGAAGCCGAGCCCGCCTGCCCGAGAAGCAGCAGCTACGAGCGCCGGTGTGGAAGCACCGCCGGCCATAGGTGCCGCGATGACGGGGATCTCGAGATCGAGATCGGTTGTGAGTGCACTCATTCGAACATCTCCACTCCTACGACGGATAGCGCTCCGACCGTTTCATCATCTGACATCAAAAACTGCCTCCTCATTCGGGGTTACTTTCCGGGGAGCCGCGTCGACATCATGGGGGAATCGGAACCGCAATGCTGCGGCGGCACAGGCAGCGGCCAGGACGATGGCAGCACCGAGTAGCAGAGCGTCGCGATACCCGTCTCGCAGCAACGGAGTGACGACGAGTGGACCGAGAATCTGACCGACGCTGTATCCAGCGGTCAGCAACGCCACGGCGCGTGGGAACTGCAGGTGCGCGCCGATGGCCAACACGATCGACCCGATACCGAGGAAGGTCACGCCGAACAGAAAAGCGGAGATCAGCGCGGGGCCGACGCCGCCGATCAGAGCAGGCAGCGCTATGCCGACCGCCTGAATCAACAGGGCAGCGAGTAGGAGGGTCGGCCGCGACCAACGCAGGCTGAGCCAGGCCCACAGGGCGCACGAGGGAAATGCGGCCAACCCGACGACTATCCAAGCGCCGCTGCCCACCCATTCAGGTGCGGCGAGATCGATTGCGGCAACAAGGAACGTGCCCGCGATGATGTACCCGATGCCTTCCAGGAAATAACTGATGAACAGGGCGGTGAACCAGGATTGGGGACTGGGAGTTCCCGGCGCGTCCGGTGTGATGATCGGACGCGGTTCCGGTGTCAGCCCCCAGGCTACGGCCGCACACACCACTGCGAGGGCAGCAGATGCCAGCCAGGCAGCGCTCCAGGTGCCGACGAAGCGGACGACGAACACGAGGACCCCGGACAGGGCGATACCCAACCCAACTCCGCCGAATCCCCATCCGGCCAGGAATTGGGACTGCCCCCGAAGGTGCGCGTGCAAAGCGCTGACGGCGATCATGAATACGAGCGCACTGGCAATGCCTGCGACGAGCCTCAGGCCGAACCAGATCGATCCGTCGTGGGTAGTGGGCATGAGCGCCAAAGTCGCGATGAGGACCACCAACGACGTACGCATCACCGCTGCCGAGCGCACCACGCCGGGAATGAGGATTCCCGCGAGCGCGCCGATCAGGTACCCGACGTAGTTGGCCGTGGCCAAGGTGGCGCCGAGCGAGGCGGACAGACCGGCCTGCGTGTGCATCAACGGCAGAATCGGTGTGTAGACGAATCGACCGATTCCCATGCTCGCGGCCAGCGCAGCGGCAGCTTGGACGGCGTGCGCTCGCGGGGAGACACCGTTGTGGACTGTGGTCATGGTCTTATCGTGTGCCCCGGCCGCGCCGGACCGCCACGACCGCTTTGCTCCTGACTGATAGGCACAACCTCCCACCGCACGTAGCATCAAGGACCGTGGAACTGCGTCAGCTGAGATATTTCGAGGTCGTCGCCGAGGAACTGCACTTCGGCCGAGCCGCGGCGCGGCTACTGATAGCCGGGCCGTCATTGTCGCAGCAGATCATGGCACTCGAACGCGACCTCGGCGTCAAGCTATTCGTCCGCGACCGCCGTTCCGTCGCTCTGACGCCGGCCGGCTCGGCGCTGCTCCCCGACGTCCGCGCGCTACTCGAGAGAGCCGAGAATCTGCGACGCCGCGCGGAGCGTCTGTCCGGAGCAGAGCCTGTCCGGATCGGCTACGTCAATTGGCTCCCCACGGATCTGATCGCGCGCACTTCAGGGGTCGCGCAACTACACGTCGACGCCTGGGTGGTGCCATCGCACGCGCAGGCCACGCGGGTGGCGGATGGCAGCCTCGACCTGGCGATCGCCTGGGTGCGGAAAACCGATGTCGCCCAACATGCTCTGAGCGCAAGACTGCTCGGTGCGGATCGGCTGTACGCCGTCTCCACCGGAGAGGACACCACACCGGTGCGGGCACGCGACGTGGTCGTACTCATCGACGACGACACCACCTCCTGGTATTCGTGGAACGTCTACGCCGAAGAATTCGCTCGCGATACCGGCGCACAGATCCTGCGCATCAACGACGGTGGTATCACCGGCCCGGCATTCTTCGATCACGTCCGTGCCATTGGCCGCCCCGTGGTCAACTCACCCAAGGGCCAGACCGTCACGCTGCCAAGCGATCTCACTGCGCGTCCGATGGTTGCCCCCACGGCAGTCTGGACGTGGTCGCTCCTTTATCGCGAGAACGAAACGCGTCCTGCAGTTCTCGCGGCCGTCGACGCTCTCACCCGGGACGTCGCTGATCTCGGAATCCACGAAGACGGAATATGGCTGCCCATGGACGATCCTTACCGGAGGCATCGATGACACGACGGGCTATTCGCGTTTTCTGGGGACGACGTCCGGAATCGGTGCAAGCCGTGGCCTCCCGGTGGCGTCAGACGTTGGAGCAAGTCGAGTTCCTGTTGCCCGAGTCGGTCGACGGGTCGTGGCAACAGATCCACTCGTCCGGACCTACCACCGCCGTAACCGTCGACCAGTTGGCACAGGTACTCGAGAACGCGCAGGCCGCCGAAGACTGGTCGGATCGTCTGGGAATCGGATTGAGGCTCGTATCCAGTAGCGGTCCTGATTGGGGACTCGAGTTATCTGGATTAGCCGGTGGCGAACCGGAAATAATTCTTCAGTCGATGGTTCTTGCGGTCAGTACACCGGACACCGCCGAAGTTCCTGAGACGGAACTACTTCGGATGCTCGCCGCTGTATGGGAACCTGATTTCGGAGACGTCACCGACGACAACATCCTCGACGCTCTCGAAGACGAAGCCGGATTTCGCGTCGGCGATCCCGTGATCGGCCGAGTCGGCTACCTTTCCGCCGCCCGCGCCGGCGCGATCCCCGATGGCCTGAGAGCAGAAATTGCCGCATTACCGGATGGGGCTGTGCTGTTACAGATCGCGGCGGCCGGTGATGTCGATGCAGTCGTCAGAGCATACGAGCGCCTCCGCGGCGCGGGGGCGCTCGATCCTCTTCCGCGTCCACTGGATCGGGCAGTCTTCTGATGCCGTTCGCGGCATCATGGACCCTTGCTTCAAATTTCGCGCGTCTACGTGTTCTCGCCGCTCCGCCGCCTGGCAGAAATTGCGCCGTGGGGTCGGTAACCGCTCCCCGTTCGGGTATGGGTCTCGACCACTTCGAAGCCCGCTGTTGCCAGAACCCGGCTGAGTTCGGCCACCGGCCATCGATAGCCAGTCGTCGCTGCGTGATCGAAAGGCTCTACGGCTGCGCCTTCGAAGAAACCAACCAGCAACCCACCACCCGGCCGAATCACACGCGCGAACTCGGCGAGCGGTGCCTCGATATCTTGCGGATTGTGGTGGATGAGTGAGTACCAGGACAGCACTCCTCCCAGAGAATCTGCCTCGGCGTCCATTGCCTCGAAGCCCCCGATATCGAAGGAAAGATCTGGGAACTGCGCACGCGCGCGTTCAACGAACTGAGGAACCAGATCAATCCCGCTCACAGCCAGTCCGCACTGGGCCAAGAAGTCCGTCCACTGCCCAGGCCCGCACCCAGCGTCGAGCACGGGACCTGTCAGGCTGGCGGCCCAGCTGGTCACCAGGGCCCGATCGGATGGGTGCGTCGACTCCATCGAGCCGAAGAGATCGGTGTACTCCTGGGATCTAGCCGAATACGACTCTCGGACGATTTCGCGCCGGCCGGCGCTCGAGTTCTCCATGCCGTCAATGATCGCCGATCCGTGTAGTGGCCCGAAACAGATTTGAGTTTTACGCCGCGAACACTACCTTCGCAGTAATCGTCGAACTTGCGAATCTTCATACGGCCCTTAGGATCACACTTCTAGCGCCTCTACTTACCGTCTCCGTTCGCGCCGCCGCCCCGAGCTTCGATAGCCTCGACGGACTTCTTGAACGACTTACCCAACACTTGAGAGCCGAAGAGTCCGAGTACTGATGCCAGGAGCTTTCCCTTGAGGTTCTTCCCGTCGCGGACCACAACTGCATCTACATCGGTGATACCCGTGGGTTGCTGCGTCAGAGTGTAGGTGTGGCCGGACGCGCCACCCCACAAGTTCGAGTCGGTGGTCGTCATCACGACGCGATGCGGGTCAGTCCAGTCGTAGTGCAGTCGTTCCCAGATACCGCCCGAGCCCTCCGTGACATCGGCATCGTGGGGGCCTTCGTGGTGCACTTTGAGGTAGTTGTCTGCGCTGCGGCCGAAGATTTCCTCGCGCCCCGGGCCGAAGTCGGTCAGCCCGGCAAGGACCTGCTCGGGCGTCGCGGTGGTCGTCTGGTGAAGATGGATCGTGGTCATGGCGCCTTCCTTGAACACTTGGATGATCCGCTCCGGTCCAAAAAACCGGGAGGTGACTCATCCAGCACACCATTCTCACGAGCGTTGCGAAAGAGGGAGGTACGGCAACTCGATCGCCGACCTCGCTGGGAGCGTCGCAACGGGTTCACGTCTACTCCAAATGCAGTAGTCGAAGTTGATCCATCTGGACGATTCGCGCCTCGGAAAACCGCGGCATCATCGGTACAGCGTGCAGACAACCCCACCCGAGGAGTGCCCCATGACCGCCGAGATACCCGAAGCGCCGATCCCCGACGCACCCAATGCCCGGCGCTACGAAGGCAAAGTCGTCTTCATCACCGGAGCCGCCCGCGGCCAAGGCCGCGCCGAAGCAGTCCGCTTCGCCGCTGAAGGCGCAGACATCATCGCCCTCGACATCTGTGCAGACTTACCTACTACCGAATATGCCGGTGCCACACCAGAAGACCTCGCGGAAACAGTGCGGCTGGTCGAACAACACGGCCGGCGCATCGTCACAAGCATTACCGACATCACCGACTTCGATGCCCTCACAGCCGCAGTCGAACACGGAGTCGGCGAACTGGGCAGGCTCGACGTAGTCGTTGCCAACGCAGGCATGACCACCGCATCCCTGTCCTGGGAAATCGATCTAGATCACTGGCACGCCACCATCGACAACAACTTGCACGGCGCCTTCTACACCGCCAAAGCGACGGTACCGATCTTGATCGAACAGGCGACCGGCGGCGCGATCGTCTTCACCAGCTCGGTCGCCGGACTGAAGGGCCTTCCGTTTCTTGCGGACTACGCAGCTGCCAAGCACGGGGTGACAGGTCTCGCGAAGACGATGGCGAACGAACTGGCAAAGTATCGAATTCGCGTCAACACCGTCCATCCCCACGGTGTCGCCACAGGTCTCACCGTCCCCGAACTGCATCAAAAGATGGAGACGCGCCAGGACCTCGGATTGCTGTTCATGGGAAGTCTCCCTGACCAGGTGAGCCAGTCCGAAGACATCGCGGCAGCTGTTGCCTGGATCGCATCCAACGAAGCCCGCCACGTCACCGGTACCCAACTGCCCGTGGACCTAGGACGTACCAACCGCTGACACACGGCGGCGGATCGTTGCGAATCCCCAGCACAGACGAGCGACGATGCCGCGTTCCGCGACGCCTCCCTCCGGGCGGGGAGGAGAATAGCGACTATGTCCTTGCTCGAATTCGAAAACCTCATCCGGCGCCCATGGTTCCGGCAGGTCGAGGCGCTGGACCGGATAGCTCTGGTGGTCTCAATACTCGCCGTATGCACCGAGGCATTTCGGATGGTGGCCGAATCTGCACCACTCGGTGGGTACGTTGCCATCGCAGTCACTGCACTCGGCGTCGCCATATCGCGGCGCTATACGTGGGCTGGTCTGACTGTTGTACTGGCAGGGTCCGTGATCGATGCAATCTTCTGGGATCCCTTGGTGCCATGGACTGTTGCGGTCTTCACTGTCTTTTCGCTGACTCTGCGTGGGACCTCCGGGCTGGGCACCGGCCTGGCCGCAGGCTTCGTGGCCTACGCAGCTTCCGTGTACGCCGATTCCGCCGGACTTCTCGACTCGGCCGCTGTTGCGGGATTCGCTTCCGCGATAGCAGCAGCCGCCGCAGGAAACGCTCTCCGCAACCGAGAGCGCTACTGGAAGGCACTCGAGGAACGGGCACTGGATGCGATTGCCACGCGTGAGAGTGAAACGAATCGGCGTGTCGCAGAAGAACGTTTGCGAATCGCGCGTGATCTCCACGACATGGTCGGACATGAAGTTGCCGTAGTGAGTATGAATCTTGGTGTGGCGGAGGTGAATCTGCCTCCGGGGTCGCAGCGATCTCGGCAAGCCCTCGACGCGGCCCGCGTCGGCGTTGCAGCGGTTCTGAACGAGACTCAAAGTATTCTGAATATACTGCGCGGTGATTCGAGCGCCATCGAGGATCAGACCCAACCCGTTCCGGGCGTCGATCAGATTTCCGGACTGATCGATTCCTATCGCCGGATCGGGTTGAACGTCAGTGCCGAAATCGACACAGTTGCAGATAAGTTGGATCCAACCGTCGACGCAGCGACCTATCGGATCGTGCAGGAAGCACTGACCAACGCGCATCGGCATGGAGACAGTGACGCCGACCTGACGATCAGATCTGCAGGCGGTTTCATCGTCATCGAGGTAACCAACCGGCGAGGCAGTGCCGGATCGAGAAATCGACTGGGAGAAGGCTACGGTTTGGTGGGGATGCGTGAGCGTGCGACATCTGCCGGTGGTGTGCTCGATATCGGAGGCGACGAAACGATGTTCACAGTGAAAGCGACCATACCCACCCAAGGCAGGTCGATCCGGTGATACGGATAATGATTGTCGACGACCAGGAAATGATTCGCCAAGGCCTGCGTGCCATCCTCGCCGGGAACGACCGCATCGAGGTCGTCGCGGACGTTGCCGACGGGTACCGCGCCGTCGAGGTGGCGAAGACCGACCAGATCGACATCATATTGATGGATATTCGCATGCCTGGCATCGACGGGGTGGAAACGATACGACGCATACGTGAGTTCGCGCCGGCAGAGACCGTGAAAATTATCGTCCTGACAACCTTCGATCACGATGCGACCGTACTGACAGCACTGCAGGCCGGTGCTAACGGGTTCCTGAGCAAAGCCGTCAGTCCCACCGAACTAGCCACTGGTATCGAAGCAGTAGCCAGTGGTGGTGGCGCACTGTCGGGTTCGGCTGCAGCATCGGTAATCAGCCGAGTCTCCGAACAACCAGTGCGCACAGTGGACGCGGCGCTGGCTGCTCGGTTCTCTGCACTGACTCCTCGTGAGCGCGAGGTGGTAATCGCCGCAGCTGCAGGCAAGAGCAACACCGAGATTGCGTCCGACATGTTCCTGTCTCCGTTCACCGTGAAGACTCATGCGGGCCGCGCGATGATCAAGGTAGGCGCCCGGGATCGTGCCCAGTTGATTGTATTTGCCTATCAGGCTGGGTTGATCGCCTGATCGCGTGTTTGGGCTGCCTGCCCCGGCCGGTGTACTTCATTTGCAGTAGTTTTTTCGGTCTCGATGGACGACGACGTTGGGCCACTTCCCAGGGAAACTGAAACAGTCCTCTTCGCATGAGTTGTTGTGTGCGAACTGTTTTCACTTTCTTGTCAGGAGAATCATGCCCCTCGTATTAGCGTGGATAGGGCGATTCAGCGCCCGCCACCGACTTCTTGTCGTCCTCGCGTGGCTACTCGCGCTTTTTGCGCTGGCGGGCGTATTGGTCTCGGGTGGGTCGTCGGAGGAGAGCGCGTCGGCGTCGATTCCCGATACCCGGGCTTCACAGGCCATGGAGGTGATGAACCAGAAGTTCCCGTCCACCGGCCAGCCCGAAAGAGCTCCGGGCACTGTGCAGTTGGTGATGCAGACAACCGGCGGCGCGAGCGTGACGGATACCGATGTGCGCACTCAGATCGACGGTCTACTCGACTCTGCATCGACTGTCGCGGATGTCGTCACAGTCAGCGACCCGTTCGACTCGTCGAACCCATTCGTTTCAGCGGACATGACGACCGCCGTCTCGACTGTCATTTTCGCTGCGATGGACGAAGATCAGCAACATGCCGCATATGACGCCATTTTGGCAGTCGCGGACACCGCTCCGAACACCCTGGTGGCAGAGGTCGGTGGGCAACTCTTCGAACCCGCGACCTCGGTAGGCGGCATCGGCGAAATTGCCGGCGTCCTTGTGGCATTCGTCGTTCTGTTTCTCACCTTCGGTTCCCTTCTTGCCGCGGGCGCGAACATGCTCGTTGCGCTCAGCGGCGTCGCCGTCGGCACCCTCGGGGTCCTGGCCTACGGCACCATCAGCCCGATCGAACCGACCACCATCACCTTGGGCACCATGCTCGGCTTGGCAGTAGGCATCGACTACAGCCTGTTCATCCTCACAAGATTCCGCGCCGAACTACGCGATGGTCACAGCGTCGAGAAGTCCGTCGGCAAGGCAGTCGGCACGGCCGGAACCGCAGTCGTGTTTGCCGGCCTGACCGTCATCATCGCATTGGCCGGCCTGCGCGTGGTCGGGATCAGCTTCATCACCGACATGGGCATGGGTGGTGCATTCGGAGTTCTTGTCGCAGTACTGATGTCGCTGACCTTATTGCCGGTGCTGATGCGCACGCTCGGCCTGCGGGCGCTGCCGCGCAAGGAACGCCACGTTGTCGCAGCTGTGCCTGCCGTCGCGTCACATGCTGCTGACGAAAAGCGCAGTAGTAACGCATTTTTCGCAGCATGGGTCGGATTCCTGGTGCGGCGTCCGGTGTTCTCGATCGTCGCCGGCATCGGTGTCCTACTGATCGTGGCCATTCCGCTGCTCGGGATGAAAACCGCGCAGAACGTTCCCGGTGGCCTTGATCCTTCGTCTACGCAGCGTCACGCCTACGATCTGATCGTCGAAGAATTCGGCGGCATCCAAAGTCCGCTGATGGTGATCGCCGAAGGCGACAACGCAACGAATACCGCTGCGGTGCAAGAGCAACTCACCAACCTCGACGGTGTACAGAGTGTTGATCCGGGCGTGCTCAGTGAAGACGGAACCGCGGCTTTGTTCCGCCTCGTGCCGACGGGTGGCCCTATCGACGAGAGCACCGAGAACCTGGTCGACAACATTCGGGACCGGGCAGACATGGCGCCTGGTGTTCACCTCGAAGTGACCGGTGAGACCGCAATCGGCATCGACATGGACGCCGCACTGCACCAAGCGTTGATCAAATACGTCGTGGTGATCGTCCTTCTGTCCTTCGTACTCCTGACCATCATGTTCCGATCCCTACTCGTACCGTTGATCGCCACACTCGGATACTTGCTCTCGGTCGGCGCCGCCTTCGGCGGCAGCGTCGCAGTGTTCCAGTGGGGCTGGTTGGATGCGATCATCCCTGCACCGCAAGGTGATCCGATGCTCAGCGTCCTGCCGATCATCCTCGTGGGGGTGCTGTTCGGGCTGGCCATGGACTACCAGGTGTTCCTGGTCTCCCGCATCCAGGAAATGCACAGCCGCGGGATGTCACCCAAGGACGCGGTGATATCCGGCTTCAAGACATCCGGACCGGTTCTCATTGCGGCAGCTGCGATCATGGTGTTCGTGTTCGCCGGTTTTGCCACCAGCACCATGGCAGTCGCGGCGTCGATCGCATTCGGGCTTGTCGTCGGAGTCCTCGCGGACGCATTCATCGTGCGTATGATCTTGATGCCCGCGATGCTTGCGCTGCTGGGCAAGAGCGCATGGTGGCTCCCGCGCTGGCTCGACAAGATCATCCCCGACCTCGATATCGAGGGCCGCGCACTCGACGAGCACCCCGACGCGAAGTCCGAAGGAAATTCACAGCCCACAGCTGTACTGGTTCCGTGACAAGTCTTGATTGACACGATGTTTCGTGGGGGGCGGCACGTAGCCGCCCCCTGGAAACTCGTTCACTCTCCCCCACTAGGTCGACGGGCGAGAGCCACTGCGCATCCAGGAGGAAGCAATGGAAGACGATGTCGTGCGAATAACAAACTTACTCAGCGCAATTCAGCAAGTCGAGCTATCGCTGGAGGAACTGAAAGACGCGGCTGATCTCTACGTCGCCGGTCCGACTCCGAGCAGTTCGGCGTTTCTCGAACTGACCCGCGCGCAATTGGTCCTCGTCGCACTGGAAGTACCACTTATCGAGTGAATGTCGAGAAGGCGCAGTCTGATCCTGCGCCAATACAACACTTGGCCGATCCCTGACAAGTCCCACCGCCCTTGGGCCACAAGGTCGACCAGACCAACGGACACCTCCGACGGCGTCGTCACCGACAGCAAGACAGACTCCGCGGGGTCGGCTTTGCGATCAATGCGGCAGGAGAGCGGCCACCTGGCCCCTGATGTCCTCCTCGATCTCATCGACACCACGAGCCATATTGATCGTTGCCGCCATCGCAAGAAACATGATCGCCGAGACGACGTGCGCCAGCGTCACAGCATCGGCTTCACCGACCCGTCCGCCTCGGCGCAGCACGCCTGCGATGGCTTCCTCGGTCTGGCCGACGATGTTGAGCGCTTCCGCGTGGTGCGGTTCGTCGGGGTTACCGAAGACCATCTCTCGCAAGTAGGTGCGCCCGTTGTCGATCTGGGTGCGGTTGCATCGCACGATCGGTCGGACGATCGCCATCACCGCCTCGAGTACGTCGGGGATGTTTTCGGCATCTGTACGACCCCGCTCGAGTGCGCCGCTGTAGTTCGCGTTCTGCACAAGTAGGAGCAATTCGCCCTTCGTCTTGGCATACAGGAACACCGTCCCTGTCCCGACGTCGGCTTTCTCGGCGATCTGTTGGGTGGTGACCTCGTCGACGCCGTACTCGGCGAAGAGTTCACTGGCAGCGGCTGTGATGCGGTCGAGTTTCTGCTGCTTGTTTCGCTCGCGCCGTCCGGCTGGCTGGGGAACGGATGACATGACGGATATCCTTCGGAATAAATTATGAGTACATTCAGTTCTGAGTAGAGTCACTATTGATGCGGTTCAGGTGTTCATCTCGATCGTCCCACGAGAAGTCACATCTGCTTCGCGCCGGTGACCTACCTGACCGGCCGATCAACCTAAGGAACACCCAACTCATGACCTCACCTTCACTCTGGCAGCCGTTCACTCTCGGGCGCGTCGAACTTCCGCACAGACTCGCCTTGGCGCCGATGACCCGCAACCGGGCAAATCCGGACGGCACCCCTGGCCCGCTCGTAGCGACCTACTACGGCCAGCGCGGCTCGCTCGGACTGGTCATCACCGAGGGCACACAGCCCTCCGACGACGGCCAGGGTTACCCGAACACGCCGGGGATTTACACCCCGGCACATATCGTGGGCTGGTCGAATGTCGCTGACGCGGTCCATGCCGAAGGCGGGGCGTTGTTCATCCAGCTGATGCACGCTGGCCGGATGTCGCACCCCGACAACACAACACACCACCGCCAGCCGGTAGCGCCGTCGGCCATCTCTGCCGATCAGGACATGTTCACCGCAACAGGTCCGCAGAAAACTCCGGTGCCGCGAGAGCTGAGTATCTCGGACATCGAGACCACGATCGCCGATTTCCGCCACGCCGCCGCCTCCGCCATCGCGGCCGGCGCCGACGGCGTGGAAATTCACGGCGCCAACGGCTACTTGCTGCACCAATTCCTCTCGCCGAACTCGAACCACCGCGCTGATCAGTACGGCGGATCGGTGGAAAACCGGTCGCGCTTCGTGATCGAGGTCGCCGCCGCGGTGGCCGAGGAGATCGGAGCCGACCGGGTGGGAATCCGACTGTCGCCGTCGATGCCCCTCGGCGGCATCGACGAAGGCGATGTCGAAAGCGTCCGCGCCCAATACCGGCACTTGGTCGGAGAACTCGCGACACTGAACCTGGCCTATCTTCACGTCCACCATGTCGGTGACGACGAATTGCTCCGCTCTTTCCGCGATGTGTGGCCGACTGCGGTACTCGTGGTGCGCTACGGACGCACGCGGGAGCAGATCGCCGACGACATCGACGCCGACCTGGCTGATATCGCGCCACTGGGAAAGTTCGCGCTGGCAAACCCCGACGTCGTCGAACGCCTGCGCAACGATGCCCCGCTCAACGATGTGGACCCGACCACGCTCTACGGCGGTGGCGAAACGGGGTACACCGACTACCCGACACTCGCGCGCGTCTGACCACCATCCTCGCAACAGAAAGAGCCTGACATGCCTTCACTCAACGGATCCGTCGTCCTCGTCACCGGAGCGAACGGCGGCATCGGCACTCACTTCGTCCGCGAAGCTCTTGCCCGCGGCGCGTCGAAGGTTTACGCCACCGCGCGCACACCTCGTACGTGGGATGACGAGCGGATCGTCCCCCTCACCCTCGACGTCACCGATCCCTCGTCCATCCAGGCCGCCGTCGCCGCCGCACCGGACGTGACCGTTCTGATCAACAACGCCGGCGCCTCGCCGTCCAGCCCAGGCATCCTCACCCACACCGATGAGGAGATCCGCACCAACGTCGAGACCAACTTCCTCGGCCCCCTCTTCCTTGCCCGCGCTTTTGCCCCGGTCCTTGCTGCCAAGGACGAGTCGGTCATCATCGATATCCACTCGCTACTGAGCTGGTACGCCGTCGCCGGCATTTACAGCGCCACCAAGGCAGCTTTGTGGTCGGCGACCAATTCCCTGCGACTCGAACTCGCACCTGCGGGTGTGCACGTCGTCGGGGTACACGTCGGCTACGTCGACACCCCCATGGCTGCGAACTCCACTGATCCCAAGACACAGCCCGCGGATCTTGTGCGCACTGTGTTCGACGCAGTCGAGGCCGGCGAGTACGAAGTCCTTGCCGACGAAGCCTCCGCTCAGGTCAAGTCGGGACTCAGCGCACCCATCGAAGCGCTCTACCCCCAGCTCAAGGCCACCGACGCCTGAACAGCCAGCGGAGGCGTCGCGGAACAGAGATGACCGCGACGCCTCGCTGGCTACCTGTCCCCACAGCAGAAGGATCAACGCCATGAAAGCGTTTGTCGTCACCAAATACAAAGGGCCACTGCAAGAATCCGACGTCCCAGAGCCGGTAGTCGGTCAGCATGACGTACTCGTGCGAGTGGACGCGGCCGGGCTGAACCAACTCGACGAGAAGATTCGTGCCGGCGAATTCAAACAGATACTCCCATATACGCTTCCGTTGATCCTCGGCAACGATCTCGCCGGTGTTGTCATTGAGGTCGGCGCGAAAGTGCGGTCCTTCAAACCCGGCGACGAGGTCTACGCCCGCCCCGACAAGGATCGCATCGGGACGTTCGCGGAGCGCATCGCAGTCGCAGAGGCCGATCTTGCCCTCAAACCGGCATCAATCAGCATCGAGGAAGCAGCTTCATTGCCTCTGGTCGCGTTAACCGCATGGCAGGCGCTGGTCGAGCGCGGCAACGTCCAGCCAGGACAGAAAGTTCTCATCCACGCCGGCGCCGGTGGTGTCGGATCCATCGCAATCCAAGTCGCCAAACATCTCGGCGCAACTGTGGCGACCACAGCAAGCGCCGCCAACGCGGACTTCGTCCGCGGCCTCGGCGCTGACGTCGTCATCGACTATCGCAGTCAGGACTTCGAGCAGGTCTTGCACGACTACGACCTCGTGCTCGAGAGCCTCGGCGGGGAGAACCTCGAAAAGTCGCTGCGCGTGCTGCGTCGCGGCGGCAAGGCGATCGGGATCTCCGGCCCCCCGGACCCGGCTTTCGCCCGCGAGAGCGGCCTCAATCCGCTACTGCGCCTGGCGATCACCGGCCTCAGCTTTGGCGTCCGCCGTCGGGCCCGCAAGCTCGGTGTGAGCTACGAGTTTCTCTTCATGCACGCCAGCGGTGACCAACTCCGCCACATCACAGGGCTCGTCGACGACGGAGTGCTCCGCCCTGTCGTCGGACAGGTCTTCCCGTTCCACCAGACCCCGCAGGCGCTCCAGGCACTGAGCAAGGGCGGGATCCGAGGCAAAGCTGTCATCAGTAACACCCGACGCAACGAAACCACCACCGAAACCGGAACCTCGCGATGAGTACCGACAACGGCCCCGTCATCACGTCCTACGCGAAGGCGCGCACCCGAACCGTCACCGCCGGCGACGTCACCTACGCCTATCGCGAACTCGGACCGAAGGGCGGAATCCCCGTCGTCTTCTTCGTACACCTCGCCGCGAACCTCGACAACTGGGATCCGCGCATCGCTGATGCCATCGCGAAGGACCACCACGTCATCGCCTTCGACAATCGTGGCGTCGGTGCCTCCACCGGGAAAGTTCCCGACAGTATCGAGGCCATGGCCGATGACGCCGTCACCTTCATCAAGGCCCTCGGATTCGACAGGATCGATATTTTCGCGTTCTCCCTCGGCGGCATGATCGCCCAGGCCCTCGTACTCGAGCACCCCGAACTCGTGCGCAGACTCGTCCTCACCGGCACCGGACCCGCAGGCGGTAAAGACATCGACAAAGTCGCCGGCACAACCTATTACGACCTGCTGCGAGCTACTCTGACGCGGTCCGACCCGAAGGAATTCCTGTTCTTCAACCGCAACACCACCGGCAAACGCGCCGCTGCTGCATTCGTCAAACGACTCGAAGAACGGACCGAAGACCGCGATACATCCGTCTCGGTCAAAGCATTCCGAACCCAACTCAAAGCCATCAAACGATGGGGACGCTCCACACCGGTAGATCTGACTGCGATCAGCGCGCCCACCTTGATCGCCAACGGGGATCACGACCGCATGGTGCCCTCAATCCTCTCCGAAGACCTGCACCGCCGAATCCCCGGAAGCGAACTGATCATCTACCCCGATTCCGGGCACGGCGGCATATTCCAATTCCACGACAAGTTCGCCCCCTCCGCCGTCGAGTTCCTCTCACACTGAACGCAGGAACGGCGCCAAGACAGGTACCGGCCCACCACGGGCAGGTCGTCCTGATCTCGTCGGTGCTCGGCGTCCTGGCTCGCCTTGACCAGCGCGGACCCCACCAGCAGAGCTCCACCACAACCACATCACGGAAGAAGATCTCATGACCACCTGGAAAGACGTGCCGACCAGCAACATCAACGTGGACGGAGTACGTTACGTCTACCGCGAACTCGGCGCCGACTCCGAAGTACCAGTGGTCTTCCTGCACCATTTCACCGCAGTCCTCGACGACTGGGATCCCCGCGTCATCGACGGCATCGCCACCCAACACCGCGTCATCGCCTTCGACAACAGGGGCGTCGGCGGCACCAACTCCAAAGTGCCAGCCGACCTCGAGCAGATGGGCGCCGACGCTATCGCCTTCATCCGGGCGCTCGGTCACGAGAAAGTCGACCTCTTCGGCTTCTCCGTGGGCGGAGCCGTGGCTCAGATGATCGCCCTGCAGGCACCAGACCTCGTACGCCGCATGGTCGTTGCCGGAACGGGACCACGCGGCGGCGGCGGAATCTGGAAGATGCCGTTCATTGTCGGCGGCGCTTACGCCAAGGCGGCGCTGGCCCGCAAGGACGCCCGCCACTTCCTCTTCTTTCCCCGCACCGCTGAGGGCAGGAAGGCCGCCAACGCCTACTTCGACCGTCTCGCCGAGCGAACCACCGACCGCGACAAGCCGATCTCGAACCAGGCCCGAATCGCGCAGCTCCGAGCCATCACCACCGGCGGACTCCACGCACCGGACGACCTCTCGAAGATCACCGCGCCGGTCTTCGTCGCCAACGGCGACAACGACCTCATGGTCGCCAGCGAGCACTCAGAGAACCTGGCCAGGCGCCTGCCCAACTCCAAAATCACGATCTACCCCAACTCAGGGCACGGCGGCATCTTCCAGTACCACGAGACCTTCGTCCCCGAAGTCCTGAAGTTCCTAGCCGACTGACGAAATCCAACCCTGGGAACAGCTCGCCCCGTCACCGTATGACCGCCACCGACCACCGCACCGAGATAGCCGCTCGATTCCAAATATGGAATCAGGCTACCGAACTGAACGTCGCTGCTTGACCGATCGCTCCGGGTGATGGCCTGCTATTCCCGAAAACTGCTGCATCCCAAACAACTTGACAGCGCCTGTTTGACAGCGCATTTCGCCGGGGTCGGCGTCGGGCAGCCCCGCTGCGATAGAACGTCCAGCTCTGAGGGAAACGGAAGGCGATTGTGTGCGAATGACGAACTTGCTCAGTGTAATTCTTCAAGCCTAGGTGTCGCTGGAGAAGCTGAAAGCAGCTGCTGCTCTCTGGATCGCCAATTTCTCGTACTACCCCACTGAAGCCGAGGGTGAAACGTAGGGTGAAGCGGAGGGTGAAATATTCCAGTCCGGAAACACGCATTTCTTTGTGAAAGGCCATGCAACGACGTTGATTACCTGGTCACGTGTGTGCGAGCGAGCTTGGGTGGCCTCGACTACATGTGCGGCTCTCCAGCCGTGCAATTTCGAGATTCGAAATTCATTGATGAAACTGGCAATTCGTGCATATGCTCGAACAATACGTCGACCCGGCATATCTGATTCCGCTCTCGGGTTCATGACGACGAATGGATCTGAAACTGACTGATTTACGGCGGCGAGGAATTGCCTATTCATAAAAGGACACCATCCATGCGTAGAGCTTCACTAGTCCTCGTTGCATGTGCCGCGCTACTTGCGGCCTGCTCGTCAGCTGCCGATTCCACCGAATCGTCGGCGACATCGACCGTCGATTCCCGCGGTGGCATCCCACCCGGCTACCCGCTCGACGGCGATGTGATGGCACCACTTGTCGTTACGGCACTCGGGCCGGATCCGATTCCGGTTACCGGTACAGACGGCAAAGTTCATGTGGCCTATGAAATTTCGGTACTCAACTTGTCGCCGCGGCCCGCGACCATCACTGAGATCGAAACACTGGCCGGTGGACCGGACGGCGAGGTAGTAGCGAGCCTGACGAAAGACGAGGTGCTGGCCCGTACCTTCCCGTTGGCAAATTTCGAAGCGGCGCCGGTTACCGACATCCCCGTCGGGCGCACTGTTGTGTTGGTACTCGATGGGGTCTACGACACTCGCGCGGACGTACCGACTGAGGTGACCCATCGGCTGGTCACCTCGTATGGCCCCTTCATCACACAGGATTCCGGCCTCAATGCGAGATATCCGGACACCGTGACTCAGATCGGTGGAGCGGTCAAGACAAGTGCACGTTCGCCAGTGATCATCGGGCCACCCCTCGCCGGTGACGGTTGGGTGGCGGCCAACGGCTGTTGCGTGATCACATCGCACCGTGGAGCGATGATGGCGGTGGGCGGACGGATCAACGGGACCGAACGTTATGCCGTCGACTGGATGCGTATCGATATGAACAACCCGGTTCTCAGTTCCAGCGATGGTGACGGCTCGAAGAACGACGACTACTTCGCTTACAACGCAACGCTGTTGGCGGTGGCCGACGGCACCGTTGTGTCAGTTGTGTCTGACAAGAAGGACGAGCCGCCGCATCAAGTCAACCAAAGTCTGACGTTCGATCAACTCGCTGGCAACTACTTGATCATCGACATTGGCGGCGGCAATTACGCCTTCTATGCGCACATGATCCCGGGATCGGCGTCGGTGAAGGTTGGAGACAAGGTGTCCCGCGGGCAGGTAATCGGAGACTTGGGCAACTCGGGCAATACAACGGAGGTTCACTTGCACTTCCATGTCTCTCGGGCCCCGGCGCCCTTGTCCAGCGACAACGTGCCCTACGAGATCGACCGCTTCACATTCGTGGGCTCGACGGCCACAGATTCCCTCGTGAAAGGACCGGATGCGGGAGAGCGAACCGATCAGCTCCCGCTCAATTCGGACGTCATCAACTTCCCCAGGTAAGGACACCACAATGCGAAGGGCCCCAATAGTTCTCGTTGCATGTGCAGCCCTGTTGGCGGCGTGTTCATCTGTCGGCTCCACCGACTCGACGGCAGCTTCGACACCGACCGTCGATCCTCGCGGCGGGGTTCCGCCGGGATACTCGCTCGACCGAGATGTGGCGACGCCGTTGGTGATCACCACTCTCGGACCGGATCCGATTCCGGTCGCCGGCACCGACGGGAAAGTTCATGTGGCCTACGAGATCCAGCTGCTCAACGTCACACCGCGTCCGGTGACGATCACGCGGGTCGAGACCCTCGCAGACGGGCCTGACGGCAAGGTCGTCACCACCGTAGGGCAAACGGAGGTGGCAGCACGGACTCTCCAGTTCCCGCCGGCGTCCGGCGACATAGCCGCGGGTCGCACGGTAGTGCTCCTTCTCGATGACGTCTACGACAGCCGCGACGATGTTCCGGCCGAAGTGACACACCGCATCAGCGCCACGCTCGGCGCGGCGACGCCTGGATCGGAAGCACACGGCGCGTTGTACCCGGACAGCACTACCCAGATCGGCGGGACGGTTCGTACAAGTAGGGCCTCGCCCGTCGTCATCGGGCCGCCGGTTGCCGGTGATGGTTGGATTGCCGACAACAGCTGTTGCGTAATGAATGCGCACCGAGGTGTAGTGATGGCGTTGGGCGGCAGGATGAACGGCGCCGAGCGCTATGCCATCGACTGGATGCAAACCAATCAGGCCAACGCAGTCGCCGTCGGCGACGGAACCCGAAACGAGGATTACTCCGGATACGGCGCCGAGTTGTTGGCAGTTACCGACGGCAAGGTCGTGACCGTGGTGTCGGACATGCCGGATGTTCCGCCCAAGATCCTTCCGGAGGGCGTGGCCGTTGATCAGTTGGCCGGAAACTACGTCATTATCGACATCGGTGACGGGAACTTCGCCTTCTACGCGCACATGATCCCGGGCAGCGCGTCGGTAAAGGTCGGTGACACGGTCACCCGAGGGCAGGTAATCGGCAAACTCGGCAACTCAGGGAACACGACTGCGCCGCACCTCCACTTTCACGTGTCCCGAGCGCCGCTACCGCTGTCGGGTGACAACGTCGCATACGAGATCGACCGGTTCACGTTCGTCGGAGCTGTAGGCGTGGAGGCTTCTTCTACCGGCGAAGGCATTTTCGTCAATGTCTCGGAGGGTCCCGATGCCGGAGAGCGCAAGAATCAGCTCCCTCTGTATTCCACCATCGTCGACTTTCCGCCCGCTGCCTGATGCTCCGAGTATGCACTGCAACAGACGCTTTCGTGACGGGCCGAATGCCGGTGAACGAACCAACCAACTTCCGCTCAACGACGACGTCGTCAACTTCAGGGAGATGCCATGAAACTCACAGCCACGACACTCGCGATTGTGATGGTGACGCTGACAGCCTGCGCGAGCGGAGAAGCCAGCCAAACCGATTCGACATCAACGGAATTCGATTCTGCACAAACCTCGCTCGAGTCCGCGGTACTACCCGTCATCAACGAGCAGATGGAGGAAATGGGGATACCTGGATTGGTTGCCATTGTCGCCAGTCCCGATCGAGGCACCTACAAGGTTGCGGCAGGCGTTGCAAATATCGACACGAACGAACCTATGAAGGTGGAGAACCACTTTCGGATCGGGAGTATCAGTAAGACACTGACCGCGACGGTGGTCCTACAGCTCGCCCAAGAGGGCAAGCTCGGACTCGATGATGCACTGGCACCCTACTTTCCGACGCTTGATACCAACGGTGCCACCATCAGGCAAGCACTCAACATGACGTCGGGCATCCCCACCTATACACCCGACCAATTCTTGAATGATCTTGCGAACAATCCTGCACGAGCGTGGAGTCCGGAGGAACTCCTCGCTACCACGGTCGGTCAACCGGCCGAGTTTGCGCCAGGGGCGGGCTGGGATTATTCGAACACCAACTACGTGATGCTCGGTCTTATCGCCGAACAGCATGGCCGTGCCTCACTTGGCGCCCTCGTGCAGGATCGCATCTTCAGCCCTTTGCAGATGACCGGCTGTTCGATGCCCGCCCAGGCGGATTCGACGCTTCCCGCCCCGTATAGCCGCAGCTATCAATACGGCACTGAGTGGGACAACCCGAGCCCGCCGGCACCGAAACCGGATTTGATCGATGTGACGAACTCCAATCCCTCGTGGGGATTCGGTGCGGGCGAAGCCATTTGCACTGCCGACGATATGGCGATCTGGGGCCGCGCTCTCGTTGCCGGGGATCTCTTGGATCCCGAAATGCAAGAAGAACGACTCGACTTCGTCACCGGCGGAGCGATGCCCTACGGACTGGGCATCGCGAAGCTCAACGGACTCACCGGACACCAGGGCCATATCAGCGGCTACCAAACCCAAACGACGCGTCGGGAATCAGACGGCACGATCATCGTTGTTCTGACAAACATCACGCAGGCACCTGATGGTGAGCTGCCGGCGACAAAAATATCAGAGCTGATCTCGCGTGCGATTCCGGCTCAGGAGAAGTAGTTCCCACACGCAAACCTTGCCTGACTGCATCGGACGAAATGCTCGACCAGGCGTGTGCGCCCCCCGATTCAGATATTCACATCAGCACGCCTGCGGACTTGTAGGCGCGAACTACGAGCGCAGTCTGCACCTGCCGGACACCGTCCAGTGCGCCGAACACGCGGCCCGTGAAGGCATACAGGTCCTGCGCGTCGGTATGCCGCGAGTAACCGAGAACATTGCTACGCCCGGTTGTCGTCACCAGGTGTCGGACGGACGGCTCCGCTGCGAGCCTACGAACCGCGGCGTCGAGATGGCGGTGCTCGACCTCGAGCTCGAGGCGCGCCTCGACGGTGAATCCGAATTGCGCCGGGTCGACGAACAGACGTAAGTGCAGGACGCGCAAGCCTTTCAGACGCGCCAGCCTCCGGCGGGCGGTCGACTCACCGATATTGAGTTCCTTGGCGAGCCTGCTCATCGGCATCCGAGGGTCATGCCGCAGAAGGCCAGCAAGAACTCGGTCCAGATCGTCGACCTCGATCGGCCCCGGAAGCGACGTCCCCTCGGCGACGGACCGGCGGATCGATGTGGGCTCACTGTCGAACGGCGCCCAGTCCGCGGCAGTGAGCAGCAACTGCAGGATTGCGGCGCAATGCACGTCGAGGACGCCCCCGATCCTGCCGATGGAGCCGTCGATGAGGGCCAGCAGCGCATCGTTGTCGGCGACCGTGGCCTCCGCATGAATCTGCAGGCTACCGGTCGTCACTTCGACTGCGTGTGTCTCGGGCAGTGCCGCGAGGGCCACCGCCACATCGTCGAGCCGGCCCGGCGCGCACCGGACAGCGAGATCGACCGACAACCCCTCGCCGAGGTACTCAGGCACCAGGCCGGCAGTGAAACGCACCGCACCGGTCTCGGTCATTCGTTCCAGACGCCGCGCGACCGTGCGCTCGTGGCACCCGAGGCGGGCACCCACGTCGGCGAACGACGCCCGGAGATCACGTGCGAGAACTTGCACGATCGCGCGATCCAGTGCGTCGAACACCGTCGACGACCCGTCGGTTTCCGCCATTGCGATCCTCCTCGAGCCGGAATCCACCACAGAGACCGTGATGTTGCCAGATGCAGCCTACTTCTCGTGCAGATGTTGCCTGATTATCGCCGCTGGAGGAAATTCATACGCGGAATCCGCCGCGGATTCCCGTATAGCAAAGGTGCACATGTATGACTGAGCCACACGCGTCCACCGCTCCGGCGGTCGACTCTCCCGTTCGGGCGACACCAGGTGTGGCGATTCTCGTCTCCGTCGTCCTGGTGGAACTCTCCAGCGGGATCACGCAGGGCTTCCTTTCCCCGGTCTTACGCAGCCTCACCGAGGCGCTGAACGTGACCGCCGCCGACCTGAACTGGATCAGCATCGCCAACCTCCTTGCGAGCGTGGCATTCACGCCGGTGCTCTCACGCATGGGCGACCTGTACGGGCACCGGCGGATCCTCCGGTGGAACCTCGCGATCGTCCTTGCCGGATCGCTTCTCGTCGGGACGGCCCAGTCGTTCGGCGTTCTCCTCGCCGGCCAGGTGCTACAGGGCGCATTCGCCGGCTTCTTCCCCCTCCTTGTCGGGATCCTCCGCAACCGGAGCGGCGCCGCCGAGAGCCGGCGCGGCATCGGAATCATGGTCGCGGCCCTGATCGGCGGCGTCGGAGTGGGCATGGTGGCCAGCGGTCTTGTTGCCCACTATGTGGCCGCCCCGACCGCAGCACTGTGGGTGCCCGCGGTCGCCGTCAGCCTCGCCCTGATCATCACCTGGCCGCTCCTACCCGAATCCGACCATCGGCCCGGCGGTCACCTCGACCTGCGCGGCGGCCTGCTGCTCTCGGTCGGTCTGGTCGCCATCCTGCTCGGCCTCGGACAGGGCGGCATGCCCGGCTGGGAATGGACGTCGACGCGGACGATCGGTTGCCTGGCGGGCGGCATGCTCGTCATCGCCCTGTGGATATGGGTCGAGTTACGTTCCGCCGCACCGATGATCGACGTGCGGTTGTTTCGCCACCGCAACGTCACCGTCGTCTCACTCGTCGCGATCACCTTCTCGTTCTGCCAGCTCGGCCTCCAAGTCACCAACGCCATATTCCTCGGAACACCGCGCGAGCAGTTCGGGTACGGCCTCGGACTCGCTCCCCTGACCATCGCGTTCGCGATGCTCCCTGGCATGGCAACCGTCGCGCTCACCGCATTATTCGCACCCGCGCTCGCCGAGCGGATCGGTGACCGAGCGACCTTGGTCCTCGGCTCGCTGATCATGGCAGTTGGCTACCTCGGCAACCTGGCGTTCCACAACTCCCTCCCCATGTTCCTGCTCGTCAGTATCGTCGCGGCCGTCGGTGCCGGTCTGCTCCAACAGTCCACACGCTCACTGGCCGTCGAATCGGTGCCGCACGACCAGGCTGCCGTCGGTTCGGGCATCAACGAGCTCTTCATCAACATCGGTGGATCGCTCGGGGCCGCCTGCGCGCTGTCGTTCACCGCCGCGGCGACCATCGCCGGATCCCCACTCCCGACGTTCTCCGCGTATGGAGCGATCTGGACTACCGCCGCGGTGGTATCACTCGCCGGCGCAGGAATCGGGATGTTGTTACGCCGCAACTCGATTCACGCCAAGTCCTGAGCAGCTCCGCAACCGATCTCGAAGGAAACACATGCACACCGCACACCTGGATGTCCGGGAAGCCGCACGCGCAGTCGTCACCGCACGACAGGACGATCTCATCGGGCTTAGCCACAGCCTGCACGCCGAACCAGAACTCGCCTACGAGGAGTACCGCTCCGCACGCAAGATCGCCGACCTCGTCGAGAGCGCCGGATTCGACGTGACCCGCGAAGCGTACGGGCTGCCGACAGCGTTCTGCGCCACCGTCGGACATGGTGACCTCGTCGTCGCGATCACCGCAGAATACGACGCCCTACCCGGAATCGGGCACGCCTGCGGACACAACGTCAACGGCGCCTCGGCCGTCACGGCCGCCCTGGCCCTCGCACCATTCGCCGACGACCTCGGTATCCAGGTCAAACTGCTCGGCACCCCGGCCGAAGAGTACGGCGGCGGCAAGATCGACATGCTCAATGCCGGCGCGTTCGACGATGTCGCCGCCGCCATGATGGTGCACGCTGCACCCACGGACAGCGTCGGCATGGGATCGCTGGCCATCGGCAGCTGGAACGTCACATACACCGGACGCCCGGCGCACGCCGCCGCGATGCCGTACCGGGGCATCAACGCCGCCGACGCGATGATGATCGCCCAGGTCGCGATCAGCGCGTACCGGCAGCAGATGCTGCCAGGCGGTATGGTCCACGGGATCGTCACCTCCGGCGGTGAAGCACCCAACGTCATCCCCGGTCGCACCACCGCCGCCTACGACTGCCGCGCCGAATCCGCCGAGGAGCTCGCCGAACTCCAAGCCCGAATCCGGGCCTGCTTCCAGGCTGGTGCCCTCGCCACCGGCGCCGAACTCGCCCTAGAGGCCGTCGGAAACGACTACGCCGATCTGCGCCAGGACCTAGCCCTGTGCGGGATCTACCGCGACGCCGTCACTGCACTCGGACGCAACGTCGACCACACCACGCCCGGCCGACAGGGATCCACCGACATGGGCAACGTCTCCCACATCGTCCCGACGATCCACCCCACCATCGGCTACGACTGCGGCGACACCATCATGCACAACCCCGAATTCACCCGGTACGGGATCACCACCCAAGCCGACCGCGCCGTCCTCGACGGCGGGCTAGCCATGGCCTGGACCGCGATCGGGCTCGCCACCGACGAAGCACACCGCACCGACCTGCTCACCCGACTGACCGCACGAACCCGGCAGCGATAGTCATAACTCCCTACGGGTCAGCGCATTTCGGCGCTGACCCGATCCCGCTCTGCCCATTCACTCGCGGGCCTCCGCGAGGACCTCTGACCGCACCAAGGAACACACCCCAGATGACCGCGCCCACCACGAACACCACTCCCGAGACAACAACGGCGAGAAAGCCGCTGACCATGTTCGGCCCCGACTTTCCGTTCGCCTACGACGAGCACGTCTCCCATCCCGCCGGACTCGGTACGGTACCCACCACCGCACACGGAACCGAGATCGCCGTCGTCGGCGGCGGCCTGTCTGGAATGGTCGCTGCCTACGAACTGCTCAAACTGGGCCTGAAACCGGTGGTGTACGAGGCCGATCAGATCGGCGGCCGGATGCGGTCGGTCGAATTCGACGGACATCCCGGTGTCGTTGCCGAGATGGGCGCCATGCGCTTCCCCCTGTCGTCGACCACCCTGTTCCACTACCTGCACGAAGTCGATCTGCAGACCACGCCATTCCCCAACCCGCTCGCCGACGCCACCTCCAGCACCGTCATCGACCTCAAGGGCGAAAGCCATTACGCCCGAACACTTGACGACCTTCCCCCAGTCTTCCGGCAAGCCGCCGAGGCATGGCAGAAGACGCTCGAGGAGCATGCCGACCTGAACGCGCTGCAGGACGCGATCCGCGCCCGCGACGCCGGCACCATCAAAGAAATCTGGAACCGACTCGTCACCGAATACGACGATCAAACCTTCTACGGATTCCTCGCCGCATCACCGCACTTCGACTCCTTCCGCCTGCGAGAATTGTTCGGCCAGGTCGGATTCGGCACCGGCGGCTGGGACACCGACTACCCGAACTCGATCCTCGAGATTCTGCGCGTGGTCTGCACCGCGGCCGACGACGACCATCAGGGCATTGTCGGCGGCTCGCAACAGCTACCACTCCGACTGTGGCACAACAGCCCAAAGGTAATGGCGCACTGGCCCACCGGCACCTCCGTCGCATCCCTCAACGACGGCACACCGCGGCCCCGCGTCACCGAACTCCGTCGCACCGCCGGCAACCAGATCACGGTGACCGATTCGTCGGGACGAATCGAGACGTTCGCGGCCGCCGTCGTCACCGCGCAGAGCTGGATGCTCCTCAACAACATTCGATGCGACGACGACCTCTTCCCGGTCGATCACTGGACGGCCATCGAACGCACCCACTACATGGGCTCCACCAAGGTGTTCGCTCTTGTCGACCGGCCGTTCTGGAAGGACAAGGACCCGCAGACCGGACGCGAGATCGTCAGCACCACACTCACCGACCGCATGAGCCGCGGCACCTACCTCCTCGACCAAGGCGACGACCGCCCAGGTGTCATCTGCCTCTCCTACACCTGGTCAGACGACTCCCTCAAACTGCTCGCCCTCGATGCCACCGAACGAATGAATCTCATGCTCCGCTCACTCGAGCAGATCTACCCGGGCGTCGACTTCCGCAGTCACATCATCGCCAGCCCTGTCACCCTCTCGTGGGAAACCGAGAGAGACTTCATGGGCGCCTTCAAGGCGAACTTGCCCGGCCACTACCGCTACCAACAACGGCTCTTCACCCACTTCATGCAAGACACCCTCGACCCGAGACACCGCGGCATCTTCCTCGCCGGTGACGACATCTCCTGGACCGCAGGCTGGGCCGAGGGCGCCATCCATACCGCCATCAACGCAGTCTGGGGCATCATGAACCACCTCGGCGGTGCCAGCACCACGCAAAACCCCGGCCCCGGAATGGTATTCGACACCATCGCACCCATCCAGCTCGGCGACTGAATTCCGCAGATGATCTCAGATCAGGCGATCTCCGTAACCCGCGCCTGTCTGCGGGGCAGATAGGCTCGGAACCGGCAAACGAGATCCGGAACCTACTGCACCTGTAGGTTCCGGACTTGTTATCCGATCGACCGGCGATCACACCCCAATCTTCGTGATTTCGCCCGGCGTCCACCGGCGATCGAAGAACGCTTGCGTCGTACCAGAGCAACGAACCACCCCCGCCCCAGAACCGTTCTGATCCAGTTCTTTCCATCGCCGGGGGCGTCAGGTCCGAAATACAGATCGGCCGAACCGTCGGCGTTGAGCGTGAGATTTTGGTTCGAGGCTATCGAGGGCAATCCGACTCCATTGTCGACCGGGCAACGAGTTATCACCACTTTCCCTCACTCAACCGCGCAGCACCTCGCTCCGTCGCAGGTGGACCTGCGGAACGACCACAGTCAGATTTGTAGTGGCGCAGTTCTGATGTCGAGTTCGATGACCGGTGCAGCAGACTTCGGAAAGTGCAGATGATTCCGAAACTGCCACCAGGACGACGGCTTATGCCGGGCACTTAGCCCCACAGGAACCAACGACGACGCTTGCCTGCCGATTCCGGACCTACTGCCGTCCAGAACGACACAAGGCTGTCCTGGGACCCGTTATCCACGCGCTTGAAAGCCTTGTCGATCGGATTCGCGTAGCGCCATTGTGTTGTGCGCCGATTGACGCAGGCGTCCCCAGCTGATGCCGCGCTCACCGCGAGGGCTCTCTTATCTCTTCTGGGTTTGATGCCAGAAGTTTCCGTGCATGCGAGTTTTCGGCAGTGGGTATGGGTACTGTCGACGCTATGACTTCACCGAAAGGCGCATGAGCCGTCACCGCACGCTCGCCGTGCAGATCGAAGGACTCGCCATCGAAGATGGGGAGATACCGCCACCGAAGATCGGCATGGTGCTCGACTTCCCACTTCACTTCACGGAACTCCCGGCCGAGAACATCGACGCCGTAACGATTCGTGCGGTCCTCATAGCCGATGGGCATCCCCCGATCTTCCAGTACACGGGGGAGGATTCACCGCGCCGCTGGGAATGGAGCGGGGTGCTACGCGGTGACGGGTGGGAGGCGTCGTGGCGAGGATTTCACCCGCGCTCCGGCCACGTAGAGCTGACCGGCCGCTTCTACGGAACGCTGAGTCACCAGATCACTTCACGAGTGCGTGGCCGTGTGACCCGGGTCCAGTTGCTCAGCTTGCGATACCGGCGAGAACCCGACAGTCACGGGTGGGCGATCGTGCCAGGACACCGCTCACTGCGCGAGGTCACCGAATCACCACGGTTCTTCGACACCGACGTGTTCATGCGCGACGACGTATACGAGGTGGATCGCGAAAGCGGGGCATGGATCGAACTCGACCTCGACGACGTCCCACCCCACCCCGTTCGGCCGCGTTTCGTTCCGGGTGATGTGAGTGCGGCGGGAGACGTGCTGTGGACGGTCGACAGTGGACTCCCAATCGTGGCCAGTATCGACTCCGAACATGTTGCCACCGAACATGTCCTACCCGGGCCCATCGGAGTCTCACGGCACGTGTGGGCCACCCCGGGCGGGTGCTGGGTGGCCGGTACAGACGGAACCTATCGATGCACAACAGGATTCGAACCTTGCCGCGTCAGCGACGTCCCGGTACACGCCGGTGCTGTCGTCGGGGAAATCTTGCTGGCTGCTCACCGGGCGGACGGTGGTGGTTGCACACACCGGGGGCGGATCCGATTGCAGTGAAGGCTCCGGACGAGTACGTCAACAGTATTGCTGTAGAGGGTGATTCGTTTCTCGCACTACTCGAGGCGAGAGTATCCGATCGAGAATCGAGCAGACGGCTGATGCGGGTTACCACTGCTGGTGACGTCACCACAGGGCCCGTCCTGTCATCGGTTCCAGGCCCGCGTCGGCAGCGTCTCTTCCTCGCTGGATCCCCGCTGCGGCTGTTCAATCACGGTACGGCGTCGACGATCCTTCCCGACCTGTCACTGGGCGACGAGTACGATCTCGGTTGGGAACCGTTCCACGTCAAGCAGGTTGGCACCTATGTCTGTACGGTGGCTCATCCATCGAGCGACGCCTCTCCAATCGGACAGCGGCCGGGTGACTGTGATCCGACACGACGGTATCGACTGCTCACGCTCCTGGATGCCGCCACCCTCGAACCGGTGAAAAGCGCACCGATCTTCGCAATCCGACCGGCAATCACGGTCGACGCAACGGGCACAGTGTGGATCATCGCCGACGGCTTGCAGTCCCTTCCCGAGCAATCCATGCAGTGGCCGAATCCGCTGGATGTCGCGGCGCTCCTCGACCACCCGTAGCGGCAATATTTCCACATCGGTGAAGGTGTCCGATCCGGACCCTAGCCGGCGTGTGTGGGTAATTCTGCACACAAGTCGTTCCCGGATGGCGGGGTGCGCCTCCCTGAGAGTGCTTGGGTGCATTCCGGCGCACTGATCTAGCGGACGTTGATCGGATCACGGCTCGCGAAGCCTGGCTGGGCAAGTCTCCACCAGAAGCCATCCGCCCTGCGACAATGACAACCTCACCACGAGCCGAGGAGATTTCCACCGATGACCGCCCGCACCTACACCTCACATGTCATCGTCCGGTGGTCAGACATGGACATCTTCAAACACGTCAACCACGCCCGGATGGTGACGCTCCTCGAGGAAGCCCGCATCGACTCTCTGCTCTCCGCCGGCCCCGAGATCGCGCACCTTTTCGAGACGTCCGTCGTCGCCGGGATCGAGGTCCGGTACCGCACCCCGCTCAAGCACTCCGACAGCCCACTCGCGGTCACCATGTGGATCGAGAAGCTCCGCACCGTCGATGTCACCCTCCGCTACGAGGTCCGCTCCGCACACGCCGCGCCGGACTCGAAGCCCGCGGTCACTGCCACCACCCAACTCGCGTTCGCCGACCCTGACGCCGGTACGCTGCGTCGCCTGTCCGCGGACGAGCGGGCCGCGCTCTCGGCGTGGACCACCGAAGACTGACACACGCATCGGCGTTGAGCCCGGTTGCGAATCGCACGAGGCACGCCCAGGCAATGGCTTTCAGCGACATCGACGACACCACAGCATCGTCGCCGCTCAGGTGATCTCAACAATTTGACGGTGCCGCGTCGATACTTCCGGGCTGACGTAGCGTCTTCGCCCAGAAGTACGGCGGCGCGAGAACTCACTCTAGTAAGTGCTGACGTTCTCGAAGTAGCGGCGGGGAACTTCGAACAACATCGCCGTGATCTGCTCCTCGGTGACGCCTTGCTCACGCACGTACGGGAGGACCTCCTTTTCGATATGCAGGTAGTCGAACCCAGGCATCATGTCCTTGAGCGCAGGGTCCATCCAGTCGAAGAAGCAGTTCGCGTCGTGCGAGAGCACCATCTGCTCGGCGTACCCCCGTCGACACATCTCGACCAGCGTGTCCGCCCGCTCTTCGAAAGAGACATTGACGTTGAGACCGAATCGATCCATTCCTAGTATGAATCCGCTCTCCGCCAGTTCAGTCAAATGATCTAGATCCGTGCTATCGCCACTGTGGCCCAACACAATCCGCTCGGGCTTGACGCCTTCCTCGTCACACATCACTCGCTTGACGTCGAGGGCCGTCTTACTCTCCGGATGAGTGTGCACCGTAATCGGGGCGCCGGTCAGGTGGTGCGCCTTCGCCACTGCGCGCATTACCCGTTCCACACCCGGCCTGAGCCCTTCAGCATCGATCGCACACTTGAGCAATGCGGCACGGACTCCGGTGTCGGCAATGCCCACGGTGATGTCCTTGACGAAAAGATCGACCATCGGGTCAGGAACCTCCGCGCCCATCACCGAATTGAGTGCCGGCCCCCGATGTTGGAAGTAGAACGGGACGTCGGTGAAGGTGTAGCAGCCAGTGGCTACCACAATGTTCAACTCGGGTACCTGTTCGGCGATACGCTGGACCCGCGGTATGTAACGGCCCAGTCCCACCACTGTGGGATCTACAATTGTCTGCACACCTTGCGCCGCCAGGGCCCGCAACTTCGCGACCGCGTCCGCGACGCGATCGTCTTCGTCTCCCCATTCCTCTGGAAAGTTCTGTTGCATCTCGGTATTGAGAATGAAGATGTGCTCGTGCATATAGGTTCGTCCGAGCGCGGACGTATCAATCGAACCTCGAACGGTCTCAACCTGTGCCATTTCTGACTCCTCATCGGGGAATTACGCCCGCACCTATTCATTTCAAGTGCAGGATTGAATACTCGTGCATGTGTTTGTTTCACCGGAGACAAGGCGAAGGAACGCAGACTTCGTCCAGACCTGGAAGCAAAATGCGGGTTACGCTGTGCCGGAGTAGTTTTCACATTCTTGTGCTATCGAGACGGCAAATCCAACAGGAAGGGCCTGGCAGCAACGAGTCGGGCACATCCGATCCGTAACTACAACCACCGCGCATACATGGACAGCAGCATCAGTCTCCATGAACTAGTACATAACGAGCCGAAACACCGCCATTCGCACAGACACTGGCGATCCGTCTGCGTCATGATTACGATCCAACGCACACCAGGGTGTCCCAGGTCTCACTCAGTGAGAACATGCCGCTAGGCCAGCCGGTCCGAGCATCAACCAACTGCCTTGAACGCTTTTGCCGGGGGGGCGCACCCGAACGCCACCGTCGAGGTTGGTGACCACCAGGTCGCACGACGCCTCAGCTGGCACCCCGCGACGACGGCCGGTCTCAGCACGGCCATCGCACACCCTTAGGCAGTCACTGAATTCGGTTCGGTTTTTCGCCTCGTTCAGGGACAGCTGTCCTGTCGAAAGTTGCTGCGCCCCGCGCAGAATGGGAAACGACCCGCAAGCGGTCGGGTCGTGCGTGGGCAATCGCGTAGTTGAAGACTCGCCCCGACATGTCTCGGATGGTTTGTTCCAACAACAGCAAGGGTGCTCCCTCGGTGGTTCTCAACACCGACGCCAGAGTTTCATCTGAGAGCACCGCACTGACCGTGAAATCAGACGCGCCGATTTTCACTCCAGCACTCGAGAGGTAGGCATACCAGTCGACAACGAAGGGAGTGTCGATCAATCGCTGCGCTTCCGGGAATAGCACGTAGTTGGTGGCCGCAGCGTCTACGTCTCCACTGATCGTGCCCGCCGCGTAGTCCACGCGCAAACATGGTGTTCCTGTTGGCACGTCGAGCGCCCTCGATGCAGCACCGGGCGCTGAGATCACTGTGCTCTCGAACGATGTCAGACGCAATCTCCCATTGAAGAGACTGTCGCTCTTCGATTCTGCAGTGTCTTGAATGTCCTCGATACGCCTGTGCGCGGTAGGGGCGACTACGTGTGTCCCCACGCCCTGAGTCCGTGCGATCAACCCTTCGTCCCGAAGGAGCGTCAGAACTTCGCGGACGATCCCCCGACTCACCGAATAGGAACCTACGAGTTCGCGCTCGCCCGGAAGGATGCCGTCAACGAAATCTCCACGCAGCACCGCTGCCCGGAGAAGATCCCTAGTTCGTCGAACCGAATCAGGTCTTGCCTTCATCCAACCTACCTCGCGCTCCAACTCTGACGAGTCTCGACGAAGTGTAGTACAGATTTTCAATTATATTGTTGCCCCGCATATTACGCCGTTAATGTATTTTTCATAACGCTGCGAGCTGGTGTTTTGATTCTCGGTTTCGCCGATACGCCGATACTGTTCTGCCCAGCGCACTCAGCAATTCCCATGCCGCTTCGAAGTCGCTTGTCGCAATAGGTGTGATGACCTATTGTCGGTCCAGGCGTTGCAGAACATGGTCCGATCTGCCGAGAAATATGGTTGCAACACAACGGTTTCCGGAAATCTTTATCTATCGTTTTTTGGCGGGGTCGCCTTGGTCTGCAATTCATGTTCTTCTTTGAAATCTTGTGCGACGATGCCCAACCGATGCGCTGAGACGCACCTCGCCTGTTGACACAACGCCCCGGACGTTAGCCCACTTCCATCAAATCAGTATCAATCGAAAGGACAAGTCACGATGGTCAGCTGGAACGAAGAATGCGACGTGTTGATAGCAGGTTCGGGTGGCGGCGGCCTCACCGGCGCCTATACCGCGGCGCGAGAAGGACTCGAGGTGATCTTGGTCGAGGCCACCGACAAGTTCGGGGGCACCACCGCCTACTCCGGCGGGGGCGGTGTGTGGTTCCCATGCAACCCGGTCCTGCAGCGTGCCGGCACCGACGACACGATCGAAGACGCGCTCGAGTACTACCACGCGGTAGTTGGCGACCGCACCCCGCGCGAACTGCAGGATACGTATGTCCGGGGCGGAGCACCGTTGATCGAATACCTCGAACAGGATGAGAACCTCGAGTTCGAAATGCGGCCGTGGCCTGATTATTTCGGTAAAGCGCCGAAGGCCCGACTCGACGGCCAGCGACACATCGTCCCGACGCCGATTCCGGCAGTAGAGGTGGGGGACCTCCGCGCGTCCATGCGAGGACCTCTCGACACGGAACGTCTCGGGGCTCCGCTACCCGACATGCTGGTCGGGGCCCAGTCGCTCATCGGTCGACTCCTCAAAGCAATTGCGAAGTATCCGAATGCCGACCTGCGTTTGAGCGCACCACTTGTCGAGCTCGTAGTCGAGGAGGGTGTTGTCGTCGGCGCAATTGTCGATAAGGACGGCGAACGCCGCGCTATCCGGGCCCGCAAAGGCGTGTTGCTCGCGGCCGGCGGCTTCGAGGGCAACGATGAGCTTCGCCTGAAGTACGGTGTGCCCGGCACTGCCCGCGACACCGTGAGCCCCCGGGGCAACCTCGGCGGGGCGCACCAGGCTGGAATGGCAGTCGGTGCCGACATCGATCTGATGAGTGAAGCCTGGTGGGCTCCGGGGATGACTCATCCGGACGGCCGCTCGGTGTTTGCACTGTGGTTCACCGGCGGAATCTTTGTCAATCAGGACGGCAAGCGGTTCGTCAACGAATCGTCGGCCTACGACCGCCTCGGCCGTGATGTCATCGACCAGATGGAGGATGGCTCGGTCACCCTGCCGTACTGGATGATCTACGACAACAAGGAGGGCGAGCGTCCACCGGTTCGAGCCACCAACGTCTCCATGGTCGAGACCGAGAAGTACGAGGCGGCCGGCCTGTGGCACACAGCTGACACCCTCGAGGAACTGGCCGAAAAGATCGGTGTGCCAGCCGATCATCTGGTCGCAACAGTTGCCCGGTTCAATGCAATGGTCGCCAAGGGTGTCGATGAAGACTTCGGCCGCGGCGACGAGGCCTACGACCGTGCGTTCACGAACGGTGAATCACCCTTGGTGGCAATTGACCTCGGCCCGTACCACGCAGCCACCTTCGGCATCTCCGACCTCGGCACGAAGGGAGGGCTACGGACCGACACCGCAGCGCGGGTACTCGACACCGGCGGCAATCCGATTAAGGGCCTCTACGCGGCAGGCAACACGATGGCCGCACCCAGCGGCACCGTCTATCCCGGCGGCGGAAACCCGATCGGAACCAGCATGCTCTTCAGTCACCTCGCCGCTCTCGACATGGTCGGCCGTCAAGCTTGAGAACGGATCCCTCCGCCAACTGAACCATTTCGAATGAGAACGCGCTGGGGCCGCAAACGTCGCGACCCCAGCGATCTGCGAACGAAACCTGCGCCACATGATCACAGGAGCGTCGATAGGACGGCCAGTACACAGGCGAGGCCGGCGAGCTCGTGGTGGGTGTTCACGCTGAAAGCGTTGTCTCATAACACTGTTCATCCTTCCTGGAATCGGTATCGCAACCGAAATTCACCCAGAAGAAACTAGAACATGTTACATCTCGAAATATTCGAGCAGACGAGATGAACTGAAAAGGAAGTCCGCAACGATGGTCAGTTTCTTCACCAAACGCGGGGAGCTACTCATAGCGGAGCAGTTGGCGGTCAGCGCCTGGGCACCGACCCAGGTCGGCGGTCATGCCGTATGTGGTTTACTCGCTCGCCAGCTCGAGACTCACTGTCCGACCGGCTTCGTTCCGGCCCGGCTGACAGTGGACTTGTTCAAGCCGGTCTCGACTGCCCCGATCGAGGTACGCAGCGAGGTTGTCCGCCAAGGCACGCGAATCACCGCCGCGGATGCTTTCATCGTGCAGGACGAGCAAGTGCGGGCACGAGCCTCGGTGGTGTTCCTGACTACTGGATCGGAGCCGGCCGGTCGTGTGTGGAGTCCGGTACTGGACCTTCCGGTGCCTCCGGAAGGATGCGTTTCGCCGCTGGGGTCGCCGCCGCTGTTCAAGAGTAGCGACCGTGAGTGGACACACGATTTTGCAGCGAACCAGAATGGCGACCGCAAAAATGCGTGGCACAGCCTGCCTGCGCTCGTGGACGGGGAACCGATCTCGCCGTTCCAACGCGCCGCGGTGCTCGGTGACACCGCAAACCTCATATGCCATTGGGGATCCGAGGGTGCCGGGTACATCAATGCGGACATGACCCTCACGTTGTCGCGACTGCCTCTCGGTTACGAACTGGGTCTTCGCGCAGACAATGCTGTTGCCTCCGAGGGAATTTCGATCGGTACTGCCACCCTCTACGACAGGAAAGGCCCGCTCGGCACCTGCGTGGTCACTGCACTGTCCAACGCTCGTCGGCAGATCGACTTCGCTGCTTTTTCTCCACTTTAAGAGGTCATCGTCCACCAACGTGGTGGAGGTCCGACGCACTCGGCAGCAACGCACACCGCCAATTTTCCAGCGGGGCAGCAGCAGTTGTGTCGAGATGCAGCGAAGATTAGCGAAACGTTAGAGGTCCCGGCGCCGGTGATCTAGGGTGATCATCGTTCTATCCGCTCGTGACGGGGGAAATACGTGTTCGGCTTCTATGTGACGGCGCTGTTCGTCAGCGGAATCGGCGTGATCGTTTTGGCGCTGGTGACCTCCGAGCTGCACCCCGGCCGCCGCGTTGTCAACGGTCTCATCGGCACCGCGTTCCTGAGCTACGGCATCTACCTGGCCGTGTTCTTCCACAGCGGCGAGTACACAATCTTCCTCTGGGTCTTCATCCTCCCGTTCATCTTGCTGGGCCAGGCGATGCACACCGTCGAGGTCGGGGCGCCTCCCGGGGCGCGTCGCCCCGACCTCGACGCCGACCTCGACGCCGACCTCGTCGACCCCGCCCCGGCACCGGCTCCGGCTCGTACCGCCGCCACCCGCGAACGCATGGCCGCGGCCAAGTCTGCCCAACTCGAGGCCCTTCGCGCCAAGCATGCCGCCAAGAGCGATGAGTTCGACGATCACGCGCCGTCTACGCCTGCCTGACGAGAGGCATAGCGGCGGCAACGAAACCATCAATGGTTTGCTCCGCCAATATCTTCCCCGCCACCTCGACCTACCGCGCGGTCCGACGCACATACTTTGACGAACTTCGGCGACTCGCCCAAGACCCGTCAAAGTAGCGGGGCGTGTCTCGCTAATCTGCGCTGCATCTCGACAACATTGCTAGCCTCGCGCCATGTCCACGAACTTGGACAGGTGAAGTTGGTGCGCCACAGTGATTGTCGCGGTCGGACCGTTACGGTGCTTACCCAGAATCAGGTCGGCTTCACCGCCGCGAGGATCGTCGCGCTCAGTCGCATCAGGGCGGTACAACAGGATGACCATGTCGGCATCCTGCTCCAGCGAGCCCGATTCACGAAGGTCGGCGACCTGCGGACGCTTGTCGGTTCGCTGCTCAGGACCACGGTTGAGCTGACAGATTGCGACAACCGGAACTTCGAGCTCCTTCGCCAAAAGCTTTAGGCTACGGGAGAATTCGGAAACTTCCTGCTGACGCGATTCGACCTTTTTACCCGAGCTCATCAGCTGCAGGTAGTCGATGACGATCAGGCGAATATCGTGTTTCTGCTTGAGCCGCCGAGCTTTTGCGCGAATCTCCATCATCGTGAGGTTGGGGGAGTCGTCGATGAACAGCGGCGCCTCACTGATCTCACTCATACGACGCGCGAGCTTGGTCCAGTCGTCGTCGGTCATCTTGCCGGAACGCATGTCGCCGAGCTTGATCTTTGCCTCTGCCGAGAGCAGACGCATCACGATCTCGGTTTTGCTCATTTCCAGTGAGAACATGACGCTGGCCATGCCGTGGGTGATGGAGCAGGAACGCAAAAAATCCATTCCTAGGGTGGATTTCCCGACTCCAGGTCTAGCCGCGACGATGATCATCTGACCGGCATGAAGACCGTTGGTGATTTCGTCGAGATCCTTGAACCCGGTGGGCACGCCGAGGGAGATGCCACCGCGGCTGGCGATGGAGTCGATCTCATCCATCGTGGGCTGGAGGAGTTCGGTGAGGGGCACGAAGTCCTCGGTGGTACGACGCTCGGTGACCTCGAAGATTTCGGCCTGCGCGCGGTCGACAACCTCGGCGACATCCTGGCCGTCGGTGCCGGCGTAGCCGTATTGAACGATCCGGGTGCCGGCGTCGACGAGGCGTCGTAGCACTGATTTCTCGGCCACGATCTCGGCGTAGTAGGCAGCATTGGCGGCGGTGGGCACTGTCTGGGTGAGAGTCACCAGATACGAGGCGCCACCGATTTTGCGGAGCTCACCACGACGGTCCAGTTCGGCGGAGACAGTCACCGGGTCGGCAGGCTCACCGCGGCTGTATAGGTCCAGGATCACGTCGTAGACGGACTGATGGGCCGGCCGGTAGAAGTCGCCTGGCCGCAAGACCTCGAGGACGTCAGCGATGGCGTCCTTGCTCAGCAGCATGCCGCCGAGGACGGACTGCTCGGCAACCATGTCCTGGGGTGGTTGGCGGCCGAATTCCTGATCAGGCTCGGACTCGGGAGGCCCCGGGTAATCCTGTCCGGAGTAGTCGGAAGGTCCTCGATCATCCACAACAGCCATCAGAGAGACCTTCCCGTAAAACACTCGATGACACTGCGAGAAAAACGCAGGGCCCTCACTATTTGTACCTGCCCCCACCGACATCGTGCTGGTGGAAAATCACCGGTCGGTAGATAGACGCCGAGACGACGTTAGGGACTTGCCAGCCCACAAACAAACGGGCCTGTGGATGAATCTGTGGAGTAATTGTGGAAACTCCTGAAAAACTGTGTGCACCATCTGGGGATAACCTGGGGACAACTTTTGGTGTTTCCCATAAAACCCCAGCTAGATGTGCATGTGCAATTTCACACACCTGTTGATGAAAAAACTATCTCCGCAGTCGGCGCGTCGGCGTGTCGGGCGTGTTGCGGAGCCCAAATGATCACGGATCAACAAGTTGAACGTCACACTGTGACAGTTATCCCCAACCCCGGATCGAGTCGCTATGTGCACAAAAAGGTCGAGCCCCACACACCGAAGTGTGCGGGGCTCGCCAAGAGAACGAATCGACTATGCGCCGACGACGTTCAGGTTGAACTTGGCAACCACATCGGGATGCAGGTTCACGGACACGGCATGCTTGCCCGTGTTCTTGATGTGAGCCTTCGGCAACGCGATGGTGCGCTTGTCGATAACCGGTCCACCGGCAGCCTTGATCGCAGCAGCGACGTCAGCAGCGGTAACGGAACCGAAGAGCTTGCCCGAACCACCGGCGGTCTTGACCGACAGCGTTACGGACTCGAGTCCCTCGATAGCGGCCTTGAGCTCCTTGGCGTGGTCCAGGCCGCGCACTGCGCGCAGTTCCTGTGCACGACGGATTCCTTCGACCTGCTTCTCGGCGCCACGAGTAGCGACGATTGCCAGCCGGCGGGGGAGCAGGTAGTTACGGCCGTAGCCGTCCTTGACCTCGACGGTGTCGCCAGGCGCACCGAGGTTGTCCACGTCAGCGGTGAGGATGAGCTTCATGTTCTTTCCTCCCTTTCCTTAGCGAGCCACGGTGGCGTAAGGCAGCAGTGCTACCTCACGTGAGTTCTTGACGGCAATGGCAACGTCGCGCTGGTGCTGGACGCAATTGCCGGTGACACGACGAGCACGGATCTTTCCGCGGTCGCTGACGTACTTACGCAGCAACGTCGTGTCCTTGTAGTTGATCTGCGTGTTCTTCTCTTTGCAGAAGGTGCAGACCTTCTTCTTCATAACCTTGTCGCGCAAGGGCGGCTTCGGCATGTCTTTGCTCTTTTCTGGATGTCCCTGATCAGGTACGGATCAGAAAGGCGGTTCGTCGTTGCCGCCGCCACCGAAGGAGCCCGAAGCCGGAGGGGCACTGCCCCACGGATCGTCTCCACCGGAAGGTGCAGCGCTCGGACGTCCGCCGCCCGACCCGCCGGAGGAACCTCCGAAGTTGCCGCCGCCACCGCCGCCGCCACGGTTGGCCTTGTTGACCTTTGCCGTGGCGTACTTCAGTGACGGACCGATTTCATCAACTTCGAGCTCGACGACAGTTCGCTTTTCGCCCTCACGAGTTTCGTACGAACGCTGCTTGAGCCGGCCGCTCACGATTACTCGTGAGCCACGGGTCAAGCTCTCCGCGACGTTCTCGGCTGCTTCGCGCCAGATGTTGCAACGCATGAACAGCGCATCGCCGTCTTTCCATTCGTTGGAATTACGGTCGAAGGTGCGGGGTGTGGAAGCAACCGTGAAGTTTGCCACCGCAGCACCCGCCGGGGTGAAACGAAGCTCAGGATCAGCCGTCAGGTTTCCGATGACGGTGATGATGGTGTCGCCAGCCATGTGGTTCCTCCTGCTTTTGATGTAAGTCTGTTGGGTGCGAGGTTAGAGTTCGCTACCGACAGAAATCACTTGTTGTGGCGCAGAACCTTCGTGCGCAGAACCGACTCGTTCAGACCGAGCTGACGATCGAGCTCAGCAACGGTGGCGGGAGTGGCGTTGATGTCGATCACCGCGTAGATACCTTCAGCATGCTTCAGGATCTCGTAGGCGAGACGACGCTTACCCCAGACATCGACCTTGTCGATCGTGCCGCCGTGCTGGCGCACAACATTGAGGAACGTATCCAGCGAAGGAGCGACAGTGCGCTCGTCCAGGCTGGGGTCAAGGATGACCATCAATTCGTAATGACGCATAAGACCTCATCACCTCCTGTGGACTAAGTGAAAACGGCCACGGACTATCCGTGGCAGGAGGGTCGTTGCGTCAGCAACCCTCGTAGGTTACACGAGGTGCCCCTGACCAGCGAAATCGCGTCCCCGATCACAGGAAACGCCCAGAGCGCTTACGGGCGCTCGTCGAACCGTCTTGCAGCGCGAGCCCCTAGGGTGGGCTTCATGCGAACGGACCGGAAAACCTCGGCGTCGATCCTGACGCTTGTCGTCGGTCTCTGCGGGCTGGCCATGACCCTGGGCTACTTCAACAAGGCACGGTGCGCCGGCGCGCCCTTTGCGCCGGACGGCCGGAGCCTTGCCTTCGATGTCGATAAGAACGTCCGTGTCTGTTACTCCGACATCCAGCTTCTGTGGCTCGGACGCGGCATCGACCAACACCTCTTTCCGTTTGTCACCGGCGGCATCACGCCAGAAGGTTTCCTCTACGGCGGAACCGTCGAGTATCCGGTGCTCAGCGGAATCCTGATGTGGCTGGGCGGAATCGGATCCCACAACGATGCCGAGTTCCTGCTACATTCCGCGTTGATCCTGGCCCCGTTCGGCTTGCTGACGGCGTGGATGCTTGGCCGGATGAGCGGCGCGTACGCGTTGATCTGGTCGGCCACCCCGCCACTGGTGTTGTACGCGTTCCACAACTGGGAGCTGCCCGTCGTTGCAACCAGCGTCGGCGCGATCTTCGTGATGACGTTCGAGCGCATACCTTTTCGGACGCGGGCGATACTGGCGTCGATCATCCTGGCCATCGGTTTCTGCCTGAAGTTGTATCCGGGAATCTTTGTTCTTCCGCTTCTCGCGTATGTCCTGACACGCGGCCGAGACGGCAAGAAGTACGACGTACGCGGCGCGCTGATGACGGCTGGTGCCGCGGTGGCGACGGTGGTTCTCGTCAACCTTCCGTTTGCCCTCATCTCGTACGACGGTTGGCGTGCGTCCTTCAGTTTCCAGGAGAAGCGCAGCGCCGACATCACCACCAATTCGCTGTGGTTCTGGGGTCTTCGACCGTTCTACGGCTTCGGTGTACGCGAACTCAACGCGGACTACGACGCATTGGTGAGCATCCTGTCCCCTCTGATGATCCTGTTGTCGTTCGCGTTGGCGATGTATCTGGGCTGGCGATGCTTTGTGCGCGACGGTTATTTCCCGTGGATCGCGGTGAGCGCGTCAATGTTGTGCGGATTCATCTTGCTGCACAAGGTGAATTCGCCGCAGTACACCTTGTGGCTGCTGCCGTTCCTGGTGCTGTTTCAGATCCGATGGTTCTGGATCGCCGCGTATCTCGTGGCCGATGCCGCATTGGGAATCGGCATCTTCCGCTACTTCTACCAACTCGACATGAACCTCGATCCGAGCAAGTACGAAGCCGTCGTGCAGGCCAGCGTGTGGGGTCATGTGGTGTTGCTGGCCGTGTTCTTCTTCCTGTTCTTGCGGGTACCGCTGCGCTATCCGCTCGCCGGGACGGCTGTCGAGAAAACCCCACCGATACCGGAGCTCAGCAGATGACCGAAAGCTGGTTTCAATCACCGACATTGACCGGCACGCATGTCCGGCTCGAACCGTTGGTCCGTGAGCACGCCGACGCACTGATTGCCGCGTCGGACGATCCGAGCATCTTCCGCTGGACAGCCGCCCCGATCAACACTCACGCAGAGGCGGTCGCCTACATCGAGGCGGCCGAATCGAATCCGGATCGGGTAGCGTTCGCCCAGATCGACACGCGCACCGACGCCGTAGTGGGCAGCACCTCGCTGTATCAAATCGCCCCGGCGTATCGCAGTCTTGCGATCGGGTACACGTGGCTGTCGAAGTCCGCTCAGGGAACTCGGATCAATCCGGAGGCAAAACTTCTCCTGCTGCGTCGGGCATTCGACGATCTCGGCGCCGTCCGCGTCGAATGGCACACGGACGAGTTCAACGAACAATCCCGGGCCGCCATCGCCAAGCTGGGCGCGCAGTACGAGGGCTTGCTCCGCAAGCACCGCCAGCGAACGGATGGCAGTTGGCGCACCACCGCCCTCTTTTCCATGACGGACGAGGATTGGCCGACGATCGCACCGCAGTTGGAGCGACGCGTCCGCAGCTAACCAACCGCCTGCGCGGTTTGCCTGACTTCGTACCGCAAAATCAGTGCATGAGCGAACCGGGCCCGTACGGATACCAGCAGCAGTACCCACAACAGAACTGGCAGCAACCGCAGCCAACGAACGTCTTGGCGGTCCTGGCGCTGGTATTCGCGTTCCTCTTTGCCCCACTGGGAATCGTGTTCGGCCACATCGCGCGCAGTCAGATCAAACGGACCGGTGAGCAGGGCGACGGCTTGGCACTCGCCGGCCTGATCCTCGGTTACATCTTCACCGCGATCGGCATACTCTTCTTCATCGCGTGGATCGCCTTCTGGGGACTGTTCGCGACCGCTGTCACGGAGGCTGCTGACGACGCCCGGTCGAATACCTACAGCTACACCACCGCGCAGTCGTACGCAGCGACCACGGCACCCCGGACCACAACGGTTCCACAAACAACCACCGCGCCCCGGGTAACCACGACGGTGTCCGGCCCCCTTCCCACCGTCACCGGGACGGACCGGCAAGGTTTCATCTCGAACGGTCCCCGCTGCAATGCGTCCAACCCCGCCGTTGCTGTTGCGATCACTACCGGTTCACGAGTCGTCGTCTGTGAAACCGGTGTCGGCCGCTACTACTACAAGGGTGAAAGACTCAGTGACGGAGCAACAATCGAGATCGACGATCCGATCCGTACCAGGGAAGGCTTTGCCGCCCGCAACGACGACGTCACCTACCAACTCAGCCCCAATGGATTACTTGTCCTGGACGGCGGAAGTGAACTGGGCAGCGAACCGGCCGTCGAGGTCTGGTTGAACTGAGAGGCTTCTAGGCCTCGCACAGATCTCGGTACGGCACACCGGGGAGGTATCGCTCCCATTCGGCCTCGGTGATGAGAGTTCCGGCGGTACTGCATATCCGCGCGGAGACAGCATCCGGATCGGTGCCCCACACGCGAATTGTCTTCTCGGTGCCACTACCCGCAATCAGGTCGGCCGCACCCGCGAATTGTGCATCGTTGACTCGCACGGGTTGCGCCGTCAACACTGCAAACCGCTCGGGGTCCTGCGGCGCCGTGATGTCCCACAACCACACCGTGCCATCACCCACGCCGGCCGAGAGCAACTCACCTGCCCGATTGAAGGACACTGAGTAGATCGCCGATTCGGGACCGACCATTCGTGCGAGTTGCCTTGGTTCCGAAGGATTCTCGACATTCCACAACTGCACACTGTGGTCCGCACTACCGGTCGCCATGAGCGTACCGTCCGGACTGAACATCACCGCCTGGGCATAACTTTCGAAACCGCCGACACTGGCAACAATCCGCGGAGCAGCTCGATCGGATATGTCCCACAGATCGACCTCGTTCTTGGCGTTGGCAACGGCCAGCGTGGTGTCACCCGGCCGGAACGCCATCATCTGCGGGTACGACCCGGCATCGGTCCTCGACAGAAGCTCGGGCGCCGCAGGATCGGAGACGTCGACCAAGGCAAAGACGTTGTCATCCTGTGACGACACCGCCAACAGCGTTCCCGACGGGTCGAGTGCAACAACGGCCACGATGCCATCGACGTACTCCTGCCGGTCACTGGCGAGTCTCGGCGTCGTCGGATCGCTGATGTCCCACAAATACGCTCCACCCGTACCTGTTCCGGCCACCGCCAGCCGGCCATCTGCCGATATCGCCGACGCCCCGGTGAACCTGTCCTCACCGCGGGGTGTCATCTCGGGCATCAACACCGGATTGTCGAAATCCTCGGTGTTCCACGCCAGCAACGCACTACCCTTGGCGCCGACGCCAGCCAGAAGTCGCGAACCGTCACCGGCAAAAGGACTGGTGTAGATGGTGTCTCGTGCTCCCGCCCACACTGGCCCCGGCATCGACCACACGCGTGTCACCCCGTTGAGTCCGCCGGTGACCAGAATCTGCCCGTCCTCGCTGTAGTCGACCGTGGTGATGGCGCCGGAATCCGGCAGTACCTCGATCAGCGCTGCTGTACGCGGATCCCACACTCGCACGGTGTTGTCGGAACTACCTGCAGCAAAACGGGTTCCGTCGTTGCTGTAGTTGATTTCGTTGACGTAGCTGGAAAACCCGGTGAGCGCAGCCAATGGGCGCGGGCGAGCCGGATCTGCCATGTCCCAGCGCACCACTTCTCGCGCCGTAGATCCCGCAGCAAATTCCCGCCCGTCGGCGCTGAACGCAACACCCAGATAGTGATTGGTGGTGCCGTCGGGTTCGGTTGCAAAAATCGGTGGCGCAGCGGGATTGTCCCACTGCGTCACATCCCACACCCGCAGAGTGCTCTGGCGCCCACCGGCCACGAGCAAACGGCCGTCGGGACTGAACGTGGCAGTGACGGTTCCCGAAGCCGGATGCGGAAGCGGCTGCAGTGCAACCGCGTCGGCGGTGTCGTCGATGTTCCATCGCAACACGTCCGGCGTCGACGTGCCGGCAATCAACTTGGTTCCGTCCGGACTGAATTCCATGTCCTGCACCACGTGATCCGCGTCGACGAACAGTGTTCCGCGCACCGGGTTGGCCGGGTCCGACACATCCCACAGCGCGCCGCCGCCTGCTCCACCGGTCGACAGCAAACGCCCGTCCGGACTGAACGACGCCGCAAACAGAACCGTCCCTTCCGCCACCCCGAAGAATTCCGACACCGGCGTTACCGACGCGGCACCCTCGACTATCGGATACAGGCGGACCATTCCGTCGGAACTTGCCACGGCCACAATGGTTCCCGCGGGATTGATTCGAGCTTTCATGGCACCGGGCGGGCCGACGATGCGCGTCGCCGCATGCACACCCGACGCGTCGAGCAGCGCCGAGCGGGCTTCCGTGGTCTCGCTGACGTCATACGCGGCCAATGCAAGCTGCGCCGCCAACGACGGATCCTTGGCGCGCATCCGCGTCGCCTCGGTGGCAACCTGGCGGGACATCGCTTCGTCACGGGCCGTATCTGCCTCGGCGCGTTGATGATTGGCACTGAACCCGGCGACCATCGCGACCACGGCCAGCACCAAAGCGATCACCGACGCGGCAGCCAGCGCCGAGACAAGCCGTCGTAGCACGCGGGTCCGTCGCCGATCTGCACTTTCCTGCTGATCCCGATGCGCGATACTTGCGGCGAGAAATTCTCGCTCGGTCGCGTTGAGATCGGCGATGCGGGTCTCGCTTGGTTCCAGTTCGAGGCCCAATTCACCGGTACGTAGCCATTCTTCGGTCAGATGTAGGCGGGCAGCCCCGAGCAAAGCACCGGGGTCGCGGCCACTGTCTTCCCACACCTGCGCCGCATAGGTGAATCGGCGGTGGACCGCCAGACCGGCGCGATCCGAATCGATCCAATCGCGCAGCCGACTCCACGCCGACAGCAATACCTCATGCGAAACCTCGACGGTCTCCTCGTCCACAGTCAACAGACGCCTCAGCGCAAAAAGGTCGATGACGGTATTGACGTCGCCGAAGTTGTCGCCGAGAAAAAGCTCGGTACGGGGAGCTCGTCGACGCGTCTGCGTGACCTCGTCGACGTTGACCAACCGGAGGAAGATCCTGCGCGCCAACTTCTGCTGCTTCTCGGTCAGCTCGCCGTACACCTCCTCGGCGCTCTGCTGAACTGCACCCGCGATGCCGTCGGTTGCGTAGTAGTCGGACACCGTCAGGGTCTTACGCGTGGAGCGCTGCCAGGTTCCCAGCAGTGCGTGGGACAGGAGGGGGAGTGCCCCCGGGTCACTTGCCGTGTGCGAACCGCGCGGCGTCAGCTCACCGACCAGAACCTGAACCAGCTCACTCTGAACCGTCATCCCGGCCTTCACTGCCGGCTCGACGATCACGTCACGCAACTGCTCCTCGGTGAGCGGACCGACCACCATCGGCGAATCGTCGAGCAACGGAAGCAGCAACGGCTCCTCGGCCGCAAGCCCGTAGAAATCGGCCCGCATCCCGATCACGACGATCGTGGTCTCACCCAGATCAGCGAGCGCCCGAAGGAATTCCTCGCGACGATCACGATCGCGCTGCGTCCACAGTTCCTCGAACTGATCGACGATCAGGACCTTGGGAGTGTCGCCGATCGACGACGGAATGTCCTGCGAACCCGGGTGCAGAACCTCCACGTGCCAACCGTCGAACCGCGGATCGCCGTCGGCAATCTTCGGAGCCAGACCAGCCCGCAGCAACGACGACTTACCGGAGCCAGACGCTCCGATGACCATGAACTGACGGCTGCCCTCACCCCGCGTCGCCGCCGCGACTCGTTCCACCAGAGCAGTGGTGAGTTCACCTCGCCCGAAGAACCACTCGGCGTCCTCCTGACGGAAGGATTCGAGTCCGCGATACGGAACGACGGTGTCGCCGCGGCGGCGGGCAGTCAGTTGCCGCACGCGCTGGACCGCGCTGATCCAGCTCTCCTGTTGCTCGCCCGAATCGACTCCGCACGCTTTCAACAGCGCAACGAACTTCGGCATGCTGTTCGGTGTCGGAAGGTGCTGCCCGGAAAACCACCCGGCCACGGTTCCGTGGAGACCGCCTGACCGTTCGACGGCGTCGCGGACTGTCAGCCCCGCGGCCTTCCGCAACGCAGTTAGCGATTCAGCAAACTGCCCCCGCGACTCGATATTTGCGGGATCGACATGATTTTCGGTGCCGGATTCCGCCTTCGAGTTCATAGCGAGGCACTTTATCCGACCAGGTCAGAGAATCGCGCGTTGTATGGACTGTGTATTGATCGCGCCTTCGACCGGAATTTCGAGCGAACGCCTGGACATACTGATCACGTCGCATTCCGGCCCGCCCGCAGCCCTTCTGCAAAGTTGCGCCGATGCGGGCACTTCCTCCCTTGGAACCTCAGCCGAAAGGTGTCTTTGTCATGGAGCTTGTCCAGTCGACGCGAATGGCCCCAACATGCATGGTTCTCGTCAGGGGACGCCGCGTGAACTCCCGTACACCGCGCTTGAGCGCCCGCGAAATCGAAGTCCTGCTTACCTGGCTTCGGGCAGATTCCAAACAGGAAGTTGCGCTCGAACTGAGAGTGGGCGTCGGCACTGTCAACACGCACATCTCCCGGATCAGGACCAAGTACATCAACGTCGGGCGACCCGCGCCGACCAAAGCGGCACTGTTCGCGCGCGCCATCCAGGACGGTCACACCACTCTCGACGAATGGTGATTCAGACGGACGAAAACTCCGGCTCTCGCACCGGTTTCGGACGCAGCCACCCCGGGAACCACGACGGCTGCTTGTCCGGTGCCTGATCGAGAACACCACCGGCCGGGTCGTCGATGAACCCGTACCGCACGAGGTCTTCGTCGGGGCGGTAGATCTGGCGAAGAATGACCGCACACAGCACCAGAACCGCGATATCGCGCAGCACAACAGTTCCCGTGAACCACTGCTCGGGCAGACCCTTGTTCGAGACCCCGAGGTAGTACATCATCCGCGGAACCCACACCAACGCGTCGATGGTCATCCAGGCAAGAAGCAGTCTGCGATGCGGCAGCGCAAGAACCGCGAGCGGCACCAGCCACAGCGAATACTGCGGACTCCACACCTTGTTGGTCAGTAGGAATCCCGCGACAAGGAGGAAACACAGTTGCGCGACGCGGGGGCGTCGCTGCGCCGTCAAAGCGACGTAACCGATTCCCACGCAGACCACAGCAAAGAGAATGAACGACACGGCATTGAGATTCGACGGCGATTCACCCTGCGCCAGGGGACCGTCGAGGCCCGTCCACGACGTGAACGACGCGATTACGTTGTAGATCGAGTCCGGATCGGCGCCGCGCTCGGAGTTGAGCCGGAAGAACTCGTACCAACCGTGCGGGTAGAGCGCTGCGATCGGAAGATTCACCGCCAGCCACGCCGCGGCCGCGCTGAGCGCCGTCACCAGCCACTCACGCGTCTTGCCCGCCCGCAGGCACAGAACCAGGAGCGGGCCGAGCAACAACAGCGGATACAACTTCGCGGCGCCGCCCAGCCCCAACAAAATGCCCGCGAGGACCGGTCGCTTACGCGCCCATGCCAACAAACCGCCCATGGCAAATGCCGTCGCCAACGGATCGAAGTTGGTGAACACGTGCACGATCACGAGCGGTGAACACGCGACCAACGCGCCGTCCCACACCCGCCTGCCGGCTAAGAGCGTCGTCGCCCACACTGTCACCAACCACGCCAACGCCAAGCCGAACGCAACGACGTTGAAGTACAGGGCAACTTGAATTGCGCCCGGCAGCCACGTGATCGAATCCCACGCCTTTGCGACCTTCATGGAGCCGTACTGATAGAGCCCCGAGAGAACCGGATACTCCATGTACCGCGTCTGCACGGAACCGTCGGATCGGGTTTCCTCCCACGACTTCTTGTACGGGAACGCACCCTGATCGAGGCGCTCCGCACCGTACAGAGGAACCGTGTCCGAGTAACACAGGGCGACGTACTGGCGGGAGCCTCCCCAGTCCAGACCCAGCTGACCCTGCTCGCCGAACGGCGCCTGTTGAATACACGCAGCCTTGGTCGACCACCCCAACGCCAGGAACACGACGGCCAACAGCAAGATGACCCGCATCGGGGTGAAAAAACGGGTCCGGCCGATCAGCGCATGCCGACCGACCGGACCACCTACCGTGCCTGACAACGCAGACACCATTACATCGTTACGACTGGGAACGTCACGCCAATCTGCCGACCGCGTGTCCTCCGCCAACGGCGCAGGAGACTCGATCGCCTGCGACTCCGCATCGTCTGTCACAGAAGTCGCATCGGCATCATCTACATTGGCGGCCACTCCGCGAGGCTACCGCCTTAGCGGCCGGGACTGACACCCGCCGGAGCCTCTTCCGTCGTGGTGACGGCGCCCGGTTCCTCGGTTTCCGTGGTCGGCCTCGAGATTCCCGGAATCGGAATCGTGATGCCCGGCAGGATCTCCACGTCCGTCGTGGTCACGACAACCGGCGGCGCCGTAGTCGTACTGGGCTCTGCCGTGGTTGTCGGCGGCGCCGACGTCTTCGGAGCAGCGGGAGCCGTGTACTCGGGAACACCACCGGCCTGGCCGTTGATCTTGCCCGGCTTGGGGAAGGTCTCGTTGTCCGTACCGTCCAACGCACCGTCCATCGTGTCCTTCCAGATATCGGAAGGTAGCCCGGAACCGTAGATCAATCCGCCGTTCGAGTTGGTGATCGCCTGGCCGTCCGCGGTACCGACCCACACAGCAGTCGACAGCGACGGCGTGTAGCCGACCATCCAGGCGTCCTTGTTCTGACCGGTGTCACCGAGCTGAGCGGTACCCGTCTTCGATGCGGACAGACGTCCACCGGCCAGGTTGTGCCCACGTGAGTACGCCGCGATGGGCTGCATCGCGGCAGTCACGTTGTCCGCGACAGCCGGATCGATCCGCTGCTCACCGGTCGGCGTGCCACGGTCCAGGAGAACCGTTCCGTCTGCGGCAACAACCTTTTCCACGAAGTGCGGAGTGTGGAACGTGCCTGACGCCGCGAGAGTTGCATACGCCGACGCCATATCCAGTACCCGAGACTGGTACTGACCCAACACGATTCCGTTGTTCGGGCCGGAACCGTCGGGCTCGGTCAGCGACTCGCCGATACCCGGAATGTTCTCCGGGATACCTGCCTTGTGCGCGATGTCCGCAATTTCCTGCGGTCCGTTGCCGTCGAGGCTGAGCATCTGACGGTAGAAGCTGGTGTTCAGCGAACGCTTGAGAGCCTCTGCGATGGTGCAGGTTCCACAGCTTTCACCTTCGACGTTGCCGATCGAGATGCCGTTGATCGTCAGCGGCGAGCTGTCGTACATCTGTGAGAGCGGAATTCCCTGGTCGAGCGCTGCCGCCAGACCGAAAACCTTGAACGACGAACCGGTCTGCAAGCCGGCATTTGCGTAGTCGAAGCCGATTCCGTCGTCGCCGCCGTAGTACGCGCGGACGCCTCCGGTACGTGGATCGACGGAAACAACGGCGGTCCGAAGCTCCTCGTTCTCACCCTCCATATTGGTGCGCACGGCGTCCATCGCCGCGGCCTGAGCCTGCGGATCGATAGTCGTAGTGATCTGCAGGCCTTCGGTATTGAGCGACTGCTCAGTGATCCCGGCATCCGCGATCTCGCGGAGTACCTGGTTCTTGATCAGGCCCTCGGGCCCCGTTGTACCCTGACTTCCGTTCTCCACCTGGGAAAGTGGAATGAAACCTGGGTACTTCATGGGCGCACGGGCGGCTTGATCCAGCGTCCCCGCAGACACCATGCCGTCGAGCACATAGTTCCAACGCGATTCCGCGCCAGTCGGATTGGTCTCCGGATCGAGAAGCGACGGCAGCTGGATCGACGACGCCAGGACGGCGCCTTCCTCGACGGTCAGCTGGTCGACAGGCTTACCGAAATACGCGTTCGACGCGGCTTCGATGCCGTACGCACCACGACCGAAGTAAATGGTGTTCAGGTACGCGGCAAGAATGTCGTCCTTGGACCACTCGTTTGCCATCTTCGACGAGATGACAAGTTCCTTCATCTTTCGCGTCAGCGAACGCTCCGAACCGACAACCGCCGTCTTCACGTACTGCTGCGTGATCGTCGATCCACCACCCGCACTGTCTCGGCCGAGGACATTGTCACGGGCCGCGCGTGCAAAACCGGAAATCGAGAATCCGGGGTTCGTGTAGAAATCCCGGTCCTCGGCAGCAAGCACTGCGTTACGCACGTGCACCGGAATCTGATCGAGCGCCACCTCGCGACGGTTGCCTTCTTCCGGCGGAACAACGGTACTGAGCACCGAACTTCCGTCCGACGCGTAAATCGTCGCAACCTGATTGGTCGGGAGGTCGCCGGGTTTCGGTACGTCCTGCACGATGTACGCCGCCATGAAGGCCAGCACCGGCAGCACCAGGCCGAGCGCCACCAACACGTACGCCGAGCGGCGAACTGTGCGCCACTTCGACTTCTTCTTCACTGCTTTCTGTCCCTTCGGGGGCTCTCCACCATTGCCGTCGCCACCACCGGGACCGCCTGTCGGCGGCTTCGTCGGCGGGGGTCCAGCGGGCGGACGGGAACCGGCATCAGTGCGAGGCAGTGCCGCAGCGGCTGCGACGCGCTGTGTGGGTTCGGCGCCCGGTGCCGGTCGATTCTGGGGTGCGCCTTGCTGCGGACGGCCCTGCTGCGGGCCTTGCGGCGGCGGGCCCATCGGGCGGCCCTGCGGCGGGCGTCCTTGCTGGGGCCCTTGCGGGGGTGGGCCCATCGGTCGGCCCTGCGGGGGCGGGCCCATCGGGCGACCCTGCTGCGGCGGGCCCATCGGGCGTCCCTGCTGAGGCGGGCGTCCTTGTGGGGGCGGGCCCATCGGGCGGCCCTGCGGCGGACCTTGAGGCGGACGGCCTTGCGGGGGGCGCCCCTGCGGCGGACCGCTCGGACCACCTGGTCCCGAGGGACGGTCGCCGGGGGTGTTGTCGGGGGAACTCACGAAATCAAATCTCCAGTGGTCATGGACCGATCACATGGGACTTCGATCGGGCCCTTTTTCGGGTGTGGCGTTACTCGCTGGCGGTGCGCCGGCTCGCAGACTGCGTTCGTCTGCTCGGTGGACGTGCTCTCCGCGGGCGCGGCGGCGCAGGTACTGCGCCGAGCACATAGGACTGCACCAAATGGTTCCAGCTGCAGGAACGGCACACTTCTACGTCGTGCACCGTGAACTCCTCTGCTGTCTCCGCAAGCCGAGCGAGCTCGTCCGTCGTTCGGGCTGATCCCGAAACCTGGCCGAGCTTCTCGCCGAACACCCAGGACACGAGCGTCAACTGTTCCTTACGGCAGATGGGGCAGAGAACGTCACTGCCCCGGCCGTGGAACTTCGCGGCTCTGAGTAGGTAGGGATCGGCGTCGCATACCTGCTTGACGCCAGTCCTACCCGCAGACACTTCGGCCAGCACAGACCGACGCGCGAGCGCGTAGTCCACAACTTGCCGCTGTATCCGCACTTGACCAGAGTACGTGCGTCCAACCGGTCACGGACGGTTCGGGAGGGTCACGATGAACACATTTTGTGGTCCGGAGGCATGGCGACCAGCCATTACGATCACTTCCTGTGAAGTCATCCCGTTCCCCGATGACGCGTGCTCGTGATCTCGATCGCGTCGAAACGTGCAATGTGTTGGACGCCGCGTACGCCGAAGGGCAGTTGAGCGCGGGGGACTACTTCGAACGGACCGGGAAGGCGAAGTCCGCGAAGACCCTGCTCGAGCTCGCGCGCCTGGTCAACGATCTGCAGGTGCCGAAGATCGATACGACAACGGCACCTCGGACGTCGGTGACGCGCAAGGCTGTGTACATCGGTGGCGCTGCTCTGATCGTCGTCGGCGCCGTCGCCGCTGTGGCCTGGAGTCGCTCACCGTTGACGCCTTCGGAACACATCACCGCCAGTTATGCCAGCAGCACTTCGCTCGCGCCACCGTTGCCGACCACCACCCTGGTGCCGGAGCCGACCGTCGAACCGATCCTGATCGCACACATCGACACGTTGACTCCCGAGGGTATCGGCGCATTTATCGAGAGGTATCGAGACGAGTTCGGCGACATGTTCATCGATGACGCCAGCTTCCACGGCGACCACTCTCTGGTGAGCCGGGCGGTCCCCGATGCTCCAGCTCTCACCGAATCCATCAGTTTTCGCGACGGCTTCGAGCGAGATGTGACGTCCATTCCGCGGCGAACGGACCAGCCGACCTTCGATCTCGGTTCCATCCAGATCGACAAGCTCGCGCCGTACATGGTGAACATCGGCGGCTACATCAATGTGCCGGACGCCGCGATCACGCACTTGATCGTGGACGTGAACAACGGCGTACCGAAGATCAGGATCTACGGCGAGAACGGACTTGGCCACAAAGGTCGCATCGAGGTCACGCCATGGGGCGAGATCGCTCGTTCGTACCCGTACGAGAACTAGGGTGGGTGGGTGAGCGGGACATGACTACTAACTCTTCGCGTACGCGAGCGCGTGACGTCGATCGTTCCGATACCTGCGCTGTGCTCGATGCCGCCCTGTCCGACGGCCAGATCACGGTCGACGAGCACACGACCCGAACGGCGTCGGCCATGACCGCGACCACGCTCGGACAGCTCGACCTATTGGTCCACGATCTGCAGAAAGCGACGCTGCGGAACGCCGTCGCGAAAGTTCGTCGTATCGACAAGATCTGGTACGTCGCGGCCGCGTCTGTTGTCTTCTCGGCCATGGTCGGCTTCCTCACCGTGTCCGCCGACGATTCGTCCCCGGCGCCGTTGCCGGTTGCAGCCCAGGGGGCCGAACCACTTGCCCCCATCGTGAGTTCGACGCTGAACACGGTCACCGCAAGCGGAATACGGGAGTTCATAACCCGGTACAACAACAAGTTCGGCACGACGGTGATCGATTCTGCGAACTTCTTCGACGACCATGCAAGCGTCACTCGCGCAGCCGCCATCTCGCCGGATTTTGAGGAGGACATCGACTTTCGAGGCGGTTTCACGACCAGCGAGGGGTCCACCTCCCGATCGGCCAGCACCACAACATTCGACCTCGCTACCGTCGACATCGACAAACTCGCCGGGTATCTGGCGGGAGCGTCGACAAATCTCAACGTCCCCGACGCCAAGGTCTCACACATCGGCATGAGTTCGTCAAACAAAGAGCCACGCATTTCCATCTACGCCAGCAACTACCTCGGCGCGAGCGGATCGATGGAGTTGACCCCGGATGGCCGCCCGATCCGCTTGTCTCCCTTCACTCCTCGATAGGCCCCGGACATGCCGAACGATCTGACCAGGACCACCCGTGCTCGCAATGCCGATCGCGAGGCCACTTGCGCAGTGCTGGACACCGCCTTCGCCGACGGGCAACTCACGGCGACCGAGCACGACGAATTGACCGAACTCGCCGCGGTTGCAGTCACTCTCGGCGATCTCGAAGATTTGACGTCGGATCTGCAGACCGAGGCGTCTCTGCCTGTTCTCCGGAAAGAACCTTCGCTCGACATGCGTTGGATCGCCCTTGCGATCATCGCTCTGTCACTGGTCTCGGCTATCGGTTTCGGAATCAAATACGCCGCGTCCGACGCCACGATCTTCTCGAGCCCCGAGCCACAGTTGCACACCGTGGACGGCCTGGGTGCGATGTTCCGTGCCATCGAAACGGAGTACGGCAGCGGACTGGTCGACGAGATGACCATCTATCCCACTTACGCACGCGTAACGCGCGCCGATCCTGCCGCACCTCGCAAGGCCCTCGACAGCTACTACCGAGGCGACCTCGAGGACACGACTTCGGGAGGATCGCGCGAACCCGACGTGGCACAGATCGACGTCACACAGCTCGATCCTCGCATCGTGATCGCCCTGCTCGACGGCGCCGGAACCACGACGTCGGTGCAAAATCCGACCACGCGATACGTCTCTGTCGACGGCACCGAAACTGTGCCGACCATCGAGATTCACGTCCGCAACGACCTCGACGAAAGCGGGTCCCTGACCGCTGCCCTCGATGGGGAAATCATGTCGATCAACCCGTTCACCCCCTGATCTAGCCGTGACACCTTGGTACACGTATCGGGCCGCAGTATGGTTTTATATATCGGCGCGATATAGTTGGGTATCGCATCAAGCGGTTAGATCCACAGACTCGGGAGGTGTCACTTGCTCGAACTCGCAATTCTCGGGCTACTCCTCGAGTCACCGATGCACGGATACGAGCTGCGTAAGCGGCTCACCGGTCTGCTCGGCGCATTCCGTGCGTTCTCGTACGGATCGCTGTACCCGGCACTACGGCGCATGCAGGCCGACGGCTTGATCTCGGAAGACATCGACAACACCACCGGCCCACTCAAGCGTCGGGCCCGTCGCGTCTACCAGCTCACCCCGGAAGGCCGGCAAAGGTTCACTGAATTGGTTGCCGACACGGGACCGCAGAACTACACCGACGACGGCTTCGGCGTTCACCTCGCCTTCTTCAGCCGCACCCCCGCAGAAGCGCGGATGCGGATCCTGGAAGGCAGACGACGCCAAGTCGAAGAGCGCCGCGAAGGCCTTCGCGACGCCGTCGGCCGGGCCAGCGGATCGCTGGACCGATATACCCGCCAGCTCCACCAGCTCGGACTCGAGTCGAGTGAACGCGAAGTGCGTTGGCTCAACGAATTGATCGCAGCCGAGCAATCGATACCAGGAACATCCAAGAAAGAAGGAGAGCCCGACCATGGGTGAGAACAGCACCGCGGTGCGCGTAGCAATTGTGGGCGTGGGTAACTGTGCCTCGTCCCTGGTTCAGGGCGTCCACTACTACAAGGATGCAGACGAGACCGGCACCGTTCCCGGCCTCATGCACGTCAAGTTCGGTAAGTACCACGTCCGCGACGTGCAGTTCGTCGCTGCTTTCGACGTGGACGCCAAGAAGGTCGGCTTCGACCTCTCCGAGGCAATCCTCGCCAGCGAGAACAACACCATGAAGATCGCTGACGTCCCGCCGCTCGACATCCCCGTCCAGCGCGGCCCGACACTCGACGGCATCGGCAAGTACTACGCCGAGACCATCGAACTGTCCGACGCCGAGCCCGTCGACGTAGTCCAGGCACTCAAGGACGCCAAGGTCGACGTCCTCGTGTCCTACCTGCCCGTCGGCTCCGAAGCTGCTGACAAGTTCTACGCACAGTGCTGCATCGACGCAGGCGTCGCGTTCGTCAACGCGCTTCCCGTGTTCATCGCCTCCGACCCGGAGTGGGCTGCCAAGTTCAAGGACGCCGGCGTCCCGATCGTCGGTGACGACATCAAGAGCCAGGTCGGCGCCACCATCACCCACCGCGTGATGGCGAAGCTGTTCGAAGACCGTGGCGTCGTGCTCGACCGCACGTACCAGCTCAACGTCGGCGGCAACATGGACTTCAAGAACATGCTCGAGCGCGATCGCCTGGAGTCCAAGAAGGTCTCCAAGACTCAGGCCGTCACGTCGAACCTCACCGGCTCCCTCGCCGGCAAGGTCCACGACCGCAACGTCCACATCGGTCCCTCGGACTACGTGGAGTGGCTCGACGACCGCAAGTGGGCATACGTGCGCCTCGAAGGCCGTGCTTTCGGTGACGCTCCCCTCAACCTGGAGTACAAGCTCGAGGTCTGGGATTCGCCCAACTCCGCAGGCATCATCATCGACGCCGTCCGCGCAGCCAAGATCGCCAAGGACCGCGGCATCGGCGGACCGGTTTACCCGGCATCCGCTTACCTGATGAAGTCCCCGCCGGTTCAGATGGCCGACGACAAGGCTCGCACCGAGCTCGAAGCGTTCATCATCGGAGCCGATGAGGCGTAGGTCTACACCGGGCCGATGAGGCGTAGGTCTTTTCTGCTCACACGGATTCGGGGTCTTGCGCCACTGGCGCAGGGCCCCGATTTCTGTTTCCCGCAGGGCGTTTCCGCAGCCGCGCGGCTGATCACGCCTGCGGATGCGGAAACGCCGCGCGGGGCCAGCTGCCGGGCTGCGTGGAATGATGGACGGTAAGGACCATCACACGAATCGAGGACCCCATGTCGATTGCGTCCCTGCCTGTTCTCGACCTCGCACTGGCGGAGAATCCCGAGACTGCCGAGCAGTTCCGGACTCAGCTCCGCGACGCGACCCACGACATGGGCTTCTTCTACCTCGTCGGCCATGGAATTCCCGACGCTTTGCAACGACGCCTCCTCACGGTCGCGCGCGAGTTCTTCGCTCTCCCTTTGGCGGAGAAACTGGCGATCGAGAATCTGCGCAGCCCACACTTTCGTGGATACACACGCCTGGGCGGTGAACTCACCGAAGGTAAGCAGGACTGGCGCGAGCAGATCGATATCGGTGCCGAGCAACCCGCTGCAGCGCGCACAGCCACGTCGCCGGACTGGGAGATCCTGCAGGGGCCCAACCAATGGCCAGACGCCCTTCCCGAATTACGCGAAGTCATCACCGAATGGAATGACGAACTTACCGGCGTCGCATTGCGACTGCTCCGGGAGTGGGCTGTCGCTCTGGGGCAGGATCCGCACATTTTCGATGCCGCGTTTGCGAAGGATCCGTCGATCCTGATCAAAGTGGTGCGCTATCCAGGCCGCCCGAAGGACGCGGGAACTCAGGGAGTCGGCGGCCACAAGGACGCCGGCGTACTGACCCTGCTGTACGTCGAACCCGGCAAAGCCGGCCTGCAGGTGGAGCACGACGGCGACTGGATCGACGCACCGCCACTCGAAGGCGCGCTGGTGGTCAACATCGGCGAACTACTCGAGGTCGCAACGGGCGGATATCTGAAAGCCACTGTGCACCGGGTTATTTCACCGGAAGGCGCGGGCGAGCGAATCTCCGTGCCGTTCTTCTTCAATCCGAACTACGCCACCCAGGTCCCGGAGTTCGATCTCCCACCGGAATTGGCGAAGCACGCTACCGGCGTCACCGTCGATGCGAACAACCCGATCCACGATTCCTATGGCGCCAACGCGCTCAAGAGTCGCTTGCGGGCGCATCCCGATGTTGCCGCACGATGGTGGCCGGACATTGTTGCTGTGCGCCTTTATTAACCGCCGGCGGTTAATAAAGGCGCACAGCAGAGGGCTCAGATATCCATCGCAGCTTTCCACGCGGTGTGCATGGCGCCCTCGATGTAGTCGACCTCGGAGGCGTCACCGACAACACGTACGTCAGGCACCACACCTGCCAATGCGTCGGCCAGCGGCGCCTGAGCCGACACACCCGAGGCGACGACAACCATGTCGGCCGGAGCTGTCAGTGTCTTGTCACCGGAACGGAATTCGACGTGTTCCTTGGTGATTCGCTGCACCGTCGAATTGCGGTGAATGTTCACACCCACATGCTTGGCGTGGCGCACAGCGGTCCAGCGGCGCGGCATCGCCATCGGAATGCCCAACTGCTGGCCTTCTTCGATCAGCGTCACGTTGCGACCGCGCTCGGCCAGGAACTCCGCAAGTTCAAGTCCGACAAGCGAACCACCGATAACCACGACGTCCTTGCCCATGGGCAGGAACTTGCGGGTCACCGCACGAATCGCGGCGGGGCTCTTGGTGATTCCGGAGAGCTTGCCCAGCTTGGCCATCGTCCGCAGGAACGGCGGAACCTGCGAGGTGTCGCCGGCCCCGGTCATCAAGGCGCGCAACGTATCACCGGTGTGCACGTGCGGCAGGTCGCCGCCGGGAACGGACGGACGGTCACGAACAGCGCCGGTGGCCACCACAACCACGTCGGCGCCCAGAGCCTTGATCGAAGCGACCGTGGCCTCGGTGTTCAGCCGGATATCGACGCCCAGGCGCGAGGTTTCCACCTTGAGCCAATCCAGCAGACGACCGTTGTCCGGCGTCGTGAGGCTCGAGAACCAGAGCGTGCCGCCGAGTCGATCTGCCTTGTCCACCACGGTGACTCGATGTCCGCGTTCACTGGCGACTCGCGCGGTCTCGAGGCCACCTGGTCCGGCACCGACAATCACGACGTGCTTGGGTGTCGTCGACTTGACGAAAGGTACGAGCGCCTCGTTGCCGAGCGCCGGGTTGACAGCGCACAGCGGGGTCTCGTCCCAGAAGTTCTCCTGCACGCAGACGTAGCAATTGATGCAAGGCCGAACCCGCTCGGGTGTCCCGTCTTTGAGTTTGTTCACCAACTGTGGGTCTGCCAGGAGCTGACGGCCCATTGCGGCGAAGTCCGTGCGTCCTTCCGCGATCATCTTCTCGCCGACCTCGGGGAGCATACGTCCGACGGTGATCACGGGGATCGATATCGCCTGCTTGATTCGCGTTGCATTGTCGGTGTAAAAGCCGACCTTGTCTGGCAGGGGGCCGTCTGTGAAGTTGGCAAAAGCATTCAGTGCGGTACCGGTGACGTGGATGGCGTCAGCACCGGCCTCTTCGAACATCTTGGCGGCAGCAACAGCCTCGTCGACGGTTAGCCCGTCGGTTTCGCCGTACTCTTGACCGGCCAGACGCACGATGACGGCAAGCGATCCGCCGACCTCCGCCTTGACTGCGCGAATAACTTCACAAGCCAGGCGAGCCCGATTCTCCATGGAACCGCCGTACTCGTCGCTGCGCTGATTCGTGTACCGACTCAGGAACGCTCCGAGGACGTAGTTGTGGGCGCAGTGAATCTCGACTGCGTCGCCGCCCGCCGCCTTCACCCGTCCGGCAGCCTCGGCGAACATGCGGACCAGCCAATCAAGATCTTCCTGGTCGGCCTCGTGGTAGGTCGCCCTCTTGCCCTCATTGATGGCAGCCATCTTGCCCAGTTCTTCGGGTGTGCAATCGGCCATCGCACTCATGTCACCCGGCGGCTTCGGCATGGACGGCACCAGCTGCGGTCGGCCGTCGAGGGTGTCGATGCGCGCCACCTTGCCGTGGTGCGTCATCTGCACACACAGCTTGCTGCCGGCGTCGTGCACCGCGTCGGCCAATGCCTTGAGTCCGGGGATGAACCGGTCTTCCGAGAGCCCCGGTTCCTTGCGGCTGGTGCAGCCCAACGGATACGCAACAGCGCAGCAACCGGTGATGATCAGCCCGGTTCCACCGGCCGCACGCGCGACGAAATGGTCGATGTCGCCCGTCTCGATTTCACCGTCTTCGCAGAGGTTCATGTCCATGGCGGGCAGAACAACGCGGTTGGGCACGGTGATGGGACCGATGGTCCCGGGTGCGAGCAAGTGCGGGAAGGTCTGGTTGCGGATCACGAGCAAACGCTAGAACCGAGAGCCGCACCTCGGGGCGCCGTTCCCGATCAACGGGATTCAACGCCGTGATCTGCGAGACAGTTAGCGATCACCTCGAGTGCATATTCCAGGTCGCGTGCGTCCACTCTGCCGTATCCGATCACGAGTCCGCCCGGGTTTTTGTGACTGCGCGCAGACTCCGTCAGAGTCGGTACCTCCACTCCGTATTCGAGCGCATGACGTGCGACGGTCTCGGCCAGATCCGCATCCAAGACCAGCGTCGTGTGCATGCCGGCTCCCAGCCCGCGCAGTTCCCCGAAGCGGGACAGCGCAGCGCCTACCAACCGATCGCGCTCCCGATATCGCCGACGCGCAGCCCGTACCGTTCTGTCCCATTCACCGTCCCGCAGGAGTGAAAGCAGAGCCAGTTGCAGCGGAAGAGACGGGAAATCCCCGATGCGAACCCGATGCGCCGCAATTCGACGGGCAAGCTCTTCCGGCGCAACCAACCAACCCAGCCGAATTCCGGCGCCGAGCGTCTTGGCGACCGTACCCAGATACACCACCCGATCCGGCGCGAGTTGCGCCAGCGCTGGCAAAGGCGCTACGTCGTAACGGAATTCGGAGTCATAGTCGTCCTCGAAGAGGAGGACGTCCCGAGCCCGCGCAAAGTCGATCAACTGATTTCGCCGACTCACCGGCAAAAGTCCACCGGTCGGATACTGATGTGACGGCGTCACGTACACACCACGAACATTCCGGGGCGCCGATTCCAGCTCGTCGACGCAAAGTCCGTGTGCATCTACCGGCACGTCGAGCAGTGACCATCCGGTGGCAAGCGCCGCCGTCGACGCGCTTCGATAGCCCGGATCTTCCATTGCCAGTACAGCGTTGGGGGAGCGCAGCGCTGACAACGCCAGTCCGAGGCCGTGTGTAGCCCCGGAGGTAATGACGATGCGCTCGGGTTCGACGGCCATGCCGCGAGCCCGGCCCAACAGTTGCGACAGCGCAGAGCGCAATTCGACGTCGCCCGCCGGGTCAGGATCTCCGAAAGGTGGTGGCATGGAACCGACATCTCGCCAGGCCCGACGCCAGGCCGCACTCGCCCGCGGCGGAGTCCACGGCACTCCGGGGCGCAATTGAACCTGCGGCGGTGCGGGAGCGACTACCTTTGTAGGCTTGGGAGTAGACAGCACAACGGATGAAGGAGCTTCGGCCACAAAGGTTCCCGAGCCGCGCACCGCTACGAGCCAGCCCTCGGCAATCAGTTGCTCGTAGGCTCGTTCCACCACGGCGCGGGCAACACCGAGCTCAGCAGCCAGTTTCCGCGAACTCGGCAGCCGCAATCCCACAACAGCCGATCCACCGCGAATGTCTGCTCGCAGGTGATCGGCAACCTGGATCGGCAAAGGTCGCCGATCGGTCCGGTCGAGCACCACCGCTACCGCCGAGGGCAGAAGCATCGTTTCCCTTTCCCTAAGTGGCCTACCAAAGTGCCCACAAATTGGACCATGACGCAAAGCCACTTGGCTAGGAGTATTGCTCACATGACACACACCGTCGCACTCGCCCCACTGTCCCCAACAGCACGTACAACCCATAAGCGCGCGCGTCATCACGGTGTCACCGATCGAGCAGCGCTCTTCGACGTCCTGCGCTCCGCCAAGCTGTGCCACTTGGGCGTGTCCACCGACGGTGTGCCTCTCGTGCTGCCGACCGCATACGGATTTGATCCCGAGGGCCCGGATCAAGACGGCACCCTCTACCTGCACGGTTCGGTAGCGTCACGTAGCCTCGCACCCGACAGCGAGATCTGCGTAACCGTCACAGTGCTCGACGGACTTGTTCTGGCGCGCTCCGGTTTTCACCATTCGATGAACTACCGCAGCGCCGTGATTCTCGGTCGACCCCGGATCGTCACGGACCCGGACGAACGGCTCAGTGCACTGAATTTGATTGTCGATCAAGTAGTTCCCGACCGTTCCGGACACCTGCGGGCGTCAACACGCAAGGAACTGGCGGCAACAGTGGTGCTTGCACTGCCCCTGTTCGAGGCGTCGGTGAAGGCACGCACCGGCGGCCCCGGCGACGACGACGCAGATATCGGCGTCGAAAAGGTCTGGGCCGGTGTCATTCCGGCATCCGTACAGTTCGGTGAACCCATCCGAGCCGAAGACCTCGATGCGGATATCACGCTGCCGGAACATGTCTCGGCAATGATGTAGCCGAAGCAACGCTACCGCGGGATCGGCGGCGACAACGGCGGGCGAATATCCAGACCATTAGGTCGCGGCTCGGAAGTCACCGGCGTGGCCGATCCGGACTCGTCCTGCTTGTCCTCGCCCCGGTTCCCCAGGAACGGACGAACCAGGTCGAGGGGCAGCGGGAATACGACGGTCGAATTGTTCTCGGCCCCAATCGCGTGCAGCGTCTGCAGGTAACGCAATTGCAGGGTGGTCGGGTTGCGGCTGATCACGTCGGCTGCGTCGGCGAGCGTAGCCGACGCCTGGAATTCGGCTTGCGCATTGATGATCTTGGCTCGCCGTTCTCGTTCGGCCTCCGCCTGACGGGCGATGGCGCGCTGCATGTTGGCAGGAATCTCGACGTCCTTGATCTCCACCGTGGTGACCTTGACTCCCCACGGTTCCGTCTGTTGATCGATCACTTTCTGCAGGTCTTCGTTGAGACGTTCACGTTCGGAGAGCAAGGCGTCGAGGTCGGCCTTGCCGAGGATCGACCGCAGAGTTGTCTGCGCAATCTGCGACGTAGCTGCCAGGAAATCTTCGACCTCGACGATTGCGCGATCGGCATCGACCACTCGGAAATAGGTGACGGCTGTGACTTTTGCCGGCACGTTGTCGCGCGTAATGACTTCCTGCACCGGAATTTTCAGTGTCACGGTCCGTAGGCCGACCCGCTCCATCCGATCAATTGCCGGAATGAGGATTACCAGACCCGGCCCCTTCAACGCGATCAACCGCCCGAGCCGGAACACCACTGCACGCTCGTACTCTCGCAAGACCCGAATCGACATGCCGACCAGCGTCACGAGAAGCAGAACAACGATGCACAGGGAAATGAGAATGGTGGTCATAGCAACTCCCACGGTTCACGACGGCGCACTGTCAGGGTCAGACCCCGGACCTGCTCCACTACGACAGGATCGCCGGCCTTCGGAACAGAATCGTCACTGAACCCGAAATCCATTCGGGCGTTCCACAATCCACCCGCAGCCTCGACCTGTCCGCGCGAGCCGTCCCAACTGCGAACCGTCGCATCGGATCCGATCAGCGATTCCACTCCGGTGCGCACAGGTGCATGCCGAGCGGTCAGAACTTTCCGGCTCGCCACCGCGGTAACACCCAGGCCGACCACTGCAACCCCTGCCGTCACCGGAATTGCAATCACCTGGCCCGCATCGCCGGAGGTGAAGAGCAACCAGACACCCGCCCCGATCAGGAGCGCACCAAGACCGCCGAGCACCCCCGCAGTCGGGGCATGTGCCTCGACCACCATCAACAAGACACCCAACAGCAGGGCCGCGATACCCAATGTCGTCATCACTCGTCTCCACGCTCACGAGGACTCGGTCGCGTCGCGTAGCCATCGTGCGATCGGGCCCTCGACATCAACGGTAATCACGTTTGTCCGGATCTGCCACAACCTGAAGTGATCCACGTGACAGATACCGGACGGTCTGCCATTGTGAAGGGATGCGGCGGCGCGTGGGTGAGAGTTGGTCCACGCGACCAGTCTCAGGGGTAACCCCTGGGTCGGCCAGAAGAATTGGATACTGCGTCCGACGGCATTCGGCACGCTCCGCGTGCTCCCCGCCGCCCCGGACAAAGGATTTGGTCACCCCGCGCCGCCGCATCCCGGAGTCGAATCATGAGTGACTTCGAACTCGACGCCGAATTGGCGCGTCGGCTGGCAGACGCAGCCGACGACGCACCGTGGACCGTCGGCGGCCTCGAAGAGGCATTCGCAACCGTCTTCGGTGTTTCCCCGACACTCCTGGCGGTCCGAGTCCTCGATCTCATGCCCGCCCCACCGTTCGAACCGCAGACTCTGTACCGATTGCTTCGCGAACTACCTCGCCTGCGGCCTGTTCCTCTCTCACTGGACACCAATGAATCTTCGGTGTGGCGGTTCGACGTTCCCCGCTACAACACCAGTGCCGACCTGGCCCGCTCCCTCGATCTCACAATCTCGGAACTCGAGTGGTTCGCCGATCGAGGTGAATGGCTACGCACGAAACCTCTCCCGCTGCGCCACTACCGGCCCATGCAGATCAGCAAGAAGGCCGGCGCTCGACTACTCGAGATACCCAAACCAAGGCTGCGCGAAATTCAGCGGAAGATCCTGCGCCGCATACTCGATCAAGTACCAGCACACGAGGCGGCACACGGATTTGTCCGTGGTCGAAGTCCCTTGACATTTGCAGCGCCGCACGCACTGTCGGAAATCGTGATCGGTGTGGACCTCGCTCAGTTCTTCCCGTCCATCACCGGCGACCGTGTTCACGCGATCTTCACCGCCCTCGGCTACCCGCCCGCCGTCGCGGAAGTTCTCACCGGATTGTGCACTGTTGCAACGCCTGCCGATACCCTGCGCGGAGTGCCATACGCACAGGCGTCACAGTTGCGAACGGCGCACCTGCCTCAGGGTGCGCCGACGTCGCCTGCGCTCGCGAATCTTGTAGCGCGGGGGCTCGATATCCGGTTGAGTGGGCTGGCGAAGACGAACTGGCTCACCTACACCCGCTACGCCGACGACCTGGCGTTCTCCGGAATCGAAGTGACTGACGTCGGCACCCTCCTGTGGACGGTCGAACAGATCGCCGGAGACGAAGGGTTCGCCGTCCATCCACGGAAGACAAAAGTGATGCGTCCGCACCGACGCCAGCACCTCACCGGCCTGGTCATCAACAACCAACCGTCGTATCCGCGTGACGAATACGACCGATTACGCGCCCTGCTCCACAACGCTGCCAATACCTCTGCCCAGGAACAGAATCGAGAGGGAGTCGCGAACTTTCGCGCTCACATCTACGGCCGGATCGCGCACATCGGCGAAACCAGCCCTACGCGCCGACGCACGTTATTGCGGTTGGCCGACCGTGTCGATTGGGGCGCCGAGATTCTCGAGTCGGACTGACCCATGAATTTCAGCGATTCGCGACCAACTCGGCGGCCGAGGCCAGAGGGACGATCGGATACAGCGGCGGCTCGTCCTCGGGCACCAGGGCGGTCGGCCCGTAAATCCAGTCGGTGTAGGTGTAGTCCTGTGTGCCGCGGGCTCGCAGCAACAGATTTCGCTGCTGCCGTTCCTCGCCGTCGAGGTGCCACAACTCGCCCCAGACGCGTGCCGTCGTCAGTACCCGGCGGCAGTGCTCAGGGCGAACGGCCTCATAGGCCGCGAGAGCTGCGTCCCAGTCGATCACGCCGTCGGCACTCCGCAGACGGGCAACATGTTCGGCGAGCACCCAGCCGTCTTCGATCGCCATGATCGCGCCCTGCGCCATGTACTGCAACGGCGGGTGTGCCGCGTCGCCGAGCAAAGCGATCCGGCCCGAAACCCACGTCATGATCGGGTCTCGGTCGTACATCCGCCACCACTTGTCACGCCACATGAACGGGATACCCTCGCGCACCTCCGAACAAGAATCAGCGAATGCCGCGTCGAGTTCATCAGGTGTGCCCCAGTCCTCCTCACCTGCAATTGCTTTGGGTGACTCGAAGACGGCAACCTGGTTGAGCATCTCGCCGCCGCGCAGACCGTAGTGCACAAAGTGATGCCCCGGCCCGACGTAGACCACGACCTCCGACAGATCGACGGGACGGTCGGCCAAATCCGCCACCGGCACCGTGCCACGATAAGCGACGTAGGCGGACGACACAGGTTCATCGTCGATCAACAGCCTGCGTGCAACCGAGTGCAGACCGTCAGCCGCGATGACCACACCGGCCTTGTGCACTTCACCACTCGAAAGACGCACCTGTGCACCGGTATCGGAGTTTTCGTAGGAAACGGCCTTGGCGTCGGTGACAAGCTCGACTCCGGCACGCTCGCACGCACGCAGGAACAGTCCGTGCAAGTCGCTGCGGTGGATGACCAGGTACGGAAACCCGTATCGGCGTTCGAGATCGGTCAGGTCCAGCTTCGTCAGCTCCGACGCGTCGACGGCATCACGCATCACCATCGACGTGGGCACGACGCCAAGGCTTTTGGCCTCGTCCAATAGGCCGTACTCGTTCAAGATGCGGGTGCAGTTCGGTGCGAGCTGCAGGCCGGCGCCGACCTCACCGAACTCGGCGGACCGCTCGAGCACTCGCACGGTAAGACCCTGGCGCGTCAGGGCAAATGCAGCGCTGAGGCCGCCGATGCCGCCACCGACAACAATGACGTCAGGTGTGTTCATGATTGCTCCGTTCACAGCCACGCCGGCAGTGCCGGCACAGGAGATCCGTCATTGGTCGACAAATCGTGAGGGCGGCCGCTCAGATAGGCGACCAGGTCGGCAAGCGGACCGGCGACGCTAACCGGTGCATCCGCGCCGGGGAGGTTCCAGGCCACCGAAGCGTCGGTGGATTCGATCCGAAGCGCCACGCCAGGCACCGCGCCGCGCTTGCCCACGATGTCATTGCCAAGTGCCACAAGGAAATCGGCCGGAAGATCGGCGAAGGTGACGCCAGTACCGAGATCAACGGCATGGACGCACACCTCCCGCGCCCGCATCCACGGGATCTCCGTGGCTGGGACGGTCCGACCCTGGGCCGTCACGATCAGCTGGGTCCACTGCTCATCGGAGAGTGACCCCATAGCAGCGTCGAGCTTCTCGGCCGAGGACCGCGGCCACGCAAGCAGAGTGGCCGCCGGCAACTGGGAACCTTCCTCGATCCCACGGGCGCGGGCGTCGGAGGAGGCGTACATCGGTGTCTCCTCGCCGGTTTCGGCCCAATGAACGAGGTTACCGAGCGCTTCGGCGTTGGCGGCGACGTGAGCGAGGAGGTGGCGCCGACTCCAGCCCGGAAGCCCAGACGGCGCAGCCACACCGGCGTCATCGAGGCCGTCGACGCCGCTCAGGAACAGCTGCGTTCCGTGCTCCATCCAGCGCCGGGCGTCAGTCATTCCTTCACTACCTTGTTGGTGCACGCACCGAGGCCCGAGATAGCGGTCACGACGGTCTCGCCGCCGAGCAGGTAGACCTTCGGATCGCGGGCATGACCCACGCCGGCGGGTGTGCCGGTTGCGATCATGTCGCCCGGGTTGAGGCGTGTGATGGTCGAGATGTACTTCACGAGCGTGATCGGATCGAAAAGCAGTGTGCCGGTGTCGTCACGCTGCATGACCTCACCGTCGACGGTTGTCGTGACCTCGAGAGCCGGGCGGACTCCGCCGACCTCGTCCGGCGTCACGAGGAACGGCCCAACCGGAGTCGTGGAATCCCAGATCTTGCCCTGGGTCCACTCGATCGTGCGGAACTGCCAGTCGCGCACCGACACATCGTTCATGACGGTGAAACCGGCAATCGCAGCCTCGGCCTGAGCATCGTCGGCGCGGCGCACCTGCTTGCCGATGACGATGACCAGCTCGACCTCCCAGTCGAAGGCCTCGGTCTCGTCGGGCCGGACGATATCGTCGTTCGCGCCGATCAGGCTGTCGGCGAACTTCGGGAACAGCGTCGGATACGACGGGAGCTCGCGGCCCATCTCCTTGATGTGATTCGTGTAGTTGTGACCGACGCAAATGACCTTCGACGGCTGCGGAACTACCGGCGCGAAGTCGGCACCTTCGAGCGGGTACGTGGTGGCATCGTCGGCGGACACAGCTTCTGCACGACGTTTCCAATCCTCATGGGCAAGAAAGATTCCCAGATCGCTCTCACCGAGGTCGACCAGGCGGTCGCCGTCGAGCTTGACTGCGCGCGTCGCTGCGCCGGTGCGAATTGTCGTGAGCCTCATCGTGAAATCTCCATTCGGTTGAGCTGCAGTGCTTCGAAGACGGGTGCGTCGCCGAAGCGGAAAAGGTCGAGTGCGCCGGAATCCGAGTCCGTTTTTCCCGCTTCGGATTTCGCGGAGAACGGCGTCCAGGACGGAACGACGAAGAGGTCGCCGCGGGTCACTGTCCAGGTGCGGTCGCCAACAGTCACCGTGCCGGAACCGTCGAACACCTGGTAGACGCTCGAACCGGTCTCTTTCACCGGAGCGGTTTCGGCGCCGCGGACGATGCGGTGGAACTCGGTGCGCATCGTCGGCAGGACGTCGCCGCCGGTGTGCGGGTTGGTGTAGCGAACCGCCGCGTGGCCGGGTTCGACTGTGCCGCCGTAACCTTCGGCTTCGATCGCGAGCTGATCGCGCAGTGCGCGGTCGGTGAACTCCCACTTGTACGAGAGCAGTGGGCTGCCGGGAGCGACCTGCGTGGCACTGAGCGGGCGCAGTCCGGGGTGACCCCACAACCGCTCGGACCGGGAGCGCTCGGGAGTGATGCGCTCGGCGTCACTGATCTCGTCGCGGCCGAACTCGAAGAACTGCGCTTCCGTCAGGTACTGGAACGGGATGTCCAGGCCGTCGATCCACGCCATCGGCTTGTCGGTGGCATTGTGGTGGGCGTGCCAGTTCCAGCCCGCCTGCGGCAGGAAATCGCCGCGGTTCATCGAGACGGCGTCACCGCCGACGACCGTCCAGACGCCGGAGCCTTCGACGACAAATCGGAATGCGTGCTGGGTGTGGCGGTGCTCGGGAGCATCTTCGCCCGGCATCAAGTACTGGATCGCCGCCCACAAGGTGGGGGTGGCGAAGGGTCGGCCACCCAGCGACGGGTTTGCCAGCGCAATCGCACGACGCTCACCACCGCGGCCGACCGGGACGATCTCGCCGGCTTGCTCCGCAAGGCGTACCAGGTTCTCCCACTTCCACAGGTGCGGGACAGCGCGCGAGCGCGGATGAGCCGGCATGAGATCGCCGATCTCAGTCCACAACGGCACCAACAGTTCTGACTCGAAGCCGCGGTAAAGCTCCTCGAGCTCTGGGGTCACATCCGGCTGGCCTGGCGCGTCGACGGCGTGGAGCCGGACGGGGGAGTCGGTCGAAGTCATGACATAAGAGTGACTGGATTATTCAAGACAGAACACTAGATTCTGCTATACAGAATTATGGAGAAGCCACAGAAGACCCCGCCGGCGTATGCGATCGCCAGCGTCGACCATGCACTGAGATTGGCGACAATCCTGCAACTGGAGGGAAACCTGACCGTCGCGGAAGCGGCAGAGCGACTCGGGGTCGCCAGATCGACAGCACACCGACTACTGCAAATGCTGGTCTATCGGGACTTCGCGGTGCAGCACCCCGGCCGTCAGTACGGCGCCGGACCAGTCCTGGAACTGGCCGAACACTCGCGCTCCGCGACCTCGTTGCTTCGATCGGCCGCGCTGCCGCACATGGAACTCCTGGTCCAGGCGGTCGGAGAGTCTGCCAATCTGACCATTCGCACCGGCGTCGAGGCCCGGTTCATCGTCTCGGTGGAGTCCGCCCAGGTACTGCGCGTCGGATCACGCGAGGGCATGGTCTTTCCGGCACACCGCCTTTCCGGCGGTTTGCTACTGCTCGCCGAACTCTCCGCCGACGAACTGGGCCAGGCCTACGAGAGCAGGTCAGACGCGGATGTGACCGACCAGCCGGACCTGCCGAAACTACATACCGAGCTGGCGCGGATCCACAAGCAAGGGTTTGCGGTCAACCAGGGCCGCTCCGAGCGCGGTGTCGTGGCCGTCGGAGTACCGGTGCGTGATGCCAACGGCAAAGCCCTTGCCGGACTGTCTGTTTCAATCCCCTCCGTGCGCTACGACCGGCAGCAGCTGCCATCCCTGGTAGCGACCCTGCGCATGGCTGCCGATCGCATCGAGGCGGACCTGGCTCACTGAACATCAATTTGATGCATGTTTCTCTATGCAAAATATGAGTTGGATTTATGTGACTGCAGTCACTTCACTGGGTGTATGCCCAATTCTCCCGCCACTTCCACCGTCGACTTGTTCGCCGACGACGTCCTGACCGATCCCTATCCGATTTACGCCGAACTCCGCGAACTCGGCGCAGTGGTGCATCTGACCACCAATGACGTCTACGCCCTGACGCGCTACGACGCGATCCGCGACGCGTTGGCTGATCCCGGCACGTTCTCGTCTCGCAGCATCGGATTCAACCCGATGGTCAACGAGGCATTAGAAGGCACGTCGCTGGCGTCGGATCCACCTGTTCACACCGAACTACGGGCGACACTGACGGAGAACCTCTCCCCACGGGCGTTGCGCGGGCTCGCGGGCCAGATCCAGAGCAAGGCCGATGCCCTGGTCGCGGACCTGGTTACCCAGGGATCGTTCGACGCCATCGATGCGCTGGCACGCGCATTTCCCCTCGAGATCGTCGCTGACCTGATCGGCTTCACCGGCTCGGTGCGCAACGACATGCTGCGCTGGGGACAAGCCGCGATGGAGGTTATCGGCCCGATGAACCAACGAACTGCCGAGAACTTCCCCGTTGCCGGAGAGCTCTACGGCTGGTGCGCGCAAGTCCGCGCCGAGGATCTGGCACCAGAATCTGTGGGCCGCGGCATATTCGATGCCGAGGCCCGGGGAGCGATCCCGCCCGATACTGCAGGCAAGATCATCCACCAGTATCTGGGCGCGGGAGTCGATACGACGATCGCCGCGATCGGCAACATCGTCGCGCTGTTCTCAGCCTTTCCGAACCAATTCGATCTAGTCCATCAGAATCCCGAGCTGGCACCGGCAGCATTCAACGAGACGCTCCGCTTCTGGGCGCCGGTGCATGCATGGGGGCGCTTTGTCACCAAGGATGTAGAGATCGACGGAACGCTGGTCCCGGCCGGATCCCAGGTTGCGATTCTCTTCGGCGCGGGCAATCGCGACTCACGGCATTACGAGAATCCCGACGCCTTTTCGGTCGAACGGAATCCGGTGGACCATCTTTCCTTCGGTTACGGCTCGCACGGCTGCGCCGGGCAAGGGCTGGCTCGTCTGGAAGGCCAGGCTGTCATCAGGGCACTGGCCAAGCACGCTCGACGGATTGTGGCTGCCGATCCGATTCTGTTGCCCAGCAACATTACTCGCTCGATCAATCAACTCGACGTCCTGAAAGTGATCCCCGCATGAGAATCGTGCTCGATCGGCCCCGTTGCGAAGGCCATGGTCTATGCGAAAGTGTTGCCCCCGAGTTGATGCACCTCGACGACGAGGGCGAACTGGTCCTCGACCTCGAAGAGTTCGCCGAGGGAAGCCGCGAGCTTGCCGACGCCGGCGCAGCTGTCCGGGTCTGCCCCGTCGCCGCACTCAAACTGGCATGAACGGCGCTGACGCTCGTCGACGAATTCTGGTGGTCGGCAATGGAATTGCAGGCCAGACAGCCTGCGACAGCCTTCGAACCGCCGGATTCGACGGCAGCCTGACCATCGTGGGGGACGAACCCTGGACGGCATATTCACGGCCGGCACTCTCCAAGGCACTCCTGGTCGACGGCGGCTCCCCCGAACTGGCTTCGCCGATGCACCAGGCCACCGAGCTGCTCGGGGTGGCGGCAGTCGGTCTCGACGTCGAATCACGCCGGGTGCACCTCGACGACGGTACAAATTTGCCGTACGACGGACTGGTCATCGCGTCCGGTTCACGGGCTCGCCGGCTGGGAGGCGTGGAGAGTGCGGAGCTGACGCTGCGCACGCTCGACGATGCCTGGGTTCTGCGCGAACGACTGGCCGCCCAGCCGTCCGTCGTAGTCGTCGGGGCCGGCCCGCTGGGCATGGAGATCGCATCAGCGGCCATTGCCGCGCGTTGCCAGGTCACAGTGGTGGCCGACGGCAGGCCGATGCTCTCGCATCTGGGTCCACACCTGTCTGAAGCGTTCACCGCGACCGCGGTGGCGCAGGGACTGACCATCGTCGACGGGTCGGCCGCTCGCATCGACAGCCCTCGCGGAGTGATCCTGCGGGACGGATCGCGGATCGAGGCCGAGCTGATCGTCACTGCGATCGGCGATATACCCAACACGGAATGGTTGGCTACCAGCGGACTCGCAGACGGCCGTCTCGAAGCAGATTCACGAGGGCGGATTCGGCCGACCATCGTGGCAGCCGGGGACGTCACGGCCATCCCCACGCGTCAAGGAATACGACGGATTCCGTTGTGGAGCAGCGCAATAGAACAGGCAAAAGTTGCCGCCGTCGCACTCTTGAGCGGCGATGACGCGCCGGAGCTCGACCTCGATCCGTACTTCTGGACCGAGCAGTTCGGGTTGAACCTCAAGGCCACCGGTCACCTGCCGGTGGTGGGCGAACCCAAGTTCCTCGTCGGCGAGCGCCCAGAAGGACCGTCGGTGATGCGCTGGACTCACGACGACGGCCGCGGCGTCGCCGTCGCGGTCAACCACCGCATCGCGATCCCGAGACTGCGACGCATGGCCTCGACCGCCGGATGACGCAGGCCGCGTAACTTCGTGTGGATGAACCAACCCCGGAACCACGAGGGCGATCTCGGCCTGGAGCGCCTCGGCGGGGTCAACCTCAACCTGCTGGTACCGCTGCTTGCGCTGCTCGAAGAGGGTTCGGTCACGCGAGCCGCCGCAAGGGTGGGCATGACCCAACCCGCGATGAGTCACGCCCTGGGCAGGATGCGCCGGATGATCGGGGACGATCTGGTCGTGCGGCAGGGGAGCGGACTGGTGCTCACTCCGCGCGCGCTGGAGCTGATCGATCCATTGCGTGAAGTGCTACGCCAGACTGCGCGAGTGGTGAACTTCCCAGGCTTCGACCCTGCTCACGACAGCCGCACCATCACAGTTGCGATGACTACCAGCACCGCTTTCGTGGTCGGGGCGGAGTTGGCGAGACTGATCGCCGAGCGGGCCCCGAATGCGACGCTGCGCATCCGCAATTTTGTCGCGCCACAGGCTGCCGACTTCACCGACAACGGCGTGGACGTCGTACTTCTGTCAGAAGCCTTTCATTCGCCGTACCCGCGCGAGCGTCTGTACGAGAACCGGTGGGTGGTGATCGCCCACCGAGACAGCGACCCCGAGGCATCTGCACTGGAACTGCTGACGTCGTTGCCTCATGTCACGTACGACTCCCGTCACCGCGTGCCGCCGTACGCCTCGATGGACGCGCACGGAGTGGACTACCGCATCGGGACGTTGATCTCCGATCACCTGCTCATCCCGCACCTGGTGGCAACGGCCGGTGGAGTTGCCTTGCACACCTATCGCGTCGCGGTCGCGATGGCGGAGCGGGTTGACCTGCGGATCGAGGAGTTCCCGCTACCGGTCGCACCGCTCGTCGTCGACATGGTGTGGAACCCACGCCTGGCCGATGCCGAGTTCAAATCCTGGTTGCGGGGGATTCTCGTCGAAGTAGCCGCGCCCAGCTAGCACCCTTTTCCTCGATTTCACACCCCTTTCAGCGCGCTGGAAGGGGTGTGAACTTTGCCGAAAACATGCTCGCTCTGTCCACCATTACCCGCGATACAGAATTCGCTTGACAGAGAGTAAACCGATGTGACACCTTGCTCACTCAGTGCGTGACACGTATCACAAGCGCGCTCGGACTGCCGATCCGGCGGTTCGGAATCCTCGAGCAAGGAGCTCACAGAAATGAGTAACCCGACTGCGCGGCCATCGCGCTACGTAGCGACTCTCGTAGCCGCATGCCTGGCCGTCATGGTGGCCCAGGTGGCGTACTCGCTGCCCGGCGCCCTGAACGGAACCTTCCAGCAGGACTTCAACATCTCCGGCGCAGAACTCACGTGGATCAGCGCCGCTTTTGCCACGACGATGGTGGTGTTCGAACTGACCTTCGGCGTGCTCGGCGACATGTTCGGCCGCAAACGACTGCTACTCGGCGGAGCGCTGCTGATCGTCGTCGGCGCAGCCCTGTGTGCAAGTGCGCAGGAAGTTCACCTGATGTGGATTGGCCAGGCCATCGCGGGCATCGGCGCCGGCGCGCTCTACCCGATCTCGCTGGCGATGATCGCCGCTGCAGCGCCCGACGCCCAGGCCCGCGCCAGGGCGATCGCACTGTGGGCGGGCTTCCTGTCCCTCGGTGCCGCACTCTCACCGATGATGGCCGCCGTGCTCACCGAATTCGGCAGCTGGCGTTGGGCTTTCGGTGCAGTGATCGCCGCAGCACTGATCTCGTTTGTCGTTTCACTGGGCGCGCAGGACTCGTCGTCGCCGGAAGGCCGCAAGCTCGACCTGCCCGGCCAGGCAACGTTGGCGGTCGGCCTGATCGCCCTCCTCTGGGCACTGACGCAGGGATCCGAGATCGGTTGGGGCAACACCACGATCGTCGTCGGCTTTGTCATCGGCGTCGTATCCCTGGCCGCGTTTGTCGTCATCGAATTGCGCACCGAAGTGCCACTTCTGCACCTGAATCTGTTTGCCAACCGGGTCTTCGCGATCTCGGGTATCACCGCCGTCGTCGGCATGTTCGCGTTCCTGGGCCTCTGCTTCTCGATGAGCATTTGGCTCGGTGCGGTTCAGCATGTCTCACCGCTCAAAATCGGCGTGTTGTTCCTGGTCATCCAGGGTCCCGCGTTCCTGCTGGTACCGCTCGTATCCCGCCTGATCCACAGCGTTTCACCGCGTTGGGTGCTGACGTCGGGCTTTGCACTGATCGCGATCGCCGGCTTCATCTGCTCGCAGTTCGACGTCCGGACCTCGACGTGGACGGACTTCATCGTGCCGATGCTGCTGCTCGGCGTCGGGTTCGCCTTCACGGTCGCGTCGATCACCGCGGTGGCCATCAACACCGTGCCGTTGCGCTTGGCCGGCATGGCCAGTGCCACGACAAACCTGTTGCGTGACTTCGGCTTTGCTCTCGGACCCGTTCTCGTCGCCGCTATTGCGAACAGTGTCGCCAACAACGAGGTCAGGGACGGCCTCGGCGCGGCTGTCGGTGAATCCGATCTCGGTCAGGCTCATGCCGGCGCTGCCATGGGGATCGGCGAGCAGGGCGGCGCGATGGCGCTCAACTCGATGCCGGTCATTCCGGTGCCGACCGATCCGAGCCTGGCACCCGGACCTGACAATCCAATGCTCGCAATGCCTTCCGCCATCAGCGATCTGGCGTTCTCGTCGCTCGGTAGCGGTTACAGCCTGGCGTTCCTGGTGTGTGCGCTGTGCGCTGCCGCGTCCGGTGTCCTGACCCTGTTCGGACTCTTCGGAAGCCGCCCGGAGTCCGAAGCCGCAGTCGATCTGGGCACCGACGTACTGCATGAGATCGCCAATGTGGCCGACGACGTCAACGTCCGATAAGGCCGGTGAACCTCAGTTGTCCGCTGCGAGCAGGTAGCACCAGGATTCGGTGATCTCGTCGAGGCAGATCTCGCGCGGGGTCCGCCAGCCGATGGAGAAGTAGCGCCGCGAGAGGTGCTCGAGCTGACCGAAAGCCAGCACGCAGCGGATCCGGCGCCGGTCGGCCGGCAGACGCTTTGCCGTGTCCAGCCCCGCGGTCATGTCCTCGACGGCGGACTCGAACCACTGCTCGGTCTTGGCCTCGACGTCCGGCTCGTATGACGCCTCGTAGGACGCGGTGAGGTAGGGCTTGATCTCGTCCCATTGGGAGAACTTGCGGTCGAGCCACGCGTGGATCTCGCCTCGCGAGCCGGAGGCAACCACCGCGGTCAGCGTGGGGTTGTCGGCCGCGGTGAGGATCGCGTCGACCTTTGTCAGCAGCGCACTCATCACGTCGGCCTTGGACGAGAAGTGCAGGTAGAAGGTAGTCCGGGTCGAACCTGCGGCCGACGCGATGTCGTCGATCGTGGTCGCGGAGTAACCCTTCTCGCCGAACAATTCCAGCGCCTTGGCAAGGAAGAGCTCGTAGGTCATCTGTTTTTGAGCGGCGCGAAGCGACATGGCCACAGATTCTAGCCGCAGCAAAGCCACAGATCAGTGCGACAAGTCAGATGCCTGTTAACCAACTCACTTGACGCTTTGTAATGTTAATGGCTACTGTGATCGCTACCACGTCATGCCGGCATGACGATGACGAAAGGAAATGCCGATGAAGGTCGACCAGATCGCTGAAGGCAACACCGTCAACACCGTTCTCGGCCCCGTTCCCGCCGACCAGCTGGGTGTTGTCGCGGTCCACGAAGCACTGCTGTCAGTGCTTCCGGGTGCGGAATACGCATTCGACATCACGATGGACCGCGCCGACATCTTCGAGACCCTGGCGGACAAACTGAAGGACTTCCGAGAACACGGCGGAGCGACGATCGTCGACGCCACCGGCATGTTCCACGGTCGCGACGTCAAGCTGTACGAGGCTCTCTCACGCACCACCGGCGTGCACATCGTCACGTCGACGGGCCTCGGTCCGGAGGAGATGCTCGGCGGTTATTTCCTTACGCCGCAGACCAATCCGCCGACGCCCTGGCCGGCGGAGAAGTTCGCCGAACTATTCACTCAGGAAATCGCCGATGGCATGGTGATTCCGCGCGTAGAGCGTCGCGGCATCCCCGGACTGGTGGCTACCGCCGCGAATCACGAGGGAATGACCGCCACCGAGGAAAGCCTGTTCCGCGGAGCGGCCCGCGCCGCGCTCGCCACCGGCACCCCTGTCTCCATTCGCTACGGCAACGATGCGGTTGCCGACCTCGAGATCCTCGCGGACGAGAAGCTACCGGCCGAGCGTGTCATCGTCGGCGGACTCGACCGAAAGGATGCCGTCGCCGCCGGCGCCCCGGCCGAAATCGCCCGCCGCGGCGCCTATGTCGCGCTGGACCACGTAGGCACAGCAGATGACGTCCACATCACCGACGCCGAGCGTGCCGCTTTGGTTGGCGAGCTGGTCGAGGCCGGCTACGGAAACCGGATTCTGCTCTCCAGCAACGCAACCGGCGTCGCCAAGGGTCATCCCGGGAACGATCTGCCGTTCAGCTACATCCTGTCGACGTTTGTCCCCGCCCTCACAGCGCAGGGGCTGAGCGAGCTGGATGTGCAACGCATCCTCGTCGACAACCCGCGCGACTTGCTCAGTGCGTCAGGGGCTACGTCGACGCGAGCCGTGGGCTGACCCCACCGCGACAACGGATAACCATCCAATTTTCGAATCTTCTTAGAGGTGAGTGTTGTGTCGAGAGTGAACACCGTTCTGGGGTCGATCCCCGCCGAGGAACTCGGGATCGTGGCCATCCACGAGCACATCGGGTATGGCATGCCGGGCTCGGAGCTGGACACGAAGTGGTGGAAGACCCCCGAGGAGCGGTACTCCGAGACCGTCCCCAAGCTTCGGAAATTCCACGAGTACGGCGGCGGAACCTTCGTCGACGTCACCGGAATCTGCAACGGCCGTGACGTCGACTACTACAAGTCACTGTCCGCCAAGACCGGCGTCCACATCATCGCGTGCACCGGCTTTGTCGGCGGCGACACCGCACTTCCGTTCTTCGAACGAGCAAGCGTCGAGTACCTCACCAGTCAGTTCGTTCACGAGATCACCGTCGGTATCGGCAATACCGGCAGCAAGGCCGGTGTCATCAAGGTCGGCGTAAGCCGCGGTGGCCGGATGACGGATCTGGACAAGCGCATCTACCGCGCGGCCGCTCGCGCTGCGCTGAGCACCGGCGTGCCGATCCTGACGCACCTGGCTATCGACGCCGAGAACGCAATCAAAATCTTCAACGACGAGGGCTTGCCGCTGGATCGGGTGCTGTTCGGGCACGTCGACGACGGTGTGAACGCCGACAAGACGCGTGACACCTGGATTGCCGAACAGGGTGGACGCGTCGGCTTCGACACGTTCGGCTACGAGACCGAACTCCCGGACCCCCCGTTTTGGGCGCGCCCCCGCAAGGAGCGTCTTGACCACTTCCTGCGCTTCCTCGGCAAAGGCCACTTGGATCAGGCACTCGCGGGCGTCGACGCCAACTGCAGCCCGCTCGGATGGCCCGGCGTCAAGGGCCACACCCTGAACTACCTCTTCGAAGACCTCATTCCCGACCTGCGCGAAGCCGGGTTGGACGAAGCCACCATCACCAAGTTGTTCGTCGAGAACCCGGCCGACTTCTTGACCATCCAGAACTGACAAGGACAAGAACAATGCAGTCTTCAGAGCTCGAGAACCTGAAAATCGCCATCGTCGGCGCGGGATACGCTGGTGCTGCGGCAGCCAAGGCCCTGAGCCTGCTCGGCGCCGATGTCAACGTGTACGAGCAAGCTAGCCAGATCCGGGAGGTCGGCGCCGGCATCGGTCTGCGTCCGTCCACCATGGATCGCTTCCGCCAGTGGGGCATCTTCGACGCCGTCGCGCAGGTCAGCTCACCGAGTGACTACTTCGAAATCCTCACGGGCACAAATGATCCGATCATGAAGGAGGAGTGGCCCGCTGTCCCCGGCGACACCGAGGGCACCAAGACTCACCTGATCCACCGCGGCGACTTCATCGACGCTCTACTCGGCGTACTCCCCGAAGGCATGGTGCATCTCGGCCACAAACTCGAGACCCTCGAGGACAAGGGCGATCGCTCCGTCCTCACCTTCACCAACGGCACCACCGTCGAAGCCGATCTGGTCATCGGCGCCGACGGCATCAAGTCGGTTGTGCGTCAACAGCTTTTCAGCGACAAGGGCCCCGTGTTCTCCGGTGAGCACGCGTACCGCACGGTCATCTCGGTTGACGACGCCTACGGGATGGCGACGGACGACAACCTCCGCATGTACATCGGACGGGGCACGAAGGTCTACCTGCTGCCACTGCGCCACCGCGGCCAGGTCTCCTTCGACATCACGGCGCTGTGCCCGGACAGCACGTGGGCGCCGACGATCACCAAGGAAGACATCCTGGCGACACTCGAAGGTTTCGACGAGCGGATCGTGAACATCGCTCGCGACCTCGACATGGACACGGTGAGCATTCGCGCGGTCTACGACATCGACCCGGTTGACGTGTGGCACACCGACTCTGTTGCCCTCGTGGGCGACGCTGCCCACTCGATGCTGCATCACCAGGGCCAGGGCGCGAACTCGGCGATCCTGGACGCCGGCGGTCTCGCCGACGCTCTGAAGGAAGCAGATTCCGTCAAGGAAGCACTGGCGTTGTACCAGGCAAACCGCAAGCCGGTGACGGACGAGCTGCAGCGCATCTCGCGTCAGGGCTGGACCGAAGACGAAGTCAACGACGTGTTCCCCGGCCAGAAGACGGCAGCTCAGCCGGCTGCGACCAAGTAAGGAAGCCACGACATGCCCTTGCATCCCCAGATCGCTGAGCTCATCGCCACTCTGCCGGCCCCGCCCGAGGGACCGCTCGACCCGGCGCTCATGCGCGCCGGCGATGAGACGCACGTAGCTCCGCTGAAAGAACGTCTGCCACTGCACGCTGTCGAGGACACGACCGCGGGCGATGTGCCCGTCCGGATCTACACACCGGTCGACGCCGACGCGTACGGACTGTTGGTGTACTTCCACGGCGGCGCGTTCTTCCTCGGCAGCCTGAACACGCATGACCACGTTGCGCGCAACCTCGCGAAGGAGACCGGCCTCAAGGTCATCTCCGTCGACTACCGTCTCGCTCCCGAGGCGGCCTTCCCGGCCGGGCTCGAGGATTGCCACGCGGTAGTGCGCTGGGCAGCGGAGAACGGCGAGGCTCTGAAGTGGGACGGGAAGACGCTCGCACTGGCCGGCGACAGTTCTGGTGGCACTTTTGTTGCCGCCGTCGCTGCACTGGCACACGACGAGGGATTCGACCGCATCACGCACCAGGTACTGCTCTACCCCTCGCTGGATCTGGACTTCGACGTCGATCGCTACGAATCCCTGCGGGAGAACGCCGAGGGGTACGGCGTGGAGACGGCCGGACTGAAGGGCTTCAACAGTTTCTACTTCGAGAGCGGTGCGGACGCGGCGAACCCGCTTGTCTCACCGATCAAGCGTGTGGATCTTTCCGGGCTACCCCCGGCACTGATCGTCACGGCCGAGTACGACCCGATGCGCGATGAGGGCGAGTTGTACGGCCAGCGCCTGAAGGAAGCCGGCGTCGAGGTGACGGTGAGCCGCTATGCCGGTGCCAACCACGGTTTCGCGCAGAATTTCTCCTGGATCCCGGAGTACCACAAGGTGTTCGGGGAGACTGCCGCCTTCATTCGTTCCACCGGTGAGTGACATGACAGACGACGTGAAGATTCATCCGCTCGTCTCGCCGTGGGGCCGATTCGGCCTCTACAGCTTCCTGATCGACGCCCCCGAACTCGCAATCGTCGACACCGGGATCGCGTCGTCGCCGGCGCAGGGAATGACCCCGGCACTCGAGGCAATCGGACGCCGAATCGAGGATGTTCGCTGGATCCTGCTGACTCACGGCCACATTGACCACATCGGTGGCGCTCACGCACTGTGGGAACTCACGGGCAGGCGTGCGCAGGTTGTGATCCACGAGGCCGACGCACACCTGTTGCGCTCGCGGCAGGCGCACGTCGACGAATACCTGACGGGGCGTGGGCGATACCTCGACGACCCGCAGGGTGTGGAGAAGCAGATGGCGTCGACGAAAGCTGTCATCTCCGGCGAGATGGAGCCGTCCATCCTGGTTCGAGGCGGCGAAACCCTCTCCCTCGGTGGCGGTGTCACCGTATCGGTGCATTCCATCCCCGGCCACACGGCCGGATCGGTTGCCTACGTGGTTGACGGCCAGAACGACGTGTTCGTCGGCGACGCCGTGCAGGTCCACGGAGCGGCCAACGGCTTCCCCGGCTACGAAGATCCTCTCGCGTACCGGTCGAGTCTTCAGTACCTGCGTGACGAGATCCGTCCGAACCACCTGTATCTGGGGCATCCGTACCGCCGGGCCGACGGCGTCGCCTACGGCGTCGAACTCGACCGCGACCAGGCGTCCGAGGCGCTACGCGAGAGTGTCGACATCGAGGTCGGCGTCCGCGGCGCAGCGCACCAGTGCCTGTGCGGCGGTCTGCCGGAGACGGACTCGGCGTACTCACCGTTTGAACCTGTCGCCGACAAACTCGGCTACGAGGGCGACCCGAGTCTCGAACCGTCCCCGTTCTTCACGACGATGCACGGCTACCGCACTCAGTACGACGAAGAAGAATAGGAGTCGTTGACCCATGGCCGAATTCGAAACATTCAACGCAGGTGGACAGGCAATCCACATCCGCAAAGATATCCGGATCCCGATGCGCGACGGGATCGAGTTGGCGGCAGACGCCTACGAGGGCGTCGACGGAAAACCGCGGCCGGCACTCGTTGCACTGAGCCCCTACGGCAAAGAGCTGCAGGCGCTTGCCCTGACCACGCCGCCGCAACGACGCCCCAGTCCGATGTGGGACGGCTGCATCGAAGCCGGCGACATCGCGCGCATCGTCAGCGAGGACTACGTTCACGTCATCGGTGACCTACGCGGCTCCGGTGCGTCCGAAGGCGAGCACATCGGCAACTACAACGCCGGTGGCGTCTCGCTCGGACAGGATGCCTACGACTTCATCGAATGGGTTGCGGCACAGCCGTGGTGCGACGGAAACGTCGGCATGGTCGGCATCTCGTACTTCGGCTCGATGCAGGTGCTGGCCGCCGCCGAGCGTCCGCCGCATCTGAAGGCGATCTTCGTGAGCGGCGGCCACTACGACTTCTACGAGACCACCTACCACGGTGGCATCATGTGGTTCATGCCGCGCGCAGCCCGTGAAGGTCGCGGCGGCGACTCCGGCTGGGCATTCACCGACAACGTCAAGTCCCGCATGCTCGAGGCGTACAGCCCCGAAGAGGTCAAGAAGCGCGTCGCCGAGCGCCTCCAGGATCCCGACGTCGCCGCCTGGCCGAATCTGGTTCACGTGCTGAACTATCCGAAGAACCACGAAGCCTGGTTCGACATCGTGATGAACGAGTTGGACGGCGACTGGTACGAAGAGCGCAACCCGATCACCCTGGCCCCCAACATCGATATCCCGGTTTACCTGCAGATCGACCAGGGCCGCGGCTGGACGATGGACGGCACGATCGAGCTCTTCGACGCGTTGAAGGGTCCCAAGAAGCTGGATATCGGCCCATACCCTCCGATGCAGTCGCGCCCCTTCATCGAAGAGCACGACAAGATGTTCCGCTGGTACGACTACTGGATCAAGGGCATCGACAACGGTGTCATGGACGAGCCAGCCGTGAGCGTCTTCGTCGAAGGCTCACGCGAGGTGGCCACCGGAAACCAGTGGCCACCAAAGGATATCGAGTACAAGTCGCTGTACCTGCGCCCGCGTCACAAACTCGCCACCGAACCGGAGCCGATGGGCGCCGAGTACGCCGCCCCTGACGGCTTCTACCAGGCCCCACTCACCGTGACCGACAAGGTCGAGATCCTGGCCTGGAGCACACCGGTTTTCGAGGAGTCCACGGAGATGATCGGCACCGGAGCCGCGCACATCTTTGCGGAGATCGACCAGAGCGATTCGAATTTCATTCTGCGCCTGTGGGATTACGCACCGAACGGAAAGCGTCAGCTGATCACCTCCGGCTATCTGAAGGCCTCGCACCGCGAGTTGGACGAGCGAACCACCGAGGGCAACCCGCACCACCCACACACCCGTGCGGTGCCGGTCGAGCCGGGCAAGATCGAGGAGTACGTGCTGCGCCTCTACCCGTTCGCGAATACCTTCAAGCCGGGCCACAAGCTCACAGTGGAGTTGTCCAACGCAGAGCCGTTGGCCGACGAGCACAACGCGCTGCTCCCGCCGGACGCGTTCCACCTGCCCGTCGGTCGTCCCGTCACTCATAAGATCTACCGCGACGCGGCGCATCGCTCACGGCTCGTGCTTCCGTTCACGACCACGACTAGTTAGCCGCGCACGGCCAGCGCGATTGGCCAGCGCTGATTGGTCGAGTGAGCACCCTTTTCATCAAGCTCGCACCCCTTCCAGGGCTCTGGAAGGGGTGTGAGCTTTACAGAAGGGGTGCTCACTTCAGCAGGCTCTGACGGCTGGATGATCCGACCACGCACTAGTAACAGAGCAGACGCTCTGTTACTGTGCGTTCATGCCTCGGCCACGCGTCCACGATCTCGACACACTGCTCGATGCTGCCGAAAATCTCGCCGCCACTGCCGGGCCGGCCGCAGTCACGGTCAGAGCAGTATCCGATACAACCGGCGTTTCCAACGGCGCGATCTATCACGCATTCGGCTCTCGCAGTGGCCTGGTCGGTAGCGCGTGGCTACGCGCCGCACAGCGATTTCTCGCACTCCAGCAGTCGAGAGTGGATGACACCCTACGTAATCCCTCACCGCCCGCCGCAGTCGACGCAGTGGTCGCCGCCGCGGAAGTGCCGGCGATCTTCGCGCTGGATTACCCACATTCCGCACTACTTCTGTTGACGATCAGGCGCGACGAACTACTCGGCACCGACGTCCCTGCCGATATCGCAGAGCAACTCACACAACTCGACCGGGCGCTCGTCGAGTTGTTCATCCGGTTGTCGACGGCACTCTGGGGCCGTAAAGACGGAAGAGCAGTCGAAGCAATCGAAGCCTGTGTTGTCGGCCTACCTACCGGACTGCTCATCCACCCGGCCAAACGCGCCGACGGTTGGCGAGTACCCGATACAGCAGCACGCGCGCGGTTGGATGCTGCTGTTCGAGCCGTTCTGCGTCTCGACCCACCACTTCCCAAGTCCCGCAACACGAAAGGTCAATCATGACCCCTACGCTCGGCTTCGAAAACAAGATCGCCGTCCTCGATCTCGGCGACGACGAAAATCGCTTCTCCCCGGATTGGCTCGACTCCGTCGACAAGCTGCTCGACCAGGCTCTGGGCGAAGGCGCACACGCCCTGGTCACCACGGCTACGGGTAAGTTCTATTCCAACGGACTCGACCTCGACTGGCTGGGCGCACACACTGACAAGGCAAATTGGTATGTGCAGCAAGTGCAATCATTGTTCGCGCGGATGCTGACGTTCCCGATGCCGACCGTCGCTGCAGTCAACGGTCATGCCTTCGGAGCGGGCGCGATGCTCGGGGTCGCGCACGACTACCGCGTCATGCGCGACGATCGAGGCTATTACTGCTTCCCGGAAGTTGACATCAACATCCCTTTCACCGAAGGAATGGCAGCGCTCATTCAGGCCAAACTCAGTCCTGCATCGGCCGTCGTCGCCATGACCACCGGGCGGCGGTACGGCGGAAGCGACGCGCTTGCTGCAGGTCTGGTGGACGCCACGGCTTCCGCCGAAGCGCTGACCACCAAGGCAATCGACATCGTCGCACCGATCGGCCCGAAGAATCCGGGCACACTTGGCTCCATCAAATCGACGATGTTCGCTTCAGTGGTCACCGCTCTGCACACTGAGCGCCCGTAACGACGGATAATGCTCTCGCAGAGACGCTTCCACGTCATCGGCAACACTTTCGGGGTCTCGACCTTCGGTGCTGAGAACCAGGTCAACTCCGATCAACGACGGCATCGAACCGGCCAGGAGTCGTGACGCTTCCACCAGCTGCTCCAACCCTGCCCAGTTGGCCGGTTCACGCTCGATGATCCTGTTGCGCAACGTATCCGGATCGGCCTCTAGCCGTACCAGCAGGTGCCCGTCAGCCGCGGTCGCGGCCAGCAGAGCACGCCCGTAGTCGTCGTCTTCGACGGTAGCAGTGAGGAACAGGAGTTCATAACCCACCTCACGGTACGACGTGCAGAGCATTTCGACGTGCGCGATGGCTCGTTCGGGTCCCAGTGGCGGGTAACACCGCTCCAGTTCGTCAACCTCGATCATCGCGTTTCTCACGCCGGCCTCGCCGAGTCGATCGTGAAGCGCGGTCGAGACGGAACTCTTCCCCGCGCCCGGCGGGCCTGTCAGCAGCAGTACATACACATCCTCCACTATTCCAGAGCCTTGTGCCCGGACTGAGCGGCGAGAAAGCTGGAGATCACGGAATTACAGCCCTGATCGGAGCACAGCGATGAGCACAACGATCACCGAGATCGCCCCGGATATCTACCGACTCTCGACCTTCGTTCCGGAAGCGAACCTCGCGATGAACCAATTTCTTGTCGACGGTGAAGAACCACTGCTCTTCCACACCGGGCAGAGAGCGCTGTTCACATCGTCGTCCGACGCACTGTCCCGTCTCCTCGACCCAGCCCGGCTGAAATGGATCACGTTCGGTCATGTCGAAGCCGACGAGTGTGGGGCGATGAATTCGTGGCTCGCCGCAGCCCCCGGCGCGCAGGTCGCGCATTGCGCAATGGGGTGCTTCGTCCAGGTCAACGATCTAGCCGACCGAATGCCAGTTCCGTTGCAGGACGGCGATGTTCTCGAAACAGGCCGCCGACGCGTACGCCATATCGACACTCCACACGTCCCGCACGGCTGGGACGCAGGTCTGATGTTCGAGGAGACAACGTCGACGTTGTTCTGCGGTGACCTGTTCACCGCGTTCGGACCCCCGCCCGCAACAACCGAACAGGAAATCGTCGGCCCCGCACTTGCGGCCGAGGATCTGGGGCATGCAACAGCCCTGACGCCGGCGCTCGCACCCACCATCCGCGCCCTCGCCGACCTCGAACCACGAATTCTTGCCACCATGCACGCACCGACCTTCTACGGCGACTGCGTCGGCGCCCTCCACGATCTGGCGACGGCCTACAAAGAACGATTCGACAACGAAACCGAAAAATTTTCTCGGATGGACTAAGCGCCTCGCTGAAGTTGTCGGCCTCAACCGCTACTCTCACGCCAAGGGCTTGACGGCAGGGGTTCACAAAACGTCGGCAAGCCCCTTGACCGGTAAGAACCCCACCCGTGAAGGAGCGTCGATGTCGGAGCACACTTTCGATCTCGAGATCACTGCCGCGTGGACTGCATTCGGGGCTCGTGTGTCTCGATACATCGCGGCAATGCAAGACAACGACACCCTGGTCGTGGAGTCGCAGGACGACTCGCAAGACAACCTCGACTACGCCCCCGCCTGCATTCAGTTCTTCGCGTGGGACCAGACCCGCGTCAGGTGCGAGGTACCGTCCAATCAGTTCCTGCACCCCTTGCGGATGCTTGAACCCGAGGATCACGAGTCGCTGATCGGCTGGGGATTCAATCGCCCCGACCAATGCGAGCACGACGCCACCGGCAACGGCTCCATGTCCTTCTACGTCGACGTCGATCGTTCCCGGCCCGACGGCGTGGTCGCCCAAGCACTGCGGGTGCTCGGTGACATGTGGAGCATCGCGCACCCAAGTTTTCTCCGTGTACAGGTGAGCGGCCGCGAAGATATTCCAGCCTTCGACAGCGGTCAGACTCAGGCCAGCGAATACGATTCGCTGAACGAGTTGGTCGACAACGCCCTTGGCCGGCTTCTCGACTACACCCCCGAGCGTGACGACGACGGCGACATCCCGCTCGTTCGCGGCGAGCAGATCACGTATATCCGCGTGCTCGAAGACGACCAGTACGTAGAAGTGTTTTCGCGGGTTGTTCACTCGATACCCGACACAAACCATGCCGCTCTTGTTCTGTCCCAGCTCAATCGACAGTGGCCCACCATCAAGCTCATCCTGGTGGAACAAAGCGTCCTCGGCGTCGCCAGGGTCGATGCTGCTCCGTTTGCACCCGATCATCTACTGCGAACGATCCGATCCTTTGCCGAACTGGCCGACGCATCGGAAGAGCTCGCCGAAGAGCTTGGCGGGCAACCTATTCGAGCAGACGGGGAGTTCGCCGCCACCGATGGATCGGACAGCGACGGACTCAGCGCGGTTTTTGACGGATCGGCCGTCGAATGGCACGAGTGCTTCGAGTTTCCGCCCGCACTCATGTCCATCCTCGAACTCGACGCCGACCAAAGCGGGGGACTCACCGCCGACGACGTCGCAGAAATCTGCGGACGCGACCGCGACACCATCCTCGAGTATCTGCGCATCAGTCAGGAACAGGAAGCCGAGTGGCATAACGCCCTGACAAACGCTGTCGCAGTCGGCGGCGAAGATATCGAACTGTGCACCGGCGAGAAACTCGCGTGGACTAATACGATTGCCCACCTACGCCAAGCACTGCGCGTTGTCGTTCTTCCGCGAAAAGGTAGCGGCACGCAGTAACTCAGACGGAATCACTTGATGACCGAACCAGCGTCAACCGGCAATTGAACCCCGGTGACGTAGCGTGCGGCATCACTGACCAACCACAGAATGGCGTTGCTGACGTCGCTTGATTCGACCCACCGGACAGGGAGCGCATTCGAACTTCGGAACGCGTCACTGACATCATCGAGAGTGATCTCGGATGGCTTCTTGTCCGGGCGGAAAAGCGCGTACGTGTATTCGTTGTGAATCATGTCGGTGTTGACGCCCGTCGGGTGTACCGAATTGACCCTGATCATGTGCGGCGCAAGCTCGTTCGCCAGCGACTTCATCAGGCCAACCACGCCGTGCTTGGCAGCGGCATAGTGTGCCAGGTTTCCCAGGCCCTTGATCCCGGCAGTGGAACTGGTGAGGACGATCGCGCCACCGTCGCCGTGTGCCTCGAGATGCGGCAGCGCGGCCCTCACTGTCTTGAACACACCGGTGAGGTTGATCGCGATCATGTCGTCCCACATGTCGTCGGTGAGGTTCTCGGCCGGAGCGAAACTCGCGATGCCCGCGTTTGCGAGCACGATGTCGAGGCGTCCGAGTTGCGAAACGCCCTCGTCGACTGCGGCTCTCAAGCCGGCTGAATCACGAACATCGGTGTGGGTGGCAATAATTCGACGACCCAGTGCTTCGACCTGCCGAACCGTCTCGTTCAAATCTTCGGCAGTGGCCAGGGGATATCCCACTGATCCCACCTGATCGCACAGGTCGATCGCGATGATATCCGCGCCCTCCTGCGCCAATGTTGTTGCATGAGAGCGTCCCTGACCCCGCGCGGCACCGGTGATGAAGGCAACTTTGCCGTCCAGCTGACCCATTCGACTGCTCCTTCGACCGTGCGACGACGCCCGAGTGCATTCTGCAACTCGCGCATCACGTTACGTCACCGCCTGTCGCCAGGTAGGCGATCTGCGAAGATCGCCGCTCTGCAAAAGGTCAGCCGGGCAACGGAATGACGATGCCGGGAAGGATCTCGATCGAACGGGGCCGCTGCGGGATCTGCGGAATCTCGACCGGCGGCAACCCCGGAATGTTCAGCGTGGTGGAAGGCGGGGTAGCTGCCCCAGTGCTGCGGTCGTTCGGCGACGTCGCACCGGAGTTGGCGGGAACACCGGCCTGTCCACCGATCGGATCCGGCCACGGGAAGGTCTCGACGTCGGACCCCTTGAGAGCGCCGTCCATGGTGCTCTTCCAAATATCGGCCGGAAGCCCCGAACCGTAGATCAAGCCGCCGTTGTAGTTGGTGATGGCTTGGGCATCGGAAGTGCCGATCCACACCGCCGTGGACAAGGACGGTGTGTAACCGACCATCCAGGCGTCCTTGTTCTGACCGGTGTCACCGAGCTGAGCGGTTCCGGTCTTCGAAGCAACGGCGCGACCACCGGCCAGCGCGTGTCCATTGGAGTACGACGCGATCGGCAGCATCGCCTGCGTGACGTTTTCGGCGACGGCAGCGTCGAGTCGACGCTCACCGGGGGAGACCGGACGATCGAGTAGAACTTCACCTTCGGCCGTCACCACCTTCTGGATGAAGTGCGGCTGCTGGTAGACCCCGGAGTTGGCAAGAGTTGCATAAGCGGACGCCATGTCGATGACGCGGGACTGATACTGCCCGAGCACAATTCCGTTCTCCGGCGGGTCACCCTCCTGGGTCAGGGTGGGGTAGTCGAGCCCAGGAATTCGCTCGGGGATACCGGCCAGGTGAGCCGCGTCGGCGATCTTCTGCGGACCGTTCTCCATCGACAGCATCAGGCGGTAGAAGCTGGTGTTGAGCGAACGCTTCAGCGCTTCCGCGATGGTGCAGGTTCCGCAGGATTCACCGCCGACGTTTCCGATGGTCACACCATTGATCGTGAGCGGCGAACTGTCGAAGCGGGCCGAGAGCGGGATGTCTTCCATCAACGCGGCCACCAGTCCGAAGACCTTGAACGCCGAACCCGTCTGCAACGGCGCCTGGGCGTAGTCGAAACCAGCGCCGTCCGTGCCGCCGTAGTAGGCGGAAACTCCACCGGTCCGTGGGTTGATGGATACCGCCGCGGTTCGCAGTTCCTCCGGTTCTCCGTCGAGGTTCTTGCTCACCGCGTTGAGCGCGGCTTCCTGCGCCTGAGGATCGATAGTGGTCGTGATCTGTAGGCCTGCCGTGTTCAGCGTCTCGTCACTGATACCGGCTTCGGCAAGTTCCTTGAGGACCTGCGTCTTGATGTGGCCTTCCGGGCCGGGAGCCTGATTCAGATCAGTGGGGCGGTTGGCCGCCGCGACAACGGGAAACGTCATCGCCTCACGATCCGCCTTGGCGAGTGTCCCCAAGTCGGCCATTCCGTTGAGCACGTAGTTCCATCGCGCTTCGAGCGCGGGCAGATTGGTCTCCGGATCGAGGAACGAGGGACTCTGGATCACGGAAGCGAGAACAGCGCCTTCGCCGACGGTCAGGTCGCTGACCGGCTTGTCGAAGTACGCATTCGACGCCGCTGCGATGCCGTACGCACCGCGTCCGAAGTAGATGGTGTTCAGGTACGCCGCGAGGATGTCGTCCTTGGACCACTCGCGCGCCATCTTGGCGGAGATGACAAGCTCACGCATCTTTCTGTCGATACTGCGCTTGTCGCCGACCAACACGTTCTTCACGTATTGCTGGGTGATGGTGGAGCCACCGCCGGCGCTTTCCTTGCCCATGATGTTGTCGCGGGCCGCGCGCGCGAATCCCGAAATCGAGAAGCCAGGGTTGGTGTAGAAATTGCGGTCCTCGGCGGAGAGGACGGCGTCGCGAACATGAATCGGAATGGCCGACAACGCAACTTCGGTGCGGTTGCCCTCCGGGGGAACCACCTTCCCGAGCACGGTGGTGCCGTCGGCCATGTAGATGGTGGAGACCTGCTTGGTCTGCATGTCAGCGGGACGAGGAACCTCCGTGCGGCTGTAGGCAACAGCAAACACCGACGCGGGCACGATGATCATGAGCAGTACGAGCACGTAGATCGTCCGCCGGACGAACCGCCACTTGGAGCGCTTCTTCTTGGCCGGTTTCCCCGGGTTGCCGGAGCGACGCGAAGTCGATGCAGCACCACCTGCCGCATTCGATCTGTTCGATGGACTCACTTACACACTCCCGGTCGGGGACATGACCTCACAGCATCATTGCACCAGGGTGTTGTCTCGATCAGATAACTCCCGGCAACTGCGATACCGAAACGTCACACTACCGGGAGCTCTACTGCCGACGCTCCGCGCGAACCGCTTTCCGGTATCCGCGGTACGCAAAGCCCAGCGCAACGACGCAACCGAGCAGCACCAGCGACGGCGTCACCCCTGGGTCACCTTTGACGATTGCGACCACAGCGCTGATCAACGCCATGAGAGCAAACACCGAGATGAAGCCGGCGATGAGCTCCATTCGCTGGGCGCGCGAAGCCCGCCTCATATGCACCACGCGCGCGAAGCCCGTCTCATATGCACCACGCGCGCGAAGCTCGCATCACGACTTGACGCCGCCTGCGGTCAGGCCTGCGATGATCCGTCGCTGGAAGATCAGCACCATGATCACGAGGGGGATCATCACGAGGGTGCCACCAGCCATGATGGAGGTGTACGGCGTGACAAAGGGATCGGTGCCGGAGAATTTGGCCATCGCCACGGTGACGGGCGCTGTTTTGTCGCTCGAGAGCTGCAGTGCCAGCAGGTACTCGTTGACCGTTGCGATGAACGCGAGGATCGCGGTGGTGAACAGTGCCGGCGCGGCGAGCGGCAGCATGATCAGCCGGAAAGCCTGGCCGCGGGTGGCACCGTCGATGCGCGCGGCTTCTTCGAGTTCCCAGGGGAGTTCGGAGAAGAAGGAGGTCAGCGTGTACACCGTGAGCGGTAGGACAAACGAGATGTTGGGAATGATCAGCGCTTTGTAGCTGCCGATCCACCCGAGGTCAGTGAACATCTGGAACAACGGCGTCACGAGTGCGACGACGGGAAACATGGACGCGCCGAGGATGATTCCGGTGACGAAGTATTTGCCACGGAAGTCGAACCGCGAGAGTGCGTACGCCGTGAAGACACCGACGACCAGAGCGACAAGAGTGGTAGCGCCGGCGATGATGAGGCTGTTCATCAGAGCCCGGGTGAAGTTCACCTTGGCGTCTGGATCGAGCGCTGCCGTGAAGTTGGAGAATGTGAGGTTCTCGGGCCACAGTGAGGTCGAGAAGGTCTCAGACGGGTCACGCAGAGCCGTCACGATCATCCAGTAGCAAGGAGCCAGTCCCCACACGATGATCAGGACGACGCCGATGTAGGTGCCGATCTTGCCGCGTAGTGCCTTGTTCATACCGGCTCCCCTTTCCGCTGCTTTTCCTGCGTGCTGACCGCGTTGGCTCCGAGGAATCGGACCAGGATGAAGGCCACAGCGAAGATGATGAGGAACGTGATGGTGGACAGTGCCGATGCCGAATTGGCGCCGACGCGCATCTGATCGACCACCAGGACCGAGATGGTGGACGTGGCGGGATTGGATCCCATCATGATTGCGGGTAGGTCGTACATGCGCAGGGCGTCCATCGTGCGGAAGAGCACGGCCACCATGAGCGCGGGCTTGACCAACGGCAACGTGATCATGCGGAAGCGCTGCCACGCCGTTGCGCCGTCGACCTTGGCTGCTTCGTAGACGTCTGCGGGAATCATCTGCAGACCGGCGAGGATGAGCAGAGCCATGAACGGCGCTGTTTTCCAGACGTCGGCGACGACGATCGCGAATCGAGCCGGCCACGGATCGGCCGTCCACAGGATGTTGGTGCCGAGAATCTTGTTGGCGATGCCGTCGTTGGCAAAGATGAAGAACCACAACTTCGCGGTGACAGCGGTGGGGATGGCCCACGGAATCAGGACCGAGGCGCGCAGCAGACCGCGTCCACGGAAAGTCTTGGCCATGATCAACGCCATCGAGAGGCCGATCAGCGTCTCGAGCAGAACCGTCACGATCGTGAAACCGAAGGTATTGCCGATCGACTGCCAGAACTGCGAGCCGAGCGTGCCGGGAGGACACGGAATCGCGCCGTTCGCAGTGTTGCAGGACTGGGTGATCCAGTTCTTGTAGTTGTCGAACCACGTGAACTGACCGGTGACGAACATGCCGGTCTCTGGATCGAGTTTCTTGCCGTCGCTGTGCATCGACATCCAGATCGCGCGCCCGAGCGGGTACACGATGATGACTGCGAGCACGATCAACGACGGTGCGACAAACGCCCACGGCGGGACGCGTCGACGCTTTTTCGGCTTGTCGGCCGACGGCGGCGCCGGCATATCCGGAGGGGGCGGAGGTGTATCTGCAGAGTCAGGCAGAACCTTGGTCAGGGACATCCCTGTGCCCTCGGATACCGACGGCTCTTCGAGAGGTTCCGGCGCTCGGTGTCTCCCACCAACGCCCGAACGGTCGGGACCGGTTGACCCGGCCCCGACCGTGGGGTTGGCAGGCACAGCCGCGGAAGGATCCTGCGGTTCTGCCATTGCTTATTGCTCCTGGTAGATCAGTTACCGGCGGTTTCGATGCCGGCCTTGGTGTCCGCCAAAGCCTGCTCGACGGTCTTCTCGCCGCGAATAGCAGCGTAGGTGTTGTCGGAAATCGACTTCGACACCTGCGTGTAGTACGGCGTGACGGGACGCGGCTGCGCGGTGGCAAGCGCTTCCTTCAGTGTCGCGAAGTACGGGAACTCTGCAAGTACTGCCGGGTCGTCGTAGACAGCCGAGAGGACGGGCGCGCCGCCGACCGCGGTGAAGTACGTCTGCGACTTCTTGGTCTGCATGAACTCGAGGAAGTCGCGTGCCGTGGCCGGAGCGTCCGAGAAGGCGCTGATGCCGACGTTGTAGCCGCCGACCGTCGACGCGCCCGGTCCGTCGACACCCGGAAGGACGGTGTAGCCGTACTTGCCGGCGACCGACGTCTCTTCACCGTCGACCGAGAAGCCGGACCAGCTACGCATGAACAGGGCCTTGCCTTCACCGAAGGCGCTCTGCGACTCACCCTCGGAGTACGTCAGTGCTTCCTGCGGGATCGTGTTGTCGGCGAAGGAATCGACGATGAACTGCACGCCTTCCTTCGTCTTGTCGTCGATCGCCGGGGTGATGCCGTCAGCTGCGACCCACGGTCCGTCGTAGGCATTGGTGATCTCGGTGGTGTTGACCGTCAGACCTTCGTAGTTCTTGAACTGACCGACGTAGCAGGAGATGCCGGCTTCGACAGCCTTCGGGCAGTTTTCCTTGAGCTCGGCCCACGTGGTGGGAGCCTTCTCGACGAGGTCCTTGCGGTAGTACAGGAACGCGGCGTTGGTGTTCTTGGGCGCTGCGTAGAGCTTGCCGTTGTACGTGCCCGACGCGACCGTGGACTCGAGGAGGCCCGACGTGTCGATCTTCAGGTCACCCTCGAGCGGAGCCAGCCAGCCGTTGGCAGCAAACTGCGCGGTGTTGACGACGTCGACGCCGATGAGGTCGTACTCGTCGCTCTTGGCCTGCATGCGCTGGGTGATGTCGTCGACCTGCGCGTTGGCTTCCTTCGCCAGTGGCTTCAGGGTGACCTTCTCGTCCGGATGCTCGGCATTCCAGTCGGAGATGATGTTTTCGAGCGCCTCATTCAGGGCATCCTGGCCCTCGACGATCGTGATGGGGCCGCGGCCTTCGCTGGAGGACGATCCCCCGGATGCGGCTGTGGTGGTGGTGTCGCCGCCGTTGTCCGAATCGGACGAACAACCGGCCAGTACCAGCATCGACACTGCCGACGCTGCAATTGCAGCCCGACGCATCGCCTTCGAGTTCAGAACCATGGATTCGCTCCCCGCTTGTATACGACAAAAGACATCCCGGTAGCCGACGTCACGGCATGCGCCATGAGTGCCGGCTCCCGGCATCGGCCCCTACTGTGGCACGAGACACCCCTACTTGTTGGTATTACGGCGAACCTGAATCGTTCATGTGTCGGATTAGAACGTCGAATCAGCCGAGGCGACGGCCGTCGCTGGATGCAAAAATGTGCACCTTGCCCGGGTCGACTCGAAGATTCACGCGATCACCCTTCTGCGGCGGATTACGCCAGTCACCTCGTGCCACGATCTGCTGTGGGCTGCCGCCGATAGTCGTGCGGCCGTAGACGTAGGCGTCGGACCCGAGTTCTTCGACGACGTCGACGTCCATCGGAATTCCCGCAGCGGCAATTTCGAGGTGTTCCGGACGAATTCCGAGCACAACTTCGGTCTCGGGTGTTCCGTTCAATGTTTCACGGGAAACAGGAACAACCACGTCACCGAACGCCACACCGCGATCGGTGAGGGGAAGGGTGAAGAGATTCATCGCGGGCGAACCCATGAAGCCGGCAACAAACACGTTCTTCGGCCGGTTGTAGAGCTCCCGCGGCGACGCACACTGCTGCAGGATTCCCTTGTCGAGGACGGCGACGCGGTCACCCATGGTCATGGCCTCCACCTGATCGTGCGTCACATAGACCATCGTGGTCGCGAGGCGTCGCTGCAATTGCGCGATCTGCGTACGCGTCTGCACCCGCAGTTTTGCGTCGAGGTTGGAGAGCGGCTCGTCCATCAGAAACACCTGCGGTTGGCGGACGATGGCGCGGCCCATCGCAACTCGCTGACGCTGACCACCGGACAGCGCTTTCGGCTTGCGATCCAGGTACGGCTCCAGGTCGAGCATCTTGGCAACTTCCTCGACGCGAGCCCGGGTTTCCGTCTTGTTGGTACCCGCCAACTTGAGCGCAAATCCCATGTTCTCGGCGACCGTCATGTGCGGGTACAGGGCGTAGTTCTGGAACACCATCGCGATGTCGCGTTCCTTGGGTTCCTGACCCGTGACGTCGCGGTCACCGATGAGAATGCGGCCACTGTGGACCTCCTCGAGACCCGCCAACATGCGGAGCGTCGTCGACTTTCCACAACCGGACGGTCCGACGAGAACAAGGAACTCGCCGTCCTCGATCTGGAGGTCGAGCTTGTCGACTGCGGGGGAATTCGATCCGGGAAACAGACAGGTAGTTCCCTCGAATGTCACTGAAGCCATGACGGGTTGATCCCTTCTACCGGCAGGAACGTGCCGGACGATCCAAGTTGAGGGTGAGTGTGTGCCCCAGCAGCATAAGCGCCGCTGTCGGTATCCGGGAGTACCCTTCTGCGGTGAGTTCGGAGAAGATGTTGACCCGCATCGGTGCTCTGCTTCGTCAGGCAGAATCCACCGATAATCCCCACGAAGGTGAAGCCTTCATGGCGGCCGCACAGCGGTTGGCCACCAACTCGGCCATCGACCTGGCGGTGGCCCGTGCACACACGGCGTCGTCCGAAAAACGGGCGACGCCCACCCAACGGCTCATCACGATCGGTGAGCCCGGCAAGCGTGGCTTGCGCACCTACGCTCAGCTGTTCATCGCCATCGCGGCCGCCAACGACGTGCAGTGCGACATCGCGCAGACGTCTGCCGTCATCTTCGCGTACGGATTTGCCGGCGACATCGACGTGTGTGAGGCCCTGTACTCGAGCCTTCTGTTCCAGATGGTGCGAGATTCCGACGCGTATGTGCGCTCCGGTGCGTACCGCGGTGAAACGTCCGTGCGGACGGTCGTCGAAACTCGCGGACGACGACGCGTCAGCACTCAGGTCCGCAAGCCTGTTGCCGGAGTGACCGCACGGCTCAACTTCCAGATGGCCTATGCGGCGCGCATCGGTGCCCGGTTGGCGGAAACGAAGAAGGAGACGGAAACAGTGTCGACTGCGTCATCCTCGGAAACCGCACTGGTGTTGCGTAACAAGGAAATCGAACTCAAGGACTACTATTCGTCAAATTCCAAGGCACGCGGTACATGGCAGGGCGGCGGCCGGGCAAGTGCCGGGCATTCGTCGCATGCACGTCAGGCAGGGGACAAAGCGGCCAGATCAGCACGGCTGGGAAACCTCCCGGAGATCGGTGGCGTCAAGGGGCAGATCGGACGGGGCGAGCGAAGCGACGGGGGTAGGTGAGCGGTGAGAGATAAGCAGCAGTCCGCCGTCTACGAGGCAGAAACCTTGGTGCGCACCATGTTCGACCGCGCGGACCAGCGGGGGACACGTAGCGTCGAAGTTCTGGGATCCACCATCACACTGCCGGTCGAGCGCAAATTCGGATCCGTGGAGTCGGTACAAACGTATTGCAAACAGGTTCTTGCACTGAACTGGGTGGGGGAAACCTGGCCCCGCGCAAGTGTTTCGGTAATGGTGCGCGCCCGCGCCGGAAACACTGCCGCTCACTACTCGAATGACACCATCGCCGTCCCCGATGATCGAGACGGGCGCTGGGCGTTGCGTGAACTTGTCGTCCTGCACGAACTCGCACACCACCTCGGCAACCCCGACTCCGACGAGGCTTCCCACGGGCCCGAGTTCGTCGACCGATACCTCACGCTGGTCGACGAAATCATCGGGCCCGAGGCTGCCTTCGTCCTGCGTGCGATGTTCCTTGCCGGTGGTGTTCGAACCGACTGAGCCCTCTCTGCCCTCGGCGAACCCGGTAGTGGCCGCACTGGTCGGCTGGAATACTCGGCGTATGGATGCGCAGCGCAGATTAGTCCTGGTCAAGGGTGGGTCGGAACCGCCCAACCCGGATGCACCTGCGCGTAAGCCCCCACTGATCCGCGAAGCGTACGGACGAGTGTTGCGTGAGGTCCGACGCGATCAGGACCGGACACTCGGCGACGTAGCCGCCCAGGTCGGAATGTCGAAGCAATACCTGTCCGAGATCGAGCGAGGCAAGAAGGAACCGTCGTCGGAAATCCTGCGCGCGATCTGTGAAGCCTTGGGGATGCCGCTGGAGCACTTGCTGTTCCGATCGGGCAACAAGATAATTGCACTCAATTCCCTCACCTTCGTGCACTCTCCGGCACCGATCTCCGGCCCCGTCCTGATGGCGGCCTGAGTCAGTTCCCTTCGATCAAGCTGTCAGCCAGGCCATAGGAAATCGCGTCGTGGGCGGTGAATATCCGGTCCCGATCGGTGTCCTTTCGAAGTCGCTCGACACTCTGACCGGTGTGCTTACTCAAGATCGTCTCCGTCTGCTCGCGGATTCTCAGGATCTCAGCCGCTTGAAGCGCCAGGTCCGAGATGGTGCCGCTACCTTGCGTCGACGGTTGGTGCAGCAGCACCCGGGAATGGGCGAGAACATGCCGATGGCCCGGAGTACCGGCGGCGAGCAGCACCGCAGCAGCCGACGCCGCCTGCCCCATGCAGTACGTCGAAATCGTGGGTTTCAAGAACTGCATCGTGTCGTAGATCGCGAGCATCGCAGTGGTGGAACCGCCGGGAGAGTTGATGTACAAACCGATTTCGCGATCCGGGTTGTCGGCCTGCAGGTGCAGCATCTGAGCCATCACGACGTTGGCGACGCCGTCGTCGATCTCGGTGCCGAGAAAGACGATGCGCTCGTTGAGCAGCCTACTGAAGATATCGAAAGATCGCTCACCCGTTGGTGTTCGCTCGATGACGCTGGGAATCGTGTACTGGGACATGATGTTCACAATCCGATCTTGGGGAAGGTAGCCTGCGGTGCGATCTCGGCGAACGTCGTCACGACGCGGTCGACGATTCCGTATTCGCGTGCCTGCTCGGCGGTAAACCAACGATCTCGGTCGCTGTCTATCTCGATCTCTTCGACGGTCCGGCCCGTTTCGGCGGCCAGAATTTCCTGCGACTGACGCTTCATCAACTCGAGGCTCTCGGCCTGGATCGCGATATCCACCGCTGTGCCACCGATACCCGCTGACGGCTGGTGCATCATGATGCGACTGTGCGCCAGGCTGATTCGCTTGCCATGTGTACCGGAGCAGAGAAGCACCTGACCCATACTGGCGGCAAATCCCATCGCTACCGTCACGACGTCATTGGGGATGAGCTTCATGGTGTCGTAGATGGCGAGACCGGCAAACACCGATCCGCCGGGTGAATTGATGTAGAGCACGATGTCGCGCTTGGGGTCGGTAGTGGCGAGGAGCACCAACTCCGAGCACACGCGCTCGGCCATGTCGTCGTTCACCTCGCCGGTCAGCAAGATTGTTCGTTGACGAAAGAGCCTGTCTGTCAGCAGGTCACGATATCCGGTGTCGGTGAGGGTTGGAGTAGTCATGAATCCATTCCTACCGCCGCCGCGGCGCTGGAATCCAGATTGTCTGCTGTAGGCAGACCCGGACCTGAACCCGACGATTCGGACCAGCCTGAACTAAACCCGTGAGCAGCACTTTTCCGCCTTATCGACGGCAACTGCCATTGTCGTCGCCACGCAGTGGGGGTTATATGGGGTTATGCACATCAGTGCAGGTCAGGGTGTCGAGTTGCGAGAGAGGCCGGGGCAGATGCCAAAGATCAACGTCTATGTTCCGGACGACCTCGCGGCAGCGGTACGTGCCCGACAACTCCCGATCTCGGCGATCTGCCAAATGGCGCTTCGCGGCGCACTCGATCGCGAAGCACCCGATTCTTCGGTGCGCATCACCGAGCACATCGAGACCGATCTGCCGTTCAGCCCTCACCTGGCATCGGTGATATCCCTGGCTCCGGCCGCTGCGGCCAGAAAAGGTTCGTTGACAGTTGATTCCGAACACTTGCTGCAAGCTCTCCTCGACGAGGAAGAGAACCTCATACTGCGCGGTCTCGACCACCTCGGGCTGACCCGCGCATCCATACAGAAAACTCTCGATCTGGTGGTACCCGACAAGGCACCCGTCGACGACAGCGACGTCACGTACGGCCCCGCGGCCCGCGTGATTCTCGAAGCAGCAGTGGCCGATGCGCACTTGGCCGGAAACTCCGTCGTAAACGGCGCAAATTTGGTGTGGGCCTTGGCAAACGCTTCCACAGGATATGCCGCCGACGTCCTGGACCACCTCGGATTCTTCCAGGTGACCACTCACCAAGCCCTCGGCTTGATCGAAGTTGGTGTCGGCCACACAAACCGATATGCACCGGCCGGCCAAGCTGCGATCCTCACGGAACTCGCCAAGATCACCGACCGCCTCGCGCGCCTCGAGGCCTCTCTCTCGTCTTCGTGTAGCTAGAGCGAAAAACTCGTAGCCCCCTCTCTTCTCACGCATTCCAGAATGGAGGTGCGCTGTCATGGCGCGCTCACTCCCTCGCTTTCACGGACAGATAGTCACGGACGATTCCGAGAGTCTGCATGTGTCGACCGACGTGCTGATTGTCGGCGGCGGACCGGCGGCAACCTGGGCGGCAGTTGCCGCAGCGGAATCCGGCGCCAGTGTCACGTTGGTAGACAAAGGCTATGTCGGCGCAAGCGGTGTAGCCGCGACGGCGGGAGTCGGCCATTGGCTCGTGCCCCCGGTTCCGGAGCGTCGCGACGAAGAAATCTCGCGGCGCGAACGCTCCGGTGGTTTCATCACCGATCGAGTATGGACCGAAGCGGTTCTCGACGAGGCTTGGGAGCGAACAGCTCTCATCCCTGAATGGGGATACAAGCCCAGCGCCAAGCCGCGCAGTCCCGGCTCACTGTTCGGCGCGCGTCCCGGCGAGCGATCATTTTCCGGCGCGGCCCCGGACTACCTCCGCTTCCTGCGTGGGAAGGTCAAGAAATCCGGAGTCCATGTACTGGACCACAGCCCGGCACTGGAACTTCTCGTGGATTCCAACGGAACTGTCTCCGGGGCAACGGGTTACCAGCGTCAGGTCAAACGGCCCTGGCGCGTCGACGCCGGCGCCGTGATCCTCGCGACTGGCGGCACCACGTGGAAGAGCCACTCACTCGGCGGTGACGTGAACACCGGCGAGGGGCACTTGATGGCCGTCGAAGTCGGCGCCCATCTCTCCAGCATGGAGTTCTCGAACTTCTACGGAATGGTGCCCTTCGGAACAAGCATGGACAAGAACGGATTCTTCGTCTCCGCGTCGTACTGGGATCACCGCGGTGAACCGATCCGGTATCACGACCTTCACCAAAGCCGCGCAGAGCTTCTCGGTGCTTCTCTGCGCGGCACGATCACCGCACAGTTCACTCAGTTCGACAAAGAAATGTGGCCGGCGCTGCGCGCTGCGATGCCCAACTTCTTCATGGTGACGGACAAACTCGGGATCGATCCCTTCAACGAACGGTTCCCGATGGATTGGGTCCAAGAAGGAACTGTCCGGGGTACGGGCGGAATACACATTCTCGACTACGAGGCGTCGACGGGAGTGTCCGGCCTCTACGCGGCAGGCGATATCGCGGCGCGCGACCGCATAGTCGGCGCTGCCACCGGAGCGGGTGGCCCCAACCTGTCGTGGGCCATTGCGACCGGGACGTGGGCTGGACGCGCTGCGGCCGGATTCTCCGCACATCGTGGATTACCAACCCGATTCGATGTCGAACCGTCCGGAACCCTCGGTGTTCGTGGTCGAGGTGTCAACAGCGTCGACGACGCTGTTGACTCGATCCAGTCCGAAATGCTGCCGATCGACAAGGCAGTTTTCCGCAGCAACGACGGACTTGCCGACTCGGCTGCTCGCCTCGATCGACTGTGGGAGAGCGCATCTTCCGCCCCGATCGTCGAATACTCCGGCATGGAGGCAATCGCGCAACGCGAGAGCGCCGGAATGCTGGCGATGGGCCGGTGGGCGGTACGTACGGCCATGGCGCGCACGGAAACCCGTGGCATGCATACCCGCACCGATTTCCCTGACACGGATTCGAGCCAAGCTCACCGACTACTCAGTGGCGGGCTTGACGATATCTGGGTGGAGCCGGATACCGAATTACCCCGTGTTGGTATCACATTGGCCACGCAGGGGAGTGCGTCATGATCGAGATCATCAACGCCGACCGCTGCACCACGTGCGACATCTGCGTCCGGATCTGTCCGATGAACGTCTTCGAAGCCGTCCCGGACGCCCCTCCCGTGATCGCCAGACATTCGGACTGCCAGACGTGTTTCCAGTGTGAGGCGTACTGCCCGGCCGACGCCATGTTCGTCTCGCCCTCACGCACACCGGAACCGCAGGGCTCCGAGTTCCTCGACGAAGAGCACCTCCTCGGGCAGAACCTGCTCGGGATGTACCGCGAACGCGTCGGGTGGCGCAAATCGTCCGCCCGCCCGACACAATCCACAGCCGACTATCACCAGCTTGCCCAGAATGCCAGGAGAACACCATGACCATCCGCACTCGCACCAAAAGCCTTGCCGCACTGCTGGGAATCGCACTTCTCGCAACGGTGACCGCGTGCTCGTCGACCTCGGAAGCCACCGAGGGTACGTCGGCGTCACTGGTTCCGTTGACAGTGGGCGCTCCGTGGAACGGTGCGGCCGGTAAATCCCCCACGGACACAACCTCGTTCGGTTACGCCGTCCACGAGGGTCTGGCACAACCGATTCTCGAGAAGTACGGATTCGAGTACAAAGCCTTCGTCGGCTTCAACAACGGTCCGCCGGTGGTGCAGGCATTGCAGACGGGCGACGTACAGGTCGGCCTGATCGGTGATACACCGGCCGTTCAGGCCAAGGCCAGCGGAATCGACGTGCCCGCCTTGGTGATCGACAAGCCCGCGTCCGATATCTGGTTCCTCGGCCGAGAAGGTGGAGTATCGAAAATCGAAGATCTTGCCGGAAAGAAGGTGGGACTCCAATTCGGCTCCAACTTCGACAAGTACGGACGCGCCGTACTCGAACGTGCCGGTGTCGCGGATCAGGTGGAGTTGGTGAATCTGCTCTTCGCCGACGCGCTTCCGGCCCTGCAGCGCGGCGATATCGACGCCGTTCCACTTCCCGCGACGACGGCCGGCATCTGGCGCAAGCAGATCAACTTCCCCATTCTGTCCAAGGCGAGCGTCGACGACCCCGATCTGCTGGCCACCAGCGTCGCCCTGACTTCGCGTGAGACTTTTGCGGCGAATCCCGAACTGGCAAAGGCGGTCTGGGAGGTCATTCAGGCCGGAGACAAAGCAATCGATGCGAACCACGACGGCTATGCTCAGTTCGTTTTTGATGCCACCGGCTCACCGGTAGATGTGGTCAAGGAAGCAACACTGTGGAATTTCCAGAGCGAACCAGTTGATCCGGACGGATTGAACACGGTGCGTTCGACGCTCGACTTCCTGGTCAAGTCCGGTAAGGCCCCCAACGCCTTCGACGTCACGACCTGGGCAGTGTCATGAGTGTGGAAGCACCGGCACTGCCCACGGTGAGAGCACCTGAGCATCTCGCGCCGGCACCTACCCGTCGGCGACGACGCTCACGATTGACCGATGTCGCGCTGCGCGCAAGCGTCCCGGTTGCACTGCTCGCCTTATGGGCAGTGGGATCGGCGACCGGCAAGATCGACGAGAAGACCTTCCCGTCGCCGTGGTCGGTGTGGTCCGCATTTGTCGAACTGCTGACGACAGGGGTTCTGTGGGAGAACCTTTCGGTATCGCTTGTCCGTGTTGCCATCGGATTTGCCATCGGCGGGGCACTGGGACTATCGCTCGGTATCATCTCCGGCCTGTTTGCTCTGGCCGACAAACTCCTCGACCCGACGCTGCAAATGCTCCGCACCATCCCGTTTCTCGCAATCACTCCGTTGCTGATCCTGTGGTTCGGCATCGACGAACGCCCCAAGATCATCATCATCGCAGCAGCAGCACTGTTTCCGCTGTACATCAACACTCACAGCGGCGTGCGAAACGTGGATCGCAAGGTCATCGAAGCCGGACGAGTGTTCGGGCTCCGTGGCATCGGGTTGATCCGTCAGGTAATTCTGCCGGAGATGATTCCGTCGGTGCTTGTCGGACTGCGGGTCTCGCTGTCGGTGTCGCTTCTCGCGCTCATCGTCGCCGAGTTGAGCAATGCCCCCAAGGGCCTGGGTTTCCTGATGACCTCAGCTCAGCAGTATTTCCAGACCGACATCCTGGTGGTTGTCGTGATCATCTACGCAATCTGGGGGTTGTCGGTCGACCTTCTCGTTCGAGCTATCGAGCGAATCCTGATGCCGTACAAGCAATGGGGGAAGTCCGCATGAGCAGTCGAGACACCGGTGTACGCGCCAGTGGCATCGTCAAGACTTTTGGTGACCGCACAATCCTGGACGGTTTCTCGCTCGACGTGCAACCGGGGGAGTTCGTTGCACTCCTCGGAGCCAGCGGCAGTGGCAAGACAACCTTCCTGCGAATTCTTGCCGGCCTCGAGGGATACGACGCCGGAGAGGTACAGGCACCAGATGCGCGGACGGTCGTCTTCCAAGAGCCTCGCCTCATAGCGTCGAAGCGCGTCCAGGACAACGTCATACTGGGTCAGCGTGCTACCCGGAAGAATCGCGAAGCCGCAACCGCTGCGTTGGCCGAGGTGTCACTAGCCGGGCGCGAACGGGCTTGGCCCACAACCTTGTCCGGGGGCGAAGCGCAGCGCGTCGCATTGGCCCGGGCGTTGGTACGCAACCCACAATTGTTGTTGCTGGACGAGCCGTTTGCGGCACTCGACGCGCTCACCCGACTCCGCATGCAGGCCTTGGTGGCGGAACTGTGCCGCAAACATCGTCCGGCAGTGCTGCTGGTGACTCACGACATCGACGAGGCAATCCTGCTCGCGGATCGTATTGCGGTGTTGCGCGACGGTCGTTTGAGCATCCTCGAAAACGTCTCGTTCGCGCAGCCGCGCAATCCAGCGCAACCGGGGTATACAGCTCTGCGCACTCGCCTACTCGAAGAACTGGGGGTCCACGAGTCGGTTGGTGCTGCCCACACGTAGCGGCAACCGGGTCTTCCCGGCCATGATGAAGGGAGTAACCATTTCCTCTCGGCAGGAGCGCGGCATGACTCGTCCGGTACGCATCGGTGTTCAACTCCAACCCCAGCACGCACCCGACTACGGGCTGATCCGCGACGCGGTTCTGCGATCAGAAGACGCGGGGGTCGACATCGTCTTCAACTGGGACCACTTCTACCCGTTGACCGGCGATCCCGACGGAGCCCATTTCGAATGCTGGACCATGCTCGGGGCCTGGGCCGAGCAGACCGAACGTGTGGAGATCGGCGCCCTGGTCACGGGGGGTGGCTACCGCAATCCCGATCTGCTGGCCGATATGGCGCGAACCGTCGACCACATGAGCGGTGGACGCCTCATCCTCGGCATCGGCGCCGGCTGGTTCCAGAAGGACTACGACCAGTTCGGCTACGACTTCGGCACCCCAGGTTCACGGCTGAAACTGCTCGGCGAGTACCTGCCTCGCATCACACGGCGACTGGCCGGTGGCAACCCGCCGCCGTCGCGCAATATCCCGGTTCTGATCGGCGGTGGCGGAGAGAAGAAGACCCTGCGACTGGTCGCCGAGTATGCCGATGTGTGGCACAGCTTCGGCGACCGCGAGACGCACCTGCGCAAGTCCGACATCCTGGCCGATCACTGCGCCGCTGTCGGACGCAATCCCCTGGATGTGGAGCATTCCGCCCCGTGGCCCGGATTGGAGAACGCCGCCGACCTGGTGGCCGACGGCGTCACTCTCTTCACAGTCAGTTCGAGCGGACCGGATTACGACCTGACAACCCTCGTCGAGGCAATCGGGTGGCGCGATGAGAACACCGCTCCTGCGTTGAGTGGTTTGGCCTGAAGGCCTGTGCGCCTTTTTGGTAGCGGGAACTACCAGAAAGGCGCACGGGGCGGTTACGCCCTAGCGAGAATCCCTGCGAAATCTGTTCCCACCGGCAGGGTTCCGTACTCGTGACCACGATCCTCGCCCAGTCGAGCGGCAATGAACGCCTCCGACGACGCGGCCGGCGCGTAACGCACCATCAGCGACGCCTGCAACGCGAGCGCCATGGCTTCGACGACAGTCCGAGCCCTCAGCTGCGCGTCAGCGGGTGCCATCGTGGCGAGCTCACCGAGCTGGCGTCGTACCCGGTCGAGGTGCTGATCGAGAACCGGGTTGTTGCCACGGGCGAGGTTGACCTCGTGATCGAAGGCGGCGACGGAATCGGGTTCACGAGTCATCGCGCGCAATACGTCGAGCGCGATGACGTTGCCTGAACCCTCCCAAACGGCCATGACGGGCTGTTCGCGGTAGCGACGAGCCAGCGGGAAGTCCTCGGTGTACCCGTTGCCACCCAGGCATTCGAGAGCCTCGTACGAGTGATGCGGGCCGCGCTTGCAGATCCAGTACTTCGCGACGGCTGTCGCGAGACGACGGAACGCCTTTTCCTGCTCGTCGGCGTCGTTGTCCTGTGCCCGTGCCAACCGGAGTGCGGTGATGGTCGCGGCCTCGGATTCAAGCGCCAGGTCCGCGAGCACCGACGTCATGGCAGGCTGATCCGCCAGGACGGCACCAAAAGCGCTGCGGTGACGTGCGTGCCACACTGCCTCAGCGACCGACTGCCGCATTCCGGCGGTACTGCCGAGAATGCAGTCGAGACGCGTCTGCGACACCATCTCGATGATGGTCCGCACACCACGGCCTGGCTCACCGATCATGGTGCCGACGGTGCCGTCGAGCTCGATCTCGGATGACGCGTTGGACTTGTTTCCCAGCTTGTTCTTCAGACGCTGGATGCGGAAGACGTTGCGCGTGCCGTCGGGCAGGATGCGCGGGAGCAGGAAGCACGAAAGACCTTCGCCTGCAGCACCTTCAGCCTGAGCCAGCACGAGGAAGGCGTCGGACATCGGTGCCGAGCAGAACCACTTGTGGCCGGTGAGCAGATAATCGGCACCCGGACCGCCGCGGCCCGCGGGCTTCGCGATGGTGGTGTTGGCGCGTACGTCGGAGCCGCCCTGCTTCTCCGTCATGGACATACCGAAGATGGCGGATGCCTTTCCGGGGGCGTCCAACTCGGGCGTGTAGCTGCGTGAGAGTGCGCGCGGCGTCCAGATGGCGGCGACATCAGGCTGCAGCTCGAGCGAGGGGATTACGGCATGTGTCATGGAGATGGGGCACGCATGACCGGGTTCGACCTGGGAGAACAGCATAAATGCCGCTGCGCGAGCAACATTGGCACCGGGCTTGGGGTTTTCCCACGCCGAGGTATGCGCTCCGTGAGCGACCGCGGCCGAGATGATGCGGTGGTACGACGGGTGATATTCCACCTCGTCGATGCGGTTACCCCACCGGTCGAAGGTGTGCAGTTCGGGGATGACGGTGTTTGCCAACTCGGCATCGTGCTGGAAGCCAGCACTGCCGACAAGTTCACCGATTCCGGTCAGTTCCTCTGTTGCCCAGTTTGCATCATGGCGTACGACGCCTTCCGCAAGCACGGTGTCGAGAAGGAACTCGTTGACGTCGGTACGCGGCACCGACTGATTGAGCACCGCATGTGTGCGATGCGGGGCCGGATGCGTGACGGTGTTTTCGGAAAGTTCAGTCATGACAAACCTTTCAGCTCGCGCTGCGGATGAGGTGCTTCTGGATCTTGCCGGTGGGTGTACGCGGGAGCACGGTCACAAATTCCACCTCACGCGGAATCTTGTAGCGCGCCAGCTTGTCCGAGAGGTAGGTCTTGATGTCGTCGGCATCGATGACGCCAGGTTCACGCCACACGACATGCGCAACGACGGTTTCGCCCCACTCCTCGTTGGGCTTGCCGACAACGGCCACGTCGACAACATCGGGGTGCCCGGAGATCACGTCCTCCACTTCCTTGGAGTAGACATTCTCGCCGCCGGTGATGATCATGTCCTTCGCGCGATCGACGATGAAGAGATAACCGTCTTCGTCGGTGCGCGCGAGATCGCCTGTGCGGTACCAATCTCCGTCGGCAAACGCGGCCGCAGTGGCTTCGGGATCATCGAGATAACCCTGCATGACGGTGTCGGCACGCAACCAGATCTCACCGATCTGCTCGGGCTCCACGTCGATGCCATTGTCACCAACGACCCGCAGATCCACACCGGCAAGCGCGAACTTGCCGATAGACCCGGCCTTGGTCAACTGCTCTTCTGGGTACAGCACCGTGCCGACAGGACCGGTCTCGGTCATGCCGTAAACCTGGCGGAACTCGGTGGTGCCGTAGGACTCCACGAGTCGGCGGGCAACATCGGCACCGATGGGGCCACCGCCGTACAACCACGCACGGACGCTACCGAGGTTGTAGTCGGCGAAGTTCGGCACCATGTTGAGGGCTGTCGTATAGATGACCGGAGGACCAAAGCAAAGCGTAATACGTTGTTCCTGAACAGTTTCCAGGAATGTCACCGGATGGTACTCACGAACCAGCACAACCGTTCCGCCCATGTAGAGCGTGGACATGAACCAGTTGTTGAGCGGTGACGCGTGCCAGATCGGAACAGCCATGAGCAGCCGCTCATCCCGCGTCGTCGAGACGGCAAGGCCGGCAGTGATCGCCACCCCGACCACGTTGCGGTGGCTGTGGACGCAGCCCTTCGGAGCGCCGGTTGTACCCGAGGTGTACAGGATTTCGGCCGGATCGTTTTCGTCGATCTCGACGCCGTCCACACCGTCCACGCTACTGATGGCGTCATCGAAGAAGTCGAAACCGTCTGCGGCAGAGTCTGTACTGACCAACTTTGCGGTGGTTTCGAGGCGACTGACGACGGGTGCCAGTTCACCGTCGAAGACACACACCGACACCTTGGCGTGTCCAAGTACGTAGGCGACTTCGGGCGTCTGCATCTTGTGATTGATGGGAACGACGACGGCGCCCAGACGCCAGGCTCCCAGCATCGCGTAGACAAAACCTGGTGTGTTGAAGCACATCAGAGCTACACGATCGCCACGGCCCACACCCAGATCTTCCAGATACGCGGCAGCACGCCGGCTTCCGTCCTGAACCTGCTGATACGAGTGTTCGTGGCCGCCTGCGATCAGGAACGGCTTGTCGGGCGTCTTGGTGACATTGCTGTCGAATACGCGAACGATGTTCATCGGCAAATCCTTAAAAGTCCTGATGGAGAGAGAGTTTCAATCCATCGAGCTGTTCAGTACTGCGTCGGGTATCTGAAGGGTGGCGAAAATGACGGCTACCGCTTCCTCGAGCGAGTAGCCGAAGCTCTCGCCGGTTGCGGTCTTCTGAATGACGAGGCCGAAGATCGCGGACCAGAAGGCTTTCGATTCGACGTCGATGCCCGCGCGCAGCTGCCAACCGGTGCGGACCAAAGTTCGGAGGAGGGCAGTTTCGCCTGAGGAGTGCAAGGTGCGGAGCGTCTCGGAGATGAGATCGCGTAGCTCGCCGCGTCGGCCCGTCATCATCATCGCTTCGACAAAGATCTCGACACTCGGAGCTCCCGCACCGAGCAGCGATCCGACAAGTTTCTCGGTGTAGTCACCGACGGTAGCGGCGTCCGCGGCATCAACCTCTGCGCGTTTACCTGCCCGGAGAACAGCAGCGCAGGCGACCTCGACAAAAAGCTTCTCTTTGGATCCGTAGTAGTACGTCACCTGATTGGGATGAGCGCCGGCGGCCGCGCAAATCTGGGCGATGGATACGCACTCACCATGCTCGAGAAACAGTTCCGTGGCCGCGTCGAACAGAGCCTGACGGGTCTGCTTCCCGGATTGCCGTGTTGCTCGCGCTGCCGGTACTGCTTCGGTGGCCATGGACGCACTCCTACTTGTTTGTATGACAAACAATAACTTGGTGTTGTTTGTATGGCAAACAATTTTTGCGAACGCGAACGCCCGAGTGAGAATTACGAGTGATGTCGATCGACACCTCACACACAGCGGACTACTCTTCTCCCACAGAGCGAAGCCCGTTCCTACTCGATCGGGATGAACGCCAGACTAAGCACATTCGATGTTTAGCCAACCGAACAACTCGATTCTTCTCCGAGGAGGTGCCCGTCAATGCTCGAGAATTCTGATGTTCCGCTTGCCACTCGGGCAACTATCGCAGGGGACTGGGCAGATCTGCTGCGCGAACATTTTGTCGCTCTGGACGTATCCGATATCGACGACCGCACACGTTTCACCGGCGCTGTCCAATCGGCTCAGCTTGCCCACGTCAAGGTTGCTGCCGTTCAGTCGATGGAACAACGAATAGTGCGCAGCAACAGTTTGATCAGGGACGACGGCGCCGACTACCTGCAAATCGGGATGATCCGCCGCGGTAGCGCGATAGTGCGGCAGGACGAGCGAGAATGCGTACTGCGATGCGGTGACTACGTGCTGTACGACACCACCCGTCCATTCGATTGGCAATTCGAGGGACATCCCAACGACGGGTTCTGGGGCCTCGAGGTCTTCACCTGGCCAAGGCCGTCTCTGGCGCTCGCGGACGCTGAAATCCGGAGCCTTACCGCCGTTGCGTTTGACGGTCACACCGGCGTGAGTGGACTTCTAGGTCGCTTTCTTCACGATCTTGCGTCAGTCCGCATGGCCTCTGATGTCGCCGGAGCCGAGGCTGAGATCATCGAGGAAATCAGCGGTTTGGTGAAATCGTTCCTGCACACCACAATCCGTCCGGTCGCCTCGTATCGCAACGACCTTTACGAGATGGCACTTTCGGTCATCGACGACCGCATCGAGGACCCGTCGCTGTCGCCGGTAAACATCGCTGAATCGGTCGCGGTTTCCATTCGACAGTTGCATCGGGTCTTCGCCGAACACGGCACGACTGTCTCACGCTCGATTCGACGTCGTCGCCTGGAAGTTTGTCGCCGAGAGATGGTGCGACACGGGACCGCAGAGCGGTCGTTGACTCAAATTGCTCACCGATGGGGATTTACGGACCCCTCTACCTTCAGTCGAGCGTTCAAAGCCGAGTTCGGGATGAGTCCTCGCCGATACCGCTCGGAATCACTCGCTGCGTCACTCGATTCCGCGAACCCTGCCTCACCCCGGTAACAAACGGTAACGCGCACGTAACCTGCTGCGCTACTTATCTATTCGAGATCGCCACGAAAATCCGGCACAGCAGGAACAATCCGAGGTTCTTGGCACTGTGGTCCATGTTTCTGGCATTTCTGGTCAAGTTTGCCGGGCGTTGCGGGCGTAGATTTTCGATACGCCGTTGCCGAAGCGGCAGGCAACCGATGACCTACTCGGATGGAGTGCTCATGGAATCTGCGATCAGTGAACATCTCAAATGCCCACGGACCTTGACTCGTAGGGTTCCGGATACGTACGCACCGCCGTTTCCCATGTGGGTGGGGCGCTCGGACGAGAAATTGCACCAAGTGGTGATGGGCTACTTCGGCGTGCAATTTAGGGGAGACGAACAGCGTTCGGACGCACTGGCGGCCATGCGCCACATAGTCGCCAGTCTCGATCTGGCTGACGGCGCGCTGCACCACGATCTGACCCACCACCTCGACAACCAAGGCTACGAGAACTTGATTGTCGCAGGGTACTGGACGGACCCTGTGTCCCAACAACGTTGGAGCAATTCCCGAGCGGTGGCGGACTGGTGGGAATCTGCTGACCGCCTGTCTGACGGCTTGGGTTTCTTCCGCGAGATCGTGGCACCGCGGGCCGAGCAGTTCGAAACGCTGTACGCGTTCCAAGATAATCTCCCCGGTGTCGGAGCGGTGATGGACGGCATCAGCGGCGACATAAACGAACACGGCTACTGGGGTTCGATGCGCGAACGATTTCCGATCTCCCAGACCGACTGGATGCAGCCGTCCGGTGAACTACGTGTGATCGCAGGCGATCCCACAGCAGGTGGCCGTGTAGTGGTGCGCGGGCACGACAACATCGCATTGATTCGATCCGGTCAAGATTGGGCCGATGCCGAAGCAGACGAACGCAGTCTGTACCTGGACGAAATCCTGCCGACTCTCGAAGCGGGAATGGACTTCCTCCGCGACAACGGCCAGGCAGTGGGTTGCTACAGCAACAGGTTTGTGCGCAACATCGACATCGACGGCAACTTTCTCGACCTGAGTTACAACATCGGGCACTGGGCCTCGCTCGACAATCTCGAGCGCTGGTCGGAGTCCCACCCGACCCACCTACGCATTTTCACCACGTTCTTTCGTGTAGCCGAAAATCTGGAGAAACTCCGCCTCTACCACGAGGTCTCGGTATTCGACGCGGACGCACAGCAGTACGAGTACATCAACTGTCATCCGCACACCGGAATGCTGCGCGACGCCACACACTGATCAGATCAGGAGCACACTTCTCATGGCAATAATTCGACCAGATGACAACGCAATAGATTCTGCTGCACAGCATTACGGAATCGTCCTAGACGATACAGCCAAGCGAGAGTGGCCGGCCCTGATCGACGGAGCGCTCGGCTCCTACGATGCCGTCGATCAACTGTATGCCGACGAAGCAGCACCAACGCCGATCTCCCGCGAATACCGGACACCCGAATCTGACGAAAATCTTTTGGGCGCTTGGTATGTGACAACCGAGATTCTTCCGACATCGGACGGCGTCCTGGGCGATCGTCGGGTAGCGATCAAGGACAACGTCAGCGTGGCGGGCGTGCCGATGATGAACGGGTCACGGTCGGTCGAAGGATTTGTTCCCTCCCGCGACGCCACTGTCGTCACTCGACTACTCGCAGCCGGGGCGACGGTTGCCGGCAAAGCAGTGTGCGAAGACCTGTGCTTCTCCGGTTCCAGTTTCACCCCGGCTAGCGGACCTGTCCGCAATCCATGGGACCCGCACCGTGAAGCCGGTGGATCATCGGGTGGCAGTGCAGCTCTCGTGGCCAACGGTGACGTCGACATTGCCATCGGCGGAGACCAGGGTGGATCGATTCGTATCCCTGCTGCATTTTGTGGCGTCGTCGGACACAAACCCACTTTCGGACTTGTCCCCTACACGGGCGCTTTTCCTATCGAGCGCACCATCGACCACCTCGGACCGATCACTCGCAGCGTCGACGATGCGGCACTGATGCTTTCGGTCATTGCAGGCCGCGACGGCAACGACCCCCGACAACCCGAGAATCTCGAGACGGCCGATTATCTGTCCAACCTCGGTGCCGACGTAGCGGGGATGCGAATCGGTGTTGTGCGAGAAGGATTCGGTCAGGCCGTCTCGCAACCAGAGGTCGACGACGCCATCCGTTCAGCGGCGTACAGCTTGACCGAGGCCGGATGCGTTGTGGAGGAAGTGAGCATTCCCTGGCACGTGCACGCCTTCCATATCTGGAATGTGATTGCCACTGACGGTGGCGCCTACCAGATGCTCGACGGCAACGGATACGGACTCAATGTCGAAGGTCTCTACGATCCGGAACTGATGGCACACTTTGCTTCTCGCCGTATCCAGCACGCGAATGACTTGTCGGAAACTGTCAAACTGGTTGCGTTGACCGGACATCACGGTATTACCGCGCTTGCAGGTGCCACCTACGGCAAAGCCCGCAACCTGGTGCCCCATGCCCGTGCTGCCTACGATGCCGCGCTGGAACAGTACGACGTGCTGGTGATGCCTACTCTGCCGTATGTCGCATCCGAGTTACCCGCTGCGAATGTCGACCGCGCCACCTTCATCACCAAGGCCCTCGGCATGGTCGCCAACACCGCACCGTTCGACGTCACCGGCCACCCTTCTCTCTCTGTCCCGGCAAGTCTGGTGAACGGTCTGCCGACCGGAATGATGATCACCGGCAAGCGTTTCGACGACGCAAAGGTACTACAGGTCGGTCGCGCGTTCGAGAAGATTCGCGGTGTATTTCCGGTGCCGGCCCGCCACGCATCCGGAGTCGCCCAACTTATTCCACCGATTCACACGTGATCAGCCCCCACAGGAAAGGTGAAACACAATGTCAGTAACGATCGACCACACAACGGAGAATGCGGCACCAGCCCAGGCACCGGTCTCCGATCGCGCGTGGGCGTTGTTCCGCGCACTCGACGGCAAGGGATTGGTCCCTGCCGGTTACGTCGAGGGATGGAAGAAGACCTTCGAAGAGGACTTCAGCCCCAAGCGCGGCGCCGAGTTGGTCGCGCGAGCCTGGACCGACCCCGAATTCCGGCAGTTACTCCTCACCGACGGAACTGCGGCAGTGGCTCAGTACGGCTATCTCGGACCTCAGGGTGAGTACATCGTGGCCGTCGAAGACACTCCGACGCTCAAGAACGTGATCGTGTGCTCACTGTGTTCGTGCACCGCCTGGCCGATTCTCGGTCTGCCGCCCACCTGGTACAAGAGTTTCGAATACCGTGCGCGGGTGGTCCGTGAGCCACGGAAGGTTCTCTCCGAGATGGGAACCGAGATCCCGTCGGATACCGAGGTTCGCGTCTACGACACCACCGCCGAAACTCGCTACATGGTCCTCCCACAACGCCCCGCAGGCACCGAGGGCTGGAGCCAGGCGCAGCTGCAGGAAATCGTCACCAAGGACTGCCTGATCGGGGTCGCAATCCCGCAGGTCCCCACCGTCTGATCACACCGACAAGAAAGAAGCACACCATGGATGGAGTACACGATCTTGCCGGAGTTCAAGGCTTCGGCAAAGTCCCGCATACCGTCAACGCCGACATCGGCCCCACATTCCATGCCGAGTGGGAACACCTGCCGTACAGCCTGATGTTCGCCGGTGTCGCCGAACTCGGGGCATTCAGCGTCGACGAAGTTCGATACGTCGTCGAGCGGATGGAACCCCGGCATTACATGATGACCCCGTACTACGAGAGGTACGTCATCGGCGTCGCTACTCTGATGGTCGAAAAAGGGATCCTGACGCAAGACGAGCTCGAAACTCTTGCAGGCGGACCGTTCCCGCTGTCACGACCCAGCGAATCCGAAGGGCGGCCTGCACCCGTCGAGACGACCACCTTCGAAGTTGGTCAGCGAGTACGCGTGCGCGACGAGTACGTTCCGGGGCATATTCGAATGCCTGCGTACTGCCGTGGACGGGTGGGAACCATCTCTCATCGGACCACCCAGAAGTGGCCGTTCCCCGACGCAATCGGTCACGGGCGCAACGACGCCGGCGAAGAACCCACTTACCACGTGAAGTTCGCCGCGGAGGAACTGTTCGGCCGCGACACCGACGGCGGAAGCGTCGTTGTCGATCTCTTCGAGGGGTACCTCGAGCCGACGGCCTGATTTCCACCAACCCTGATCTTCCCGCAACGCCAGGCGGCGGTCATGCGATCGCACCGTTTTGCACGACCGCCGCCAAACCACAGCGATCCACTCATCCGGAAGGACTCTGGAAATCATGGTCGACACACGACTTCCGGTCACGGTGCTCTCAGGCTTCCTGGGAGCCGGGAAAACGACACTCCTCAACGAGATTCTGCGTAACCGTGAGGGTCGGCGAGTGGCGGTGATCGTCAACGACATGAGCGAAATCAACATCGACAGTGCAGAAGTCGAGCGTGAGATATCGCTGAGTCGATCTCAGGAGAAATTGGTCGAGATGACCAACGGCTGCATCTGCTGCACCCTGCGTGAAGACCTTCTCGCTGAGATTGCGACGCTGGCCGCCGACGGTCGCTTCGACTACCTTCTCATCGAATCTTCGGGCATTTCCGAACCGCTGCCCGTCGCGGAAACGTTCACTTTCATCGACACCGACGGTCACGCTCTGGCGGACATCGCTCGCCTCGACACCATGGTGACCGTCGTCGACGGACACAGTTTTCTCCGTGACTACGCAGCTGGGGGTCGCGTCGAAGCCGAAGCGCCGGAAGACAAACGCGATATCTCGGATCTGCTGGTCGATCAGATCGAATTTGCCGACGTCATCCTGGTGAGCAAAGCCGATCTCGTGACGCCACAACACCTGATCGAACTGACAGCGGTCCTACGATCTTTGAATGCGACCGCCGCGATAGTGCCGATGAGTCATGGCCGAATCCCACTCGACACCATTCTCGATACCGGTTTGTTCTCCCTCGAGAACGCTGCGCAGGCCCCTGGCTGGCTACAAGAACTCCAAGGTGAACACACGCCCGAAACCGAAGAGTACGGAATCAGTTCGGTGGTGTACCGCGAGCGCGCACCCTTCCACCCACAACGGCTACACGACTTCCTCACGAGCGAGTGGACAAACGGAAGGCTACTTCGCGCCAAGGGCTATTTCTGGAATGCCTTCCGGTTCAACGAGATCGGGAGTATTTCTCAGGCAGGACATCTCATCCGGCACGGATACGTCGGGCGATGGTGGAAGTTTCTTTCCGACGATCTCTGGCCCGCCGATGACTACCGTCGTTCGGGAATCCTCGACAAGTGGGAAGAACCCGTCGGCGACTGCCGGCAGGAGCTCGTCTTCATCGGCCAGGGCATCGACCCGGTTCGACTACGCAGAGAACTCGATGCCTGCCTACTCACCACAGCGGAGATCGAACTCGGGCCAGACGTGTGGACCACGTGGCAAGACCCACTCGGAGCCGGACACAGCGAGTCAACCGCTGCGGCCCCCTGAGCCGTCACCGAGGGTTGCCGGATCAAGGGCTTGCAGCACTACCCGAATCGCCGGGCTGGAATCCGCGCTTCGGCGCCACGCTGCGTGTATCTCACGCCTCGGCGCCCGCGCCAATGGCCGCGACACCAATTCTTCCCCCAACGGCGGACGGGCAAGGCGAGGAATCAAAGCGATCACCTCTCCCGCAGAAACCAGCGACAGCTGCGTGGCAAAGTCGTCGACCAGATGTCGCACGTCGGCATCCTCACCGACGTCGGCAACCAACCGTCGAAACCACTGGTGACACACGGTCCCCGGCGGACTTGTCACCCACGCGTGACCCGCTAGGTCGGCACTGGTCAGAGGTCGGTCGAGCTGCGCAAGTGCATGCGTCCGATTCATCACGACATCACCGACATCAGTGTGAATGTGACGCTCGGCCAGCGACGAAGGAAGCGAAGGCGGCAATCCATCGGCATCGTGAACAACCGCAAAGTCCGCGGTACCGGCGTCGACGCTGTGCAGCGCCTGGTCCGGGTCCTGCTCGGTGACGCGCACCTGTAAGTCCGGGTACTCGGTCGACAATCGCACGATCGCCGGCGCAAGCAGCCCCCGGATTCCTGTCGAGAATGCCGCTACGCGGAGTACTCCACGCGGCGCACCGTCCGAAACCGACTGTGCCGCTTCGACGCAACGCTCCAGTGCGTCGAACACATCGGGCGCCGAATCGACGATGGCCTGCCCTGCGGGAGTGAGCACAACTCCGCGGCCTGCAGTCGCAAGCACCGGTACACCGACTTGACGCTCGAGCCTCTTGATCTGCTGCGAAATCGCCGACGCTGTGAACCCGAGTTCCTCTGCGGCTCGCGCCAGCGTTCCGAGAGCGGCCACCGACCGCAGCGCCCGCAAAGCTCCGACATCGATCATGAAGCCAGACTACGCAATATCGCGAAAAAACCATCGCTGGACCGGAGGTATCGCCAAAGGCACGATCACTTCATGACCATCTCGCAGCACCGCGCCGAACTACTCTTCGGCACCAACCTCGTCGCCATGGTGACTCCGATGCGCCCCGACGGAACGCTCGATGAAACGGGCATCACCAGTCTCGTCGACCACCTGTTGAGCACCGGATGTGACGGCATCGTCGTCGGTGGAACCACCGGCGAGTCGCCCACCTTGACCGAACCCGAAATGACGCGATTGGTCAGAGCAGTGAGCGAACAGTCGAACAATCGGGCTCGGGTGATCGCTGGTGTCGGCACCTACAACACTGCCGACAGCGTCCGACGTGCCCGCGACGCCGAGGCAGCGGGAGCGGACGCATTGCTACTCGTCTGCCCCTATTACTCCAAGCCGACTCAGGCCGGAATCGTGGCCCACTGCGTCGCGGTTGCAGACGCCACCGAACTGCCCGTAATGCTCTACGACGTTCCCGCACGGACGGGCGTCGCCATGGAAACCTCCACACTCATCGAACTCTCCGACCACCCCCTGATCCGGGCGGTCAAGGATGCCAAGGGGGACCTCTTCGAAGCAATGACGGTCATGTCCCGAACATCCCTGGCCTATTACTGCGGTATCGACGAACTCAACTTGCCCTACCTCGCGTGTGGCGCCACCGGCGTGGTCAGCGTCGTGGGCAACGTCCTCGCCGACCGCAACGCCGAACTCATCAGCGCCGTCCGGGTCGGCGACCTCAGCTCCGCGAACGCTGTCCAAAGCTCGCTACTCGAGATCGTGGACGCCATCATGCGCACGTCCCAAGGTGCGGTCATGGCCAAGGCCGCCCTGGCAGAACTCGGAATCATCCCGTATTCCGGCGTGCGCCTTCCACTGATCGAGTCGCCGCCCGCTCACCTGCGTCGCCTCACCGAAGCAATGGATACTCTGTCGATAGCAGTCTGACCATTTCTCGCACCTGCCGATACTTAAAATCACGCTGATTTGAACGCGTGCGCCCAGTGCAGAAGCCTGATGTCCGAAATCTGCAAGCGTTCTTCCACCCGGAGATCGCTACGGTTAGGACTACGCTGCTCGCATGTTTTCCTCCGTCGCAGCGAAGATCCGCTTGGTGGTGGCACTGCTCCTCACCGCACTCTTGGCGCTAACTCTGTCATCGTGCTCGAGCAGTTCGGAATCATCGGCAGCCCCCACAGACCTGTGTGCGCCTCCCGGAGTGGGAGCTGCAACCGCAGCGCCCACAAACCTGGACGCAGCCGCAGGTGCAGGCGCCGAAGACCGATACACCACGGCCACCGTCACCCCGATCGACCAGATCGACATCTCGAAACTCAACCTGATCAAACCGGGTGTCATCACCGTCGGCACGCTCGGCGACGCGCCGCCGAGCATCTGCGTCAACTCCGAGAATCAGTACACCGGTTATGACAACGAGCTCCTCAAAGCCATCGCAGACAAGCTGGGCCTGAAGGTCGAGTTTGTCGGCACCGAGTTTGCCGGTCTGCTCGCGCAGGTCGCCGGACGCCGCTTCGACGTCGGCTCCTCGTCCATCACCACCACGGATGAGCGTCGTAATACCGTCGGCTTCACGAACGGCTACGACTTCGGCTACTTCTCCCTCGTCGTACCCAACGGCAGCCCCATCACCGGCTTCGGCGATCTGGACGCGTCCAAACGCATCGGCGTCGTACAGGGAACGGTTCAGGACGATTACGTCGTCAACACCTTGAAGCTCGATCCGGTGAAGTTCCCCGACTACGCAACCGCGTACGCGAACCTCAAATCCGGCCAGATCGACGCCTGGGTCGCACCGTCACAGCAGGCCGAAGGCGCCATCGCCCCGGGTGATCCCACGTCGATCATCCAGAACACCTTCTCGGTGAACAACTTTGTCGGCTGGGCAGTGAACAAGGAAAACCAACCACTCATCGACGCCCTGAACTCGGGTCTCGACGCCGTCATCGCCGACGGAACCTGGGCCGAGCTTTACTCCGACTGGGTTCCGCGCGAACTTCCCGAGGGTTGGAAGCCCGGCTCCAAGGCCGCCGCGACGCCTGAATTGCCGGACTTCGCCGCCCTCGCGGCCGAGAAGCCTGCCACGACGGACGAGACGACGACCTACCAGCCCAAGTCGACGTTCCAGCAGCTCAAGGACACGTTCTTCGACTGGCAGCTGTACAAGCAAGCGTTCCCGGATCTCCTGAAGACCGGTCTGCCCAACACCATCATTCTGGCGCTCGCGTCCGGCGTTATCGGCACCGTATTAGGCATGCTGCTGGCAGTCGCGGGAATCTCGCGGACGCGTTGGCTGCGCTGGCCGGCGCGCGTCTACACGGACATCTTCCGCGGCCTGCCGGCCGTCGTCATCATCTTGATCGTCGGCCTGGGCGTCGGCCCCATCGTCAAGAACATCACCGGCAGCAACCCGTACTGGCTGGGCGTCGCGGCGCTGTCGCTACTCGCGTCGGCGTATATCGGCGAGATCTTCCGATCGGGTATCCAGAGCGTCGAACCTGGCCAGCTCGAGGCCTCTCGCGCGTTGGGCTTCAGCTACCGCAAATCCATGTCGCTTGTGGTCATTCCTCAGGGTGTACGACGCGTTCTGCCTGCATTGATGAATCAGTTCATCTCGCTGATCAAGGACTCGTCGCTGATCTACTTCCTCGGACTGCTCGTCACACAGCGCGAACTTTTTGCCGTGGGACGCGACCTCAACGCCCAGACCGGAAACCTGTCACCGCTCGTCGCGGCCGGCCTGTTCTACCTCGCGCTGACCATCCCGCTGACCCACCTCGTCAACTACATCGACAATCGCCTCCGGACGGGACGCGCCGACACTTCCGGCACGTTGGATCCGCTCGAGCAGGCCATCGTCGTGGAAAGGGGCTGAGGACATGACCAGCTCTGAACTGAAATCCGTCTCCCTCACCGGCACGGACCTGCACCTGTCCTTCGGTACCAACAAGGTCCTGCGGGGCGTCAACCTCCACGTCGACGCCGGCAATACCGTCACCGTCATCGGGCCGTCCGGATCGGGCAAGTCGACGCTCTTGCGCGTGCTGAACCGCCTGCACGAGCCCGAGCAGGGTGACGTTCTCCTCGACGGGAAGTCCGTCCTGAAGGACAACCCTGACGAGTTGCGACAGCGCATCGGCATGGTGTTCCAGCACTTCAATCTGTTCCCGCACAAGACGGTGGCCGAGAACATCGCGCTAGGACCGAACAAGCTCAAGGGACTGTCCAAGGACGCGGCTCGCGCATTGGCCCTCGAGCAGCTCGAACTGGTGGGACTGCGGGAGAAGGCGGATTCCCGCCCGGGCAACCTGTCCGGTGGCCAGCAGCAACGTGTGGCGATCGCCCGGGCCTTGGCCATGAAGCCCGAGGTCATGTTCTTCGACGAAGCGACATCGGCCCTCGACCCCGAACTGGTCAAGGGCGTGTTGGCCCTCATGGCAGACCTCGCGAAATCCGGCATGACGATGGTGGTCGTGACTCACGAAATGGGCTTCGCCCGTTCCGTTTCCGACAAGGTGCTATTCATGGATCGTGGCGCCGTTGTCGAAACAGGAACTCCGGAACAGCTATTCGACGATCCGGAAACGGAACGATTGCAGGCGTTCTTGTCGCAGGTGTTGTAGGGGCCATCGGCCCTAAATCCACCCCTGTCGGCGGGCGATCACCGCAGCCTCATGTCGATTGGCCGCACCGAGTTTGGTGACGGCTGAAGACAAGTAATTGCGTGTGGTGCCCGCCGACAGGTGTGCGCGGGTCGCGATCTCTTCTATGGATGCACCGTCGGCCGCGTACTCGAGCACATCCGCTTCCCGCGGTGTCAGCGGTGAATCACCGGCGCCGATCGCTTCGGCTGCCAACGACGGGTCGACGTATCGTCCACCGGAGTGAACGCTGCGAACCACTTCCGCGAGGGTCGTTGCCGACGTCGTCTTGGGAAGGAATCCCCGGACACCGGCCGCGAGCGCCTTCTTCAAGTAGCCCGGACGGCCGTGGCTCGTCACAATGATCGACGCACATCCCGGCACGGATTGTGCGATCTCCTGCGCCGTTTCGATCCCGTCGATACCGGCCATCTGAAGATCCAAAACGGCAACGTCCGGCTGAAATTCCACAGCGGCGACAACGGCTGCTTCTCCCGATTCCGCTTCGGCCACAACAACTATGTCGTCCTCGAGCGAGAGCATCATCGCAAGTGCGGATCGGATGAGATTTTCGTCGTCGGCAAGCAATACCTTGATCGGCTCGGTCACCGAGACTCCTTGATCGGGGAAGAAAAATGTGCGGTCAGCGTGAAGGTACCTTCATCGTGGATGACCTCGAGGATGCCACCAACAGCTGTGACGCGTTCCCGTAGCCCATTCACACCGGTACCGTCACCTGCGCGTTGTTGCACTGCACCGTCGTTGGCTATCGACACGGATTCACCTGTTACCTCGATAACTGCCTGCTGCGCGGAAGAATGACGCAGTATGTTCGTCACGCCTTCGCGGACAACCCACGCTGCGGTTTCCGCCAATTCGATGGGCAGGGCATCTGCAGATCCGCGAATGTCGGTGGTAATTCCCGCCGCCTCGAGCAGTGATCGCGCACCCGCCAGCTCCGACGCCAGTGCAATGGATCGGTAGCCGCGCACCAACTCACGTGCCTCGGCGAGGGATTCCTGTGCGAGATCACGCACTTCGTCCATCTGCTGGGCAGCGCGATCGTCCCCGCGACGCGACAATGTAGCTGCCAGATCACTTTTCACCGCGATTGCCGACAGCGCACGACCGACCACGTCGTGAAGGTCACGCGAAAAGCGGAGGCGCTCTTCGGCTACCGACAGTGCGGCCGCGGCTCCGCGTGCCTCGTCAAGTTCGGTGACCATCCGCAAAAGCCATACCGACAGCTGCACCGTGAAGGTCATGAAACCCGCCACACATGCCACCAGGATGCCGATCTCGGGTCGCCCGGCAAGCGCACACACGCCGGCAGCAACGGCTGCTCCCAGCATCACCCATCGCCACGACACCAAAGCCGCAAACGGCACCGGGACGATCATCGCCAGCCAGAAATACGGACCCTGCCCCGCGTCGTCAGCCGGTAAGGCAATAACCGCAGAGCAGAGCGCCGCCACGGTCATGACCACCACTGGCACCTTCACCGATGCGGTGCTGGTCCCACCCAACTCGGGGATGCGATCCACTGCGACAACGGCTGCGGCCGCGCTGATCACAACGAAGAGCGCTCCGAGGTAGCGATGCATGGCCGCTTCGGTAATACCGCCGAATATCCCGAAGAAAATGCCGAGGACAAAGAACGACTGACGCGTGTACAGGCGAACCTTGTCGACACTGGACGCCGTTCGCCACGTTCGGGTCGGATTCCAGCGTCCGAAGCTCTCCGCAATCATGCCTACTACCTTCTCAGAGTTCTAAGAGCGAGGTTCCCAACGGAAGTACACATTGGCGATCAGTACCGACCCGACGATCCACGCGACCAGAACCAATAGCGGTTGACCGGCCGATACGAAAGTGTCTGCAAAACTCGCTGCGACGGCGCCGTCGTCAGCCAGTTCGGACGACGTACGCCCCACCCATCCCAGATTCACGAGATCGAGAATCGCAGCCATCGGAGTGAAGTCGAGAACGCGAGCGATGTTGTCCGGCACGACATTTCTGATGCTCGACATCCCCGCAGTTGCCAGAATGAGGATCGGCATGCACGTGATCTGCGCGGCTTCCGCATTGCGTGTTACCGCGGAGGTGATGAGCGCCAACGCGGTGAATACGGCGGCGCCACCGATGAACGCCACCAGCACCAGTACGGGATTGGCCGGCACACGCCCACCCAGAACCACCACGGCAATCCCTACAACCACCGTCAGCAGGCCCGTCAGCACCCATGACGGCACTGCAGGGCCGGCCAGAATCTCGGCGTCACTGCACTCCCCTGTGCGCAGACGCTTGAGCACCAGTTCGTCGCGCCGCGTCGAATACACCGACAGCAGGTTGTAGAACACGACAAACACGAGCAGGAAGAGAGCAAAGATCTCGAGGCCCGACGCTACCGCTGTGTCGGACAGACCACCCTCACGCGAGATGATCAGAATTCCGATCGGGAAGATCAGAGGTAGGACTATAGCGTTGAAGAGCAACAGACGGTTTCGGCCCAGAAGGGTGAACTCCGCACGAGAGAGAGTTGCTATGCGGTTCATACCGGCGCCCCTTCGAGTTTGACGTGATGGTCGAATTGATCTGCTATGGACAGAAATACGGTCTCGAGGGATGCTGCCCGCGCATCCAGCCCGGACAAAGCCACGTTGTTGCGCTGAGCCCAGATCAGAAGATCGGTGAGCGTTTCCTGCACGGTGGCAGTAGTGATGACTACCACGTCACCTTCGACGCGCATCTCGGCACCAGGCAGGTTCGGAAGCAGGAGATCCGGCCTGCGCACCTTGATCTGCGCCGGATGATCCGCCACCACCTCGGCAACCGTTCCACTGCGCACTACGGTTCCGCGGTGCATGATCGCCAACTGATCACACAACGACTCGGCCTCGTCCAGATAATGCGTCGTCAACATGATGGTGACGCCAGAGGACTTCAACTCCGCGATCAATTGCCAAGTATTACGCCGACTTTCGGGGTCGAGACCCGTCGTCGGCTCATCCAGGAACAGCACCAGCGGTTGACCGATAATGGCACAAGCCAAGTCAAGTCGACGCGCTTCGCCGCCCGAGAGGAACTTCACGCGGGTGTCACTGCGATCGCGCATGTCGACTCGCTCGAGCACCTCGTCGACCGGCAGGGGATTCGAGCAGGTTCCGGCCCACATCGACAGACTCTCGCGAGCTGTGAGATCTTGAGGGAGGCCGCCCTTTTGGAGCATGATGCCCAAGCTCGGACGGAGTTCTCGGCGCTCCCGAACCGGATCCATACCCAGCACGCGCACCGATCCGTCCGTTGCCCGCGAAAGTCCTTGGATTACTTCGAGACTGGATGTCTTTCCGGCGCCGTTAGTTCCGAGCAGTCCGAACAGCTGACCCTCCGCGACAGTCAGTTCGAGATCGCGGACCGCGTAGAACGCGTCTTTTCCGGAACCGTAGCGCCGGGACATGGCCTCAACCTCGATAACCGGATCGCCCTTCATCGCGCAGCCTCCGATCGGTTCCAGCCGCGCAGCCCGATGGCGAATCGGATACCCGCATAGACAGCAAGAGCAGCAACAAGAATCCAGAACACGGGATTGGAGCCGATGATCGCGAACACCACTCCGATGAGCGCGATATTCACAACGATCACAACAAGTTCACGGCCCATCGTGGGCGCTGGTCCGATGTCCATCAGGTCCGTCAGGAGGCTTCCTTCATGTGGTTCTCTCATGCCACCAAGCCTCGCGGAAAGTCTGAGCCAAAAACAGTGCAGAGCATCATCACCTACGGTGACACTGTCACGGATCGGCGATGACAAATGTCATGAGGCGTCCCCGCGGGGACGCCTCATGAATTACAGGTAAGGGTCGCCTCGTTGTTTTGCCGTTCATTATTACGTTCCTTTACCCTCGCTTACGGCTTCTACGGTTCCCGAGACCATTCAACGAATCTCGGGAGTTCACGGTGGCTATCAAGCCTTTGGCACTGTTTGTCAAACACGACGGTGTGTCCTCACGCGCGTCGATCACCTGCCAGTACAAGTGTGGAAACGCCTGCTCGCACGAGGTGCCCAACACCTCGGAAGGTGCGTACTTCCGCGATATCGCCCGCGCTGCCCTGAGCCGACGCGGCATGTTGCGCGGCAGTGGCATGGCTGTGCTGGCAGTCGGGGCGGGTAGCGCACTCGCCGGCTGCTCGGACGGAACAGCCGAAGCCGCGCCCGGAACCGGCTCGGCAGGCAGCAGCGACGGTGGCACCGGGAGCACGCCGGCCGGCACCAACTTCACCGCCGTCGCCCCCAACAAAGCCGATGCGGTTACCGTCCCGGACGGGTACGAACAGGGCGTCGTCATCCGCTGGGGTGACGCCGTTCTCGCCGGAGCACCGGCCTTCGACTTCGAGAACCAGACCGCGGCAGCACAGGCGCTGCAGTTCGGATTCAACAACGACTTCGCCGGCCTCCTGCCCGTCGAGGGGCAGCCGAACACCTATCTGCTCGTAGTCAATCACGAGTACTCCACCGAACCGGCAATGTTCCGCGGCTACGACGCCGAGAACCCCACCGAAGAGCAGGTCAAGATCGGCCTCGCAAGCCACGGACTCTCCGTCGTACAGGTCAAGGGCGACTCCGGGTCCGGCAAGCTGGTTCCCGAAATCGGCGCCAACAACCGTCGCATCACCGGGACAACCGAATTCCTTCTCACTGGACCTGCCGCAGGCAGCGATTTCCTCAAGACAAGCGCCGATCCGACCGGCACCAAGGTTCTGGGCACGCTCAACAACTGCGCCGGCGGCGTAACCCCCTGGGGCACCGTTCTTTCCGGCGAAGAAAACTTCAATCAGTACTTCGCCAATGCGGAGGCCGTCACCGATCCCATTGTCGCGCCACGTTTGAAGCGATACGGCCTGGCCGGTGGTGCGTCTGAACGTAAGTGGGAACGCTTCGACAAGCGCTTCGATCTGGTGGCAGAACCCAACGAGGTAAACCGCTTCGGATACGTCGTCGAGGTCGACCCGTGGGATCCGTCTTCGACTCCCGTCAAGCACACCGCGCTCGGCCGCTTCAAGCACGAAGCCGCCACCATCTACATCACCTCCGACGGCACAGTCGTGGCTTACAGCGGTGACGACGAGCGCTTCGACTACATGTACAAGTTCGTCTCGAGCCGAAAGATGCAGGACGGTAAGAGCCAAGCGGCCATGCGCCACAACATGACCCTGCTCGACGCCGGAACACTGTACGTCGCAAAGCTCAGCGGAAACTCTGCCGGCGAGATCGACGGAACCGGCAAGCTGCCGTCGGACGGTAAGTTCGACGGAACCGGCGAGTGGGTAGCCATCCTGCGGACCGGCGAAGACGGTAAGGGCGAATCGTTGGTCGACGGCATGAGCGCCGAAGAGGTAGCCGTTTTCACCCGCCAGGCCGGTGACAAGGTCGGGGCAACGAAGATGGATCGCCCCGAAGACTTCGAGGCAAACCCGAAGAGCGGCAAGGTATACGTCGCGCTGACCAACAATACCAAGCGCGGAGTCGACGGCGGCGCAGCGGCCGATGAGGCAAACCCCCGGAACAACAACAAGAACGGTCAGGTCCTCGAAATCGCCGACGATCACGCCGGCACCACCTTCGGCTGGAATCTTCTTCTCGTCTGCGGAGATCCGGCTACAGCTGATACCTACTTCGGTGGATTCGACAAGAGCAAGGTCAGCCCGATCTCGTGCCCGGACAACCTTGCTTTCGACCCGCACGGCAACCTGTGGATCTCGACGGACGGTAATGCACTGAAGTCCAACGACGGACTGTTCAGCGTCGTCCTCGAAGGCGAAAATCGGGGTGAGACAAAGCAGTTCCTCACTGTTCCCGTCGGCGCCGAGACCTGCGGTCCCATCGTGGACGAGAAACGCGTCATCGTCTGCGTCCAGCACCCCGGTGAAACCGACGATGCCAGCATCGAAAGCCCCGCTTCCCATTGGCCCGACGGCGGCGCCTCCCAGCCTCGCCCGTCGGTAGTCGCCGCCTGGAAGAAGGACGGCTCTCGGATCGGCTCGTAACACTCCACGAAAACGACTGTGGGGCAGATCGCATACTCTGCGATCTGCCCCACGTCGTTTACCTCAGATTCTCACGAGAATCAGTTGTCACCATCCTCGCGACGCCTACGCGTCAGGAGAACAACACCCGTTCCCAGCGCCAGCAGCAGAACCAATCCGCCCGCTGCAAGCAACGTGGTGTTCACGCCACTCTCACCAGCGCCACCACCCGAGTTGATCGTTCCACCCTTAGGAGCAGGCGTCGTCGTCTTCGGCTGACCCGGGGTTGCTGTCGGCGGCTTCGGCTGTCCCGGAACCGTGGTCGTAACCGGCTGACCCGGAACCGTCGGCGGGATGACGATCGGAGGAACAACGACGATCGGGGGAATGATGATCGTCGGCGTAACCGGCACCGTCGTGGTCGGCGGCGTCGTGGTCGGCGGCGTCGTGGTCGGCGGGTCCGTCGTGACCGGTGTCGTCGGCGGCGTAGTTGTCGTCACGCCACACGGATCCACAATCTCTTCCGCGACAACTTCTTCTGTCGTGGTTTCGTCCGTGGTGGTCTCCTCCGTAGTGGTGGATTCCTCCGTACCGGTCACATCAGCATCACCGGCAGTGGTCGCGCTAGCCGTCGTCGTCGCAGCCGTGGTGGTCGGAACCACCGTGGTCGTCGTCGGAGGAACACAAGGCTCCGTCGTGACCGGCGGCGTCGTGGTGGTCGTCGGCGGCACCGTAGTGGTGGTCTCCGGCGGGTCTATCGGGTGTTCGGTGCAGAGAGCGTCGCCCGGGACACAGTCCACCGGCGGGTTCTCGCCACCAACCACCAGGTAGTTGTTCAGAACACCCGGAGTGAATCCGGGACCCGACAACGTTCCGATCTCAGGATTGACCTTGACGGTGTATGTCACTGTCGCGCTCTCACCCTTGGCCAGCTTTCCGGTGACCGTGAAGACGTTGTCAACGACACCCGAAACAACCAGCGTGGAAGTGGTAGCCGGATCCTTCGTCATTACTGCATCGTCGAGAACATCGGTCAGATCGTCGTAGAAGCTGATCTCACCATCCGCGGTGCCCACATTCTTGAACGTGAGTGTGTACGTGATCTCCTGGCCGCCAACCACACGGTTTGTGGTGGACGGATCAGAGGACTTCAGTACCTCAATTGCGGGAGTGCCCTCCACCGGATGCTCGGTCGTCACCGGCGGAGGAGTGATCTCCGGACCGGTCGGCGGCTTCGCAGTACCCGTGACCTTGTTGTTGATCAGAACGCCGCCGGCAACACCGTCGTTGATCTTCACCTGGTAGGTCAGAACAACCGACTTACCCGCCTCGAGTGCACCAGTCCAACTCAACGTCGTACCCGACAGGGTCGGAGCAGCACCGTCGACACCGTCGACCGTTGCCTTGAGCGAACCGTCCACCAACACCGCGTTGTCGAGAACCTTCGACAGATCATCGGTCAACACCACCGGATCAAGGGTCGTGTTACCCGTGTTCGCACCCGTCACCGAGTACGTGATCGTCTGACCAGCAGCAACATTGGTACCCGACACCGGATCCGCAGTCTTCGCGACCGTGAACCCCGGAACCTTCACCGGATGCTCGGTGCACAGCGCCGTCGCCGGATCACACACCTCCGGAGGATCAACCGGAGGAGTCGTACCCGGAACAACGAAGTTGAGCACCGTGTTGTCGGCATTCGCCGCAACGCGATCGGCATCAGCCTTGACCGTGACGGTGTACGTCACCGTCTTGCTCTCGCCGGCCGCAAGGGTTCCCGTCACCGAGAAACCATCCGCACCGACCATCGCAGCAGTCAACGGAGCATCAGCAGTCAAGCTGCCCGCAACCAGATCAGCATCGTCGAGCAGACCACGCAGATCGTCGAAGTGCGCGACCTCACCCGCACCGTTACCGGTGTTCGTGAACGTGAGCGTGTACTTGATGTCCTGACCGGCAACAACATTCGAACCCGACACCGGATCAGAAGACTTCACCACAGCGATCTTCGGAGACACCACAGGATGCTCGGTCGTCACCGGCGGAGGAGTGATCTCCGGACCGGTCGGCGGCTTCGCAGTACCCGTGACCTTGTTGTTGATCAGAACGCCGCCGGCAACACCGTCGTTGATCTTCACCTGGTAGGTCAGAACAACCGACTTACCCGCCTCGAGTGCACCAGTCCAACTCAACGTCGTACCCGACAGGGTCGGAGCAGTCGCGTCGACACCGTCGACAGTTGCCTTGAGCGAACCGTCCACCAACACCGCGTTGTCGAGAACCTTCGACAGATCATCGGTCAACACCACCGGATCAAGGGTCGTGTTACCCGTGTTCGCACCCGTCACCGAGTACGTGATCGTCTGACCAGCAGCAACATTGGTACCCGACACCGGATCCGCAGTCTTCGCGACCGTGAACCCCGGAACCTTCACCGGATGCTCGGTCGTCACCGGCGGAGGAGTGATCTCCGGACCGGTCGGCGGCTTCGCAGTACCCGTGACCTTGTTGTTGATCAGAACGCCGCCGGCAACACCGTCGTTGATCTTCACCTGGTAGGTCAGAACAACCGACTTACCCGCCTC
>NZ_RKMA01000001.1:2517706-3116771 GCF_003797085.1 Rhodococcus sp. WS3
CTTGTTGTTGATCAGAACGCCGCCGGCAACACCGTCGTTGATCTTCACCTGGTAGGTCAGAACAACCGACTTACCCGCTTCGAGTGCACCGGTCCACGAGAGCATGGTCCCCGACAGAGTCGGAACAGCGGCAGGAGCACCATCGACCGTCGCCTTGAGCGAACCGTCCACGAGCGTCGCGTTGTCGAGAACCTTCGACAGATCATCGGTCAACACCACCGGATCAAGGGTCGTCTTACCGGTGTTCGCACCCGTCACCGTGTACGTGATCGTCTGACCAGCATTGACGCCGGTACCCGGCGCCGGATCCGCTGTCTTCGCGACCGTGAACCCAGGAACCGAGTGATTCGTCTCCACCGAAGGAGGAGTGATCTCTGGACCGGTCGGCGGCTTCGCAGTACCGGTGACCTTGTTGTTCAAGACTGTGCCCGCGGCAACGCCGTCGTTGACCTTCACCTCATAGGTCAGAACAACGGACTTACCGGCTTCGAGAAGTCCGGTCCAGGAAAGCGTGGTGCCCGACAGCGTCGGGGCGGCGACAGGAGCACCGTCGACGGTCGCCTTCAGCGAACCGGGAACGACAGCAGCATTGTTGAGAACCGCACCCAGATCATCGTTGATCTTTACCGGATCAAGGTTCGTCTTGCCGGTGTTGGTTCCGGTGACGGTGTACTTGATCGACTCGCCGGCCTGAACCGTCGAACCGGAAATCGGATCAGCAGTCTTCTCCAGTTTGAAGCCGGGAACCGAGTGATTCGTCTCCACCGTAGGAGGAGTGATGTCCGGACCGGTCGGCGGCTTCGCAGTACCCGTGACCTTGTTGTTCAGAACCGTGCCCGCGGCAACGCCGGCATTGACCTTCACCTGGTAGCTCAGAACAACAGACTTACCAGCCTGGAGATTGGCGGACCACGACAAAATGCTGCCCGACAGGGTCGGAGCAGCGACAGCAGCACCGTCGACGGTCGCCTTCAGCGAGCCCGGAACGATAGCAGCATTGTTGAGAACCGCACTCAGATCGTCTTTGATCGTCGCGGGAGTTAGGGCCGTCTTGCCGGTGTTAGCACCGGTGACGGTGTACGTAATTGTATCGCCGGCCTGAACCGTCGAACCTGTCGCGGGCACAGCGGTCTTCGCGACTGTGAACCCGGGCATGGGATGCGTCGTGCAGAGATTGGTTGCAGGATCACATGTTGTGGGAGGAGTTGTTGTCCCCGGAACGAGGTAGTTGTTCAGGACTTTGTTACCACCGTCTTTGACCGTGACGGTGTAGGTGACTGTCCCTTTGCCGCCGGCTGGCAATGTGCCGCCGACTTTGATTTTGTCGGCGCCATCCAATGCAGCGGTGAGTCCGCCTGTAGCAGCACCAACCGCAACCGTTCCGTCATCAATGACGTCGGCAAGGAAGTCCGTGTAGTCGATCGTTGCCGGCGCAGTGCCGGGATTCTCGAAATTCAGAGTGTAGGTGATTGTTTGGCCGATATTGACAGTCTCACCGGTAGGTGGTGACGACGACTTCTTCACGAGAACCGGGGTATTGATGATCTTGCAGTACGCGTTGTCACCAGGTGCCAATGCTGTCTGCGCAACTCCACCAGCTTGAAGATTCTTGGCCACACCATTGACCTGGCAGTCCCACTTCGTCGCGTAGTTCGCGGTCTTGGTCGCCGAAGTAGTGGGCTTCTCCCAGAACGTGACGGGGGTAGGCGTCGTGTCAGCGAGGAGCATCCGCCAACCGGTGGACGCGGTGGTATCCGTAGCTCCGGTATCGGTGGTCTTGAGCACCTGTCCGCTCGCAGCATTTGCATCGGCGAAAGTACCGGTGCTTGTTCCGATGGTGAAGTCGTCGCCAGGACTGACTCGCGTAAGTTCCTTGTCGATCTTGACCCTCGGCAACAAGATGCCGAACGCAACACCCTGTCGGGACGTTGAATCCGTGGTGTTTCCGAAAGTGCCCGCGAAGGAAGTCGGCGCTGTCGCAGCCAGTACTACCGCTCCAGGTGAGTAATTCTTGCTGAAATCGTTGTCCCACCACGAGTCGCACCGAACCGAGTTCGTTCCCAACCCGGTCAGTCCATCGGCGCCCCCGACCGTGCCGTTGCAGGCCCGAATCGGCGGCCATCCGGCAGTTCCGGGTATACCCATGGTGCGATCGATCTGACGAAAGTTCTTGTCCGACTGGAAGGACAGGAACTCCTTGTTGTTATCGGCAACAGGGTCCGTCGATTCGGCATCCGCCACAACAAGCCCGTAATTGTTGACGGATCCGTTAGGCCCATTCATCACGATATTGTCGAGCTTGATTGTTCCGCCGGACTGGACCCTCGTCGACCCGTTCATGTCCGGAACCGTTTGGTACAAAGCAGGCTTGACCGTGTTGGGAACACCCGTATACGCGACAGTGCCGAGCGACGAGAATTTCGCCTCGGCAGGCAAGGGACGCGCAGTGACGCCCGTATGCGGCTTTGTCGTGGATCCGTCAATCGAGTTGACCAGCTTGGCATTGAAGCTGATGGAGTAGATATCCGTCAGCTTGACTGTCATCGGCTGTCCAGCTGCTGAGGTTGCGGCAGCCTGGTTGAACGTCGACATATCGATCCAGCAGATGTTCTGCGAGAGATTGCCGGTGTTGGGCGCACTGAACGCACAACCAGTGGGCGGTTGCTCGTCCGGCAGAACAGCGGCGCGAGCCGGCGTCTGAGCCTGAACGGGACCGCCGAGCGTCGCGGCCGGCTGTGCTGATGCAGCTACTGCCGTCGCGCCGGAGAGGCCGAGAATCAACGCGATGGTGGTCCACACCACCGTCCACGCTCGCACCCAGGGCGGTAGCCCTGCGGTGAATAAAGCCGACCTTGTCGGCGGTAAGTCGTTAGGCATTTCTAGCTCCCCAGGATGTGCCTGATCGATATTCGGTGGACGGAGATGCGAGAGCGATTGCGCGAACTCCCGTTTGATCGGTTGGTTCGGGTCGGTGCGCCGGTTTTCGGCTGATCGACCTCGCACCGGACGCTGCTGCCGGTCCTGCCATTCGAGCTCCTCTTCGGGTAACACCTGCGTGTTGGAAGAGCCGTCCTGTGCAGGACTTTGGCCCTCGAAATCCATGCAAATCGAGAGCAATCTTCCAGTTATCTCGATCAAGATAACAGATAACCGGGAGCTTGCCCACCGAAAGATGGACAAAGCAGACTGATAGTCGCTTTCCTTCGTTGATCGAACAAGGTCCGCTGGGTAGCTTTGGCCAACCGGACAATCTGACAAAATTGGCCGTCGCTGGGTCACACACGACTCGAAGCGGCGTTTTGGCTGGATACGCCAGGTTGCTGGAACGATGGAGCAACCCGGCCGATCTAGACAAATGACCAGTATGCATAACCGCTGTTGAATGCACCACAGCGTATGAACTTCGACCCAGAACACTTACAGCCGACGATGGTTCCGTCGGCAGCCCGAACGCGCCGAAATCGAATGAACGATCGCGATCAATTCATTCAGGGCTGTAGGTAACGAAGTGAGGGGAAGCCCCGATAGACGGATGGCAGGGGGATCAAAACGCCACTAGTAGGTGCCAGTAACCATCCAGTAAGACCAAACTTCAAGTCCGTTTTGTGAAAATTTCTACGGGGGATTTCAGCCAATTTCCCACCATAGCTATCATCTGAGCCCACGTAGCTAGCAAAGTGTTCCCCGATTTTGGCTACCGTTCCGCTGAATTTCTCGTAACCACAGAGCTACATGCGGACCAATCGGTCACGCATCACGGGACACAGCAAACAACATTCCAGGTCCTGAATAGGGCCAGAGGGCCCGAAAAGGACACTGCAAGAGCGCAAGCAGTCGCACACGCCTAGCTGCTGCCGAGCCCCACGCTGTTGGAGTAACGGCCGAAGTCACCCTGGGCTCCGCTGTAGACATTGATATCGGTGTTACCGACAATCCCCGGTATGCGCCCTGTGCTCGTGTACTGCCAGAAGGTCCAATTCGACCACCCACCAGGCAAGGGTCCCGGAGCGCTCTGACCGTTGTAATCAGCGATCCAGAGCGGATAGTGGTTGAATTCCGTGGTGTTCGCCATCTGCGTGTACCAGAAGTTGGGATACGTGTAGATGATCGGCTGCCGTCCGGTCAACGCCTGGACGGTGTTCAGATACCGGTGAGTCCAGTCGATCACCTGCGATGCCGGCAAGCCTTTTGCGTCTTCGAGATCGAGGACGGGAGGCAAATCACCAGGACCGTTGATACCGAGGACCATTGCCGCATAGAACGCAGCTTGCGCTTCCGGCGACGCTCGCACGTCTGCGTAGTGATAGGCGCCGCGCGCAACGCCCGCAACGCGCATGCGAAGGCAATCCTGGACGAAATACGGATTCACGTAGTTCAGCGACTCTGTCGCTTTGACCATCGCGAACTCATGCCCCGACGCCCGCACCTGGAACCAGTCGATACCGGTTCCATCCACATGCTGCCAAGACGAAACGTCCGGCCCGCGGGGAGCATCCGCCGCAGCGAGACCCGGGGCCGTCAATGCAACGGCCGCAGCCATCACGATCGGGGTTAGTCTGCCTAAGGTCCTGACGGTGCGTCGCTCGGCCATTCCCCGAGCGTAGGGACTGCTGCCGGATTTGTCTGTTGTTTCACGAACTATTCAGACGCTGGTCATCCCAACCAATCGAGAACCGCTGCCGCCGTCCAGGATTGCTGCATGCTGCCCAACGGCTCACCCGTAAAGGGTTCGTAATACTCGGCAAAACTGCCGTCACTGGCCTGCCTGAGTCCCTCCGCCCGGAGAACATACGATCGTTCAGCCCATCCACGACGCGCAAACGCCCATGAGAACAGCCAGGTGATCACCGGCCAGACAGGTCCACGCCAATACTCACGCGGACGGAAATCGCCGGACACCGGGGAAGTGGACGGCGGGACGGCAAATCTCATGTCCGGATGCCCGCAGAACTTCGGCCCCTCGAACGTTCGTAACAGCGAACGTTCAGCATCGCGACTAAGTCCACCACACAACAATGGCGCAAACATCGCGATGGTCTCGGTATTCACCCAGCGTCCCGTACGGAGATCAAAATCCTTTGCCGCGCCGCTTCTTTCGTCCGTCGTGGCTATGACACCTCGACGGAATCGGTCTGCCCAACCGCGCAGATCTCGCACATCGGAGTTCGGCCGCGAATGTTCCTCACCGATGGTCGCCAGGACATCGCAGGCCATAGAGAAGACGGCTGAGACAAATACGTCCTCGACTGCAAAACTCATTGCGGTAGAAAGCTGTTGGTCGTCGTAGCGCACCGATTTCATTTCTTCGAGCAGCCACAGATAGCGATCGTATTCGTGATCCTTGGGACGTTGCGTCAGGTCCGTTACAACAGCAAGGTCGGCTCGCTGGTACGCAGGAACCTGTCCCGCAACAACATTCCCGTACGCCGCATCCCAACGTGGAGAGTTGTCCATCCCCGATTCCCAGCCGTGATAGAGCGCTATCCGACCATTACCGTCGAGATCTCGTGCCTCGGCAAGCCAACGATGCCACCGAACCAGATCATTCCACCGCCGATCCAAGAACTCCTCGGCAACCGCTCGCGTCGTACGGCCGTGACGACGTGAATGATCGAGGATTCGTTGCACGGCAATCGCATGTACCGGCGGTTGGGTAATCCCGGATGTCGCCGTGCCTATCGGCGCATGCGCAGCCAACGCATTGACGTCCCACCGCGTCGGACCGGGAAAATAGCCGTCGACGCCGTTTGCAAAAACGATGTGCGGGATCATTCCGTTCTTCCACTGCGCGTCGAGCAAGGTATCGAGTTCTACAACGGCTCGTTCCACACTCAACGGAGCCAATCCGACAGCAACAAACGCCGCGTCCCAACTCCACATATGTGGATAAAGCTTGGGAGCAGCGCTAGTCATCGTGCCCAGATCATTACCGCGCAGCAGATAGGCGGCTCGGGCAGCGAGCTGTGTCGGGGTGAATCCACGGTCGGCCATAGAAGTCTATTTTGCGTCGAGTACGGCTTCTGCGCTCATCGGAGTGGCGCGGTGAGTCTTTCTCGGAACCACTTTGCTGGTATTCCTACGGGAAGAAGTTACTAAACCGACAAGGCGGTTGCGGGTCATGGGCATCAAAGAAGAGTCAGCGGAGCGCGAGCGCAAGACCCTGCGGTACTCGCTGATGGTTGCGACAGCCTTGGCAGTCCTGGCCGCGGTGTGGGGGTGGATCTCGCAGTCTCAGGTAATCCTGCTCGACGGTGTGTACGCACTGATCGGCATGGTTCTGACCTGGATGTCGCTGCGCGTCTCCCGGATCGCAGATTCAGGCCCGACGGCGCGCTTCCCGTTCGGCAAGGAAGCTCTGATTCCGGTGGTGATCGCCATTCAGGGCATGGCATTGTTGGCGACTCTCGCGTACGCCGCCGTAGAGGCCGTACGGGTCATCCTGGCCGGCGGAGCCGATGTGACGGCCGGGTCGCTCGCAGCTTACGGCGCGATCAGTGCAGCAGTGTCCGTACTGATCTGGCGCTACGTCGGAAAGGTCGACCGCACATCCGATCTCCTGGTGGCCGAGGCCAGGCAGTGGGGAGCCTCGGCCGCCTTCAGCGCGCTGGTTGCCGTAGGCGCCGTTGTCGCAATGATCCTGGGGCGCACCGATTTCTCCGATGCCGATCGATACGTCGACTCCGTGCTCGTCCTGATCGGCTGTGCGATGCTGGTCCCACAACCCTTGGCTCTGTTGCGAACTGCTCTGGTGGAACTGCTCGAAGGCGCTCCCAGTCAACAGGTTCAGGCGCATGTCCACGACGCGATCGCAGCTGTTCGCGATGAATTCGATTTGGATGAACCAGCCCTGACGATGAGCAAGGTTGGCCGCAAGCTGTACATCGAAGCCATGTTCATGGTCCCTCCCCATACGTGGGAGATCGACGACGAAGATGCGGTACGACGCACATTCGCCAAACACCTCGCCGATCTGCCGTACGAACCATGGCTCAACATCGAACTGACCACAGATCCTGCCTTGATGCTGTAGACCTATCATATTTCGCTCGATGCGAGGTCTCACGGAGCCAAACCGACTATGCGTGAGGCTTCATATCGACCACGGCCGTGATGTCGACTTCCACCGGAGCACCTGACGGAAGGTTCTTGACGCCAATCGCGGCACGAACGGGAAGTGCTTCCCCACCGAGTATTTCAGCGATCACCGCCGACGCACCGTCGGCTACTGCCGACAGATCGAAGAAGTTGTCTGCGCAAGCCACATACACCGTCATGCGCAGACAGCGCTCGACTCGATCCATCCCTCCTGCGACCGAAGCAATTGCGGTGAGCGCATTCCGAGCGCACATCCCCGCAGCGGTAGCCGCATCCGCAATGTCTACCGCCTCGCCGACAACTCCGGACACTTGGAGGACTCCGTCGATCCGCGGTGTCATCCCCGCACTGTAAGCAATCGAGTCGTGAACTGTTGCCGCCATGTACTGTCCCTGCGGCACGGGCCCTCGCACAAACGAAATATCAGACACCGAGAGCTATCCCTTCCTGTCGAGGATCGGCTGCGCCGCTGAGTAGCCCACGCTCACGATCGAGTGAAATCACCTGAGCGCTGCCACCACCATCCCATGCTCCCTGAAGCGTCACATCGTGTCCTCGACTACGTAATTCGGACAACGTGGACTTTCCTATCCTTGATTCGCACCGAAGCTCAGCGGGCCGACCGATCACGTCTGAATCACTGCCCGGGTAAACCGTGAATCGCGGTGCCGCCACAGCCTCTGCCGGGTCGAGTCCGTGGTCGAGCAAATGGGACAGCAGTTGCATGTTCCACTGGACCTGCCCGTCTCCACCCGGGGTGTTACCCACGTGAAGCAGTGCCCCCGCGGTGTCTGCTGCTATCCAAGCATTGAGAGTATGCACCGGTTTACGTCGCGGCGAAGCCGAATTTGGATGCCCTGGAATCAGATACGCACCACGACCGAACCTGTTGTTGAGTACTACCCCCGTACCCGGGACCGTGATCTTGGAACCGAAAGTGAAGGCAAGGGAATGAATGAAGCTGACCGCTCTTCCGTCGGAGTCGACGGCGACGATCGACGTGGTGTCCCCGCCGGCCACACTGAACTCCCGTCGCCTCGACTTCGCATCCAATGATGCTCTCGATCGGGCCACTGTGTCGGGTAGCAGCAGTGTTCTCCATTCGTCATTGTCACTACCGCACAGTGCAAAGCGATCCTCGAAGGCGAGGCGGGCCGCCGATGCCAATCGGTCGATCGCGGGTGCCGCCATCCATGGCGAGTACCCGACTACACGGTCGCACAGAGCGGCTTGCTGAAGAACCATCCAGCCTGGCGTCGGCATCGCCGTCTGATATACCACCGCACCCGCGTACGTGCCGGCTATGGCGGGTTCCGGGTCGACCTTGAATCCATCCGCCCACTCGTTACCGCTGAAAGGCGCCCCACGTTCACGCAGTGTCGACACAGCTTTCTGAGCGAAGGATCCGAGATAGAAGTCCGCGGGATCGGACGCAAGTGAGCGAATCGTTCGAGCTAGATCAATTTGGGGGAGTTGTTGCCCCACATGAGGTAACCCGCCGCCGGGAAGATAGACAGCGGCGAGGCCGGGATCCAGCGCAATCGCCAGATGGGCTTCCCGGATGTCTTGGAGGGTCTTGGCTGAACACGGTAAACCTCGTTCGGCGCTACCTGCCGCCGGTTCCCACAAGTCAGACAGAGAACGTGTCGCCCCATTGGCATGAAGTGCTGCCAGGGCCGCAGGGGCGCCCGGTACGGCAACACCAAGGGGTCCGTCCAAGGGAATCGAGGTCAAACCTTGATCTGTGTAGAAATCCGTCTCTCCACCGTCTGGCCCGAATCCACTTCCTCCGACCGTCCAGACTCGTCCGTCGGGCTCACGCACTACAGCGAAGGCGTCTCCACCGATTCCGCATTGTCCTGGCAGTGCCAGCCATGTCATCGCCGCCATGGCGAGTGTCGCGTCGATCGCATTGCCGCCGTCGGCGAGAACCTGCACACCGATCGTGCTGGCTGCCGGATGACTGGAAGAGACCATGCCCCTGGTCGAGAGGGTTGGTGGCCTTGTGGTCATGTCAGGCCGCGGGTTGCACGTCGGCGGGGAGCTGATGTCGTGTCCGATGGGTCGAACCCGACGAAAATCTCTCCCTCTCGTTCTTCGACGGCGTATGTCTTGATAGCCACCGTGGCCGGCGGATATACCGGCTCACCCGTCTCGAGATCGAAGACACTGCCGTGACATGAACAACCTATGCCGTCCTCCACGAGTTTGCCGGAAGACAGGAGACAGTCAAGATGTGTGCAGTAGTTGGACGTCGCGTACGCCTTACCGTCGAGTCGGGCGACGGCGAATTCGTGCTCGCCCGAAAAGAATCGACGGACAAGTCCTTCCGTCACCTGACCCGACCGAGCTACGCGGACGAACTCGACATTATCTGCTGCGGTCTTCTCTGGTTCCATGACGGTCCCCTCTCCGATTGTGCTGTGGTCGGCGGCGCTCATGCAAGCCCGCTCAGGTAAATCGTCTTCTCGCACTGGTAGAAACCCATCATCGATTCGCCGGCCTGCTCTTTGTTGGTCTGCGTGCTCGACGCCTTGAATCCACCGAACGGCGCGTTCATGCTCATGCCCGTCGTGGGTTGATTGATCTTCACCAGTCCCGTCTTCGTCCGAGCGGCAAAAGCCAACGCTGTTGCAATGTCGTTGGTTACGACCGAAGAGCTCAAGCCGTACTCGGTATTGTTTGCGAGGTCGACTGCACTATCGAAGTTTTCGGTGCGCAAGAAGACCAATAGTGGACCGAATACTTCTTCGGTTACGATGCGCATTTCGGGTGTTCCGCCAGAAAAAACCGTTGGGGTAACAAAGAAACCATCAGCATTGTCATCGTGCGGCGTTCCACCGCAGATCAATTCAGCTCCATCGTCCAGACCTACCTGAACATAGTCCAAGAACTTTCGGTATTGTCCTGCGCTTGCCAACGCACCCATCGTGACGCCCTCGTCGCCGCCGGCCCCGACGACCAACTTCTGTGCCAGTACAACAACTCTGCTGAGTAGGTCATCATGGATGGCATCAACCGCAACAACGCGGCTTGTTCCGGTGCAGGCTTGGCCAGATAACCCGAAGGCGCCCTTCACAATCAATGAGGCTGCCTTGTCGAGATCGGCACCTTCCAGCACTACAACCGGATTCTTACCGCCCATCTCGAGCTGACTGCGGCGTTCCGGACCGACGGCGGCGTGGATCGCCCGTCCGGTCTGGGTGGACCCCGTGAAGGTGATGGCATCGACGCGGCTGTCTGCAACCACGGCTGCGCCTGCCTTTCCTGATCCTTGTACCAACGCGATAACCCCGGGAGGCAATCCACCGGCAAGTAGTGCCTCGACAAGACGCTGCCCCATCAAGGGAGTCAACTCGGATGGCTTGAGTAGCAGCACGTTTCCGGCGGCAAGTGCCGGTCCGATCTTTCGTGACGGTATGTTCAGCGGGAAGTTCCACGGCGTGATCGCCCCGACAACGCCGACCGGTTCACGGACGGTGAACACGAGACCTTCTCCCGGCGACGGGTATGTGGTTCCGGTAGTGCGAACAGCCTCGGCCGCATAGAAGCGCAAGTTCATCGGGGTACGCCCGACTTCCATGGTCGCTTCTGCGCGAGTCTTGCCTTCTTCTCGAACGAGTTCGTCGACGAGAGCCGCCGCATTCGATTCAAGTTTCGCCGCAGCAGCTTCCAGAATTTCTGCACGACGTTCGGGTGCGGTCGCAGCCCACGCCGGGGCTGCTTTGATCAATGCGGAGACGGCAATTTCGACGTCATCGTGTCCGGAGTCCGGGAATGTGCCAATTACGTCGGATCGATCAGCCGGATTACGACGCTCGAACGTCGCGCCGGACTGTGCAGCGACCCATCTACCGTCGATATAGTTCAGGCCCATCAGTTGCTCGCCGCCAATTCTTCGTCATCCAGCAGATCAAAAAGGTCAATATCGATGTCTCGCAACCGGTCTGCGCTACACTGTTTGCCGATCAGCTCACGCGCTGCCCCGATGTCGTCGCCGCGGTCGAGCGCGAATGCCCCACGCACAATTCCGTCATCGAGATAGAATGCTGTGAACTCTCCGTCGTTCACGTTGCCTCTCGTGACGATCTCGGTATGTTGGGCGCGGCCGGTGAATTGAAGATTGACGCCGAACTGGTCGGACCAGAACCAGTGCGGTGCATCGTTGACACCTTCGCGACCCAGCATCAGGTTTGCCGTCGCTGCACCCTGCCTGCTGGCGTTGTCGAAGTGCTCGACCCGCATATGGCGTCCCGCCCTGTCGGAATAGCGTGAAGCGACATCCCCGGCTGCGAAAACGTTGGGCGTTGCTGTACGTCCTTGCACGTCAACAACTATTCCATTGTCGACGGCCAGTCCCGATGCACGTGCGATCTCCACATTCGGTTCGATTCCGATTCCGATGACAACAACATCGGCGCTCACGATCTCACCCGAACTCAGCGAGATGCGAACCTCCGACTGTTCGGTGTGGACCGCCGTGACGTCGACGCCGGTAACGACGTGCACTCCATTGTCGCGCTGCAATCGGGTGCAGACGGCGCCCATTTCTGCGCCGACGATATGAGCGAGCGGGATCGGCGCTCGTTCGATGACCGTAACCTCGCACCCCAGACTTCTTGCTGTCGAGGCAATTTCGAGACCCACGAACCCGCCGCCGATGAGCGCTACGTGCGTTCCCGGACGAAGGTGGGTCGACAAGCGCTGTGCATCGTCGATAGTGCGGAGATAGTGCGTGCGTTCCGGGGCAGGTCCGGTGACGGCCATCGTACGTGGCCGACCACCGGTTGCGATGAGCACCGCGTCCGCCGCGATCGTACGGCCGTCAGCCAACTCGACGACGCCCGCGCCTGTGTCGATGCGACTCGCCGCAGTGCCGGTCAACAATTCCACGTGGTTCTTTTCACGCCAGGACGGCGGCAGCAGCATGAGGGAGTCGAGCGACTCCGTACCGGCAAGAAATTCCTTTGACAGAGGTGGCCGTTGATACGGCGCATGGTTCTCGTCGCCGATCAACACGATACGGCCGTCAAATCCCCTGCGGCGCAGCGTACGTGCTGCAACTGCGGCAGTCTGTCCCGCACCGATGGAGACGATGGTGTCGAGGGTTGCGGTCATGACAAGGCCTGTTCTCGTTCGGACGCCACAACGGTGCGCGGTGTCAAATCCACGTAGATGACGTCGTCTGCGACGGTTACGGGATAGGTCGGTTGGCAGAGGTCTTGGTCTTCTTCGTAGCCGGACTCGAGGTCGAAAGCCCATTGGTGTCCTGGGCAGATCACCCGCCCATGCAGAATCGTGCCCTTTGTGAGGGAGCGATCGGCGTGTATGCACAGGTCACGGAACGCATAGATACGCCCGTTGGCTTGAAAGAGTGCGATCGCGGTCGCGCCCACCTCGACGCGCAACTTGGTGCGCCTTCCGAGGTCGCGCAGGGCCGCGACGGCGGTCCAGTTCGTATCCATGTCTTCCCTTCGACAACTCGAGAATTCGATCGACTCGGCAGATGGCGGAGTCACCGTTCCGCCACCCGCCGGGACAATCAATCAGCTTCAGGCAGTGATGAGTTCGAGGTCAGACGCCACATAGGTGTCGTAGAGTCCCTTGGTGTAGCTGAAGCGCATTTCCGCACCCCACTTGACCAGCTGCAAGCAGCGGGCCTGCAACTCCGGGGTGTCTGCGTGGTCGAGCACGATCTGGTAGCCGCGCTCACCGTGCACGACATCGGATGTGATGTGCAGTTCGAAGAATTCGATCTCGTCCTCGGTGAATCCGTATACTTCTCGAAGCGGAATTATCTGCTTCTTGTAGATACTCGGGACCTGCGATTCCAACCCGACAACCAGCGCTGCCGTCGCGACAACAAAGTGTTCACGCTGGGAAACGGCGTAGCACCAGGACTGTAGTCCGCGAGTTATGGCACTCATATTGGACGGATTCTCGATCTGCTCACGAGTGGTGCCGCATGCCTCACCGAACTTGATCAACAGATCGGTATGGCGAATATCTGCCAGTTCCTCCTCGTACATGTTCTGGAGAGTGAAGTCCTTGGCATTGGTGAACGTGTCGGGAGTATTCGAGTAGATGTTCGCGAGGTAGTCGGCGAACGGTCCGACGTAGTGGTAGTGGTTTTCGGCCCAGCGCGCGAAGTGGCGCTTCTCGAGCTTTCCATCTGCCCACGCCTTGCTGAAGGAAGCGTTTGCGGCCTCGCGGCCAACCAGCGCTCCTTCGAGAGCTGCGCGGAAATCTTCGCGGTTCAAGAGTTCGGTCATGATCTGCCTCGTTCTTTCTTGATGTTAGAAGATGATTCGTTGCCGACGGTAATAGGCGTTGCGGCGGTTCACTATGGTCAAAAGATCCGAATATCAACGTCTTTCGAGTGCACTGTGCACTTTTCGAACGAGTTTGTCAGACGTTGGCAGACGTGAGCGCCTCGAACTCCGCAAGCATGGCGGCACCTACTGCTTTGTCCTGCTTGCCATTTCCGCCGCTGATACCCACTCCCCCGACAATCTGACCGTTGTACAGCAAGGGGAATCCGCCGACGAATACGGCGAACTTACCGGGGAGCATGTGGCTGATGCCGAATGCTTCGTTGCCGGGAAGGGCTGGACCATCCGGGGCCTCGTTGAACAAGTGCGTTGCGCGCTCATGTCCTGCGGCGGTGAAGGCTTTGGCGATCGAGATGTCGACTCCGGTCAAACGTGCACCTGGCAACCTGTGCAGCGCAAGCACATTGCCCCCGTCGTCGACAACACACAGTGTCTGCTTGACGCCGATCTCTTCTGCCTTCGCACGTCCGGCGGCAAGCAGCGGTAGAGCATCGTCGAGTGTGATCCGGTGAACTTGGTGCATATCGTCTCCGTCGTGTTGGTTGGGCTGATAGATGGATTTCTACCAGCCCTGATCCCTCCGCACGATGGTCAAAAGAACCCGGACGAGCAGCACTGTGATAGTCATACTGCACATGACATGGGCTGGTTCCGTAGGTCATACTGCACACTTGATCCACCGCGAGGAGCGCAGTCATGAACCATCGACAGACCGAGAACATGACGGACTCGGAGCAATTCGAAGCCGAACGATTATCGCTACGGGGTCTCCTCGAGGAACCGATCTTCGACAAGGCGCACGTGCTGTCAGGTTACGACCAGATGGACTCCCAGGTTACGTGGTGCCTACCGTGGGACGAGGTGTTGAGCAGGCCGGATTCGCTGGTAGGCGTCGTTGTCTACACCCGTCCGGATACTCTTTCGGGCGCCGCCCTGGCATTGAAATCGCTACTCGCGCGTGGTGCCAGTGCTGTGATCGTCGACGGGACGGCTCCTTCCAGCACAGTCTGGCCGAAGGCACTACCGGCGGTGGAATTGGCTTTCCCCGTTGGATTTACCGTGCTGAACAAACTCCTCGCCGAGCGCGCACTCACTCAGGAAGCTCATGTGATGCGGTACGGGGTGATGGTTCATCAGTCTCTTGCTGCCTTACTTCACCGTGGCGCCGGCGTACCGATGCTCGTTCGCGAAGTAAGCTCTCTCACCTCTCGCCCCGCCCTCGCCCTCGACGTCCGGGGAAGGTTGATCGTCCAGTCCGGACTACCCGCCGAAGACAGCGAAGCGACTGCGGCGCTTGTGCAGTCCCTGACGGCAGCCCTTCCGAGCAGGACGGAAGAAGAAGTTCTCCGCGCACATGAAGTGCATGTTCTCGAGCTTCCTCCGGCGCATTCGAATTCAGTTTCCGTGACAGCAGTTGCCTCTGCCATGCATCTCGCCGGTCGGCATGAGGGATGGGTTGTCGTCCTTACGCTCGCCGGCAAACCACGGCGGCACGACATCGCTCAGTACAAGGTAGTCGTGGAGCAAGCCGGCTCGATTATCGGTGCCGAGATGCTACGGCAGCGAAGCGTCGACGAAGCTGAAGAGCGCGCCAAGGGCGACTTCGTTCAAGCCCTTGTCCACGGAAACTTCGCCAGTGACCTCGACCTGAAAACTCGCGCCGAACTCCACGAAATTGATCTCGACCTCGACTACATCGTCTTCGTCGCACCTGGATTGGTCGACCGGACGGGCCCGCATCCGGGTGCAAGTATGGTGCGTCTCGCCCGGTACGCGGCAGGCGTACTGCCCCAGGTGGATGTCGCCTCCCACGTAACCGTGATCGGCGATTTTCTCATTGTCGTCAGGTCACTGCGAAGCGAGAGTCAGGACGAGATCGACGACTATGCCAATGCCATGTCCTTTGATCTGGAAAAGCGTCTGGGACAGCGCATTCCGGTGACTCATGGCCGACGATCGCACGGAGCGAAGAATATCGCCGCAAGCTACCGTGACGCTCGAATTGCACTCGGTATCGCAGCGCGACTCGAACTGTCGGGTTCGGTCTCGTACCGAGATCTCCGCGGATTCGGGGTGCTTGCGGTTGCGGCCGAGTCAGACGAGAGCCGTCGGTTGATCGACGACATACTTGGGCCACTACGAGGCCCCGGCGGACCACCGGACTTCGAGAAAATCCTGTTTGCTTATCTCGCCGAAGCCGGAAACATCAATGCTGCGGCCCGCAAACTTGGCTTGCATCGAAATACGATGATCTCCAAGCTTGATCGGATCTCTCGGTCGATGGGTCTCGATATCAAGCAAGCCGAAAATCAATTCACGATCTGGTTGGCATTGAGGTTGGATCTTTTGGCCACGGTGCGGGCGGGGGTTGACCGAGAGACGCGGAACACCTGAAATCACGCCGCGATTGGATCCTCGCCGACAAAGGTTGCCGCGAACCCGACGGCAACAACAGCCGAGGTGATCCCGAATAGGAGGGCAAACGGACTGTCTGCCACGTTAACGGCGATTCCGACCCACGCGGCGCCCACTGCAGACCCGCCGAAACGGATCAGATTGAACAGACCGAGCCCCGTACCTACTGCGCCGGCAGGTGAACGGGTCGAGCCTGCTGCAGCAGGCGTTTGCACCATCGCGACTCCGACTCCGACAACAATCAGCACCGCGCTCAAGGACCACATGTTCCGGACGTCGAGCTGAAGAATCGTTGCAAGAACGCATAATCCGACGATTAAGATCGACAAACCGCAGCGCATCGTCATTCGGCCGCCGAGCCTGTCCACGTAGCGTCCGACTACCGGCGCTGAAACGGTCATCGATAGCGGCAGTACAAAGAGAACAAGTCCAGCCGAGGTCGTGGAGCTGCCGCCTGAAGTCAGGTAGAGCGGTAACGCAAGCAACGTGGCTCCCAGCGCGAACATCTGAGCAAAAGCCGCGAGTGCGCTTCGCAGGAAACGTGATTCGAGGACCAGATCTATCGGAACGAACGGGTCCTTCGCCCGTAGGCACCAGGCAACGAACACAGAAACCAGCGCGATTCCGGCAACAACGAGAATTCCACTCAGCCAAGCACTTCGGCTCCCTTGCGAAGCGAGACTGATCCCGAGGACGATGGAACCGGCGCCACTGGTCAGCGTGATCGCACCCACCCAGTCCAGCTGCATCTTCTTCGCGGGGTAACGCGGAATGAACTTCATGGTGGCGAAGTAGCCGATGAGCGCCGCTGGGATGAGTGGAACGAATACCCACCGCCAGCCCATCAAGTCGCTCACCACACCGCCCAGTGAAGGTCCCATGGCCTGCCCGATTCCGTTGACTGCAGCCCAAGCCCCGACTGCTCTGGCCCGCCGCGCCGGGCCGAACAGCCAGGCAATGAGACCCATGACGGCGGGCGCGAACGCGGCCGCCGCAACACCTCCGAACGAGCGCCACATCACCAGCACCGGGAGTGACGGTGCCAATGCCGCGCCCAGCGAGCAAATCGCAGTGCCGATCAACGCTGCGCAGTAAACCCGCCTGCGCCCGAACCGATCACCAATCCAGCCTGCCAGGGGCATCGCCGCTGCGAAGGTCAACAAGAATGCGACGACAACAAAAATTCCACTACTCAATGGAGCTTCGAAATCGTCGAGTATGGCCGTGAGTGGGACGTTGACGATGTTGTTGCTGACCGTCCCGACGAAAGTTCCCACCAGCAGTGCGGCAAGTGCGGGTGATGTGCCCCCGTCAACTCCCGCATTCATCCTCGATGCGGTCACGCCCGTAGTTGCACTCATCATGCTATCCGTTCCATTGCGGTTTGAATGCAAGGCACAGAGGAACCACGTGCCCAGCTAAGGTTAGGGTACCCACATTTTATGGCCAGAATGTCATCGAAAAGCGCAGTCGCGCAACAATTCTTAACTCAACGGTCATATCGCCGCGCAGTTTTGCGCAATATGGGACATCCTGCACATCTAGGATCGGACTCGAGTGTGCAGACTAGCCGTTGACCCTGGAAACCGCCCCGCGCACTATCACTCAATCAGTTATCGCGACTTTGGCACGAACTCATAAGGGGCGCAACGTGGAAGTAAATCTAACTGCCGCACACTGGGTGTACCTCGCGGGCATACTCGTCATCCTGGCCACAATGATGCTCAGAAAGAACATAGTCGTGCCGGCGGTACTGGGTACATTTCTGACTGCATTCGTCTTTTCCGACAGCCTTGTCACTGGACTCGCATCAATCTTCAACGCAAGTCTCGTCGCCGCCAAAGAACTGTTCAACATCTTCCTGATCATCGCTCTGGTAACTGCGATGCTCGGAGCGTTGCGTCAGATGGGCGCCGATCGACTCATGGTTGCGCCGTTCCGGAAAGTTATGCGCGGTGGCACAAGTAGTTTTCTCGTTCTTGCCGCCGTGACGTACATGATCTCGCTGTTCTTCTGGCCCACACCGGCGGTTCCGCTCATCGGGGCGGTCTTGATTCCGGTCGCGATCCGCGCGGGTCTCTCGCCTATGGCAGTCGGTATGTCGATCGCCATCTGTGGGCAGGGAATGGCGCTCTCGGCCGATTACATCATCAAGGTTGCGCCTGGCCTGTCCGCAACTGCCGCCGGTGTCGATCCAGATGTAGTTGCCGACCGCGCTCTTGTCATGTCACTGATCGTGGGACTCACCGCATTGATCATCACGTGGCTGACGCAGCGCCGCAATATGCGAGCACCATCGCCCGAACTTCTCACGGAATGGGAATCGCGAGCCGAGCACGAGAACGGCCGCTCGACCCAGGCTGACGGCGACTCCGCCGGCGGCACTCCGGTACCGAGCGGAACCCTGCCTGGTACCGGAGCGGCGGGCGGGTCGAAAGTTCTGGTGACGGCCGGAGCGAATGTCGGTGTGTCGGTGGCCGAACGCGTCGACACCGATGACTCGTCGATGAAGGCAACCGTCGACCACGTATTCAAAAGCATCAGGGCCGCACGTACATTCGCAGTTCTGGTGCCGCTCGCCTACCTTGCATTCATTGTGTACCTACTCATCGGCAAATTCACTGACATCGTCCCGGACCTCAAGGGTGGCGACGCCGCGGCCATGGTCGGTGGTATCGCCGCGCTCATTCTGTTCGCGGCCGCGGCCACTAATGACAAGCAAGGATTCTTCGAGACGACCTCCGAGCATCTGATCGACGGTCTCGTTTTCGCCTTCAAGGCGATGGGGATAGTGCTTCCCATCGCAGGATTCTTTTTCATCGGGAACGGCGACTTCTCTGCCCAGATACTTGCTCTACCAGCCGATACAGCAGGCCCGACGCTACTCTTCGATCTCGTGAATGCAGGCCAGTCCCATCTACCGCAGAATCCGTTTGTCACATCGTTCGCGATCCTGATCATCGGAATGATCGCCGGACTCGAAGGATCAGGCTTCAGCGGCCTGCCACTTACCGGGTCATTGGCCGGAGCCCTCGGCCCGGCAGTAGGAATGGATCCGGCAACCCTCGCAGCAATTGGCCAGATGGGCAATATCTGGTCTGGCGGGGGAACTCTCGTTGCCTGGTCATCACTTATCGCGGTTGCAGGTTTCGCCAGAGTGTCAGTCCTCGATCTCGCCCGTAAATGCTTCATCCCCGTCTGTTCAGGACTCGTGCTGATGACCATTGTTTCGGTTCTCATATTCTGAACCCGTCTCCTGTTGCCGGGGAGACAACACTCCCCGGTCTCAGCTGTATTCTCAGGAAACTTCATGACAATCTCGTACAAGCAAAACACCGATGGCACCACCGCAAGCGCAAGTTTCAACCACGAAAGCATCGGCGTTGCAACGATGATGGCCCTGACCTTCGTGACCGGACTAGTCGACGCGGTCGGATACCTCGGCCTCGATCGGGTGTTCACCGGCAACATGACCGGCAACATCGTCATACTGGGTATGGCCGTTGCCGGCGCCGACGAGCTTCCCGTACTGGGGCCAGCAATCGCACTGATTGCCTTTACCTTTGGGGCGTGTACGTGCGGGCTGCTGCTTCGCGGGTCGCCTGCAGGATGGCACACACGGACCACAGCACTATTCGCGACAGGTGGAATAGTTCTCCTTGGCTTAGCCGTATCGATGTTCGTGGTCGGCGACACCATGTCGGCAGTCCAACAGATCGTCTTCGCAGCGGTTATTGCACTGGTCATGGGCGAGCAGGCAGCGGTAGCAAGGGCTCTCGCGGTCAAGGATATGACCACGGTCGTGGTCACTTCGACCCTGACCTCGCTTGCAAGTGAGACGTTCTTCGGAACGGGATCCGCGTTGTGGAATCGGCGCGTCGGCGCGATCGTCACCATTTTCGTCGGCGCAATTGTCGGAGCACTACTTCTGTTGCTGCACGTTGCGCTCGCCTTGTTGATCGGTGCGTGCATCACTATCGCCGTTTCATTTATCGGCCACCGCTACCTGACCCGAGTTGATTGAGATCAGCCGTCGTAATCAACATGGAAAGCAGTAGGAGCCCTCGGTCTTCGGCGCGGTCGCAGCGGACCACCGCTGCCTTCCAGCCCTCTCAGTTGCCAGCCCATTCGAGGAGCGCGTCGGCCGTCCACGTGTTGATCACCCGATCGGCGTCGACGCCGCACTTTTCGGCGCGCTCGCACCCGTAGCCCTGCCATGCCAATTGGCCGGGAGCATGAGCGTCGGTGTCGATGGAGAACATGCAGTCGAGATCGAGGGCCAACTCGATCAACCGCGACGGTGGATCACGACGTTCGGGCCGGGAATTGATCTCCACAGCAGTACCGGATTCGCGGCAGGCTTCGAATACTCTCTCGGCATCGAACTGCGATTCGGGACGAGTACCGCGACCACCCTCGACAAGCCGGCCGGTGCAGTGGCCGAGAATGTCTACCCGCGGATTACGCACCGCGGCAAGCATTCTGCGAGTCATGGCCTCGCGTTCGGATCGCAGTTTGGAATGCACACTCGCCACCACGATATCGAGTTCGTCGAGCAGATCCGGGTCCTGATCGAGGGAACCGTCTTCGAGGATGTCGACCTCGATACCCGTAAGGATCCGGAACGGGGCCAGTTCCGCATTCAATGCGGCAATGACGTCGAGTTGAGCTCGCAGGCGATCCGCAGACAGCCCGTTGGCTACGGTCAGACGCGGTGAGTGGTCGGTGAGCGCGCAGTAGTCATGGCCCAACGCGGCAGCCCGTCGCATCATTTCCTCGATGGGGCTGCCTCCGTCGGACCAATCGGAGTGCGTGTGCAGATCGCCGCGCAAAGCCTGCCGCAGCGGGCCGTCGCCGATAGGTTGCGCCTGTCCCCGCAACTCGGCGAGGTACTCGGGAACACCGTCGTACGACTGGGCAATGATCGTCGCTGTTTTGGGTCCGATGCCGGTGAGGGCTTTCCAACTGTCGGCTTTGCGACGCGATTCCTTCTCGTCGTCCGACAGCCCTGCGAAGACCTCAGCGGCACGCCGGTAGGCCTTCACTCGGTGCGTCTCGGCCCGCGATCGTTCGAGCCAGTAGGCGATCTCCCGAAGCGCTTCATCCGGTTCCATGGGTCCACTGTTCCGTCAGCAGCGGCTCGCGGCAACCCCTGATCCACTTACGCTGTGGATATGGACGATCCGAAAGCACGATTCTCCACAGCACGAGTAGCACGACTGGCGACCGCCGATACCAACAGTGTTCCCCACATCGTGCCGCTCGTGTTTGTTGTTGTCGGCAACACCGTCTACTCGTGTGTCGACCACAAACCGAAAACCACAACCGCACTTCGCCGGCTGAAGAACATAGCCGCGACGGGCCACGTCAGCCTGCTGGTCGATCGCTACGACGACGACTGGTCGCAGCTGTGGTGGGTACGGGCGGACGGTGATGCCGAAATTCTGGAGCCGGGAACCGACGAGGCGGAGAGCGCGATCGACGCCCTGGCTTCGAAATATCCTCAATACGTTGACACCCGCCCGAACGGGCAGGTGATCGCGGTACGCAATGTCCGCTGGTCTTCGTGGGAATCGCTGCAAAGCAACAGCTTTGGAACACCGCATCGCATCGTCTCGCTCTCACATGTCAACGACCCTGCATCCACGCCGATCTTTCCCGGCGACCCGGAGTTCGCCCTCGAGACGGCCACCACCGTCGAAGCTGACGGCTATTACCTGCAGTACGTCAAGCAGGGTGAACACACCGGAACCCATTGGGGCGCACCGGCACATTTTGAACTCGGCGGCCTGACCGCGGATCAACTGGATCCTGCCGACCTGTACTTACCCGCAGTGAAAATCGACATCCGGGAGAAGTCTGCCCGGAATTCCGACTACATTCTCAGGGTCGACGATCTGGTCGACTGGGAATCGAGGCACGGGCGGATACCGGACGGCGCTGCGGTGATCTTGTGGACCGGCTGGGAATCCCGTTGGGGCACAGATCTGTACGCGAACATCGACGCCTCCGGTATTCATCAGCCGGGCTTTGGCGTCGACGCAGTTCGGTGGCTCCTCGATTCCGGACGGTTGGGCCGACGAGGCGCCCTGGGTACCGACACCTTCGGACCCGACGCCGGGAGCGACGACAGCTACGCCGTATCCACCCTGCTGTACGGCGCCCATCGCATCAGTCTGGAGAATCTTGCCAACCTGAGTGCCCTCCCCACCACGGGTGCGCATGTGCTTGTGGGAGGCACTGTCAATCGTGGCGGTTCCGGGTCGCCGGCGACGGTGTATGCGCTGATCTGACGTAGATAACGACACTTACCGACACCCTGTCGACATGTTCCCGACAGGGCGTCGGTATGATTACGACACAGTGTCGTAATAGCTACAGCGTCGTAATTGTCGTACAACCGTCGGCCAGGTCGCCGACACACTTCGGAGGCGTCATGTTTCTGGCCGTGCGCGAACTCGTGTTCGCGCGAACTCGATTTTTGCTGATGGGCGCCGTGATCGCCCTCATCTCGATCCTGATGGTGATCATGGCCGGACTGTCTTCCGGCCTCGTCAACGACGGCGTATCGGGCCTGCAACGCACACCGGCACAAGCCTTTGCTTTTGCCGAAGGCACCAAATCCGATTCCGCATTCAGCCGTTCGGTGGTCACCGAAGAGCAGGCCCAAGCCTGGCGTGAGCGTCCCGACGTAGCCAATGCAGCCCTGTTCGGAAACATGATCGTGAATGCAAAAACCCAGAACGGCACCCCCGTCGACCTCACACTTTTCGGGATCGAGCCTGGCTCGTTCCTCGAACCTGCGGCCGCAGAAGGTACCGCGCTGAGCGGCGAGAACACCGTCATCGTCAGCAACACCGCCCGCGACGAGGGTGTGAATCTCGGCGATACAGTCACCGTCGACCGCCTCGGAACGGATCTAACAGTTGTCGGATTCACCAGTGACCAAAGAACTTTCGGCCACGTCGACGTTGCGTATGTTCCGCTGAACACCTGGCAACAGATCCATGCCGGCACCAAGGCCGGTGAGGCACCGCGCGCCGACGCCTACAACGAGGGCAGTGTTATCGCCATCCAAGGCGTCGACGGTGCACTTCCCGATCTGAGTGCCGGCGACGCTGCTGCCGGAACCGCATCGAAGACGTTGACTGAATCTTTCGAATCCTCACCGGGTTACAGCGCCGAGATGATGACGATGACGATGATCAAGGCCTTCCTGTACGCAATATCAGCCTTGGTGGTCGGTGCGTTCTTCACCATCTGGACGGTGCAGCGCAGCCGCGAAATCGCAGTCATGCGCGCCATGGGAGCGTCCACCGGATTTCTGCTGCGCGACGGTCTGATGCAGGCTGTGATCGTCCTCGTTGCATCCGTATTGACCGGTGTGGCCGTAGGTTTGGGTCTCGGTAGCCTACTCACCGGATCCGGGATGCCGTTTGCTCTCGAGGCGGGCCCCGTCGTCAGCGGTGCAGCACTGCTCACCGTCCTCGGTCTTGCCGGAGCCGTTGTTGCCATCGCCCGCATCTCGTCTGTGGACCCCCTTGCCGCGCTAGGAGAAAACCGATGACCGTTACAACTGCCACGCTCGGATTGAATCTTGCTGCGGCGCAGCTCTGTTTCGGCGACGGCGACAACAACGTCACCGCACTCGACAATGTCGACCTGAGTGTGTTGCCCGGCGAGATCGTAGCCGTCGTCGGCCCGTCCGGTGCCGGAAAATCCAGTCTGCTTGCCGTTGCCGGTGGACTGACAACCCCGACGGGCGGCACCGTGACCGTGAACGGCACCACCATTACCGGCCTGTCCAAGAAGAAACTGGCCGAGTTTCGCCGCGACAACATCGGATTCGTGTTCCAGTCCGGCAATCTCATTCCGGCGTTGAGCGCGACCGATCAGTTGCGTCTGGTCGAGAAGATCACCGGCCGAAAGGGATCGAAAACACCGGCAGAATTGCTCGAGGCCGTCGGGATGACCCACCGCGCCAGCAGACGACCGGGTCAGCTGTCCGGTGGTGAGCGTCAACGAGTGGGCATTGCGCGCGCTCTGATCAGCGATCCTTCCGTACTGCTGGTGGACGAGCCCACCGCAGCGCTCGACCGGCAACGCAGCCACGACATCGTCGAACTACTTGCCCGCGAAACTCACTCGAGCGGCGTCGCCACCGTCATGGTCACCCACGATCACGAAGTGCTTCGTCACTGCGATCGAGTTCTGGAGATGATTGACGGGCGCCTGCAGGCGCACTGAGCGATCGTCTGCGCCGCTGCACAATCCACTTGGCCAGAACCCCGTGACTGGGGCTGAACAGATAGACCAGAGTGAAGACGATCCCTTGCGTCATCACCACCATGCCGCCGGACGCAGTGTCGAGGTAGTAACTGATGTAGATGCCGGTGATCGCGCATGCTGCCGATATGGCGGGCGCGATCATCAACATCCGCGAAAACCTGTCGGTCAGAAGGTAAGCCGTTGCACCGGGAATGATCAGCATGGCAACCACCAGCACGACCCCGACGGCCTGCAGCGCGACCACGGCGGTGAGCGCGAGAACTCCCAACAGCAACGCACTAAGCCGCTTGGGGGAGAGCCCGATTGCGTTGGCGTGGACGGGATCGAAGGCAAACAGCGTGAGATCGCGGCGCTTGACCAGTAGTACGCCAAGGGCCACAGCACCGAGCACTGCCACCTGCAGAAGATCCGACGAACTCACGCCGAGCAAGTTACCGAAGATGATGTGATTGAGGTCGGTCTGGCTCGGCGTGACCGAGATCAACACCAACCCGAAGGCAAAGAGTGTGGTGAAGACGATCCCGATCGCGGCGTCCTCCTTGACGCGACTCGTGTTGCGTATCAATCCGATCAACGCGACGGCGATCAGCCCGAAGATCAGAGCGCCGATGGCAAACGGTGCTCCGACGACGTAAGCCAGCACCACTCCCGGCAGGACGGCGTGGGACACGGCATCACCCATGAGCGACCACCCGATGAGCACCAACCAGCAGCTGAGCACGCCGCACACCACCGCGGCGACCACGGCAACAGCCAAGGCGCGCACCATGAATCCGTATTCGAGCGGATCGAGAAGTAGTTCCACGATGTTCATCGATCAGGTCCTGTCCATCACGTCGAGGCCGAAGGCGAGGGCAAGGTTCTCCGGCCGAAGCACGGTATCGGGGTCGGAATGGACCAGTACCTTCCGCATGAGAAGTACCGCTTCGTCACACAGTTTCGGAACCGCGTGGAGGTCATGCGTCGAGACCAGAATCGACCGTCCGTCGGCCGCCAGTTCCCGAAGAAGTGTGGAAATAGTTGCCTCGGAACGCTTGTCGACGCCCGCAAAAGGCTCGTCGAGCAACAGGATCGACGCGTCCTGCGCAATACCGCGCGCAACAAACGCGCGCTTCTTCTGACCACCGGACAGCTGCCCGATCTGGCGGTCCGCGAATTCTGTCAGTTGCACTCGCTCCAGAGCATGGGCAACAGCATCTCGATCAGCGCGTCGTGGACGCCGGGTGAACCCCATGTGCCCGTACCGGCCCATCATCACCACGTCCCGAACACTGATCGGAAAACTCCAGTCGACGTCCTCGCTCTGCGGAACGTATCCGACATACCCCTTCTTTCGGGCCACCACCGCCTCGATGCCGGCGATACGCACAGACCCGCTGTCCGGCTTGATCATTCCCATGATCACCTTGAACAACGTCGACTTTCCCGAGCCGTTCATCCCGATCAGGCCACACACGCTGCCCGAGTTCAGCGTCAGGTCAACGTGCTCGAGCGCATGCACGTCGCCGTAGTGGACGCTGACGTTCTCGACGCGGATCGCTTCGCTCATGATGTGCCTCCGGTGAGTCCGCCGAGGATGACGTCGGTGTCGTGACGAATCATGTCCAGGTACGTGGGCACGGGGCCGTCTGCTTCGGACAACGAGTCGACGTACAGAGTGCCGCCGAATTTCGCTCCCGTTGCGCCGACAACCTGCTGCATCGGGGCATCCGAGACCGTCGACTCGCAGAACACCGCGGGAACTGCGTTGGCCCGGACGAAGTCGATGGCCGCAATGATCTGTTGCGGGGTGGCTTGCTGCTCGGCGTTGACGGGCCAGATGTACGCCTCACTGAGCCCGGCATCTCGGGTGAGGTAGGAGAACGCGCCCTCACAGCTCACCAGCGCGCGTTGACCGGCAGGCAGCGTTGCCAGTCCGCTGACCAGCCGATCCTGCACCGATTGGAGTTCCGCCTTGTACTTCGCCCCGTTCTCGGCAAATGCTGCTGCATTATCCGGATCAAGATCGCTGAACGCGGCCACCATGTTGTCGACGTAGATCTGTGTGTTCAACGGCGACATCCACGCATGCGGATTGGGCTTGCCCTCATAGGCGTCACCAGCGATGGGAATGCCCTCGACGCCCTCACTCACCACGACGTGCGGCACGTCGAGGCCGTCTACGAACTTGGCGAACCACGCTTCGAGATTCATGCCGTTGTCGAGGATCAAATCGGCCTCGTTGGCACGACGAATGTCACCGGGAGTCGGTTCGTATCCGTGGATCTCGGCTCCGGCCTTGGTGATCGACTCGACGCGAAGATTGTCGCCCGCGACGTTCTGCGCGATGTCCGAGAGGACGGTGAACGTCGTCAGTACTACCGGGCGGTCATCGTCGGCAGAGTTCACCGCAGAGCATCCAGCGAGGAACACTGCCGCCAGAGCAACAATCCCCAGGCGGCGGTAGTTTTTCGCGTCGCGAGTCGTCATAGTAAAACTCTAATGTCAGGGCTATCAAATACACAAGTTCGGGTAGCCGAACAATCATGGGTCGTTAAGCTCAGCCCATGCGTCCTACTGCCTTGATCACCGGTTCCAGCCGCGGCCTCGGAGCTGCGATAGCGCGCGAACTCGCACCGACCCACGACCTGGTGCTCGGCGCCCGTTCTGCGGCTTCCCTCGAGGCGATCACCGCCGAACTGCCCGGTTCCACATCGTGGCCCGTCGACCTCACCGATTACGACGCCGTCGCCGCATCCGTTCCCGTCAACAAGCTGAATGTCCTGGTCCACAATGCCGGTATCGCGGATCTCGGGACCATCGAGGAATCCTCGGTCGATCAGTGGCGGCGCACATTCGAGGCCAATGTCATCGCCGTAGCCGAACTGACTCGCGTACTCCTTCCCGCTCTCCGTGCCGCCGGCGGTCACGTCGTGCTGATCAACTCCGGCGCCGGACTGCGCGCCAATGCCGGCTGGGGATCGTACGCAGCCAGCAAGTTTGCACTCCGGGCGTTCGGCGACGCATTGCGGCTCGAGGAACCGTCGTTGCGCGTGACGTCCATCCACCCGGGCAGAATCGACACCGATATGCAGCGCGAGATTGTTGCCGGGGAGGGCGGAAACTACGAACCGAGCAGCTTCCTGAAGGCCTCCACTGTGGCACGTGCGGTGCGCACTGCCGTCGAAACTCCCGCCGACGCTCATCCGACGGAGGTAGTTCTCCGACCTACCGGCCGGTAAAACTCCTGTTCGACGGTAACAGAATGGTGACGATCGACCCCTGGATATCGCTTTCTCGCAACGCGCCCCGATACTGACATCAGTTGTAGGACAAGGACGTTGAAAGGTGGAGCGCAATGAATAATCATACGGACAAGTGGGAATTTTCCACTGAACCTTGCCGCGCGCGATACGTCGCCGCCACCCACGGCGCGTTGGCGATCGCCCGCCCCCTGACGCCTGCTGAAATGGGCATCCTGACCGACAGCGGGGGGTGGGGAGGATGAGCACCTACACAGCCGACACCTGGGGAATTCCCAGCCAGACCTTCCTGCAGTGGTACCTCGTAGCCGCTGCAGTCGCTGTTGGACTGTCTCTCTACAGCCGAACGGCAGCACGCCGGTCACCAACAGTTGTCGACGCGGTTCGACGGCCACTGACGCCCCCCGAAGTCGGTGCCCTGACGAGCGACTACCAGGCCATCCTCGCCTCGATGGCAATACTGCGCAGCGCCGATCTCATCACCACCGCCGGGAAAGCCGCACGAGTCCTGACCAAGGAGGACAAGGGCCGCCTGGACTGGTTCACCCGCACTCTCCACAAGCGGCTCGGCAGCGGCACAGTACCGCTACGTCAAGTGCGCCTGCTCGGGCGGATGAATGTCGCGCTAGCCCAACTCCGTACTGGACTGATCGACGGGGGCTACCTTCAGCGCCCGCAGCAGGGCGTCGACGCACTCTTGCGGACCACCCCTCTGGTCGCAGTCATCGGCCTCGGTGTGGTTCGGTTGATCTTCGGCGTGGCCGGCGGTAAGCCCGTCGGATTCCTGCTTCTGACGATCATCGTGTTGGCAGCGTTGATTCCGTTGCTACGCATCAATCGTCGACGCACTGCGTTGGGTGAAAGCGAACTGCGTCGACTCAAGCATGAGAACTCGTACCTCTCACCCAAACTGCGGCCGTCGTTCACCAGCTACGGGCCATCTCTCGCCGGGTTGTCGGCAGCCCTGTTCGGTTCCGGCGCACTGGTTCTGGTTGATCCAGCTTTGGCAGGAGCTGTGGCTGCCGGCGCGGCGTACAGCCCCGGCGGTGGAGGCTCGAGTTCCCACAGTTGCGGCTCGTTCTCGGGTTCGGATGGTGGCGGTAGCAGCAGCAGTTGTGGAGGCGGGGGGTGCGGAGGATGAACGCCTACGCCGCCGACACCTGGGGAATTCCCAGCCGAGAATTCCTGTACGGCTACATCATTGTCGCTATTACGCTGGTCATTCTGACCGTCTTGTGGCGCTTGACGCTTCGAGCACGCCAGGTCCCCGTCGACTTCATCGATCAGCTCACCCCACCCGAAGTCGGCATGCTCACGGGTGAGGCCCGCGCTATCGCAGCATCGTTGGCAATCCTGCGCGGCGCCGATCTGATCACGATCGACGGCGCGATTCTACGGCCGCTGGGACCAGGTGACGCGACACTCGATTGGTACACCCGCACGGTCTACGACAAGTTGGCTGAGCACGCCTCACCCCACCGTCGACGCCAACTCGCCGAGCGAATGACCGTGGAATCGGCTCAGCTGCGGAACTCACTGGTGGACAAGGGATATCTGACGGCACCTAGTACGCGGCGGTCGATCTGGTTCGCCACTCTTCCCCTGAAAATCCTGGTGGCAGTCGGAGTCGTGAGAATCGTGTTCGGGGTGGTGGGCGACAAGCCTTTCGAGTTCCTGCTTCTCGCTGTGATCGCCACAGGCTTCATGATCCCCGTCCTCGGATTGACGTTCGATCGCACAGCATCAGGCAACGCGGCGCGGTCTGCGTTGACGAAGTCTCACGACTACCTCGCTCCACGCAACAACCCCGCGTTCTCCGCCTACGGACCACGATTGGCCGGCATGTCCGCGGCTCTCTTCGCCGGATCGGCGTTCCTGATGATCAATCCGGCGCTGGCGTCCGCAGCGGGAATCGGCGCCGACGGAGGGAGCAGTGGAGGCGGCGACGGCAGCGGAAGTAGTTGTGGCGGTGGCGGTGGCGGATGTGGTGGTGGCGGAGGGTGCGGGGGATGACTCTCCAGGGCCTGGGAATCGGATGGCGCCCCGAGATCTCAGGGATCATCGCTCAGCTGGACGGCCTCGCGTTCTGTGAGGTGATTGCGGAATCCCTCGGCAGTTCACTGCCGGCCGAACTGGAACGGCTAACCGTTCCGGTTATCCCACACGGCATTTCCCTGTCGCTGGGTGGCGCGGACTCGCTCGATCCTCGGCGCGTCGAGCACCTGGCCCAGGTAGCCGGGCTGCGCGGCGTGCCGATGGTCAGTGAGCACATCGCGTTTGTCCGCGCCGGCGGCATCGAAGCGAGGCACCTGTTGCCGGTTCCCCGGACCTACGAGGCTCTGGATGTCCTGACGCGCAACATCACCCACGTCCAGGAGAGTCTTCCCGTACCCCTCGCGGTGGAGAACATCGCGGCTCTCTTCGACTGGCCGGACGACGAACTCACCGAGGGTGAGTTTCTGTCGGAACTGATCGAACGCACCGAGGTTCGGTTGGTACTCGACATCGCGAATGTCTACGCGAATGCGCTCAACCGTGGCCTGGATGCATGGACCGAATTGTGCCGACTACCCCTGGAACACATTGCGTATTGCCATATCGCCGGTGGCAGCGTGCACGACGGCAAGTACCACGACACCCACACCGATCCCGTTCCCCGGCAGGTCGTGGAACTGCTCGAGCAATTCACCGCGGCAGGGCACCATCCCGCGATCATGCTCGAGCGGGACGGTAATTACCCACCAGCGCACGAACTTCTGGGCGAACTCGATGCCATAGCCGATGCTGCAGGACTGCGTCGTATCACCGCGAATACCGAGTGGTCACGCACATGAGCAGCCTCGGAGCACGTCAAGAGGCCCTGATACGGGCGTTGGTCGCGGGCGGTGAATTACCGCCGGGATTCAATGCAGCGGACACCACTGTCGCGTCGGTGGCCCTGATTCGCAAGCGCGCCGGAGAAGTGGCGCACCACCTTCCGATGGTGCGCCACACCCTTGGCGATCGATATCTCGAGTTGTTCACGGCCTGGGCCGTCGGGCGACCGAAGACGTCGTCACATGCCGACGCCCAAGCGTTTGTCGCCCACCTGCAGGACAGCGGCGAACTGCCGCGCCGGCCCTGGTATCGACGGTTACCAGTTCAGTATCGACGGTTACGTCAGTGAGACAACGGCTTCACTGGTGTACATGAGGAATGTCATCGACTCCTGGAAGTACAGTTCCACCGATTCGGCATCATGCGACAGATAACCGATCGACAGATCCTGCCCGATGTGCAACTCGTAATCGCCACCGCGCGTGGACATCAGGAACGCACCGTCGATAGCCGGAGCCCAGATGATGTCGCCGTCGAGCACCCGCCTGATGTGCTCGCGAATCGGGTAGCCGTGGTCGGAGGTTTCATTGATCTGAGTGAACGCATCTGCGTTGAGCAGCAACGAATACGGGCCGTTGACACCGGCCAGACGCAACGCCGTGAGAGCCTGGCTGATGGCCTCGGGGTAATCCTTGGCGTCGGCAGGCAGCTTCAGTTCAGGGTTGGAACCACTCGCGCGCACACCCGTGATATTTGCCGCCGGGTATCCCTCGAACACGGCACGATCCTCGGCAAAGGCGATCTTCTGAGCCGCGTCCTTGACCGGCTGCCAATCGGAATCCTTTGCGCCGCGCTCGACGTCGTCGATTGCCTGGCGGCTGACGGTGAACGGCACCCTCAGTTCGATGATCGGCTGCGACTGACGAGCATGTGCGATCACCCCGTCCGCGAGTGAACTGATCGGAACCTGATGCCCCAACGCAACACAGGCAAGATCGTCGCCCGACGGACCCTCGACGTCGACAACCCGGCGGCCGGCAACGTGACGCTTGAAGGTGCGGCTGGCCTCTTCTTCGATCTCGGCCCACGCTGCTGCCGAAATGGGTGCTAGGTCGCGGTGCAGGTTTGTCATTGCTGGGCACTCCTTTTGAGACTGCCGATTCCGAGAGAACCGTCAGAGATGGGCTTTGTGAACGTCGCTTCGGGGACGAGCCTGGCCGGCACGTCCGGGGGATCATCGAGAAAATCCGCCGTCGGAACGAAGAAATTGATACCGGTGACGGCGGTCGAGAAATCGAGAATGCGGTCGTAGTTGCCGACGGGATTCCCGATGAACATGTTGCGGAGCATCTGCTCGGTGACCGTCGGCGATGCCGAGTAACCGATGAAGTAGGTGCCCATCTCCGCCGAGCCGACATGGCCGAACGGCATGTTGTCACGCAGAATCTGGATCTGCTCGCCAGATTCGTCCTCGATGACGGTGAGTGCGGTGTGAGCGTTGGAAGGCTTGGTGTCGTCGTCCATCTCGAGGTCTTCGAGCTTGGAGCGTCCGATGACGTTCTCCTGCTCTTCGACGGGCAGAGCGTTCCACTCCGACATGTCGTGGAGATACTTCTGGACGATGACGTAGCTGCTGCCCGCGAACTCCGGATCCTCGTCGCCGACTGTGACCGCGACATATGCCGCTTGTCCGGACGGGTTCTCGGTGCCGTCCACGAACCCCATCAGATCGCGCTGCTCGAAATACTTGAATCCGTGCACCTCGTCGACCACGGAAGCCGCCCCGGCCAACCTCGTCGTCACAACCGAAGCGAACTCGAAGCACAGATCCATCTGACGGGCCCGGATGTGGAACAGCAGGTCACCCGGCGTGCGGGGAGCGTGGTGTTTGTCACCGGTCAGCTCGACAAACGGATGCAGTTCCGCAGGTCGCGGGCCCTCGAACAATCGGTCCCAGGCATCCGAACCGATGCCGACCACGGTGGCCAAGCCACCTGCGGGAACCCGGAATCCGATGGATCGCTGCAGCCCCGAGATATCAGCCAGAACGTCGTGAACTGCCTGCTCACCACCCTCGTCGATGGTGAAAACCAGGAAGATCGCAGCCTCCGTGAGCGGCGTCAGCAGTGGCTGGGGTACCGCGGGCAGGCTTGTCCCAGCTCTCTCGGCCTCGTCGATCGCACTCGTTTCCGCCATGCAGACCAGTATGGCCGATTTGGACACTCCCGGCAGCAGTAGTCGAGAAGTCCGCCTTACGGTGTCGCCGCCTGAGCACCCGCGTCGAATCCCGCCGGAATCTCGAAAATCCGGCCGTCGAAGCCGGCCCGGTAGAGGTGTCCGGCCGCAAATCCGGAATTGCCGCGCCCGTAGGTCAACACGCTCGATGCCTGAAGTCCACTGGTGAGCGCGCAGTACTGACCGGGGCCGTCGATACGCCACACCTCACCGCTGATGTCCGTGGGGACGATCGCACGGTCTTGCGAATCCAACGTCAAACCATCTGGGGCTGAGAATATTTCGAGACCACTGAGATCAACCAGCGACTCCGAATAGCCCGGATTGTCGACGGAGATGCGGCTGACTCCCGGATTGGCAAACGTGCGCGATACGTAAAGCCAGCGATTGTCGGCACTCAATGCGGCGCCGTTAGCACTCGGGAGGCTCGCCCACGCCGGGTCTACGGCGCCGTTGGGGCTGACTTTTCCGATCAGCGAACCAAAATCGTTGGTGGCATAGATCGTTCCGTCATGTGCCACGGCAAGGCCGTTTGCAGCGCTCAGACCACCGGCGATCGGCGTCACGACACCCGAGTTCACGTCCACCCGCGCGACCGACGCAGCCCGCGTCAGATCGCCGATCAGCACGCCGGCGTTGGCTCCGGTTCCCACCAGCAGTGAACCGTCCGGGCTCCACGCGAGTGCGCCCGCACCGCCGGGAACCGTCGCGATCGGGACTGCTGCCGCACCCGGCGTGTCGATCCGAAAGATTCGCCCACTCACCAGGTCTGTCGCGTACAGGCGACCATGCCCGTCCACGGTGACACCCTCGAGGGCCGCGCCCGGAATCTGGGCGCTGAGGATTGCGGGGGACGATCCAGGGCAGGGCGGAGCGGCGGCGGCACCGGACGCACCCAGAGCCAGAAGCGAACCGGCAACAAGAGCACCGGTGATACCCACTCGAATACCGCGATCGAAGATCCTGGTGCGCATCTGCGCAACGCTAGACCTTCGGCCCGATTTCGCCTAGAGAGACCGAAGGAAAGAGATCAAAAGTTCATTGACCTCGGCAGCACGTTCTTGTTGTACGAAGTGCCCCGCGCCGCCGAGAAGGTGCACACCTCGCAAGTCGGGGACGGTGTCCTTCATGCGGTCCAATGCCTTGGGGCCGCTCATCGCGATGACCGGATCCTCGGCGCCCGCGACGAAGAGCGTCGGGACGTTGATGTGAGCGCCGTCCAAATCCGCACTGCGTTCCCAATTGGCGTCGTAGGCTCGGTACCAGCTCAAGCCACCGGTGAATCCTGTTGCAGTAAAAGTCTTTACGTAGACATCGAAGTCCTCTTCCGTGAGCCACGACCACGGCAACGCGGGCGCCTCGGGGAGTACGTCCAGGTAGCCGTTTCCCTCGGAGGGGTGATCCCACACATCGAGGTATCGATAGGCACCGGACAAAGCGTGGAAGAGTCGCTGCAGGAATTCACGCGGCTGGGCGTCGAGTTCCCGCTCCGCCACACCTGGTTCTTGGAAGTAGTGGATGTGCAGAAAGTGCTTGCGCGCCATGGCGGCGTAGATTGTGGACGGCCTGGCCGGAAAGCGGTCCGGCGCATAGGGAACCGCCAAGGAGACCAGCCCCGCAACACGATCCGGGTAGCGCAGAGCGGTGGTCCACGCAGCCGGTGCGCCAAAATCGTGACCGACAAAGACGGCTTTGTCGATTCCGAGAGCGTCGAGAAGCGCGATCATCCGGGCGGCGACCGCGTCGTTGGTGTATTCGTCGATCGCATCGGGGCGTGTAGTGCCGCCGTAACCGGGCATGTCGAGCGCGATCGCCCGAAAACCCGCGTCTGCCAAGGCCGTCGACTGATGTCGATAGCTGTAGCCGAGGCCAGGGAAGCCGTGACACAGAACCACAGCTGTCCCTGAACCGGAATCGTCCATCTGCCAACGGAATCCGTCGACATCAATCGTCTTCACCGTCATGTCAGGCGCTGATCATGTCTTCCTGGTTCCAGAATGCGCGCATCGACAGGATCTTTCCGTCGTCGTCGAAGGTCATGACGTCGATGGGCGCGATGGTCAGCGTCTGCTCACCGAGCTTGGTGATCAGCGAGAAGTGGAAGGCCGCTTCGTTTCCGGCAATGCGGAGGGTGTGCAGGTGAGCTTCCTGGTCGAAGTTCTCGATCACGGAGTAGAACTCGAGAATGGACTCGCGGGTGGCGCGCACGTCGGAACCAACCGGGTCTTCGACCGTTGCACCCTCGGCGTACAGGGCCACAACCTGGGCGGCAGTGCCCGTGGCGACTGTCTCGATGTAGGCGTCGACGGTCTTGCGGATTACCTCTGCGGACGGTGCCATGGTCTACCCCTCGTAGTTAGAACAGGTTCTAATTCTGAGGATAACCTACGTCTCTGATCCACGGGTCAGGTTTCGAGCACCTTGCGCAGGCGAGCCTTCTTCCGGTTCTCCCGCACGATCCAGACGACATCGGTGTCGTCCGACGCCTCCAGGGAGACGAATGCCGGCAGGGCGTTCTCCGGATCCGCCGCGACCGCGACGCTCCAGCAGTATCCGAGCGCCTGCCGGAGAGTACGTGTGTCGGCGTCACGACGGGAATCAGCTGGTTGCGAGACGATCCACTCGGTAGCGTCTCGGCACACCCGGACGGCCAGCACAGCGTTGGTCTTGTCCTTCAGCAGCCGCGGCTCGCAGATCCCGGCAGCCGCTGCGCGCAGCGTCAATGGATGGGTGGAGCGTGCCCACTGCTCGATGATCGCCCGGAACAATTCCGGATCCGTGTCGCCTATCGCCTGAACAGCCATCGCGGCAGCTTCACGTGCACGCCACGACGCACTGGTGGTCGCCTCCGTCAGACTGCCCAGAACAGCCTTGTCGCGCGAACGAACAAGGATGAATCCGAACCCGACGATCCCACAGCAGCGGATGTATTCGTCTTCGGACTCCACCGCCTGCAGGATGTCGTCTCTGTCGGCGCCGCGCGCGAACTCGAGCATGAGCGCGAGGTTCGCGCGCGGGCCGGGCAATCCTGAACGCTCCTGCAGATAACTCCACAGTTCATCGCCGTCCAGATCCGCGAACGTCATGGGAGTCCTTTCGTCGGTACACCCAATCCTGTCAGCCCGGATCTACACGCGCAGCATTTCCGATCAGTGAGCAGGGAGGAGGGACGTCTCCTGCGCCGCGCCGTCTTCTGCGCCGATCTGGACGATGTTTCGCGGCAGGAACACAGCTGCGATCGCGCCGAGAACTGCTGCAGCAGCGCCGATCAGGAACGCGATACGCATGCCCTCGTCGGTGTAGAACACAGCGCCCTCCATCGCCATCGCGATGTGCGAGTTCAAGACCGTGAAGGCGATGACGGGAAGCACTGCGGGGAAGATGCTCTGGAAGACCGCGACCATGCTCGCCGTGGTCGCCTGCAACTGCGGCGGCACTGCTTCGATGAGCAGGTTCGGAATCGACGCGTAGCCCATACCCATACCGACGCCGAAGATTCCGGCAAAGATGATGAGCAGCGGCTTGTTGTCGTGGATGGTCGCTGTCAAGGTGAACCCGACCGCCATGAGGGTCATGCCGATGATCATCAGCAGACGAGGTCGGATGTTGCGGCCAACGAGGAAGCCGACGATCAAGCCACCGACCACCACCATGCCGCCAAGGGGCGCCTGGAAGATCGCGAATCCTTCTGCTGTGACGCCGAATCCGTATCCCAACCCGAGGACTGCTGGGGTCATCACCATCATCGGTAGCAGAATCGTGAATACGCCCGAAGCGCCGTAGCAGAACCCTGCGCCGACGGCAGTGAGCATCACCGAACGCTTACCGAAGTAGCGCAGGTCGATCAGCGGCTCACGGATGGCGCGAGCAGAGGCCACCCACGCGATCAGTAGCGCGACGCCGCCGATCAGATAAGCCAGCGTCGAACCACTCTTCCAGCCCCAGGTCGGACCGAAGCTGACGCCGATCAGAATTCCTGCGATACCCGATCCGAGGAGCGCCGCACCGATCAGATCGACCGACGAGCGTAGTCGCACAGCAGATTCCGCCGTCGAAGCGAAGATCATGCCGCCAAGGATGATCAACCCGACGAAGAAGAACCAGAAGATGCTCCGGAAACCGTGGTTGTCGATCAACCAACCCGTGAGGAACGGCGCCGGAATAGCGATCAGACCCATACCGGAAGTTGCGATACTGACTGCCAGCGCAACAGTTTTCGGCGGAAACACATCTCGAATGAGGGAGTAGCTCAAGAACAAGCATGGAACGAGCAGACCCGTCAGCGCCCGGCCCAGAATCAGGACGGCATAGCTCGGCGCGATCGCCGAGATGAAGGATCCGACTGCTGCACCCGCAACCGCAAGGAGCAGGATTTTTCGCTTGCCGTACATGTCTGCCAGCTTGCCGAGCAGTGGCGACGCAACCGCACCCAGCAGCAGGAACGACGTCAGCAGCCAGGCTCCCTGCGTCGTTTGATAGTGCACCGAAATTGCGGGCAACGCCGTGGAAATCATCATGTAGCTCACTGCGAGCATTTCCAGGAGTAGAACGATTGACGCCAGCGAGAACACCAGTCGCGGAGTCCACCGCTCCGGTATCGATGTCGGTTCGGACAGACTGGGAGACGAACCGGAGCTGTGGACATCAGACGCCATGGCTGGAGATCCTTTCGGGAAATCTGCGAATTCGATTGACCCCCTGTCGAATACAGCCAACCGGGGGCCTTGCTGGGAAGTGCGGTGAACGACAGCTACCGATCTCGGTAACGTGTTACCTGCATCACAGCCCTCGCGTCGAACGCGCGCTACGCCATGTTCCGCGGAGCGGGACAATCAGGACAACGACTGAACGGCCCCCAGATACGACTGTGCGCCCTTCTGGTAGCCGGAACTACCAAAAGGGCGCACGGGGCCGAAGGCCCTAGAGGACGATGTTCACCATCTTGCCGGGCACGACGATCACCTTGCGGGGCGCATTGCCCTCGAGCAGGGCAACGATCTTCTCGTCGGCCAGGGCGATCTCCTCGACAGCCTTGCGATCGGCATCCGCCGGGACGCTGATGCGGCTACGCACCTTGCCGTTGACCTGGATCGGGTACTCGACGGTGTCCTCGACGAGCCACTTCTCCTCGACAGCCGGGAAGGGCCCGTGCGCAAGGGATTCCGTGTGACCGAGGCGTGACCACAGCTCTTCTGCCAGGTGCGGTGCCAGGGGAGCGAGCATCAGCACCAGCGGTTCGACGGCGGAGCGCGGAGCGCCGCCGGGGAAGGCCTTGGTGAGGTGGTTGTTGTACTCGATCAGCTTGGCGGCCGCAGTGTTGTCGCGCAGCGCGGTGTAATCCTCGCTGACACCGGCGATTGCCTTGTTGAGTGCACGAAGCGTCTCTTCACCCGGGGCCTCGTCGGTGACGCGGGGCTTTCCGGTCTCCTCGTCGATGACAACGCGCCACACGCGCTGCAGGAAGCGTGCAGCACCGACGACGTCCTTGGTCGCCCAGGGACGCGAGGTGTCCAGCGGACCCATCGACATCTCGTACACACGGAGCGTGTCCGCACCGAATTCGGCGCAAATCTCGTCCGGCGCAACGGCATTCTTCAGGCTCTTGCCCATCTTGCCGTACTCACGGTTGACCTCGGCGCCGTCGTAGAAGTACTTGCCGTCCTTCTCGACGACCTCTTCGGCGGGCACGTAGACGCCACGGGCATCGGTGTACGCGAAGGCCTGGATGTAGCCCTGGTTGTACAGGCGACGGTACGGCTCGCTCGAGGACACATAGCCCAGGTCGAAGAGCACCTTGTGCCAGAACCGCGAGTACAGCAGGTGCAGCACCGCGTGCTCGACGCCGCCGACGTAGAGGTCGACTCCACCGGGATCGTTGGGGCCGTGCAGCTCCGGACGCGGGCCCGTCCAGTAGGCCTCGTTCTGCGGATCGCAGAATGTGTCCTGGTTGGTGGGGTCGATGTAGCGCAGCTGGTACCACGAGCTACCGGCCCACTGCGGCATGACGTTGGTGTCGCGGTGGTAGGTCTGCAGGCCGTCGCCGAGGTCGAGTTCGACGTTGACCCAGTCGGTTGCCTTGTTCAGCGGGGGAGAGGGCTCTGAGTTGGCGTCGTCCGGATCGAAGGACACGGGTGCGTAGTCCTCGACCTCCGGAAGAACCACCGGCAGAGCCGAATCCGGTAGAGCATGCGCGTTTCCGGCAGCGTCGTACACGATCGGGAAAGGCTCGCCCCAGTAACGCTGACGCGCGAAGAGCCAGTCGCGCAGCTTGTACTGGATGGTGCCCTTGCCGTGACCGGACTCCTCGAGCTTGCTGATGACGGTGGCCTTGGCCTCAGCCACGTCCAGACCGTCGAGGTAGTCGGAATTCACCAGAGCGCCGTCACCGGAGTACGCGGACTCCGAAACATCGCCGCCGGCAATAACTTCGAGAATGTCGAGACCGAAAGCGTTGGCGAACTCCCAGTCACGGTGATCGTGTCCCGGAACAGCCATGATCGCGCCGGTGCCGTAGCCGGTCAGAACGTAATCGGCGATGAAGACCGGAACCTTGTGGCCGTTGACGGGGTTGATCGCGTAGGAACCGAGGAAGACGCCGGTCTTCTCCTTGTTTTCCTGACGCTCCAGGTCCGTCTTGGCAGCGATCGACTTACGGTATGCCGCAACAGCTTCCGCAGGAGTGGTGGCGCCACCGGTCCAGCGTGCGTCGACGCCTTCCGGCCATTCGTCGGCAACAAGCTTGTCGACCAGATCGTGCTCGGGAGCCAACGTCACGTACGTGGCACCGAACAACGTGTCGGGGCGCGTCGTGAATACGTCGATGCCGTATTCACCTGCCGCAAAGGTAACTTCGGCGCCGTACGAGCGGCCGATCCAGTTGCGCTGCATGGCCTTGACCTTGTCCGGCCAATCCAGGTACTCGAGATCGTCGACCAGACGGTCGGAGTACGCGGTGATGCGCATCATCCACTGCTGGAGGTGCTTACGGAAGACGGGGAAGTTGCCGCGGTCGCTACGACCGTCGGCAGTGACCTCTTCGTTGGCCAGAACGGTACCCAGACCGGGGCACCAGTTCACCATCGAATCGGACTGGTAGACAAGGCGGTACGAGTCCACAACCTTGGCCTTATCGGCCACGGTCAGCGAAGCCCAGTCGCGGCCGTCGTCGACAGTGCGCTCACCGGACTCGAACTCGGCTTCCAGCTCCGAGATACGACGGGCCTTGCCGGCCGCCTTGTCGTACCACGCGCCGTGGATCTGCAGGAAGATCCACTGCGTCCAGTGATAGAAGTCGACATCCGTCGTCGCCAGGCTACGACGCTCGTCATGGCCCAGGCCAAGGCGTCGGAGCTGACGCTTCATGTTGGCGATATTCGCCTCGGTGGTCGTGCGCGGGTGGGTACCCGTCTGCACGGCGTACTGCTCGGCCGGCAGACCGAAGGCGTCGTAGCCGAGGGTGTGCAGGACGTTGCGGCCGTGCATGCGATGGAAGCGCGCAAAGACGTCGGTGGCGATGTAGCCGAGCGGGTGGCCGACGTGCAGACCCGAACCCGAGGGGTACGGGAACATGTCCTGAACGAACAGCTTGTCGGCGGGCACGCCGTCGGGGGAGGAGAGCGGACCGACCGGATTGGGCGCGTTGAACGTGCCCTCCTCGCTCCAGCGGTCCTGCCAGCGCTGCTCGATCTGGCCGGCAAGCTCCGCGGTGTAGCGGTGCTGCGGGGTGGCGTCGACTGGTGAATCGGGGGACTGCGGAGACTCGGTCACTGTGGTCGCTATCTACTTGGCTGCCGTTGAATACCGTTAACCAGGGTAGAGCCTGCGCCACCCGGGCATACCATCAACTCCACTCGCACCTATCCTGTATGGGTGATCGTTGTTGCTGTAGTGCTGTTCGTGCTCGCTCTTGCCGTTGGTGGAGTCGCTGTTGCCGGACTGATCGGCAAGCTTCCGCGTAACCGCTGGGCGGGTATCCGAACCCCGGATACGTTGCGAAGCGAAGAATCGTTTGCGCTCGCCAACAAGGTGGCAGGCCCGACGATGGCCGCTGCGGCAGGCGTCCTCGTTCTCGGTGGCATCGGCGCTTTGACGATGAGCACCGCCATGGGCCTCGGCATCGCTCTCGTCGCCGTGGTGGGCGCAGTGTTCACCGCTGGTTTCGGCGGCAGCATCGGCGCCCGAGCGGCCGCAGCCCTGCCCGAGCAGAGCGGTTGCGGCAACGACTGCAACTGCGGACACACCGAAGAACCCGCGGCCGAAACCCCCGAAGCCAAGGCGAATGCCGCCGACTGCGGCACCGGCTCCTGCGGTGCCTGCTCGCTCAAGGATGCTTGCCAGCCGACTCATTGATTCACGTGAAACATCGTGTAATCGATCCCGCCGGGGCATTCTTCGGTCTCCTTATCCCCGTGCTGTGCGCGCTCGGCGGCGTTGTACTCACAACACTGTGGGACCCCCGGCTCCCCGACAAGATCGCCACGCACTGGTCCATGACGTCGGCCGACGGCTTTGCGACACCCACGACCAGCGCGTGGACGTTTGCTCTGCTGACCATTCTGTTTGGCGCCGGACTCTCGGCACTCGCAGCTCTCGCGCCCGCGATGCTGATGATGCGTCGATTCATGATCGTCCTCGGCCTGATCGTGGTGGGCATCATCACCGGTGGCCAGGTCGCATCGCTCCACGCTCAACTCGACGTGGTCGACCCGTCGGCCGTTCCCGCGCCCATCGGAGCCCTCGCGGCCGGAGCGCTCGGAGGATGCGTCGTCGGCCTGCTCGGAGCGTCGTTGCTACGCGACTATCGCCAGCGCACCGCGGCTACGGAAGCTCCGAACCGCGCTCTGCCCCGAAGCGACGCTGCACTGCCCATCACCGACGACGTCGGGTTCTCTACCAAGGGTTCCGTGATCTTCGGACTGATCATGGCGGCGCCCGGAATCATCCTCGGTTTGGTCAGCTCTGCCTGGTTCTTGGCACTGTTCCTCGTGCTTGCCGTGTTCTGCGTGACCCTCGTTCGCTTCCGTGTTGTTGTCGACACCACCGAGATCAAGGTGTTCAACATGGGCATGCCTGCGATGACTTACGGCGTCGACGAGGTTGTCGGTGCCAAGGTCGCGGAGATCAAACCATTTGCGGATTTCGGCGGCTGGGGACTCAAGAGCAAGGGGCGTCGCAACTACGGCATCGTCACGCGCACCGGCCCCGCGGTCGTCATTACTTTTGCGGGCGGCGACAAGCTCACCGTCACCACCCCGAAAGCCGACGACATAGCCGGCGCATTGAACAGCCTCGCCGACGCCCGGAGCAGTTAATCGATCGCGCTCGACCCGATCGCTTCCTTCGTCTTCTCGAGATAACCACACGCGGCGCTGCGGGCTCGGTCGACGTCTCGGTCCTCGATGGCTGCCGCGACTCCTCGGTGATGCAGCGACGTCAATGACGGCGGGTGCACACCTTCCGTCACGTTGTAGGTGGCTCGAACGGTTTCGAGGATGCCGGCAAACAATTCCTTCAGAACCGGATTGTGTGCGGCCTCGACAACCGCGATGTGGAAGCCGAGATCGACCTCGACAAAATCGTCCCCGGCGTGGTCTCGCTTCTCCGCCAGCTCACGCAGAATCCGGACGTCCTCGTCCGTGCGCCGCTCGCACGCCAATCGGACCGCCTCGACCTCGAGCGCCCGACGCACCTCGAAGACGTACGTCATCTCTTCGACCGCGGCGTGGCGGCCCAGCAGACCGCCGATATCCGTCCGCGCCCGGACAAAGGTGCCCGATCCCCGCCGGATCTCGAGCACACCCGTAGATGTCAGGGTCTTGATTGCCTCTCGGACAGTGTTCCGCCCGACGCCCAGGACGCTCATCAGCTCCGGCTCCGTCGGGATGCGATTGCCGACGGTCCACGAACCATCCGCGATCTGCGCACGCATCCACTCGAGGGATTGTTCGTACGCCGATTCCTTGCGAACCACTGTCATCTGCCCATCCTCACAGCTTTTGCGCCATTCGCGCCATTCGTTCCGCTCCCTTACGATACGTAGGACGACCCATGTATTTGAGGAGGGGCTTCCCACGTCCACGACAGCACTCACCGCGCAAACCGCAACCCGCCGGACCAATCGACACTTCTACGGTGTCGGCTACGTCCTCACCGTGATCCTGCTCGGCGCGAACATGCCCACCTCCGTCTACGGGCTCTACCGCAGCGAGTTCGGATTCACGCCCACAATCCAGACGCTCATCTACGGCGTCTACGTCGCTGGGTTGGTGCCGGCGCTGCTGTTCTTCGGCCCACTCTCCGACTTTCTCGGCCGACGCGCCGTGCTCCTGATGTCACTGGCTTTGAGCGTCGCCGGAACGCTTGTCCTCGCTTTTGCCGACGCCACCGTCTGGCTGTTTCTCGGTCGGATCGCACAAGGAATTGCGGTGGGCGCAGTCAGCGCCGCCGGTAGCGCTGCGCTCGTTGAACAGGAGCCGACGTTCGATCACCGGCGCGCAGCTCTCGTCTCCACTGTGACGGGTGCGCTCGGGGGCGCGCTGGGACCGCTCGTCTCGGGCGCAATTGCGCAATATCTGCCCCAACCGCTGCGCCTGCCGTACCTGATTTTCCTTGTCGCGTTTGTTCCCGCCCTCATCGTTCTGTTGCTGCTACCGCGCGGCACAAGGACCGCTCGCCCGAAGAGCCTGTTCCAGATTCCCCGCGTTCCCGCGGTGATCCAGCAAACGTTCTGGCTCAGTTCACTTGCTGTCGCACTCTCCTGGGGAGCGGTCGGCCTGTTCCAATCCGTAGTCCCGTCCTGGATGACCAGCTTGCTCGGGATCAACAATCTTCTACTTGCCGGCGGCGCTGCCGCACTGGTCATGATCTGCTCCGTGATCGCTCAACTCGGTGGCAGCCGGATGGACCCCCGCGCGTCCACGATCGTCGGTCTCGGAATTCTTGCTCTCGGGATGATCGGGTTACTTGTTGTCGATATCGTTCCGAGCCTCGCACTGCTGAGCGTTGTCACCATTGTGGTCGGCGCCGGGCACGGATTGGTATTTGCCGGCGGCATGAAACGAGTCAACGCCGCGGCGCGAGCACACGCCCGCGAAAGCCACGGCGCGATCCTCGCGGCGTTCTTTACCGTCAGTTACGCGGGGTTGGCGATACCGTCCATTCTCGCGGGCATCGCCATCACCGTCCAAGGGATGCAGACCGCGATAATCGAACTGTCGATCATCGGAGCACTCTTGTGCCTGGTCATGATGACCTTCAACGCCCGCGCAGCACGTCGTTATCCTTAGCCAGGTGAAGTTTCTCAGCAGGTTCTACATCGACGGGTTCATCCTCGGCATCATCATCGCCGCAGTGCTCGGAAGTGTGTTCCCGGTATCGGGCACCGCTGAGACAGTGCTCGACTGGGCCACCAAGATCGCCATCGGCTTCCTGTTCCTGCTCTACGGCGCCCGCCTCTCGCCGCAGGAAGCCTGGAAGGGCGTCAAACACTGGCGGCTGCACAGCGTCGTGTTGGCGTCGACGTTTATCTTGTTCCCCTTGATCGGCCTGGCACTGCGATTCCTGTCGCCGACGCTGATCAGCGACGAGCTGTACACCGGCATCCTCTACATGTGCCTGGTTCCGTCGACGGTTCAGTCGTCGATCGCCTTCACGTCAATTGCCAAGGGAAACGTTGCGGGCGCGATCGTCAGTGCGTCGTTCTCCAACCTGATCGGCGTCTTCATCACCCCGCTGCTGGTGGTTCTCCTGATGAACACCACAGGCGAGGCAACCGTCGATTTCTCGTCGATCCTCGACATCGTCGTGCAGTTGCTGATCCCGTTCATCATTGGCCAGCTGATCCGGCCACTGGTAATCGGCTGGCTTCAAAAGTACGCAGAGCCAACAAAGTTCGTCGACCGCGGGTCCATCCTTCTGGTTGTCTTTGCCGCCTTCAGCGAGAGCATGAAGGAAGGCATCTGGAGCACGATCACGATCTGGCAGATCCTGATCCTGGTGGCGGTGTGCTGCGTGATCCTCGCGGTGGTGCTTGCGGTGACAACCTTCGCGGGGCGCAGGCTCGGCTTCGATCTAGCCGATCAGATCGTCATCATCTTCTGCGGATCGAAGAAATCCTTGGCGACGGGCCTGCCGATGGCGGCTGTCCTGTTCGCGGGTCAACCTGTCGGCCTGATCGTGTTGCCGCTGATGATCTTCCATCAAATCCAGCTGATCGTGTGTGCCGCGCTGGCGCAACGCTTCGCGAACCGGGATCCCATCAGAGTTGGTTAGATCAGTTCCGCTCAACCTCGATGGGATGAGTGGCCAGCATGGCCAGCGGCAAGGGCTGGCGTCGTAGCACCCGGGCCCACACATCGATCCGCGACGGCGTCACAACGTCCGACGGCAAGGAAGCGGTCACCATCCAGTCGTCACGCTCGAGTTCCGAATCAAGCTGCCCAACAGTCCAACCCGAATACCCGGCGAAGATACGAATTCCCTCGACCAGCGGAGCAATCACGTTGGGATCGGAATCCAGATCCACCATCACCACCTTGCCGTCGACGCGCCGCAAACCCGCGACACCGTCGATGATTGCCCCGTTGCGCGCGGTGCCGAGACACAGTGCGGAATCGCGTTTCACCGGCCCGCCGACGTAGAGGGCCGACGGATTGGCGGCCAGTGGCGCCCACTGCGGAAGGACGTTCTGCACAGTCGTCTCGCTCGGCCGATTGATCACGACGCCAAGACTTCCCGCGTCGTTGTGTTCGATCATGTAGATGACGGTGCGGCGGAACGCAGGTTCAACGAGGTCGGTGGACGACACCAACAAGCTGCCTGGCCCAACCTCGGGTTCGATCCAGGCCATACGGTCTTCGGGTTCTTCTGCGTGCGACACACCTACATCATCTCACTCCAAGCCCGCCATTCCCGCGAGCAAGGCGAGGTGCCGCTCGAAAAGCTCGGCCGGTTCGGTGAAGGTGTCCGATCCATACTGCCCGAACACCTCGAAGTTCACAGAACCGAACAGCGACACCCACACCAAGGTTCCGCGGGTGATTGCCTCGGGCCGCAATTCGACGCCCATCTCCGCGCGCACACGTTCCAGATCCGCCTTCAAGGGTTCACCGACTGCTGCGTCGGGGAACGATGTGAGGGCACCCGCCCGATGCGCGCTGTCGACTATTGCGATCAGCCTGGTGACCACCCGCGTGCCCGGCCCGGTGGTCTGCTCACCCGGTGCGTTGTAGCCGGGCACCGGACTGCCGAACAGCAGTCCGTATCTAGCGGGTTCGCGCATCGCCCAGGCCCGCACGGCTCGGCCCAACGCCAAAAACTGCCCCCGATAATCTTCTGCCGCAACAGCATCCACCTCAGCATCCACTTCGGCGCCCAGCTCGGTGTAAGCATCCACGACAAGAAGGGTGAGCAGTTCGTCGCGGCTGGCCACATACCGGTAGACCGCCGAGGATACGACGCCCAGATCTCGCGCCACCGCGCGTAGCGACAGAGCCGCAGCCCCGACCGCCGCCAAGTGTTCGCGGCCGATCCGGGTGATGTCCTGCAAGGTCTGTTCACGCGCGCGTTCGCGGGGGGTACCGGCCATGGACACAGCTTGCCTCAATTCCGAGAGCAGAGCCAACAAACGAGAGCAGCGCCAATAAAAGAGAGCAGTGCTCTTGACATTGCACTCCATGAGGCGCATCCTAGAAATCGAGAGCAGTGCTCTCTAAACCACGAACCTCAGGTAGGAGACATCATGTCGAACCTCGAAATCGTCACCGGCGCAGGACCAGTCGGATCCACCGTAGCGCTACAACTCGCCGAACAGGGGATCAACGTCCGCCTCCTGACCAGATCCGGAAGCGGACCGCAGCACCCACGGATCGAGCGTCGACGCGTCGATGTGTCGGATCGAGACGCACTGCGCGCCGCCACCGAGGGCGCCACCGCGATCTACCACTGCATTCATGCCGCCTACAACGCCGCGGACTGGGAACGTGAACTCCCCGCGGCAGAAAAAGTCATCCTCGACGTCGCAGCCTCGTTGAATGCCGTTGTGGTGTTCCCCGAAAGCCTCTACGCCTACAACTCCGACACCGTGATGACGGAATCCGACCCCCGCAACGTCACCGGCGGTAAGCGCGGAGTGCGCGCGATGCTACTGCGCGCCCGCGAATCCTCTGCCACACCCACCGTCAGCGTGGTGGCGTCGGACTTCTTCGGCCCCTACGTGCGCACAGCTCACGCCGGCGAACGCATGGCTCCGAAAGTGATGGCAGGAAAGAAGATTCGGGTAATCGGATCGGCAGATCAGCCACACTCCTTCACGTACGTACCCGATCTTGCGGCAGCGATGATCGCCGCGGCACACAACCCGGAACTGTGGAACTCCGTCCTGCACGCACCCACCGGACCCGCGCTCACCCAACGCACCATTGCCGAGGCGTTTGCCGACGCCGCAGGAGCCCCCGCCGCCAAGGTGGGCGTACTCCCGGCCTGGGTTCTCGATACCGTCGGCAAGGTACACACCGATACCCGCGAACTCGCAGAGATGAACTACCAGTTCACCAAGCCTTTCGTGATGGATTCGACTGCCAGCGAAGCCCTCCTCGGGCTGTCGCCGACGCCACTCGATCAGGCAGCGCGCGAAACTGTCGGCTGGTGGCGAGCAGAACAGGCCCGCACCGCGGCAGCCTGAAGAGCACGCACCTTTCCAATGAATGGGATTTGCGTTCCCACCCGGCCCACGAGCTCCCTAGTGTCCACGTCACACCGAGCGAAGCACTAGAGAGGTACTTATGCCCACGCTTCTACGAACAACCACTCTGCCCGTCGAGCCGGACCAGATCTGGTCTGTGATCAAAGGATTCGACGAACTCGCCTCGTGGCACCCGCGCGTCCCCCCTTCCGAAATGGAAGAAAGCGCAGACCCGACCACGCCAGGTGCTGTACGCCGATTCATCGTCGACGGCAATGTCGTAGCACGTGAAGAGTTGATCGAGCATGACAACAGCGGCCGAACCTACAGCTACGAGGTACTCGACCAACCGCTACCGGTCAAGAACTACATTGCCCGCATCGAAGTAGTTCCGACGCCTGACGGCAGTGAAGTCAGGTGGACCGCCACCTACGACGGAGGCGACGAGATCATCCCCGTCGTGGAGAACGCCTTCGGCGACAACGTGTACCTGGTTGGCCTCGATGCATTGCGGGACCGGTTCGACGGTCGATAGTTCGGTTCCCGCTAGAGTTTCACTACATGACCCCAGCCTCGAACCGCCGCGAGGCCTGGTCCAGGACGCTCCACACCGTGCGGGAATCCCCGGGCCTCGGACGGTTGGCGCTTGTCCGCTTCTCGAGCCAGTTCGGCGACGGGTTGTTTCAGGCCGCGCTGGGCGGCGCGATCCTGTTCAACCCGGAACGCGAGACGGATCCTGTGGCGATTGCGGCGGGGTTTGCCGTACTGCTGCTGCCCTATTCGATCATCGGACCCTTTGCGGGTGCGCTCCTCGATCGCCTCGACCGGCGCCTCGTCCTGCTGTGGGCAAGTGTTCTGCGCGGTCTGCTGATCCTCACGACCGCTGTTCTGCTCGCCAGCGGGGGAGGGGACACGCCGCTGCTGTTGTGCGCATTGGCGGCTATCGGGGTCAGCCGATTTGTTGGCGCCGGAGTCTCGGCTGCACTACCGAAAGTGGTTCGGCAATCCTGGTTGGTGGCCACCAATTCCGTTCTCACAACCGCAGGTTCAGTGGTGTCGGCCCTGGGCGCAACCGCGGCGGTGAGCATTATCGGGATTGTGGGTGCCGGTGATCGGGCGTCCGCAATCGCCGTGGCGTGCGCTGCCGTCGGATCGGCCGTTGCAGCTGTGGCAGCTGCACGGTTCACCGCCAGATCCCTTGGCCCCACCACCTCGGAAAGAATCAACACGGGCGCTCTTCATTCCGTTCTAACGGGCCTGAAGACCGGAGCCACTGCCGTCTGGGAGGCTCCCGGCGTCACTACCACGATGATCGGAATCGGCGCGCACAGAATCTGTTTCGGCATCAACACACTGATCATGGTGCTGGTGCTTCGGGACACGTCCAACGGCTCGGCGCTCCCTGGTGGGATGGCGGGATTCGGTGTTGCCGTTGGCGCTACGGCCATCGGCATGCTGATCGCCGCACTGATCACACCGTTTGTGATTCCGCGGCTCGGTCGCTCGCGAACCGTCACCTACGCACTGACGGCCGCCGTGATCATCCAACTCGTTTTTGTCACCACACTGACGCAGGGATCGCTCCTGATCGCCGCATTCCTTCTCGGCATTGCCGGCCAAACCGTGAAACTGGCCGGCGACGCGGCGATGCAGATCGACATCGACGACAACCGTCGTGGCCAGGTTTTCTCCTTGCAGGACACCGTGTTCAACGTCGCGTTCATCGGTGCGATCGCCGCCGCGTCGACGGTGATCGCACCCGACGGCAAGAGCGTCGGATTAGCCCTTGCCGGTGCGGGCGTCTACGCCGCCGGATTGTCGGCGGTGTTGATCAACCGCAAGAAGCGAGAAGGCTAGGACTGCTGGGCAGCCCACCACTTCAACAGTTCGGCCTCGGCCTCGTCCCGGTCGAGGGGACCACGATCGAGACGCAATTCCTTGAGGAAGGTCCACGCCTTACCCACCTGGGGACCGGCAGGAATGTTCAACAGTTCCATGATGGCGTTGCCGTCGAGGTCCGGACGCACCCGAGCGAGGTCTTCCTGCTCGGCGATACGGGCGATCCGCTCTTCGATATCGTCGTAGGTGGCCTGCAACTGCGCGGCCCGACGCTTGTTGCGGGTGGTGCAGTCGGCGCGCACCAACTTGTGCAAGCGGGGGAGTAGTTCACCGGCATCTGTGACGTACCGCCGCACGGCAGAGTCCGTCCACTGCCCCTTGCCGTAACCGTGAAAACGCAAGTGCAGGAACACGAGCTGCGAGATGTCGTCCACCATCTGCTTGGAGAACTTGAGGGCACGCAAACGCTTGCGCACGAGCTTGGCACCGACAACCTCGTGGTGATGGAAGCTGACGCCGCCGCCGGGCTCGTTGCGCTTGGTGTCCGGCTTGCCGATGTCGTGAAGCAGTGCGGCCCAACGCAATACGAGATCCGGGTCGCCGTCCTCGAGGTCGATGGCCTGCTGCAGCACCGTCAGAGAGTGCTGGTAGACGTCCTTGTGCTGGTGATGCTCGTCGATCTCGAGCTTCATCTGCGGGATCTCGGGCAGCACGTAATCCGCCAAACCGGAATCGACCATGACGTTGATGCCGTCCAACGGGTACATGCCGAGCATGAGCTTGTTGAGCTCGGTCTGCACACGTTCGGCCGTGATCCGCTCGATCTGCGAAGCCATGTCCTTGATGGCGTCGAAAACGCGATTGTTCAACGTGAAACCAAGCTGAGATACGAACCGTGCCGCGCGCAGCATCCGCAGCGGATCGTCGTTGAACGAGTTCTCGGGAGCCGACGGCGTATCGAGTTCCCCGGCGAGCAGAGCGTCCATGCCGTTCAGCGGATCGACAAACGTGAACGAACCGTCGGCGCCTATCGCCATGGCCATCGCGTTGACCGTGAAATCACGACGCACCAGATCGTCGGCAAGATTCTCGCCGTACTGGACTACCGGATTGCGCGACACACGATCGTAGGCATCCGCCCGGAACGTCGTGATCTCGATCTCCTGGCCGTCCTTGATCGCGCTGATCGTGCCGAAATCGATCCCGGTATCCCACTGCTTGTCGACCCAGCCCTTGAGCAGAGCCTGCACCTTCTCGGGACGCGCGTCCGTCGTGAAATCCAGATCACCGCTGAACCGGCCAAGGATTGTGTCGCGCACGCTGCCACCTACCAGGTACAGCTCGTGGCCGGCCGCTGCGAAGCGCTCACCCAGCGGGGTCAACACATCGGAGAGCGTGCGCAATGTGTCGGAAGCGTCGGCAAGGAGCCGTGCACGGCGATCGGCATCGGAGGTAGGGGCAGTCACGTCGATTGAGCTTACTTAAGGTGCGCAAATAGCCGAACGCGCATATCAACGCGAGCACCCGGTTTGCGCGGGTTACCGGCCAACCAGACGATGCCAACTAGTATCGATGGGGTGTCAGGTGCCGAACGAACGAACAGGAGCCGCCGCAACTCGCGGCGTCGTCCTGCCGTCGGCAATCCTGAGCGATCCCCGATGCGTACAGTCCGCGAAACTTCGGCGGGCGGATTGGTCGTCGACGGCTGGGGCGGCCCGCCCGAACGCCTGTGTGCTGCACTGATCGGACGAACCGACCGCCGTGGTCGTCTGTTGTGGTCACTGCCCAAGGGACACATCGAGCAGGGCGAGACCGCCGAGCAGACGGCGATGCGTGAGGTCGAGGAAGAAACGGGCATTCAGGGAACCGTCCTCGCGCCACTCGGCAGCATCGACTACTGGTTTGTCACCGAGGGCCGACGCGTCCATAAAACGGTGCACCACTATCTCTTGAGGTTCCTCGGCGGCGAACTGTCCGACGAAGACGTCGAGGTCACCGAAGTGGCCTGGGTACCGCTCGCGGAACTGCACTCACGCCTGGCGTACGCGGACGAACGAAAACTAGCCGAACTTGCCGCACAGATGATCGCCGAGATGCCCCACGCACCCATGCTTCCGAAGGAACCGGACGCAGGATGAAAATGGCTCTACGGCGAGCGGGCATCGCCGCTCTGGTGATGGCCGCTGTCGGTGTGACGGGATCGCTCGGGGCGGGCCCGGCACACGCGCTCCCCGCCTCGCACGACAAACACGTTCAGGCACCACGCACCAGCACCGACGGCAAGTTCCTCGAGCTGTCCATCGAATCCACGACACCGACCACCGTCACGACAACCAGCACGCCCACCGTCGTGGTGAAGGGCACGGTCAAGAACGTCGGCGACCGTCCCGTCGAAGACGTCGGAGTGCGGTTGCAACGAGCGCCGGCCATCGACAATGCAGCCGACGTACGCGATGCCCTCGAATTCGACCAAGCCATTTTCGACACAGTCGGCGAGTTCGACACCGTCGCCACCAGTCTCGAGCGGGGCGAATCCAGGCCGTTCACCCTCTCGCTGCCACTGCGCAGCACTACCGGAACCTCACTCGAGATCTCCGAGCCCGGCGTCTACCCGATGCTTGTCAACGTCAACGGCACCCCCGAATACGGCGGCGCAGCCCGGCTCGACGACGCACGTTTCCTCCTCCCGGTTCTCGGCGTTCCCAGCGCGACCAACACACGAACGTCAAGCACCTCGGCTACAGCCGTCGTCGCACCCGACACGTCCAACCCCGTCGGCGTGACGATGATGTGGCCGCTCGCTACCGCTCCCAGCCTGGTCGGCGGAATCCCCGGATCCGTCAATGACCCCGTTCGACTGATCAACGACAACCTCGCCACCGAACTCTCGGACGGCGGACGCCTGGACGCGCTTGTCGACGCCGTCGAAAACGCCACGAAACCCGAGATCGACGCCGACAACAAGGTGCGGGATTCGCTGTGCCTCGCCATCGACCCCGACCTCGTGATCACGGTCGACAACATGACCCGCGGTTATCTGGTCGTCGACAACGCGGCAGACCCCACCGGCGCAGCCCACGACGGTCGCGGACAGGATGCGGCGTCCAATTGGTTGTCGCGAATCAAGACGCTGGCAGCATCGATGTGTACGACGTCGGTTCCGTTTGCGCAGGCAGATCTCGCGGCAGTCGGTACCGTCGCCCATCCCGAACTGACGGCGACGGCCATCGACCGGCCGGCCGACATCGTCGACACCATTCTCGGCGTGACTTCGCTCCGCAATTTCGTGTGGCCGGATTCCGGAGTCCTCGATTCCGTCACCGTTGACACTCTGAGCACCAGGCCGACAACCACCCTCGTAGCGGCCTCGTCCGTGGATTCGAGCGAGGCACAACTGTCCTCGCGCATCACCGACACCGTCGACGCACTTGCCTTCGACACAGCGGCGGCCGCAGCTTTTGCCGCGACCGGATCCAACCCGTCGACGCCGTCGTACATCGACGAGGACACCGCGCCGCAACTCGAGACGGAATCGCGGGTTGCCCGGCGCCAGGACGCACTCGGCGCGATGGCGTGGTCCGCGTTGACTCCCACCGCCGTGCCGCGCAATCAGATTCTGGCGCCGCCGCAACTGTGGAGCGCCGACGCGGAGGACGCCGGCGCGATGCTGTCGATGCTCGCCACACTCATCCGCTCCGGCCTGGCAACACCACAGTCCCTTCCGGCGCTGCTCGGCACACAACCCGGCGCTACGGACACGGCAACGCTCGAATATCCGGAGCGGGCAACTCAGGACGGTCCGCAAACAGCGGTCATCGACACGGCACAGGCTCAACTGCCCCGAATCGATGCGCTCGAACTCTCACTCGTCGACGACCCGCAGGTTCTGCTCACGCCGCGCTCCTTCACCGCCCCGCTGCGTGAGGATCTGCTGCGCGCGATGAGTTCGGCCAACCGGCGCGATACCAGTATCTTGTCCGTCCGGAATGCCGAACGTGCCGCAAGCATCCGCGCAGGCAACGTGACCACCAGCGTCAACGGCCTGTATCAAGCCGTCAGCGTCGTATCGCCGGGCGGCGTGTACACACTGGCGTCCGGTCAAAGCCCGCTGCTCCTCGTGGCCCGCAACGAACTGCCGATCGCCATCAACGTCAACCTGCGGGTGGACGCTCCGCCGGAGATGAAGATCAGTGACATCGGTCCCAAACAATTGCCGCCGCGCGGTAGCCGACAATTGACTGTGCCAGCGGAAATGAATGATTCCCGCAAGGTGGTCGTGAGCTTCTCGCTCACCACCACCGACGGGTTCCAATTGGGCAGCCCGACCAGCGTGACCGTACGGTCGAATGCATACGGTCGTCCGTTGGCCGCTGTGACAGCCACAGCAGGAGGATTGTTGTTGTTCTTGGCCGGACGACGGCTGTGGCATCGATATCGGGGTCAGCCCGACCCAGCTGATGAAGGGTACAAACGTTCATGACCGGGAATCCGCCTGAGGGCAAACGGTCCGCGATCACGCGCCGGAGCACCGCAACCGCGTCACATCCGCGCATGCCACCGTGGGAACGCGGGTACCCGATCCAGCCGGTCAACCCGGACGCACGTTTCGACGACTCACCCACCATGACCATTCCGGTCATCCGCGACTACCCGCGGTACCGGGAAGCGGAAATGGAGTTGGCGAACCGTCCCGTCTCCGAGTCCGGTGACGTCGACCCCGACTCTCATGTTCTGCCAGGAGACCGCAAGGAATCCAACTCCCGACTTCTCGCGGCGACAGGTTCCATCGCCATCGCGACACTGACGAGCCGCATCACGGGATTCGCCAAGCAGCTGATGATCCTGATGGTTCTCGGTCCGGCCATCGCCAGTTCGTTCACAGTCGCCAGCCAGATCCCGAACATGATCGCGGAGCTGGTTCTCGGCGCAGTGTTGACCGCGATCGTCGTGCCGGTCCTTGTCCGCGCCGAACGCGAAGACAAAGACAAAGGCGAAGCCTTCATCCGACGCCTCTTCACGGCGTCCCTTGTCCTTCTCGGCATGGCCGCGCTACTCGCGACCCTCGCCGCACCTGTGCTCACCAAATACGTCTTCCTGTCCGAAGACGGCAAGGTCAGCACCGACCTGACGACGGCCCTGTCGTACCTGCTACTGCCGGCGATCCTGTTCTACGGACTGTCTGCGCTGTTCACGGCGTTCCTCAATACTCGTCAGGTCTTCAAACCCGGAGCCTGGGCGCCGGTGCTCAACAACATGGTCGTCCTCGTGGTGCTCGTGATCTACCGCCTGACACCAGGTGAGATCTCGCTGAATCCGGTCTCGATGGGTGACGCAAAACTGCTCACCCTCGGCATTGGCATCACCGTCGGCGTCATCGTGCAGGCTGCCAGCCTCATTCCCGCGCTACGACGCGAGAACATCTCCCTCAAGCCGCTGTGGGGTCTCGACGACCGCCTACGTCAGTTCGGCGGCATGGCCGTCGCCATCGTGTTGTACGTCCTGATCAGTCAGATCGGCATGATCTTCGCGACGCGCATTTCCTCGCACGCCGACGAAGCCGGCCCCGCGATCTACAGCCAGGCCTGGCTGCTGCTGCAGTTGCCGTACGGCGTCCTCGGTGTGACAGTTCTGACCGCGATCATGCCGCGCCTGAGCCGCAACGCCGCAGCCGACGACACCCCGGCCGTCGTCGACGATCTGTCGGTCGCCACGCGTCTGACCATGATCACGCTCGTTCCGATCATCATGTTCCTCACCTTCATGGGCCCCCAGGTCGGTGAAGCGCTCTACGGTTACGGCCGCTTCGGACCTGAACAGGCCGAACGTCTCGGCACTGCCGTGAGCTGGTCGGCATTCACGTTGATTCCGTACGCGCTGGTGCTGATCCAACTCCGCGTGTTCTACGCCCGCGAACAAGCCTGGACGCCGACGTGGATCGTTCTCGGAATCACCGCTGTGAAGATCGCCTTCTCCGCTCTCGTCCCACTGGTTGCATCCGACACCGATCAGGTCGTGATCCTGCTCGGTGCAGCCAACGGACTCGGCTACATCACCGGTGCGGTCATCGGCGGATACCTTCTGCACCGCAGCCTCGGCAACCTCCAGATGGCCAATGTCGGTAAGACCGTATGGTCCGTCGTCGTCGCCTCCCTGGCCGGTTCACTGACAATGATTGCCGTCGACCGGGTACTCGGATTCCACAAACTCACCGAGAACCTGGGCGGTCCCGGATCCTTCATTCGCGTAGCCGTCGGCGGCATTCTCATGCTCGCCATCACCTTCACGATCCTGTACTTCAAGAAGATCCCCGAAGTGCGCTCGGTAACGGTTGCGGTCTCCCGCAAGATTCGTTCTGTGTTGGGTCGCCCCGAACCAGCCTCGAAGTCCGCCACCGGTAATTCGGCGCAGCGCGACGACGATGCTGTAACCGAGCTGATCCCCGCCGTGCGAACGGAATCGAACCAGCACGAACGACCAGGTGCGCTGCCGTACCCTGGTCCTGGAACCACAAGGTCGCAACCCGCACAGACACGGGGATGGGCAACCGAAAGTGAAGGAGCGAGGGTGAGCGACGACAAGGTCTCCGACGACAAGAATGCCGGAACTTCTGCCGTGAAAGAGTCCACGTCGGCTGGGGCAGCGCCTACGGGTGCGCCGCGAGCAGAGGCTCCCCGGAAGCAAACACCACAGCAGCAAACACCACAGCAACAGGCGCCGCAGACACAGGCAATCAAGTCCGAGCCGCCCAAGGCTGTGCCGAACAAGGCTGTGCCGCAAAAGGCTGTGCCGAACAAGGCTGTGCCCCCCAACCCTGTGCCGCCCGCCGGATCTGCCAAGACGCCGCCCGCTGCACCCACCTCTACTTCCCGGCCCTCTCCCCGCGGACCGAAGCTCATTCCGGGTGCATCCGTCGCCGGCGGTCGCTACCGCCTGCTCGCCCCGCACGGTGGCACTCGTGGACTGCAGTTCTGGGAAGCACTCGACGTCAAACTCGATCGCGAAGTAGCCCTGACGTTTGTCGACGCGGAACAGCGCGGCGACGACAACGCCCAGTCCGGTCCGCAGGCCGTGCTCTCCCGCACCTTGCGCCTTGGCCGGATCAACTCGCCGGGCCTGGCCCGGGTCCTCGACGTCGTCCGCGGCAGCTCGGGCGGCATCGTCGTCGCAGAGTGGACGCCTGGCCGATCACTGCGTGAAATGGCCGAGACGACGCCGTCGCCCATCGGCGCAGCACGCGCGATCCGCAGCCTCGCGGCCGCTGCCGAGGCAGCTCACCGCTCGGGTGGCGCGCTGTCCATCGATCACCCGGATCGGGTGCGCATCAGCATCAACGGCGACGCCGTACTCGCGTTCCCCGCAACGCTTGCCGACGCCGATTCCACCAGCGACGTTCGTGGTCTTGGCGCCATGCTCTACGCCCTCATCACGGCTCGGTGGCCGCTGGCAAAGCCGTCAGCCGGACCCGTCGGCGGGTTGCTCCCGGCCGGCCGCGACGCGTCCGGGAATCCCGTCGAGGTGCGAGGAATTCGTCCCGAGGTGCCGTTCGACATCTCGGCCGTTGCCACGCGCGCACTGCAAGCAGAGAGCGGAATCCGCACTGCCGCAACGGTGCAACACATTCTCGATCAGGCGTCCGTCGTCAACGACAAGACGGAACTGATTCCCGCCCTGCGCCTCGGACATCGCGACCCCGGCAACTCCGGACACGCTCTGACGGATCCCGAGGCCATCGAAGCCGAGAAGAAGAAGTCGACGCGCATGCTCGCCGCGTTGACCGCGCTGGGCGTATTCACCGTCATCGTGCTGATCCTGCTCGGCGTGTGGGTTGCCAGCTTCCTCTCCGGGAGCAGTTCCAACACTCCCTTGAGTGAACAGAGCTTCGGCTTGACCTCGGAAGCTGCTGCACCCGAGGAAAGTTCGGCTCCCGCTGCCCCGCCGGTTGCCACGGCTCCTGTCGGTGCGTCGACGGTCGCGGTGTTCTCGCCGCAGGGCACCCCGGATCAGCCTGCTACGGCCAAGAATGCCATCGACGGAAACCCCACAACGGAGTGGTCGACGGACTCGTACTTCCAGCCGTTCCCGGCGCTGAAGAACGGCGTCGGCCTGATGGTCACGCTGGACGACGCCGCGACTCTGAAGAACGTTGCCATCACGTCCGATTCGCCGGGTAGCGTCGTTGAAATCCGTTCTGCCCCTTCTGCCGGAACTACTCTCGATCAGACGAAGCAAATCGGGACCGGAACATTGAAGAACGGTGTCACGGATATTCCGGTCACCACCGACAGCCCGAGTCAGTACGTTCTCATCTGGATTACCGAACTCAGCACGCAATCCGGACAAAACCAAACAGCCATCTCGGACATAACGTTCAACGCCGCTCGATAGCCCGTCCCTGACCCCTCCCGATGGCCCGCTCCTGGGTTAACATCCGCCGGTGCACACTTATCGGGGGGGCACCGGGGGCGAGGTAACGGATGTCGAATTACTGACAGCACATGTGGCGGGCGATCCACATGCTTTCCGTGAATTGCTGACCCGGCATCAGGATCATCTATGGCACGTCGCCCGGCGTACCAGCTATTCGGACGAGGACGCCAGTGACGCCTTGCAGGAAGGCTTGCTGTCTGCGCACCGCAACGCGTCCAAGTTCCGTCGCGATGCCGCTGTGCGAAGTTGGCTCCACGCGATAGTTGTCAACGCGTGCCTGGATCGAATTCGGCGAAACAAGTCACGCCAAGCCTTTTCGCTCTCCGCCGACAATGTGGAGGAACCTCGCGATTCTCACGATCATGTCGAAGCCGTGGACATGAGGATGACCGTCGATCAAGCCTTGGCCCTGCTGCCGCCTGAGCAGCGCGCTGCCGTCATTGCGGTGGACATGGAGGGTTATCCCGTAGCCGAGGCCGCAATTCGGCTCGGCATCCCTGTGGGAACGGTGAAGAGTCGCTGCGCTCGCGCGCGCAAGCGTCTAGCCGCCGAATTGGCCGAGTTGGGTGGCCGGGGGAACCGATCGTGATGTCGACGCGTCTAATCTTTGTGAGCACCAGAACAGGTAGCCGCGCGCAGAAAGGGGAGGCTCGTGAACGATTCGTACGTTCCTGCCCCACCTTTCTCCGAAGACTTGCTGGCCGATCTTCACGGCGGTGTTCTCGACCCCGAAACCAGTGCTGCCTTGTGGGTCCTCGTCGACGACGATCCGGACGCACTGGCGTTCGTCAGCAAACTCGACAACGTCAGTCATTCACTGCGGACGTGGGACGAGCGCATCGCCCCGCACGAGCCCATGCCGCCCGAGTTGGCAGCGCGCATCCACAGCGCATTGGACAGCGAGCGGAAACAGCAACAGACGCAACATGATTCCGGTTCGAATGTAATCTCCATCGCCCGCTCGCGACGCCGGCTACTGATGGGTGGTGCCGCTGCTGCAGCAGCCGTAGCGGTTGTGGCTGTGTTGATTGCGGTACGCCCCACCGAACCGAACGCCGTCATCACTGCGCAACCCACTCCTACCGTAAGCGAAAACCCGACTCCCGAAAGATTCCTCACCTTGATCGGGTCCAAAGATCTTGGCCCATTGGAGGATCCACTCAAACTGGCAGGTTGCCTGCAGGCAAACGGATTCTCGCAAGATGAGCCACTTCTCGGATCGGGCGAGGTCACCGTCGACGGCAACCCAGCCGTGGTGCTCCTACTGCGCGGCACGCAGCCACGTCAGATCACCATCCTTGCCGTCGGCCCGGAATGTAGCGCTGACAAACCGAACACGCTGTCCGTCAACACTATCGGCTAGTTCACTTTTCTGCGACCGGCAACAGCAGTGCCAGGATGCGCCCGCGGAGTTCCTCCGTATCATCCTCCACCGCAATAAGACTCGAGAACATCGCAGCTCCGGCCGCCATCACCAGCACAGCTTTTGCGTCCAACAGCGCGGCGTCGCGGTCTTCCGAATCTTCCAGGAACAACTGGGTACTCGGCCCACTGAACCCGCGCCACAGCTCGTTACGTAGATCGTCGTGATCGCGCAATGCTGCCAATAGTCCGGGCGCCGCGGCACGAACCTCGGGGCGGGCGAACAACTGCGCGCTACCGGCCACCACCCAGCGGATCCACCCGTCGCGATCCGTTCCCTCGAAGGGCGTCAAGTCCGGGGTGGCGCCGAGGATCGATCCGAGAACCAAGTGCGCTTTGGACGACCAGCGACGCGACATCGACGCCCTACTGACTCCGGCTCGGGCGGCGATGGCGCGCACGCTCAATTGCTCCCAGCCGACCTCGAGCAGCATGGTGCGGGTGACTTCGAGGACTGCGTCGTCGATGCGTGGGTCTCGGGGGCGACCAGATCCTGTGGTGTTCATCGTCTCGAATTGTCGAACAGATTTGGCGTCGGCGCTATATCGTCGTAGATACGAGTCCACTGGCATCGTAATGGATCCGCCGAAGCAGGAAGAAGAACATGACCCCCACGATCTTCGAACCGGCCCGTCTCGGGCCGCTGACCTTGAAGAACCGCATCATCAAAGCTGCCACCTTCGAAGGCGTGATGCCGCGGGGAGCGATCTCCGACGACCTGATCAACTTCCACGCCCAGGTCGCTCGCGGGGGTGCCGCCATGACCACCGTCGCGTACTGCGCCGTCTCACCCGGTGGGCGCGTCCACCGCGACACCCTCGTCATGAACGAACAGGCGCTGCCCGGACTGCGCCGTCTGACCGAGACGGTCCACGCCGAAGGAGCGCTCGCCGCAGCACAGATCGGACACGCCGGACTAGTGGCCAACACCCTCTCCAACAAAACGAAAACCCTGGCCCCGTCGACGCGATTGAGTCCGCCCGCGATGGGTCTCGTCAAGGGAGCGACACTCGCGGAACTCGACGGCGTTGTCGCCGACTACGAGCGCACCGCGCGCATTGCCGTCGACGCCGGATTCGACGCCATCGAGGTGCACCTCGGCCACAACTATCTGCTCAGTTCGTTCATGAGCCCCAATCTGAACAAACGCCACGATCAATACGGCGGAACCGTCGCCAGGCGTGCCGAATATCCGCGTCGGGTGATCGAAGCGGTCCGCAGGGCAGCCGGACCATCGGTTGCCGTCACGGCGAAGTTCAACATGTCCGACGGAGTCCCCAAAGGACTGTGGCTCGATCAGAGCCTGCCCATCGCCAAGATCCTCGAGGCCGACGGCCATCTCGACGCCATGCAATTGACCGGCGGCAGTTCACTTCTCAACGGAATGTACTTCTTCCGCGGCGACGTTCCGATGGCGGAATTTGTTGCGTCCCAGCCCAAACTCGTGGGTTACGGTCTCAAGTTGTACGGCCCGACGCTCTTTCCCAAGTACCCCTTCGAGGAAGGGTTCTTCCTTCCATTCGCCCGCCAGTTCCGCGAGGCGCTGAGTCTGCCACTGATCCTGCTCGGCGGCATCAATCGCGTCGACACCATCGAGGGCGCACTCGGTGAAGGTTTCGAGTTTGTAGCCATGGCTCGGGCACTGCTTCGAGATCCGCAGTTGGTCAACAAGTTTCAGTCCGAATCGGTTTCCGAAGGGCTGTGCGTCCACTGCAACAAGTGCATGCCCACCATCTACACCGGCACGCGCTGCGTCGTCCGAGAGGCTCTGCGCCCAGCGACCACATAGCGCGCAACTCCCCACTAGGCTGTTCGACGACCGAGCAGCGTACGAAAGGAGTTCACGTGCCACGCATCAACGCCGCTACCGTCGGCGAGCATCGCGCAGCGCAGCGTCGTGCGCTCCTGAACGCTGCCCGCGAGGTTCTTGCCGAAGGAACCGCGGACATCCCGTCGTTCGGTGAGATAGCCAGGCGCGCCGGACTGGCCCGATCGAGCGTCTATCAGTACTTCAACTCCCGGCAGGACCTACTCGACGCACTGGTCGAGGATTCATTCCCGCGGTGGTCGCAGAAGTTGGCTGAGGCCATGGCGGAGGCCGACGGCCCCGCCGGTCGCATCCTCGCGTACGTCGACGCCAATCTGATCCTGGCCGCAGACGGTGAGCACGCGATCGCGGCGTCGCTGAGCCAGATCGCACCCGGCCCGAAGTTCGATGAGAAGAGCCGGGCACTGCACGGCGATCTTGTCACTCCGCTGCTGCACACGCTGCAGGAACTCGGCGCACGCGACCCCGCCGTCACTGCCGAACTGATCAACGCGATAGTTCACACCGGTGTCCGGCAAATCGAACGCGGCACCGATCCGGATCAGGTGCGCCGCAGTGCTGGCGCCCTGGTCGCACCGTATGCACACGATCCCAGCTGAGCGCCTGACCACTTTTGCGCCGGGCCCGGGAACAACACCCCTTATCCTGGTGTTGATCGGTACGGCTCTCCAAGAAGCGGAGGGTCTGCACTCACTATTGGAAGGCTCGCATGACCACCCAGCTGGAAACCACGCCCGCGGTCCATGACGTCATCATTGTCGGTTCCGGACCGGCCGGCTACACCGCTGGTGTCTACACCGCGCGCGCTGAGCTCCAGCCCCTGCTCTTCGAGGGAACCCAGTTCGGTGGCGCCCTCATGACCACCACCGAGGTCGAGAACTTCCCCGGATTCCGCGAAGGAATCATGGGACCGGACCTGATGGAACAGATGCGTGAGCAGGCTCTGCGCTTCGACACCGACATCCGCACCGAGGACGTCGACGAGATCGACCTGAGCGGCCCGATCAAAACTGTCGTCGCGAACGGCGAAACCTACGCCGCGCACGCAATCATCCTCGCGATGGGTGCCGCAGCGCGTTACCTGGGGATTCCCGGTGAAGAGCGTCTCCTCGGCCGCGGCGTCAGCGCCTGCGCCACCTGCGACGGCTTCTTCTTCCGTGACCAGGACATCGTCGTGGTCGGCGGCGGCGACTCCGCCATGGAAGAAGCAACCTTCCTCACCCGCTTCGCCCGCTCGGTCACCCTGGTGCACCGCCGCGAGGAGTTCCGCGCCTCACGCATCATGCTCGAGCGCGCCAAGGCCAACGAGAAGATCCGCTTCCTCACCAACGCCGAACCCCTCGAGGTCCTTGGCGAGAACAGTGTCACCGGCCTCGTGGTCCGCGACACCGTGACCGGCGAGACCTCCACCCTCGAGATCACTGGCATGTTCGTCGCCATCGGCCACGATCCCCGCAGTGAACTCGTCAAGGGCCAGGTAGACCTCGACGACGCCGGCTACGTCCGCGTTGCACCCGGTTCCACCGCAACCTCGGTCGACGGCGTCTTCGCGGCCGGCGACCTGGTCGATCACACGTACCGTCAGGCCATCACCGCTGCCGGCACCGGATGCTCCGCTGCGATCGACGCCGAACGCTGGCTCGCCGACCGCGGCGACATCACCGCAAACACCCTCGACGCCGCCGGTCACACGGTCGACGTCGTCGGCGCCCCCTGATTCACCCAGCTGTCGTACCCAACCCTCGAGGAGTAACAGTGTCGAATACCGTCACCATCACCGACGATTCCTTCAAGCAGGACGTCCTGGGCAGCGACAAGCCCGTTCTCGTCGACTTCTGGGCAACCTGGTGCGGCCCGTGCAAGATGGTCGCCCCGGTTCTCGAGGAAATCGCCGGTGAGAACAGCGACAAGCTGACCATCGCCAAGCTCGACATCGACGCCAACCCGGCCGCAGCCCGCGACTTCCAGGTCATGTCGATCCCGACGCTGATCCTGTTCAAGGACGGACAGCCCATCAAGACCATCGTCGGCGCAAAGGGCAAGGCCGCGCTGCTCAAGGAACTCTCGGACGTACTCTGAGTACCCTGTGAACGTAGGGGATTCTCGCAATCCCCAGGTTTTCTGAGATAATCGATCGATGTGCCTGATCAGATCCACTTCCAGGCACATCGATCGAATTCTTTTGCCGATCCGAGAGGTTTTCACGCATGCATCGACTCCGACACGGTGATCACGGCCCGGCCGTCGCCGAGATTCGGGGCACATTGACGAAGCTGGGATATCTGCACCACATCCCGTCCAGCATTCGACGTGAAAGCGGCGACGGTGCCCATTGGGTTGCGCCGGACGTCATCTTCGATCATCACCTCGACAGCGCCGTTCGTGCCTTCCAGCAGCAACGTGGGCTACTTGTCGACGGCATCGTGGGCCCGGCAACGTATCGGTCCATTCGTGAGGCGTCGTACCGCCTAGGCGCCCGCACTCTGATCTACCAGCTGTCCGCTCCGCTGTACGGCGACGACGTGGCTGCACTACAGACCAAACTCCAGGATCTCGGCTTCTACTCGGGGCGCGTCGACGGCTTCTTCGGGCCGATGACGCACGAGTCGTTGTCGTCCTTCCAGCGTGAGATCGGCATCGCCGCCGACGGCATCTGCGGCCCCCAGACTTTGCGCTCGCTCGACCTTCTCGGAACTCGTGTCACTGGCGGTTCACCCCACGCGATCAGCGAGGAAGAACTGGTGCGGCGCAAGGGCCCGCAGCTGGGCGGAAAGCGGATCGTCATCGATCCCGGTCTGGGCGGCCCGTCCACCGGAGCGATTGTGAACGGTATCTCCGAGTCCGATGTGCTGTGGGATCTTGCGATGCGCCTCGAGGGGCGTATGGCTGCAACCGGAATGGAGACGTTCCTCTCGCGGCCGCACAATGTCGATCCGTCAGAGGCTGATCGGGCATCAACTTCCAACGCGTTCGACGCAGACCTGATGATCTCGCTGCGGTGCGACAGCAATCCCAGCCCGTCCGCAAACGGTGTGGCGAGTTTCCATTTCGGAAATTCACACGGTTCGGTCTCGAAGATCGGTCAGATTCTCACCGGGTTCGTCCAGCGCGAGATCGTTGCCCGAACCCCGTTGCAGGACAACAGGACTCATGGTCGCACGTGGGAATTGCTGCGACTGACCAACATGCCGACGGTACAGATCGACCTCGGATACCTCTCGAACGCGAATGATGCTGCGGTGCTTACCAATCCGCGCATGCGTGACACCATCGCCGAGGCCATCCTGATTTCGGTCAAACGCCTGTACCTGCTTGGGCAGGACGATCAGCCCACCGGCACGTTCACGTTTGCCGAGCTTCTCGCAGAAGAACTTTCGGTATCCGACCGCAACTGACACGCGCGTTACTCACACGCGTGTCAGTTCACCGACCTGAATCATCTCGAGGGCCGCGGCCTGCAGGAGTCGATCGAGGGCTTCCTCGACGTCGACTTTCCACTCGTGGTCCCGATCGAGTTCGAGCCGCAAGCGTGGGTACCGATGATGGGGCGCAACAACCTCGAAGCCGTAATCCTCGAGGAAATCTGCGCTGATCATGCATTCCTCCGGTGAACATTCCAATGCTGCAGTTGCCGACGCGATATCCGACGCCGACTCCTGCTCATGTGCGCGGATACCAAAAGCTTCGAGGGCACGGACACCGCGTCGAACGAGATCGGTCACCACAGCGGAAATGAGGGCCGGCCCGAGGCTTTCCTCGACGCCCGACGGCTCCAGCCGAAGACTGGTCAGCAGAACGGCGTCAGAGCTGACGGGACTGGTGGGGAACATCTGGGCGCGCGGAATGGTGCGGGGAGGGGCGTAGAGAGCGCTGCCGAGTGGTTTGCCGTCCTTGACCGCGACCTGGCCGCAGGATCCCCACTCGAGCATAACCATCGACAGCCACGCTTCTTTTTCGAATTCCTGATCGCAGAATCCCCGCGCATCGTGAAGGGCCGCCGGATCCATCTCCCAGAACACACAGCGGCGAGCGTGTGCCGAAAGTTGATCGAGACCGTCAAGCCGCAGCGATGTGATGACGTGAGTCGACACTGGCTAACTCACTTCCGTAGGTCGCGATCTCAATTTTGGTATCTGCCGAACATTTAGGTCTCCGCCGCACATTTTTGCCCTACCCGACGCGTTTTCCTTCTCCAGAATAAGCCACCACAACTCCGTCTGCGCTGCCGCTGCACCCGCCACATCAAAACTGTTGCGGTTCAAAGTATTTCACTTCCAGGAACCGCTCAGCATCAACATTTTGTCACAGTGACGAAACTAGCTGGTATGGATGGATGTCGATGTTTCGTCACTTGTTCGATTTCTGCGCTTCCATCATGCCCACGATGCGCTGAAGGTCATCCACCGAGCCGAACTCGACCACAATTTTGCCCTTCCGCTTACCCAAACTGACCGTCACGCGGGTGTCGAACGAGTCGGACAACCGCTCCGCCACATCCTGCAGACCCGGCATCATGATCGGCTTCCGCTTCTGTGGGGGAGCGATCTCACTGTCTGCGCGGTTGGCCAAAGTGACAGCTTCTTCTGTCGCTCGGACCGACATTCCTTCCGCCACGATGCGCGCCGCCATCACTTCCTGAGCGTCGGCACCCGCCTCGAGGGAGAGCAATGCACGAGCATGCCCGGCCGACAGGACGCCAGCAGCGACGCGTCGTTGGACAGCCACCGGCAGCTTCAGCAGACGGATCATGTTGGTCACGACGGGGCGCGAGCGACCGATACGGTTCGCCAATTCCTCGTGCGTCACTTCGAATTCTTCGAGCAACTGCTGATACGCGGCAGCCTCCTCGAGGGGATTCAACTGAACACGGTGAATGTTCTCGAGGAGCGCATCACGCAACATCGAGTTGTCGTCGGTCTCACGAATGATCGCCGGAATCTTCTCGAGGCCGGCTTCCTGGCTCGCCCGCCAGCGGCGCTCACCCATGACAAGTTGGTACTTGTCACCGTTGCGGCGAACCACGATCGGCTGCATCAAACCGAACTCACGGATGGAATGCACCAACTCCGCAAGTGCTTCTTCGTCGAAAACGTGACGCGGCTGCTTCGGGTTGGTCTCGATCAGACTCGGTTCGATCTCGAGGTAGACAGCGCCAGCGGATGTCAGTTCAGACTCGAGTTCATCCGCGGTCGGCACTGCAGTCTTTGCGGCGCCAGCTTTGGATTTTGCGGTTTTGGGGGCCGCTGTCTTCGGTGGGGGAGGGGAGGGGTTGGCCTTCTCGCCGCCGTTTTCACGGCTTCCGATGTCACCGCTTCCCACCTCACCGCCGATGATGAGATCCGCTGCTGCCGCCCCCAGTCCGGGTGCAGTGGCCGGACCGGTAGGAATCAGTGCGGCAAGGCCGCGGCCCAATCCGCCTTTACGTGCCTGGCTCATCTCACTGCTCCTGCGTCGTAGTGGTGACAGAGCGTCCGGCCAATTCGCGGCCGGCATCGAGGTAACTCATCGCCCCGCGTGAACCCGGGTCGTAATCGAGAACGGTCATGCCGTAGCCCGGAGCTTCGGAAACCTTGACGCTTCGGGGAATCACAGCCCGGAGAACGGTGTCGCCGAAGTGCTTACGCACCTCTTCTGCCACCTGGTCGGCGAGCTTGGTGCGGCCGTCGTACATCGTCAGGAGAACGGTCGAGACATGCAGATCGGGATTCAGGTGTGCCTGCACCAATTCGATGTTTCGCAGCAACTGGCCGACACCCTCGAGGGCGTAGTACTCGCACTGAATCGGGATCAGAACTTCCTTGGCCGCGACCATCGCGTTGACGGTCAGAAGGCCGAGAGACGGCGGGCAGTCGATGAGGACGAAGTCCACGTCCAGCTCCGCGAGCACCTTGTCGTTGAGCGCGCCCTTGAGACGATTCTCGCGAGCCACCATCGACACCAGTTCGATCTCGGCGCCGGCCAAGTCGATTGTCGCGGGGATGCAGAGAAGCCGTTCACTGTGCGGGCTTGTCTGAACCGCGTCAACGGCCTTCACTTCGCCGATGAGGAGCTCATAGCTCGAAGGGGTACCCGAGGTGTGAACGACGCCCAGAGCGGTGCTGGCGTTGCCCTGAGGGTCCAAATCGACCACGAGGACGGTAAGCCCTTGAAGGGCGAGCGCAGAAGCGAGGTTGACGGTTGTTGTTGTCTTGCCGACGCCACCCTTCTGGTTGGCAATCGTGATGACCCGACGGAAAGCGGGCTTGGGCAGGGTCACCGAGTGCGGGTGCAGCACCTGGCTTGCGCGATGCGCGGCAGCGCCGATCGGAGTCTCTTCCGAGGAGATCTCGGAATAGGGAGCCGTGAAATTCTCGTCGTCATTGATCACCGGGTCCGCGTTCACGCTCGGCTGCGGTGTTGCTGTTTCACGTGAAACAGCGGTCTCCGGCGACGGAGCGGTTTCGGACGTAGTAACAATTTCCGGTGAAACCACGGCTTCAGATCGACCCGACATTGACTGCTCCTTCGATTGCGAATCGACCACTGCGTGCTCTCATCATGTGTACTTCCTTCGTCATCGCTGACGCCGTTTGGGGAGACGCTCGGCCTTGACCACGACAGTGGGCGTCCGGAGAAATTTGGATCCACACTCGAGTATTTCGAACTTGCCCGCGCCGAGTTTGGTCAACGCGGTTCGGTCGCGCTCGATCTCTTCCGCAGCGCTCGAACCCTTCAGCGCAAGCATCCGACCGTGCTCGTGAATGAGGGGGAGTGACCAACGGGCCAGCTTTTCCAGCGGCGCAACAGCACGCGACGTCACTACGTCGGCACCGCCGGCTTCCTTCACTACGCCAGATTCTTCGGCGCGCCCCCGGACCACCAGAACATCCAATCCGTTGGATTCGATGAACTCGGCGAGGTACACAGACCGCCGCAGAAGCGGTTCGACCAGAGTGACTTTGAGGTCCGGCCGCGCGATTGCGAGAGGGATACCCGGCAACCCGGCTCCACTTCCTACGTCGACAACAGACTCACCTTCGGCGATCAACTCACCAATGACAGCGCAGTTGAGCAAGTGACGTTCCCAGAGTCGCGGCACTTCACGAGGTCCGATGAGCCCGCGCTCAACACCGTCCGTCGCCAGAGATTGGTAGTAGCGTTCTGCAATGTCGTATCGATCGCCGAACACAGCGCGCGCAGTCGCTTGTTCATCCCAGTCAACCGACGCCGCACCATTTTGTTCCACGTGAAACATCCTCCCGCGTATACCGCGAAATCAACAATCAAGACCAAAGTTATTATCCGTGTTATCGCCGACAAGTGTTCACTTCTACGCGTCGACTCGCTGTGAGTCTGCCAACTCATTCGCGGTCGCGCCAGGTTTCACGTGAAACATGCTCATTCAAAGAGAGATCCCTTCGAGCAGTATCATCACAGTGACGAAACTAAGCAGGGTTCCTATATGGGAAAATTTCGTCCCGGAAATTGTCCAATTCATTGAACTTGAGGTGAGGCGTTTCACGTGAAACCATCCGGCGCATTCATCCCGCCCCAGACATTCTGAAAATGACAATTACCGACTCATGGCTCACGTACATGGGTGCGGTTCTACTCACTTCATGACGGCCAGCAACAGCCGACTGGGGGAGGGGACTTAATCGGCAGCCTGTTCCCGAACTTCGGTTTGCTCGGTCTCGACGAATTAGTCGCCAACCATAAATACTGCCGAGATCCGGAAACACTCCATGACACTGAAGGACTCGGCGACGACTGGATTCAGGTCGCTCGGCAGCAACAAGCCGGGAAGTCGCGCACATGTTCCTCGATACTTATCTTCCGTTCGCAGAGGACGGATCCGGCGACCTGTTATACGTCGACACCCGCGGGGGTCAGCAACAAGGTTTCGTTCGCGAGTTCGGCTGGGAGGTCGCTGATGACTGCAATCCTGTATCGGCGTCGTTGACGGACTATGTCGATTCGGTTCGGATCAGTATCGAATCGGGCACCGAATATTCCGGCCTGCTTCCGACCTTCGAGGAAGGCGCGCTCATATGGGACGTCGACTACAGCGACAGCCCTCCGCCGGTACCTCCGCCGGTACCTCCGCCGAAACCGACTGTGATTCGAATACCGTTCGCCCTAACGAGCTTTCTGCCGTCACAGATCGGTCCCGAAGATGACCTGATCGATCTCGACTTCGTCAGGCAAGCAATCATCGACGGTTGTACGCGATCTACCGCCCCAAGTGCCCCCGCCAACGAGGTGTCTCGGTCAGTTGGCTCCTCGGGCTCGACACACGGACTGTCACATTCGTTGCCGTGGTGACGGATATCGGCAACGAGGTGATCGTTCACGAGATACCAGAAGAGGGTGCCGTTTCCGCGACCGTTTCACGTGAAACCGATTGCCGGAAAATGCGACCGGAAAATGCAAAAAGAATGCGAGCCCCGGATCGAATCCGGGGCTCGCATTCTCGTACTGCTGGGGGAGTGTCAGTCCTTCAGGACAACCACTCGACGTGACGGCTCAGCGCCTTCACTTTCGCTCGATACGCCCTTCACCTTGGCGACGGCGTCGTGCACGATCTTGCGTTCGAACGGCGTCATCGGCGCCAGTTCTTCACGCTCACCGGTTTCAAGAACACGTGCAGCAGCCTCGGCACCGAGGGCACTGAGTGCTTCACGACGGCCGGCACGCCACCCGGCGATGTCGAGCATCAAGCGGCTACGTTCACCTGTGGACTGCTGGACGGCAAGGCGGGTCAATTCCTGGAGAGCGTCTAGAACCTCGCCCTTACGGCCAACCAGCTTGGTCAGATCGTCCCCGCCGTCGATGCTGACGATCGCGCGATCGCCCTCGACGTCCAGGTCGATATCACCGTCGAAGTCGAGTACATCGAGCAACTGCTCTAGGTAATCGCCGGCGATTTCGCCTTCTTCGATCAGGTCGTCGTCAGAATCGTCGATGTCTGAATCTTCGACGTCGACGTCGGTAACGGGCGCAGCGATTTCAGTGCTCACGTCTGCGTTTTCTCCATCCAAAGCGGTGTCAGCATCACTGGACATTGGTCGTTCTCTTTCCTCGATCAGCGCCGCTTATTGCGCTTGGGGGAGTTACCGCGATTGCTCTGTGGCCGGTTCTGTTTCGGTTTCGCCGAAGCGCCGCCACCCCCCGAGCCGGTGGGCTTGGTCGCTGGCTTGTCGGCCTTGTTGAGAGATACCTCGGGCAACTCGGATTCGTCTGATGATTCCGTCGCACTCAGTGCTGCCGGAGATCCCTTTTTCTTGGCGGGATTCGGGCGAGCACCGGGCTTGGGAGCATTGTCGTTTCGACGTGAGATCGCTTCTTGCTTCTTCTCTTCTTCTTCGGCATCGATCTTGCGGAAGACGAGGTGCTGCTGACCGTAGGTCCAGATGTTGTTGGCAACCCAGTACAGAAGAATTGCGATAGGCAGGAACGGTCCACCGACCAGAACACCGAGCGGGAAAACGTAGAGCGCGAGCTTGTTCATGATCGCGGACTGTGGATTCGCTGCGGCAGCTTCGGACTGGCGGGCGACGGATGCGCGGGAGTTGAAGTGCGTAGCAATGCTCGCGATGATCATCAGCGGAGCTGCAACCAGGATGATGTTCAGTCGTGACGGCAACTCGGGAACGTTCTCGGTGACGTAAGCCTGAAGCTGTGCGACGGGGGTTGTGATCGCAGCCGAGATCGGTGCACCGAACAGACGTGCGTCCAGGAAGGATTGCACATCCGCAGCGCTGAACACGTAGTTAGGCGTGCTGGCGTTCGTAGCGGGATCCATACCCAGCTGACCCATACCGGTTCCGGTTCGGTTGAACGAACGTAGAACGTGGAACAGACCGATGAAGACGGGTGCCTGAGCCAAGACCGGGAGGCAACCCATGATCGGGTTGAATCCGTGCTCTTTCTGGAGCTTCTGCATCTCGACAGCTTGACGCTGACGGTCACCTGAGTACTTCTTCTGCAGAGCCTTGATCTGCGGCTGCAGTTCCTGCATCTGTCTGGTGGTGCGGACCTGCTTCACGAACGGCTTGTACAGAACCGCACGCAGCGTAAACACCAGGAACACCACTGCGAGTGCCCAGGCGAAACCGCTGTCTGCGCCGAACACAAAGCCGAAGACCTTGTGCCAGACCCACAGAATCGCGGAGACCGGATAGTAAATGAAATTGAGCACGGCTCTAAGTACTCCTCTGTTCGTCCATAGGACCGCGGTGGCGGCAACCCGCATCACGGCCACGACGGGGCGGAACGGGGTCCCACCCTCCAGAATGCCAGGGGGCACACTTCGCCAACCGCACCACAGTCAAGAAAAGGCCTTTGATCGCCCCGTGTGTACGGAGGGCATCCACCGCATACTCGCTACACGTGGGGGTGAACCGGCAGGTCGGCATCCGCAGGGGCGACACATACGTCCGGTACAACTCGATACAGAAGATGAGAACAGTGGCGGGAGCGCGACGCACAGCCTTCAAAACCGTCAGAAAACGGGAGGCTGAGGGAGTTTCGATCTGCTCATCGAGCGGAGTACTCATGGCTCTTCACTTACCGACACCAATAGATTCATTTTGCCCAGACCTGCGCGCAACTGCTTGGCCAACTCATCGGAACTGGCGCTCGCGCTACCCGGAAGTGCACGAATAACCACATCGGTTTCCGGTGAAACCTGTTGTGCGAGGTCTGCACATATATGACGAAGCCGGCGCGCGACTCGATGTCGAATCACCGCCGGCCCGACAGCCTTGCTCACGATCAGCCCGAATCGGGGACCGTGATTTGTTACTACCAACGCCTCTACCTGCTCGCGATTAAACGCGTGCACGACAAGGTCGCGTCTTCCCATACGACGACCACGTCGCACCGCCACGGAAAAATCCGAGTGGCGGCGCAACCGGTACGGCTCAGGCAACACCCCGAGCTCCTGATCTCAGAATCAGATCAGGCTGTCAGGGAATCGCGGCCCTTACGGCGACGCGCCGAAACGATTGCACGACCCGCACGGGTACGCATACGAAGACGGAAGCCGTGAACACGCGCGCGGCGGCGATTATTCGGCTGGAACGTCCGCTTGCCCTTGGCCACGGTCAACACTCCTCGAAGTTCATTGGCGCCTCCCGGCGCCCTCTAATTGATCGGCGCCACCTGAGCGCCTTGGATCTAACGGTCTTCTCCACCCGGCAAGCGGCTTGGATAATCCTTCCGACCCGACATATGTAGTCAGCACGAAACGATCACCACCAGCGGGTGACTGTTCGAGGTTACTTACCACCGTTGCCAAGGTCAAACCAGCGCATTCGGCGGACACTCCTCCGAAGCAGAAGCGACACGCCGAATGTCCTCGAATCCCCGATTTTCGAACCCGGATGTGCATAGGTCGTTGACCTCGAGCGAGGCACCGAGTGTGACCTTGGCAACATTTTCGCAACGGTGCTCAGAGCATACAAAACCCGGTGTACGCAATTCCGGCGGAAGAGCACTCGACAAGGCCTCATCTGCACGTTCGGTCCGGGGGTCAGGTTGCGACACGGAAACCCAAGTTTTGGCATTCATCCACAGGGCTGTGAGTATCAACGCACCGCTACCGCCGAGTGTCCAACGCCTCGAGTTACAACAAAAGGCCAGGTAGATCGACTTCGGGTTGGATTCTCAGGAAAAATCCCACAAATAAACCGACTCGGTGCACGTTTGTCCACATCTGTGGATAATTGTGTGGAAACACAGTTCAGGTGGCATATTCGTAGGCTGTTACGAGGTTTCTCACCTCAGGTGGCAGACACACCAACAGACATAACAAAAGTGTCACACCAGCGCACATCCCCACCACCGAACATCCATGCCGCAGCAACGTGCTCGGTAGCGCCAGCGCACTCGCTGTCGGTGAAACACGGAAGGAACCACGTGAACGACGATCCCAACGCGCTCGAACGTGCCTGGGTCGACGTGGTTGCAGAACTCACGAGTGATGACCCCGGGAACGATCTTCCGATACTGAGTAGTAAGCAGAAGGCATTCGTCCGCCTGGTGAGACCACTCACACTCGCGCAAGGATTTGCACTCCTCTCGGTTCCGTCGTCCTTCGCTCAGGAGACCATCGAGCGCGATCTGCGCGAACCGATTCTGCAAGCACTCGGACGACATCTCGGTGGACAGGTCGAGGGCCTCGGCGTCCGTATCGCTCCTCCCGACGAAGATTCGGCAGAACCGGAAGAGCGCACGGGAAGCCGGCAGTTCGAATCGGTCAGCAGTTCCGGCGCCTACCGTCGACGCCGATTCACCGAAGGCGACGGAGAACCATCCGACTCCGAGACCGCCGAGAGCGAAGAGGTCGACGACGACCGGGAAGCATTGGCGAGCGTTCACGAATCGTGGCCGTCGTACTTCACGAAACCGCCGTCGACGCCGTCCTCGTCGAATTCCGGTGCAAACAGCCTCAACGCGAAGTACACGTTCGACACGTTTGTCATCGGTTCGTCCAACCGATTTGCTCACGCTGCCGCGGTCGCGATCGCGGAGGCGCCCGCCCGGGCCTACAACCCTCTCTTCATCTGGGGCGCGTCCGGGCTCGGCAAGACGCATCTGCTGCACGCGGCCGGCCACTATGCGCAACGGCTCTTTCCCGGTATGCGCGTGAAGTACGTCTCCACGGAAGAATTCACGAACGACTTCATCAACAGTCTTCGCGACGACCGCAAGGTGGCATTCAAGCGCCGCTACCGCGAGACGGACGTCCTCCTCGTCGACGACATCCAGTTCATCGAAGGCAAGGAAGGTATCCAGGAAGAGTTCTTCCACACCTTCAACACCTTGCACAACGCGAACAAACAGATCGTCGTCTCCTCCGACCGGCCGCCCAAGCAGTTGGCAACCCTCGAGGAGCGTCTGCGGACGCGATTCGAATGGGGCCTGATCACCGACGTTCAGCCGCCGGAACTCGAGACGCGTATCGCGATCTTGAGTAAGAAGGCGCGGATGGATCGCCTCGAGGTGCCGCACGACGTCCTCGAGCTGATCGCCAGCCGGATCGAGCGCAACATCCGCGAGCTCGAGGGCGCGTTGATTCGTGTCACCGCGTTTGCCTCGCTCAATCGGCAGCCGTTGGATCTCACGTTGGCGGAAGTTGTCCTTCGGGACCTGATGCCCGATTCGTCGAGCCTCGAGATCAATGCGGCGACGATCATGGCCGTGACGGCCGAATACTTCAATATGTCGATCGACGACCTCTGCGGGCCGGGTAAGGCCCGTCCGCTCGCTCAGGCACGCCAGATCTCTATGTATCTGTGCCGTGAGCTGACGGATTTGTCATTGCCGAAGATCGGTCAGACGTTCGGGCGTGACCACACCACGGTCATGTACGCGGACAAGAAGATCCGTAAGGAAATGACCGAACGTCGCAAGGTGTACGACCAGGTACAAGAGCTGACGGCTCGGATCAAGCAGCGTTCCAAGCGCTGACCTGCATTTTTTACCGGTGCCCCCTCGAGGGGGAAAGTCCTTCCCTCGAGGGGGCACCGCTGTGTCGACTGCGTCCCTCGAGGGCGTGTCATTCCTCCAAACCCACGACACGCCAGGGTTCGACACGCCGATTAAGTTAAACCTTTCGTTTCTTCTGGAAAGTATTCACATCTGGGGATAACTGTGTGGATAACTTCGAAAGTCTGTGGAGATCTCGAGGAGTAATCCGAAAACTTCTTGTCTGTGCACAGAGGGGCCTGATCGCTCCTCGAGTCTGTCCTCGAGAAGTCCACAAGCCCTCGAGGGGGCAGACCTGCATCGACAACCGTTACTCCACAGATTGCACAGGACTTATTACTACTACTGAGAAATTTCTAGGAAAAGCTCTTTAAAAGTAGATTTGTGGACAACTCCTGTGAGGAACCTCGGAACGGGCCTCGCTCGTCCCCGTCTCGGCTTTCCTGATCGCCCCTCGAGGGCATACGGTTGGCGTCGCACCCCGTTGTGCCAAACTTGTCATCTGACGTCTGTGCCAGACTTGCTGTCACCAGAACATGCCTACCGAGAGGAATTACCCGGCGATGGAGCTTGGAAGCCTGAAGTTTCGCGTATCCCGGGAAGAGTTCGCAGATTCAGTTGCATGGGTTGCCCGTAGCCTCCCCTCGAGGCCGCCGGTTCCCGTTCTCGGTGGCGTTCTTCTCGATGCAACCGAACAGGGACTCACGGTCTCCGGCTTCGACTACGAGGTGTCCGCTCAGGTTCGCGTTTCCGCAGATGTCACCACTGTCGGTCAGGTCCTGGTTTCCGGTCGCCTCCTTGCCGACATCACCAAGTCCTTGCCCAACAAGCCTGTCGATGTCACCCTCGAGGGCACTCGCGTTCTGATCTCGTGCGGAAGTGCAAAGTTCTCCCTGCCGACGATGCCGGTCGAGGACTACCCGCAGCTTCCGACGCTTCCGCAGCAGTCGGGTTCCATCCCGGTAGATCTGTTCTCCGAAGCGATCAGTCAGGTTGCCATCGCAGCTGGTAAAGATGACACCCTGCCGATGTTGACCGGTATTCGCGTCGAGATCGCCCAGAATTCCATTGTTCTGGCTGCGACCGACCGTTTCCGTCTTGCTGTCCGTGAGCTCGAATGGATGCCGGCAAACCCCGATGTCGAGGCTGCGGTTCTCATCCCGGCAAAGACCCTGTCCGAATCCGCGAAAACGCTTGCCGGAAACGCAAGTTCGCCGGTCGAGCTGGCTCTCGGTTCCGGCTCGAGCATCGGTAACGACGGTCTCCTCGGTATCGTCAACGACGGCCGTCGCACAACGACTCGCCTCCTCGATGCCGAGTTCCCGAAGTTCCGCCAGCTTCTGCCGGCGCAGCACACGGCCATGGCAACCGTCGAGGTTGTTCCGCTGATCGAAGCCATCAAGCGTGTAGCTCTCGTGGCAGAGCGTGGCGCTCAGGTGCGTTTGCAGTTCTCTTCCGAGGGACTGCTGCTCTCCGCTGGTGGCGACGACGCCGGCCGCGCTGAGGAAACTCTCAACGCAACGTTCCAGGGTGAGCCGTTGACCATTGCGTTCAACCCCGGATACCTCACGGATGGACTGAACTCGCTGCACAGCGAGAACGTCCTGTTCGGCTTCACGACGCCCAGCCGTCCCGCAGTTCTGCGTCCGGCTACCGACGAAGATCCGACACCGGATGAGTCGGGTAACTTCGCTGCGCCCTCGAGCGAATACACCTACCTGCTGATGCCGGTTCGACTTCCAGGCTGATAATTGCTGTTGGGCGGCATGAGTGTTCGTTCGTAGATTCTCGTTGCGGGACTTCCGTTCGTGGGATTCCCTGACACTCGATCTGGTACCGGGAACAACTGTGTTCCTCGGTTCCAACGGGCACGGTAAAACCAACATCCTCGAGTCGCTCGGCTACTTGTCGACGCTGTCCTCTCATCGGGTTTCTTCTGATGCCCCGATGATTCGCAACGGTTCCGCTAGCGCTTTTGCCGGTGCAACGGTGGTCAATTCCGGTCGTGAACTCACCATCGACGTCGAGCTGATCGAGGGAAAGTCCAACCGCGCCAGGATAAATCAGTCGCCGGCGCGGCGTCCCCGCGAAGTACTCGGCATCCTTCAATCCGTGATGTTTGCGCCGGAGGATCTGTCGTTGGTTCGCGGTGATCCTGGTGACCGCCGGCGATATCTCGACGAACTGTTGACGTTCCGCATCCCTCGAATGGCCGCTGTACGTGCGGATTACGACAAGGTGTTACGTCAACGCTCAGCGCTGCTGAAAACGGCGGGCGGGGCACTACGACGCGGTTCCGGTAGCGGCGAGAATGTTCTCTCCACCCTCGAGGTGTGGGACGGGCATTTGGCGGCGCACGGCGCACAATTGTTGGCCGGACGTCTCGAATTGGTTCACGATCTCGCTCCGCACCTTGCCGAGTCGTATCGCTCGATAGCGCCGGAATCGAGGCCAGCGTCGATGCGATACCGCAGCAGCCTCGGAACGTCGTTGGATCCTGAATTCACCGATCCCACAAGGATTCCCGGAATCGACGACGTCGCGTACCTCGAGGAGCGTTTCCATCACGAATTGTCGGTGATGCGAACCAAGGAAATCGATCGGGGGGTATGTCTGGTCGGTCCGCACCGTGACGACCTGGAGTTGATTCTCGGGGACAGCCCCGCAAAGGGCTTTGCCAGCCATGGGGAATCGTGGTCGTTTGCGTTGTCGCTGCGGCTCGCGGGGTTTGCGTTGCTGCGAACAGAAGGCAGTGACCCAGTACTACTGCTCGACGACGTTTTTGCGGAATTGGATCGGCGCCGTCGCCGTGCGTTGGCTGCGGTCGCCGCCACCGCTGAACAGGTCATTGTCACCGCCGCAGTTCCGGAGGACGTTCCGGACGAACTCGAGGCAGCCAAGTTCGGCGTCGAAGCATCGGAAACACCCGAAGGTCGTATTTCACGGATAGTCTCGAAAGACTGGTCTGCGACGACGGACTTGTCCGAGGGGGTCGAGAATCGTGACTGACGAAAAAGAGCCCGAACTTCGGGGTATCGATTTGGCTCGCCGAGCCCTCGAGGAGGCCCGTGCTGCGGCTAAGGCCAACGGCAAAGCTGTCGGCCAGGGCCGGTCGTCGCCCAAGTTCGGTAGCGGTAGGCCGCGTCGACGCGGAGGGTGGTCCGGCCCCGGCCCCGATGCCCGCGACCCACAACCGTTCGGTGCACTGACCAGCGCGGTATCCAAATCACGCGGCTGGTCCCCGAGAGTGTCCGAAGGGACGGTTCTCGGCCGGTGGCCGCAGGTTGTCGGTGAAGACATCTCGGCGCACGCCGAGCCCATTTCCCTTCGTGAAGGGGTTCTGAGCATCTCGGCGGAGTCGACGGCCTGGGCGACTCAGTTGCGGATGATGCAGTCCCAGATTCTCGCGAAAATCGCAGTGGCTGTGGGTGACGGCGTCGTGAAGACACTACGGATTACCGGGCCGAGCGCGCCCAGTTGGCGTAAGGGCGAAAGGCACGTCAAAGGCCGCGGACCTCGCGATACGTACGGCTGAGCAAGGCCTGGTTGTACCTATTACTTCATGTTACAGTTACCCTAGTTCTGGGTGAACTGTGTCACAGAGCATGAAGGGGTAGTCAGATGCCGAGCAAGGTACACGCCGAGCCTGATCACATCTTGTTGCAGGCACGCAATGTCGAATTCGACTGGTCCGACCTGCCAATGCACTGGATTCCGGGTGACCCGTTCAGTACTCACGTACTCAACGTGCTGCATCTGCTGCTCCCGGCCGGTGAAGAGTGGTTTGTCGAAACGTTCAAGGAAGCACTCCCTCTCATCGAGGACGAGAAACTTCGTGACGACGTTGTCGGCTTCATCGGCCAGGAAGCCATGCACGCCGGTGCTCACACCGGTGTGCTGGTCCATCTGAAAGAAAATGGACTTGATCCGACGGCGTACACGCAGCAGATGGAATGGGCCTTCTCGAAGCTGCTCGGACCCCGTCCCCTGACAGGCTTGCGAGCCGAAAATCACCTGGTCGAGCGTCTGGCGATCATCGCGGCCATCGAACACATCACAGCGTTTCTCGGTGACTGGGTTCTCAACGCCGACGGTCTGGATCGGGCCGGTATGCACCCGACGATGCTCGACCTGCTTCGTTGGCACGGAGCCGAGGAAGTCGAACACCGCTCCGTCGCGTACGACGTGATGCGCTACTTCGACAAGCGTGAAACCCGCCGTATCCGCACTCAGATCCTGGTCACGCCCGTCATCGTGTGGTTGTGGATCCGCGGTACCCGATTCCTGATGCGCAACGATCCCGAACTTGCCAACCAGGCGCCGAGTCGGCGTCGCCCGCACTTGTCGGATTTTGTGGCAGCAGGCAAGCGCGGCACCGTCCCCACCAGTTTCGAACTGGTCAAGCGGATGTCGACGTACTTCTCCAAGTCGTATCACCCCGGAAAAGAAGGTTCGACGGCTCAGGCCGTGAAGTACCTGGCGTCCTCGCCGGCTGCGCAGGCGGCGGCACGGTGATTCCGTCGATTGCCAGGATCAAGGACGTCCTGATCGGGCACGACGGTCTTCCGCGGCACCAGGCTCCGCCAGATCTCGCAGGTCGCGCTCGCCCCGATCGGGCTATGCGGATCACAGAGTCGTTGGCGGACAAGTACCTTCGCGTTCTGACGGCATACGACTACAACCCGAAGATCGCCGGTCACAACCCGGATACCGCGCTGAACATGGTGGTCAGTGCCCGTGAAGTGGTGGCGACAGACGAGAATGTTGTCCGCCTGCGCTTCGAGTCTGCAGACGGCTCGCCGCTTCCCCCGTGGCAGCCCGGCTCTCATCTGGATTTCCATTTGCCTTCCGGTTTGCGTCGACAGTATTCGCTCTGCGGTGACCCCGCTGATCGCTGGGGATATACCGTCGCCGTGCGCCGAATTCCCGACGGTGGTGGTGGTTCCGTCGAAATGCACGCACTGCAACCAGGCGAGCACGTGACAGTTCGTGGTCCGCGCAACGGGTTTCCCTTTGTCGGCGAGGGTGGTGCACTCTTCATTGCCGGTGGTATCGGAATTACTCCGATCATTGCAATGGTGCGGGCTGCAAGGGAATTGGGAATGGACTGGCACTTCGTGTACTCGGGCCGCTCCCGCGAGTCCATGCCGTTCCTCGAGGAGATCGCTACCTGGGAACCGGAACGAGTATTCGTGCGGCCTGACGATGAATTCGGATTACCCACTGCCACAGATCTTCTGGAAAAGGCTCCGGAAGGTGGAGCCGTGTATTGCTGTGGCCCGACGCCCATGCTCGACGCAGTGCGCACGAGTTTTCGTGAAACCTACTCCACGGCTTTGCATTTCGAAAGATTTGGAGCTCCGCCGGTAATTGGCGGGGTCCCGTTCGAAGTTCAATTGGTCAGCTCCGGTGAAGTGTTGACCGTGAATGCCGACCAGTCGGCACTCGACGTTGTCCGGAAAACCCTGCCCGGTGTCGGCTACTCGTGCCAGCAAGGCTTCTGCGGGACCTGCCGGGTGAAGGTCCTCGCCGGCACTCCGGATCACCGCGAAAACCGACTGACCGATGCCGAACGCGAAAACGAGATGCTGATTTGTGTGTCGCGTTCCGACGGCGGACGACTGGTACTCGATCTCTAGTTCTACTCACCTACGAAGGGTCTGCAGATGACCAAGCACGCGCCTCTCCATGCCGTAACTGCACGCAGCGTCACCAACGGTGCCGTCAGCCTTGCCGTATTCGAGCAGGGCCCGGTGGACGGTGAGACGATCGTCCTCGTTCACGGGTGGCCGGACACTCACGAACTGTGGAACCGCGTCGCGGCGCTGCTGGCCGACAATTTCCGTGTTGTCACCTACGACAGCCGTGGGGCCGGCGAGAGCACGATCCCGTCGCGAGTGCAGGACTACCAACTCAGTGCGATGGCCGGTGATCTGTTTGCCGTGATCGACGCCGTCAGTCCGAACGAGCCGGTTCACGTCGTTGCTCATGACTGGGGATCCGTCGAAACCTGGGAGGCCGTCTGCGAGCCGGGCGCCGAGGAAAAGATCGCATCCTTCAGTTCCATATCGGGACCGAATCTCGACCATCTCGGTAAATGGATCCGTTCCAGTGCGTCCAAGCGGCGGTTCCGCGGGCCGGCCGCGCAAGCTGTGGCGTCGGCGTACACGGTGCTGTTTCAGATTCCAGGTCTGTGCACGGTGCCGTTGCGGCTGTGGTTTTCCAAGCACTGGCCGGCATTTCTGGGATTTTTCGACGGTCTCGACCCGAAATCGGTGGTGACCGCGCCGACAATTGCCGACGACATGGTTAACGGTCTCAAGTTGTACCGAGCCAATATTCGGCCTGCTCTGGGCAAACCGCGTGAACGGTACACGGACGTTCCCGTTCAGTTGATCCTGAACAAGTACGACAAGGCAGTTCGCCCGGTGGGCTTCGAAGATACGGAAAAATGGGTCTCCGACCTGCGGCGAACCGAAATTGCGGCCGGTCACTGGTCGCCGATTTCACACGCCGGCGAGGTTGCCGAACATGCGCAGGCCTTTATTGCGAGCCTGAGAGAGCGTCGCCGGGAGAAGCAAACGTCCTAGCGATTCACCCTCCCAGGACCAAAATAATTCGCCTGTGGCGCAGCCAGGGGTGTCATTGGGCGGTTCCTGTCGGTGCTTACCAGTAAGATGGTCTCCGGTAACTAGCGGCAACATTCTCGAACCCGCTCCGACGACACCCGCAAGGGCTTGCTGACGGCTGCGCTCGAGTATTGACGGAGAAGGAGAGCTACCAACCCGTGGCTGCCCAGAAGTCAGATACAAGCACTTCCAGCAAGGACTACAACGCGTCGTCCATCACAGTCCTCGAAGGACTGGAAGCGGTACGTAAGCGCCCAGGCATGTACATCGGTTCCACCGGTGAGCGCGGCCTGCACCACCTGATTTGGGAGGTCGTCGACAACTCTGTCGACGAGGCGATGGCCGGACACGCCACCAAGGTCGAGGTCACCCTCCTCGAAGACGGCGGAATTCGCGTCGTCGACGACGGTCGTGGCATCCCGGTCGGAATGCACGCGTCCGGAGTTCCCACCGTCGAGGTCGTGCTGACTCAGCTGCACGCCGGTGGCAAGTTCGACTCCGATTCCTATGCCGTCTCCGGTGGTCTGCACGGTGTGGGCATCTCGGTGGTCAACGCGCTCTCCACCAGGCTCGACGTCGACATCAAGGTCGACGGCTACGAGTGGCATCAGACGTACACGGACTCCAAGCCCGGCGAGCTGATTCAAGGTCCCGCCACCAAGGAGACCGGAACCACGGTCAGCTTCTGGGCGGATCCCGAGATCTTCGAGACCACGCGCTACAACTTCGAGACCGTTGCGCGTCGCCTGCAGGAAATGGCTTTCCTCAACAAGGGTCTGACGATCACGCTCACCGACGAGCGCGCCGAGGTCATCGATGTCGACGAGGAATCGATCGACGTCGCGGAGGCACCCAAGTCGGCAGCCGAGACGCAGGAAGCGGCTGCTGCCGCTCCGCGCAAGGCCAAGACCCGCGTCTACCACTACCCGGGTGGACTCGAGGACTACGTCCGTCACATCAACAAGTCCAAGAGCCCCATCCACAACTCGGTGGTCGGATTCACGGCCAAGGGCACGGGCCACGAGCTCGAGGTAGCAATGCAGTGGAACTCCGGTTACTCGGAGTCCGTGCACACCTTCGCCAACACCATCAACACGCATGAGGGTGGAACGCACGAAGAGGGCTTCCGCGCGGCGCTCACCACGGTCGTCAACAAGTACGCCCGTGACAAGAAGCTGCTCAAGGAAAAAGAGCAGAACCTCAACGGTGACGACATCCGTGAGGGTCTCGCGGCCATCGTGTCGGTCAAGGTCGGTGAGCCGCAGTTCGAGGGCCAGACCAAGACCAAGCTCGGCAACACCGAGGTCAAGTCCTTTGTGCAGAAGGCGTGCAACGAGCACCTTCAGCACTGGCTGGAGGCCAACCCCGCTGACGCCAAGACCATCGTGAACAAGGCGGTCTCGTCGGCGCAGGCCCGTATCGCTGCCCGTAAGGCCCGCGAATTGGTTCGCCGTAAGAGCGCGACCGATCTCGGTGGCCTGCCAGGCAAGCTTGCGGACTGCCGCTCCAACGATCCGGAAAAGTCCGAGATCTACATCGTGGAGGGCGACTCGGCAGGTGGCTCGGCCAAGTCCGGCCGCGACTCGATGTACCAGGCAATTCTGCCGCTGCGTGGCAAGATCCTCAACGTCGAGAAGGCCCGTCTTGACCGCGCATTGAAGAACACCGAAATCCAGTCGATGATCACCGCCTTCGGCACCGGCATCCACGACGAGTTCGATATCGCGAAGCTGCGCTATCACAAGATCGTGCTCATGGCCGACGCCGACGTCGACGGTCAGCACATCGCGACGCTGCTGCTCACGCTGCTGTTCCGCTTCATGCGCCCGCTGGTCGAGCACGGTCACGTCTACCTGGCCCAGCCGCCGCTGTACAAGCTGAAGTGGCAGCGCAGCGAGCCGGAATTCGCGTACTCCGATCGTGAGCGCGACGTCTTGGTGAAGGCTGGTCTCGAATCCGGCAAGAAGATCAACAAGGACGACGGCATCCAGCGTTACAAAGGCCTTGGCGAGATGAACGCCAAGGAACTGTGGGAAACCACGATGGACCCGACGGTGCGCGTTCTGCGCTTGGTGACGTTGGACGACGCCGCTGCCGCCGACGAACTGTTCAGCGTGTTGATGGGTGAGGACGTCGAGGCCCGGCGCAGCTTCATCATCCGCAATGCCAGGGATGTCCGTTTCCTCGACGTGTAGGGCCTACGGCCCTGTGCGCCTTTCCGGTAGCTCCGACAACCACAAAGGCGCACAAGGGGCTCGCCCCCATCTTCTTCTTAAGAAAGTGAACTCATGACCGACACCACGTTGCCACCGGACGGACCGCAGCACGACCGCATCGAACCGGTCGACATCCAGCAGGAAATGCAGAGCAGCTACATCGACTACGCCATGAGCGTCATCGTCGGTCGCGCTCTGCCGGATGTGCGCGACGGCCTCAAGCCCGTGCACCGCCGCGTGCTGTACGCGATGTACGACACCGGCAATCGCCCCGATCGCGGATATGTGAAGTCTGCCCGTCCGGTCGCCGAGACCATGGGTAACTACCACCCCCACGGCGACTCCTCGATCTACGACACCCTGGTCCGTATGGCCCAGCCGTGGTCGCTGCGGTACCCCCTCGTCGACGGTCAGGGCAACTTCGGTTCCCGTGGCAACGACGGCGCCGCCGCCATGCGTTACACGGAGTGCCGGCTCACTCCGCTCGCCATGGAGATGTTGCGTGAAATCGACCACGACACAGTCGATTTCACACCGAACTACGACGGTAAGACGCAGGAACCGACGGTTCTCCCCAGCCGTGTTCCGAACCTGCTGATCAACGGCTCCAACGGCATTGCCGTCGGTATGGCCACCAACATTCCGCCGCACAACCTGCGTGAAGTTGCCGAAGCCATCTACTGGGCACTCGAGAACTACGAAGCCGACGAGGAATCCACTCTCGCTGCCGTCATGGAGCGGGTCAAGGGACCGGACTTCCCGACGCACGGCCTCATCGTGGGCGGCCAGGGTATTCAGGACGCCTACACCACCGGTCGCGGCTCCGTCCGTATGCGCGGTGTGGTCGAGGTCGAAGAAGATGCCAAGGGCCGCACCACAATTGTCATCACCGAGCTGCCCTACCAGGTCAACCCTGACAACCTGATCACCTCCATCGCGGATCAGGTTCGTGACGCCAAGATCGCCGGCATCTCCGATATTCACGACGAGTCTTCCGACCGCGTCGGCATGCGCATCGTTGTCACGGTCAAGCGTGACGCCGTTGCCAAGGTTGTGTTGAACAACCTGTACAAGCACACGCAGCTGCAGACCAGCTTCGGCTGCAACATGCTGTCCATCGTCGACGGTGTGCCGCGCACGCTGCGCCTCGACCAGATGATTCGTCTGTACACGACGCATCAGCTCGAGGTCATCGTCCGTCGTACCCAGTACCTGCTCCGTAAGGCCGAAGAGCGCGCTCACATCTTGCGTGGTCTGGTCAAGGCTCTCGACGCTTTGGACGAGGTCATCGCCTTGATCCGTGCGTCGCAGACCGTCGACGTCGCCCGGGCCGGATTGATGAACCTCCTCGACGTCGACGAGATTCAGGCCGACGCGATCCTCGCGATGCAGCTGCGACGTCTGGCCGCCCTCGAGCGTCAGAAGATCGTCGACGAATTGGCCGAAATCGAAATCGAAATCGCCGATTACAAGGACATTCTGGCCAAGCCTGAGCGTCAGCGCGCGATCGTTCGTGACGAGCTCAAGGAAATTGTCGACAAGTACGGCGACGACCGTCGTACTCGCATCATCGCCGCCGACGGCGACGTCAACGACGAAGACCTCATCGCCCGTGAGGACGTTGTTGTCACGATCACCGAGACCGGCTACGCCAAGCGCACCAAGACCGACCTGTACCGCTCGCAGAAGCGCGGCGGCAAGGGCGTTCAGGGTGCCGGCCTCAAGCAGGACGACATCGTCTCGCACTTCTTCGTCAGTTCGACGCACGACTGGCTGCTGTTCTTCACCACGAAGGGCCGCGTCTACCGCGCCAAGGCATACGAACTGCCCGAGGCCAGCCGCACCGCTCGAGGTCAGCATGTCGCCAACCTGCTGGCCTTCCAGCCGGACGAGCGCATCCAGTCCGTCATCCAGATCAAGACGTACGACGACGCGCCTTACCTGGTACTTGCCACCCGCAACGGTCTGGTCAAGAAGTCCAAGCTCACGGACTTCGACTCCAACCGCAGCGGCGGCATCGTTGCCATCAACCTGCGGGGCGACGACGAATTGGTCGGAGCTGTTCTGTGCTCCGCCGACGACGATCTGCTTCTCGTCTCGGCACAGGGCCAGTCGATCCGTTTCTCGGCCACTGACGAAGCACTACGGCCCATGGGTCGCGCAACGTCCGGTGTCCAGGGCATGCGCTTCAACGGCGAGGACGAGCTGCTCTCGCTCAACGTCGTCCGTGAAGGCAAGTTCCTGCTGGTCGCCACTTCCGGTGGTTACTCCAAGCGAACCGGCATGGAGGACTACCCGGTCCAGGGTCGCGGCGGCAAGGGCGTACTCACCATTCAGTACGACAAGAAACGTGGCACTCTGGTCGGAGCGCTCATCGTCGACGACGACGACGAGCTGTACGCGATCACCTCGGGCGGCGGCGTCATCAGGACAGCTGCCAAGCAGGTTCGTAAGGCCGGACGCCAGACCAAGGGCGTGCGTCTGATGAACCTCGGCGAAGGCGACACCTTGCTCGCAATTGCGCGCAACGCCGACGAACCCGAAGAGATCGCTGCCGCAAACACCGACAGTGCAGACAATGCCGATGGAGCTAAGGAGTCCTAGTGAGCACTCCCAACCAGCCGGGCAGTGACCAGAAGAGCACGAGCACTTCCGGTTCGACGCCCCCAAAGCCGGAGCAGCCAGCTGCTCCGGCGGGTGCAGGGGGCTCGCAGTCTCCCGTTGAGGCTTCGAAACCTCCGGCCGCTGGTAAGCCAAGCGGCTCTGCCGCCGATTCCAAGGCTGTGGCCGACAAGTCGGCACAGCCTGCGGCTGGGAAGAGTTCACCGGCTGCTCCCGCTGCCCCGAAGGCACCTGACGCGCCTGCACCGGCTAATCAGGCACGGGGTAATCAGGCGCCGCCGTGGCAGCGTGGTCAGCAGCAGTCAGGTCCGCAGCAGCCTGTTACACAGCAGGCAGGGGCACAGCAGCCTGTTTCTCAGCAGCCTGTTTCTCAGCAGCCTGGGGTGCAGCAGCGCGAACCCCAGACCAACATCACCCGTCCGGCTGCGCCGCGACCCGAGGTTCGGAAGGGGCCTGCGCCTGCTGCCGGGAAACCGCCGGTCGGTCCGCCGAACCAGCGGCCAACAGGTCCTGGATCTCCGTCGCAGCCGCCGGCTCGGCCGGTGGTCACGGGAACGGCTGCTCCGAAGGTCACGAACAACGCGGCCATGAACAACGCGGTCGACAACAAGACCGTCGCGAACAAGACCGTCGCCGACAAGACTGTGGCGAATAAGACGGTTGCCCCGCCGAAGGGGCCCAACGCACCGGCCGGAAATGCTCCGGCCGGTCCCCGGGCCAAGGCTGCGGCGATCGACGGTCCGACTCGGCATATCAGCCGCAAGGATCTGCCGAAGGACATGCCGGACCTCTCCGAGGCGAAGCATCCCCTGCCGCAGGCGGCCGTTGGTGACAAAAATCACGTCGCTGCCGTTGCGGCTGCGTCCGGCGGGGGGCCTTTACGGGCGACGGTGCAGATTCGTCGTATCGATCCGTGGTCCACGCTCAAGATCACTTCTGTGATCTCGGTTTCACTTTTCTTCGTGTGGATGGTGGCTGTCGGTCTTCTGTACGTCGTTTTGGACGGTATGGGCGTCTGGGACCGCCTGAACAACGCTTTTACGGACATCGTGTCCGATGGCGGATCCGACGGACTGGTGACAGCGGGGCAAGTCTTCGGCTATTCCGCAGTGATCGGTTTGGCGAACATGGTGTTGTTCACCGCGCTCGTCACGATCGGATCGTTCATCTACAACCTCTGCAGTGACTTGGTTGGCGGCGTCGAGGTAACTCTCGCAGACCGCGACTGACCTGCATAAACGTTGCCCCACCGGACCCGTTTTGGTGTTAGCGGGCCGGTGGGGTAATCTTTGAAACCGGTTCAGGGGCCTATAGCTCAGGTGGTTAGAGCGCTTTACTGATAATGAAGAGGTCGGAGGTTCAAGTCCTCCTAGGCCCACTCCTTGTGCCGAAGAAGGGTTGCTGGAATGAAGGTTTTCCTGCTTGTCGGGGCTAGCATTCTGGTGTCTCTCGTAGTCACCAAGTTGATCAAAAGTCAGCGCGGAGACAAGGTTTGGCACGATTTGGAAACAAGCTAGAACATAGGTACTCTGACTCCGGTCGGAAAACCGAACGGGGCCTTAGCTCAGTTGGTAGAGCGCTGCCTTTGCAAGGCAGATGTCAGGAGTTCGAATCTCCTAGGCTCCACAGTAAGAAAACACCCTCCCGGGAAACTGGGAGGGTGTTTTTGTATGTGCGCACCCAGATCGTGAGAATTAGCATGCCGACTGGGCGGTACGGTGCCTGAAATCGGACGCTCTGCGCTTACGATTCCCGCATGAGATCTGTGTGGGACCGCATACGCCGCTATTGCGGGACGCTTCATCCTGTCGGCCTTGCCTTTGCACTGGTGTTTTTCACCTGGTCGATGACCCCGTCGCTCCTGCCCCGAGTGTGGTACTTGCAGGGCGTTGCGACGGGCATTTCGCTGGCAATGGGTTATGCGATCGGAACTCTGGTCGCGTGGACGGTTCGTAAGTGTGGCGTCGAACCGCAGTGGTCGGAGCGCACGAAGAAGATCGCGTGGCGGACGATGGCGGTGGTGGCCGTGATCGCGGTTCCGCTCTTCTTGATTCTGGGGGCGCGGTGGCAGCGGATCGTCCGTGAACTTGTCGGTATGCCGCGTGACAGTGCGGCAAACTACCTTCTGGTTGCGCTCATTTCGCTGTTCATCTGGTTCATTCTGCTCGAGGCATCGCGGGGCATTCGCCATTCCACGAACCGCCTTTCGCAGTTCGCATTGCGGTTCGTCCCGAAGGAAGCGGCGAAGGTCGCCAGCCTTGTTGTGGTTCTCGCTCTTGCTGTCTTTGTCGTGAACGGTGCGCTGTACAACGGGTTGATCGCGTTCGCGAACTGGAGCTTCTCTGGTGCGGATACCGAAACTCCGGACGGTATCGAACAGCCGCTCATTGCCGAACGCAGTGGTTCACCGATGTCTGCGGAAGCCTGGGACTCGCTGGGGCAGGAAGGGCGCACCTTCATGGGTAGTGGCCCCACCGCGGCGGAGATCACGGCGCTGACGGGGCGTGAGGCGAAGCAGCCGATCCGCGTGTATGCCGGGCGTGAGTCCTCGGATTCGATTCGCGGCGTGGCAAACCGGGTTGTGGACGAACTCAAGCGCACCGGTGGGTTCGACCGCGGAACTCTGGCCGTCGTGACAACCACGGGTCGTGGTTGGGTCAACGAGGATGTGGCGTCGGCGTTCGAATATGTCGAGGACGGTGACACCGCCATTGCGTCGATGCAGTACTCGTTCCTGCCGAGTCCGTTGGCCTTCATCGCGGACCGCGAAACTCCGATGGTTGCCGGCCGCGCGTTGTTCAACGCTGTTTTTGCGGAGTGGATCAACCTGCCCGTGGAGACGCGTCCCGAGTTGGTTGTGTTCGGTGAGAGCCTTGGTTCGTACGGCGGCCAGGCAGCTTTTGCCGGGGACCAGGACATGATGACGCGCGTCGACGGAGCTTTGTGGGTGGGCACACCCAACTTCACGGAGCAGTGGCAGGAGATCACGAACAATCGTGACTCTGGTTCGCGGGAGATCCTTCCCGTGATCGACGGCGGCGAGTCGATCCGTTTTGCCGCTGATCCGATCGACCTGGAGCTCGAGGCCGACTGGGCTGACGATCGAATCGTCTACTGGCAGCACGCCAGTGACCCCATCACGTGGTGGTCGTTCGACCTCCTCCTCAACAAGCCGGACTGGTTGAGCGAAAAGCCGGAGGGTCGCGACGTGGATCCGGGTATGACGTGGATTCCTCTTGTGACGTTCTGGCAGGTCACGCTCGACATGGTGTTCTCGGCGGATGTTCCGTCGGGTCATGGGCACAACTACGGCGAAGATGCCGCGGACATGTGGGCCAACATCTTGCATCCGACGACGTGGACGCCGGAGAACACCGAGCAGTTGCGTGCGCTCCTGACCAACAATGTGGAGCCGACGAAATAGGTGAAAGTAGCTGTACAGCAACGACTCTAAGGTTCTTTCCTTACCGGTAAGTTTGTTTTGCGGTATATGTTACCCTGCGTTCACTGTGTGTCAGAGCACAGTGCAAACGACGTGGGGAGAACGTGAACGTGAAGAACCGAATGTGGTGGGCAGCAGGCCTGTCCGTTGCAGCACTGGTGGTCAGTGCTGCAACGGCGCCGTTCGCGGCAGCTGAGCCGGCGGATTTCTACACTCCGCCGACTGAACTGCCCGCCGGGGACAACGGCGACCTCATTCGCAGTGAGCCGACGCCCTTGCTTCTCAGCGTGCCGGGATCGAATGGTCCGTGGCCGGCTACCGCCACCAAGATCATGTACCGCAGCGAAGACGCCACTGGTGCTCCCGTTGCAGTCACCGGCACGTATCTCGAGCCGACAAACCCGTGGACCGGGCAGGGGGCGCGTCCACTGGTTGCCAGCGCAGTAGGTACTCACGGACAAGGTGACCAGTGTGCCCCGTCCAAGCTGTTCAACACCGGACTGGAATACAGGTTTCCGACGGACGTGATGGTCGGCTACGAGTCCATCTGGGTGAATATGTTGTTGCTCAACGGCATTGCCGTTGTGGTCACCGACTACGACGGGCTGGGAACGCCGGGCGACCACACGTACGTGAACCGCGCCGCCGAAGCGCACGCCGTCCTCGATTCGGTGCGGGCTGCGCAGCAACTTCCGAACACCAGCATTCCCGACAACGGGCCCGTCGGCCTGTGGGGTTATTCGCAGGGTGGCGGCGCTGCCGCTGCAGCAACGGAGCTGAAGCCGTCGTACGCCCCGGAGCTCGATCTGAAGGGCACGTACGCGGGCGCTCCTCCGGCTGATCTGGAAGCCACCCTCGAGCAGATCGACGGCACATTTCTCACCGGCTTGATCGGATACGCGCTCAACGGAATCGTGGCTCAGTACCCCGACGTGGAGCCGCTACTCGACGCGGAAATCAACGATCGTGGACGCGCGATGCTCGCGGCGACCAAAAATCAGTGCGTCGGCGAGACGGGCCTGCAATTTGCCTTCCAGAAGACGTCGGAGTTCACGAAATCGGGCGAATCGTTGTCGGTTGTGCTCGATCGCTTGCCCGTTGCACAGGGGATCCTGGCAGAACAGAAGATCGGCAACCTGACGCCGACGTCGCCGGTCCTGATCCAGCACGGGCGAGCTGACGACATCGTGCCGTTCGGCCAGGGACAGGAACTCGCGCGGGAATGGTGCAGCAACGGCGCGACGGTGCAGTTCTCCGTCAACGAGCTGCCCTCTGTCGCTCCGGGTGTTGCACTGGGCCACCTAGCCCCGTACATCACGGGAACCCCGGAATCCATCGGCTACATGATCGATCGGTTCAACAACGTTCCGGCGCCGTCGAACTGCTGACTGGCGCTCACCAACGAAGAGAGGCCCGGAACACACTGTGTTCCGGGCCTCTTAGCTTCAAGATCTACGCAGTCTGTTCGTCCACTCGCGGCGGAGCCGACGCCACCGGCGGGTGCTCGCGGTGGCGGCTCTTGTAGAAAACAGCTCCACCGATCACAGCCACACCGGCAATGACGAACAGGCCGATGCGCTTACGTCCACGCGGCTTCGGTTCACGCTCTGCGCGCGCCGCTGACTTGGCGGGGAGGGACTTTGCACACTCCACGCCCTTCTTGGCGAGAACAGCGCTCTGACGGCCCAGGAACAGGCCGAGCTGTCCGGCGCCACGGGCAGTTGCCGTGGCGACCACAGCGGCGATGCGACGGGCGTTGTCGGCTGCGTCAGATTCCTTGATGCGGGTTGCTGTTTCCTCGAAAGAGTCTTCGACGCGGGCCACGGCCTGGTCGAACGTGTCGGGAAGCTGGCTGCTGAGGGACTCGGTCACTCGTGTCATGACTCCACTTTGTCACAGGATCTGCCCCAGGAACGCCCGGGTGCGAGGATTCCGAGGGTTGTCGAAGAATTGATCCGGAGCAGCGTCTTCGACGATCTTGCCGTCACTCATGAAAACGATGCGATCCGCGGCAGCGCGGGCAAATGCCATTTCATGGGTGACCACCACCATGGTCATACCTTCGTCGCGAAGCCGGACCATCACGTCAAGCACCTCCTTGACCATTTCCGGGTCGAGCGCCGAGGTCGGCTCGTCGAAAAGCATGACGCTCGGCTTCATGGCCAGTGCTCGGGCGATGGCCACGCGTTGTTGTTGTCCGCCGGAGAGCTGGGAGGGGTAGTTCTCGGCTTTGTCGGATAACCCGACCAGGGCGAGGAGTTCGCGCGCCTGCGCCTGGGCTTCGTCCTTGGGTACTCCCTGTACGTGACGTGGGCCGGCTGCGACGTTCTCCACAGCGGTCATCATCGGGAAGAGGTTGAAATTCTGGAACACCATCCCGGTGCCCTGCCGTTGTTTCGCGATCTGTGCTTCGCTGCGCAAGCGCCGTTTGCCGTTGCTGTCGACGTAGCCCATCGATTCGCCACATACTTCGACGATCCCTGAGTCGATGATCTCGAGGCAGTTGAGGGTGCGCAGGAGGGTGCTCTTGCCGCTACCGGACGGTCCGAGCAGCAGTACAACTTCGCCCTCGGCGACGCTGAAATCGATGCCGTCGAGTACCCGGACGTCGTTGAAGGACTTGATCATGTTCTCGACGCGAACAACCGTTGTGGCGGCGGCAATGTCGGTGGTGGTCATCTGTTCACTGCTTCCGCTAGCTGAGCCGACTCGGCGACATTTGCATCGCCGGAAGTGTTCTTGCGCTTGTAGTTACGGTCGTATCCCCGGCCGGCGCGGGCTTCGAGTACACGCTGAATCATTCCCCAGGCAGTGGTCAGGACGAGGAAGTACAGAGCCGCCGCGCACAGGCCTTCGAGTACTCGGAAGTTGACCTGTACCAGAAACTGTGTGCGCCGCAACAACTCTTGGACCGAGATGACCGATACCAAGGTTGTGGTCTTGAGCAATCCGTTGAAGCTGTTGCCCAGCGGAGGAATCATGACGCGAAATGCCTGGGGTAGCACTACAACTCGGAATACCTTGAACGGTGACATGCCCAGCGCCCGGGCCGCCTCGGTCTGACCGGCCGGCACCGACATCAGTCCGGACCGGACGATCTCGGACAGGTAGGCGGCTTCGTTGAGAACAAGCCCGAGTAGGGCGGACTCGATGACTCCGAGCTTGATTCCCACCTGAGGCAAGCCGGTATAGATGATGACCAATTGCACCAGTAGGGGAGTGCCGCGCATCAACCACACGTAGAAGCCGACGATTGCCCGCAGAATCCACCAGCGGGAGGAGCGTGCCGCAGCAACGACGACGGCCAGCATCAGGCCGAGAACCATGCTGACGACAGTGAGCCAGATGGTGACCCATGCGCCCTCGAGCAGCTGCTTACTGGTCAAGATCGAGAAGAATGCATCCCAGGACCACATGGGGTTACCTTTCGGCTAGATGAGCGGAGCTCAGCGTTGAAGATGAGCGGAGCTCAGGGCTGAAGATGAGCGGAGCTCAGGGCTGCAGCGGGCCGGTACTGACGGAGATATCGCCGTCGTAACCGTCGACGCCGTATTCCTCGAACAGAGCGGGGAGGTAGCCGTCGGCACGCATGTCGGTGAGGACGCGCGCCACCTCGACGGCAGTTTTGCTGCCTTGGGAGAATCCGAGGGCCAAGGGTGAGTTGTTGATACCGTCGACGCCCGTCTCGAAGCGGCCGTCCTTCTGATAGAAGGAGGTTACCGAGCTCACGATCGCCGCCCCGTCCGCTTGTCCTGCCGAAAGTGCTTGGTAAGCATCAGCATTCGTCTTGAATGTTTGCACGTTCATGGTCGGCTTGCCGGCGGCGCTGAATGTCTCGTTCAATGCGTTGAGCGTGTCGAACTCGTATCCCGGTGCCTCGACGGCGATGGTCTTACCGGCCAGATCGTCGACGGACGAGATGGACTCGGGGTTTCCTGCCGGCACCGAGACGGATACCGCCTGTACCTCGTAGGGAACGAGCGAGATGGTCTCGGCGCGAGCCGGTGTGTAGAACATCCCGGTGTCGATCATGTCCCAACGGCCGCTCTGCACGCCGGGGATCTGGGCGTCGAACTCGATGTTGACGAAGTCGGCGCGCAGGCACAGGCGGTTCGCGATCTCCTTGCCCAGGTCAACGCGCATTCCGACGACCTTGCCTGACTCGTCCACGTACTGCATCGGTGGGAGCGTGGCGTTGGTGGCGATGGTGAGGGTGCCTTCTTCTGCGAGGTCCGATGATCCCAGCGTGGGGGTGCAGTCGGTGGGAGCGGCAGTGTCGTCGCTTCCCGATCCACAGGCTGTGAGGGTGGCTGCCAAAGCGGTGGCGGCTGCGACTGCGAGGATTCTGCGCATTTTTCGAGTTGCCTTTCGGGAGTGGCTTCCGCCTACATTTTTTTTCGGGCTCCAAAGCACATTTTGGGGAGGCTCTGAATCGTCCGAATCAGTTTCATGGGATCGATTGCACTGAGCTTGGCACGCGATTGATGAAGGGTCAACGCCGTTAACGCGAGAGATACCGACGAAACGAACTGTTAACGAAACAGCGTGTCGTGCGCCACGATCGTTGCTGTTTTCAGTGACCTCCGTCATGTGGCGCGCAGGAATTTCGGTCGATCAGCGTCGAGCCGATCCGGTAGGTACGGCCATGGTCTTCTTTGCCGAGTTTCCCCGAATCTATTTGCTGGAAAAGAAGATCCATTGCGACATTGGCCAGTTGTACTGCACCGTTGTCAATCGTGGTGATCGCGGGTTGCCACATCTCTAGCCACGGCATGTCCTCGTGGCACACCAGGGACAACTCGTTCGGAATGCTCACGCCACGGCCGACGAGGGTGGGAAGGATGCCGAAAACCGCTTCGTGGTTGGCGGCGTACAACGCAGTCATCTTCGGCGCGTGATCGAGCAGGGAACCTATTGCCTCGGCTCCGAAATACGTTGTGAAAGAGCCTTTTCTGACCAGTGATTCATCCACCTCGACGCCGTACTCTGCCAGCGCGCGGCGGTATCCCTCGAACCGTTCACGGCCGGACGTCGCGTCGTCGGTGCCGCCGATATAGCCGATGTTGCGGTGGCCGAGTGCGAGTAGATGACGGGTAGCGAACATGGCACCGTCGATGTCGTCGGCAAGAACGTTGGGTGCTTTGCTGCCTTCCACAGTCCGAATGAGGTTGACGACGGCGCTTCCCGAGAGCAGGTCGTTGGTCGCGGTGGCGTTACGGCCGCTACCGATCACGATCGTCCCGTCCACGCCGTGCTCGGCCAGCATCTCGAGCACGTCACGTTCACGCGACACATCAGCGTCTGTGATGCAGAGGATGACTTGAAAACCCTTGTCCGACGCTCTTTTTTGCACTACTTCGGCGACCGTGTGGAACGACGCGTTGAGCAGGTTGTTCATCACGAGACCGATGAGGTGTGACCGCCGGGAGCGCAGCGCGCTCGCGGCGCGATTGGGGCGGTACTGCAGCTTGCGCGCGGCTTCCTGCACGGCCGCCCTGGTCTGCGGAGAGATCAACGCCGATCCACTCAATGCGCGTGATGCAGTGCTTCGCGAAACACCGGCGGCGTTTGCGACATCGATCAGGGTGACTGTCATCGTGTCCTCTTGGCTTCATTGACTGCGTGGTTGCTTCATTCGACTATGCCCGTGTTACGAGTCTGTTTCCTGGCTTGACGATTTTACCGGTTCGGAGCAATGTATGGAATCGATCCCATTCGCACAGTCTGTGCATCTCCATCGAGAGGTCTACTTCTATGAATCGCGACGATGTCGCTTGGTCGGGCTATTGGCCCGCGTCTCCCACCCCGTTCGACGCTGCTGGAGCGGTGGATGTCGATGCATTTGCCGAGCTCATGGATCTCTACGCACGTATGGGCGTCGACGGAGTTCTGATCAACGGCAGCACCGGTGAGTGGTTTTCCCAGACCCATGCCGAGCGCAAACTTGTCGCCGAGGTGGCAGTGAGCGCCGTGAGTGGTCGCTTCCCCGTGCTGATCGGAGTGAGCGCATACACGGCTGACGAATCACGGCGACTCGCGAAGCACGCGGCCGGCACCGGTGCGGACGGAATTCTTGCGACCCCGCCGCCGTACGTTCACACGTCGGCCGACGAGACGGTTGCGTACTACGAAAGTGTTTCCACAGCAACAGATCTACCGTTCATGGCGTACAACTGGCCGCGCGGGGTCTCGGTGGACATGGGTAAGATTCCCGGATTATTCGCCCGCATCGCGGATCTAGAGAATGTGGTGGCGATCAAGGACAGCACCGGCGATTGGCTGAGCATGCTCGACACCGTCGAGCAGTTCTCTTCGCAGGTAAGGGTTTTCGGTAGTTTCCTGCATCGCCGCGGACTGGCCGCGCTTCTCGAACTCGGTGGTGACGGCAACATCGACGGCGGTGGCGTCGGCGCTCCCTTCGGTGTCCCCTTCTATCGCGCTGTTGCCGCAAAAGATGCTGCGGCAGCGCAGGAATGGGCCGACCGTTACCGCGCACTTTCCGGTGCGCTGATCAACGGTGACTACAGCGGTATTCACGCGTCACCGATTCCCCAGCTCAAAGCGGTCATGAACCTGCTGGGGCAGCCAGGCGGTCACGTGCGGGAACCGCTGCTGCCGGTCACCGACCCGAGCATCATCGAAGCCCTGCAGTCGATCATCGATCGATCCGGCATAGCCGAAGCCAGCGCACATACGTCGAAGGAGTTCACACATGTCCACTGAGTTCATGACCAGCGAGGTCGATGTCGTGATCATCGGTGCCGGAATTGTGGGAGCTGCAGCGGCATTTCGACTGACCGATGCAGGCTTCCGTGTCGTGGTGCTTGATCGGTCGGTACCCAATTGCGCCGGATCGGGAACGACGGCCGGAAATTTGCACATTCAGACGATTCACACGCGCCGACCCGGTCAGGGTGTGGCACTGGATGTGCGTCGTCTGCTTCCACTGCAGCTAGCGGCGAGTCAGTTGTGGGATCAGCTCGAGCACGATGTTCCCGGCGGTGTCGGCCTGGTCCGCTGCGGCGGTTACATGGTTGCCGAGACCGAGGAGCAGTGTGCCGCTCTGGTACAGAAGCACGAATGGGAACGGGAAGTTGGAATTCCGACCCGTCTTCTCACCGGTGACGAAGTACGCCAAGAGCTTCCGTTACTCGGATCGACCATTGCCGGTGCCAGCTGGTGCGGCTTGGACGGTTACGCGGAACCCGATATCGCGGGCCCGGCTCTCCTGGCGGAAGCGGTCGCTCGTGGTGCGCAGCTGGCTACCGATACCAAGGTCACGGCAATCGAGCGGATCGGTGAATCCTGGAACGTCAGTACCGCGAAGGGGACGTGGCAGGCACCCCACGTGGTCAATGCTGCGGGTCCGTGGATGGCAGAGGTCGCCGCGATGGTCGACGTGCAACTGGAACTGCGGGCTCTGTCGCTGCAAATGCACACCCTTGCCGCCCCGCCCGAAACCTTGAATGTGTTGGTACAGCACGTCGGTGAGGGTATTTCGATCAAGCAGGACAGGCGCAATCGCATAGTGCTCGGCGGTGGATGGCCCGCAGGACAGTTCCGGACTGCAGGTGCGGCACCGATCCGCGAGGAGAGCATCGCGGGCAATCTCGCCCAGACTGGGCGGTTGATGCCGGGCCTCGGTGAGATCGAGCTGTCCGACGTCTGGACCGGCCCGGTTGTGACCACACCGGACGAATTGCCGATCATCGGTGAACTCGAGAGTGCACCAGGCGTTTTTGTTGCGGGTGGAACCTATTCGTTCACCTTTGCGTCGCTGTGGGCCGACGTCCTCACAGCTCTGGTCCAGGGCAAGGAACCGGCTGTCGATGTCAGTTCCTTCGGGCCGGCGCGACTGACCGCCTCTCACTGATACCAACGTTATTCGAACTAGAGGAGACAAGAATGGCAACCGTGACGATGTTCGTGAACGGGCAAGCACTGTCCGGCGGAACACTGAACGACGCGCTGGCAGGGGCAACGTTCCTGGGTGCGGCCGATACCGCGCCGAACTACCAGTTCTTCTCCGTGCGAGACGAATTCCCCGGATTGCACCCGGTGGCCGAAGGTGGATTCACCGTGCCCGGTGAGCTGTACGAGGTCGACTACGACCTCCTTCGACTCGAACTGCTGCCCCGTGAGCCGGAGGAGTTGGAACTGGGCGTGATTCTTCTTGCCGACGGACGAGGGTCGTTGTCCATGCGCATGCGGGCCGAGTGGCTGGATCGTCCCGAGGTGGTGGACATCAGCGACCGCGGCGGCTGGCGTGCGTACCTTGCGAGTAAGTCGTGACCACCTCCCCACTCACTGTTGTGCGGGGCGGAACGCTGGTGGAGTCGTCGTGGAGCGGGCTTGCCGATCTGGTGATGCGCGACGGCAAAATCATCGCAATAGTAGAGCCGGGCGGGCTGATTCCGGACGGTGCGACGGTGCTCGACGCTACGGGGAAGCTGGTTATGCCGGGTGGGGTGGATCCGCACTGCCACGTCGGGTTCACGTCGGGTGAATTCACGTCGCTCGATTCCTACGCCGAATGCACCACCGCCGCAGTGTTCGGCGGCACCACTACGATCATCGATTTTGCGATACCTAGGCCGGGTCAGGATCCGCTGGATGCGGCGGACAAGCTCCGAACCAAATCTACTGAGGGTCTGTGTGATTCGGCTCTACACGGATGTGTTGTCGAATGGGACGATACGACGGCCGATCAACTGGCTACGATGGCTGCCGCCGGAATCCGCACGGTCAAGATGTTCACGACCTATGCCGGCGAGTCGATGGCCGACGAACACACCATTCTGCGCACCATGCAAACCACGCGTGATCTTGGTGGCATGGTGATCATTCACTGCGAATCGGACGCCATTGTCGGTGACGCGCAGAATGCCGCCGCCAGTTGTGGGCACATCGATGCGGCCGGGATGGCGACCACGCGTCCGGAATTAGCTGAAACAGCCTCGGTAGCAGCAGTATTGGCTATTGCTGAATCGCAACGGGCGCCGGTGTACTTTGTGCATCAATCGTCGGCGGCGGCTGTCGAACTGGTTGCCGATGCTCGCAAGCGTGGGTTGGTAGCCTTCACCGAGGTCGTGGCACATCATGTGACACTGGATGATTCGGAGTACCAAGGCTCAGAACCGGAACGATTTGTGTGCTGCCCACCGCTGCGTTCACGCGGTACCGTCGACGGATTGGGTAAGCACCTCTTCACCGGTCACATCACGACCATCGGTTCCGATCACTGCTGCTACGACACCGTTCAGAAGCGTCAACACCGCCACGATGTTCGTCATATGCCGAACGGCTTGCCTGGCGTCGAGACTCGCCTGCCCGTCGTATTCTCGAAGTTTGTTGCGGCCAACGGTCTGTCGCCGACTCGTTTTGTGCAGTTGACGGCTGCCAATCCGGCTCGCACCAATGGGCTCTATCCGCGCAAGGGTTCGATCATGCCGGGTTCCGATGCCGATGTAGCTATCTGGGACCCGGATCTGGAATGGACCGTCTCGGACGCCGACCTGCACATGGCCACCGACTACACGCCCTACGAAGGTCGGCGGCTGCGCGGAAAGCCGGTGACCGTTGTTGTCGGTGGTCACGTCGTCGTCCATGACGGGATTCTGGTGGACGACACTCCACGGGGACGCCATCTACCCGCCGCGCCGCTGGATTTCACGTCGATGTGTTAGATCTTGTTGCGGTAGTTGAGCTGTGGAGCCACAGTCGGGCGGGAGCGCAGCCCCACAGTTCAACAGCGCGTGGTCAGTGCAGGTGTGGTGTCAGCCGAGCGATCCGCTGAAGAAATCGAGGGCGCTGAAGAGATCGGTGAAGGCGCCGAAAAGATCAGTCAGGTAGCTCAGGTCCATGGTGTGTGCCTTTCGTTGGTGATTGCGCTGATGTGCGCATCTCGAATGATTCCAGCGCTCCCTGGTAACGAGGTTCCGTGAAACTGGCGATCGCCTGGGAAAGCCTGAACGCTGGCTTTTGCCCCGGTTTGGCAGCCTCACATCCATCGGAAGCCAGACAATGGCACGATGGGGTGGTGACTTCAACTCATCAGACCGCAACCGCAACGCTGCACACGAACCGCGGCGACATCAAGATCGCTCTGTTCGGCAACCATGCGCCGAAGACCGTCGAGAACTTCGTCGGCCTGGCCGACGGCTCGAAGGAATACTCCACCGAGAACGCATCCGGCGCCAAGACCGGACCGTTCTACGACGGCGCAGTCTTCCACCGCGTCATCGACGGTTTCATGATCCAGGGTGGCGACCCCACCGGAACCGGCCGTGGCGGCCCGGGTTACCAGTTCGGCGACGAGTTCCACCCGGAACTGCAGTTCGACCGCTCCTACCTGCTCGCCATGGCTAATGCCGGCCCGGGCACCAACGGATCGCAGTTCTTCATCACCACCGGCCCGACGCCGCACCTGAACCGTCGCCACACCATCTTCGGTGAGGTTCTCGACGACGAGTCGCGCAAGGTTGTCGACGCTATCTCCTCCACCGCGGTCGATCGCTCCGATCGCCCGGTCGAGCCGGTCGTCATCAACAGCATCACCATCTCCTGAACAGGTAAACAACGAAGATGACTAACCCCGGTTGGGGCGGCGGTGCGAGTGAGGGCCTCCCGCCCCAACCGCGGTGCGTCCGCCATCCAGATCGACCCACTGCTCTCTCCTGCAATCGTTGCGGCCGCCCGGCGTGCCCCGATTGCCTCCGTGAGGCTGCGGTGGGCTACCAATGTGTTGACTGTGTAGCTGCCGGTCAACGCGATGTTCGACCCGTGCGTGGCGTCGCGGGTAATACCGTGACGCAGGCGCGGCCGGTGCCGGTCGTGACGTACACGCTCATGGGCCTCAACGTCCTGGCGTTCCTGGCGACGCTCGTGCAGTCGCGCAGCATCATGAACAATCAGGTCGATTCGTCGATCTTCGCCAACTGGGCCCTCAACCCCGCACTGGTTGCGGGCGGCGAGTGGTTCCGTCTGATCGGGTCGGGATTCCTGCACTTCGGAATCCTGCATCTGGCCGTCAACATGTATGCGCTCTACATCCTGGGCCGCGACACGGAGATCGTGATGGGCCGCTCCCGGTACATCAGCATCTATCTCGTGTCGCTGGTCGGCGGCAGCGCGTCGGTGATGGCGTTTCAACCGGTCTTTGCGTCGGTGACGTCGCTGTCGTGGACCGCGGGTGCTTCGGGTGCGATCTTCGGCATCATGGGCGCGCAGGCCGTTCTGTTGTTGCGTCTGCGTCGTAGCCCGGTCCCGATCATCTCGGTGATCGCGATCAATGTGATCATCAGCATTTCGCTGCCAGGCATCTCGTTCTGGGGACACGCGGGTGGTCTGCTGGCAGGCGCTGCTGCCGCTGCCGCATTCCTGTACGTGCCGCAGTGGTTGGGTGCGGGTCAAGATCGGCTGAAAGCAGTCCGGATCGGCTGGATCGCTTTTGGCGCCGTCACCGTGGTCACGATCGGAATCATCGTGATGCGCGTCGTGCAACTGCGCGAGCAGGGGCTGTTCCTCACCAGCGGCTAGAGATAGTGCACATAGCGGTACTTCTTCTGTGGAGATAATCCACATAGTGCGACGAAGCAATGAATTCTACTGTGGCTCGAGTCACGTAAGTAGAAGCGATGCTTCCGGCCATTCTTAGGAGTACCACCCGCAATGACCTCCACCGATCGCGCCACCCCTGACGGTGGAGTTGCGCCAAGCGAGATCGAATCTCGTGTGGTGAAGAAGGTAGCCAGGCGGCTCATTCCGTTCTTGATCCTGCTCTATTTCGTGAACTATCTGGATCGTACGAACATCGCGTTTGCCAAGCTCACCATGAGCGCCGACCTCGGCATGACCGAGACGATGTTCGGGCTCGCGTCCGGCCTCTTCTTTGTCGGCTATCTCCTGTTCGAGGTGCCGAGTAACTTGGCCCTCCACCGTTTCGGCGCACGCTTGTGGATCGCGCGCATCATGCTCACCTGGGGCATTCTGGCCGCGGCTCTGGCCTTTGTACCGAATGTGGGAAGTCTCTACTTCCTGCGAATTCTCTTGGGTATCGCCGAGGCCGGCTTCTTCCCCGGCGTGCTGCTCTACCTGACATTCTGGTTCCCCAAGAAGTACCGCGTTCGTTTGATGGGCCTGTTCCTGCTGACACTTCCCCTGTCGTCGGCCCTCGGCGCACCGCTGTCCGCTGCGATCATCCAGTACGGCGACGGCTTGTTCGGCCTGGCCGGGTGGCGCGTGATGTATCTGATCGAGGGCTTACCCGCGGTGATCCTGGCGTTTGTCGTGTGGTTCTATCTCACCGATCGACCCGCCGACGCCAAGTGGTTGACCCTGGAAGAGCGCACGTGGCTCATGCGATCGATGGAAGACGAGGAACGAGAACTCGGCGACGCCGGTCACCAGTCGGCCGCCAAGACACTGCGTGATCCGCGGGTTATCGGATTCGGTTTGGTGTACTTCGGCATCACGTACGGCCTGTACGCCCTGAGTTTCTTCCTGCCCAGCATCGTCGCCGGATTCAAGCAGACATTCGATACCGACTTCTCGCTCATGGAGACCGGCCTGATCGTGGCAGTTCCCTACGCAATCGGTGCCGTGGCGATGGTGCTGTGGAGCCGTCACTCCGACAAGACCGGTGAGCGGATGTGGCACGTGGCTGCGCCGACGCTCCTCGGTGCCGTCTCTATTCCGATTGCGCTGTACCTGGATTCGCCGTTCACCGTCATGATCGCCGTATCGCTCACCGCTGTGGGCGTACTGTGCGCGCTGCCGGTCTTCTGGTATCTGCCCACCACGTTCCTCACGGGAGCGAGTGCGGCCGCCGGTATCGCGATGATCAACTCCATCGGCAACGCGTCGGGCTTCGGCGCTCCGTACATCACGGGATGGCTCACCGATGTGACCGGAAACGCCAAGGCGGGCCTGTGGGTGGTGGGCGGCGTGATGCTCTGTGCTGCAACCCTTGTTGTGATGTTGGCAAAGCGATCGGACAATCCTGCTCAGATTTGACCGAGCTTCCCCGCACTGGCACGCAGTCGGATCAGGAGCGCAAGATCGAGCGCCTGGTCCGGCTGACGCCATTCGGCGCCGATCAATCGGTCGATGGATTCGAGTCGTTGATACAGGGTGTTCGCGTGGATCGCGAGGGCAGTTGCCGTCGCGGAGTGCCGGCAGTTGTGAGCCAGGTACGACGCAAGGGTGTCCAGCAACGGAACACCACGCCGGGTTTCCTCCTCGAGGAGCGGCCCCAGGGACCGCTGCGTCAGCATTTCCAGTTCGTCTCGGCCGGTGCGGCTTAGCAGGATTCGATAGATGCCGAGCGAATTCGCGGCCTCGACCTGTGATTCTCGGCCCAGAGTCTCGAGAACGTCGACGGTGCGCTGTGCCTCCACGTATGCCCGCGCCAGACCTTCTCCGCCGACGGCTGGATCGGCGATACCGACGGTGGGATTCTCAGGTGGTTGTACCCAGGCGGCAGCGACCTCGGCGGGTGTCATCCCCGGAATCATGGCAATGACGCGGGAACCATGTTCGGCAACAACAGTTCCCGGAGGAAAGATGATCTCCTCGATGCTCCGACGCGTTCGTTCGACGGCGTCGGCAGGGCGGGCCACCACCACGGTGTACGAGCGGTCCGGATTGAGACCGGCCAGCCGGAACTGCCCCGTCACCTCGGCCGGCGTCGGTGCCGGCCGGGTGATGAGGTCGACCAGGAACGCGTCGCGGGCGCGGCGGGTGGCTTCCCGGGCTGCACGTTCGCCGACCAGCGCCAGCGCTACGGCCGGGGCCGAGCGTTCGAGAACCAATCGCATTGCCGCAGTAGGATCTTGGCGTGAAGTCAGGAACAGCACGCCGAGGCGATCGCCGGCGCTGCGGACCTCGACGGCAAACAGGAACTGATCACCGTCGATCAGAGTCAGCGCTTGTTCACGTCGATCTGCGGCCAGAATTTCGAAGGCGCGCACCACAGCGCCACGCAGGTGCTGCAGTCCTGACGGGATTTCGGCCGTGCCGGTCACGAAGAACACCGGGCATCGCGTCGACGACGATGCCTCCTGCACCAGTTCGCGAACTCCTCCGCCGCGCAACACAACTTGGGTAAGCGAGCGGTCCCACGTCAGAGTCTGTTCGAGAAGTGCTGTGCGCTTGGCAAGTTCGGTATTGGCGGCGTTGACTTCCGCGACCGTCGCGCGGTACTGCTCGAGGAGGCGGGCATTCTCGATAGCCACTGACGCATGAGCGGCAAGTGCGGACAGTAGTGCAACTTCCTCGTTGCCGAAGCGTCGCTCCTGGCGCTTGCAGGCACACAACGCGCCCAGGATCTTGCCGTCGACCTGCAATGGAACGGCCAGCAGTCCGCGCATGTTCTCGGCTCGAGCGGCGTCGTCGGCGGGGCCGATGTGCGCAAACGACGGATCATTGCGGTAGTCCGGTGTCCATGCGGGAGAGGAGTTTTCGACAACGCGTCCGATGAGGCCTTCGCGGAACGGGACGGTGAGTCCGAGTAGCTGTGACGTATACGCGCCGCTGGTCACTTCGATGATCAGGATGTCGCCGTGAATGAGCGCGAGGTACGAGAGATCTACTCCGAGTAGTCGTTTTGCCTGGTCTACGATTTCCTGCAGTAGCGCGTGATGGTCGTGCATCGTGGTCAACAGTGTTGCGATGTCGTTGAGAGCGGACAGTTCGGTGGCGCGCTGGCGGCGCTGGGCGAGGAGGCTGCGCAGTTGGAGAGCGGATCGTGCTGCCTGTTCGATGTCGTGAACCGCGCCGAGAGGTGCGGCCTCGGCGAGTTGATCACGATGAGCAATCAGTTCATCCGTTGATGCCTCGGTCAGGAGCATCTGTAGCCATTGTTCGTGCATTGTCACTCCCGCGCATGGAGAAATAGCCCATGCATTCGCCGATTTCCTGGAGTAAATCTACATGGGCTGGCATTTCGGGTGTCACTATCGTGGAATTATGACTCCGCTTGATCAGGCCACCGTCGATTCCGCCGCGCTCCTCGAGGCGATCGGCTCGCAGATCGATGCGGATCGCCTGATCGTCGATCCGGACATCATGGCGAGCTACGCGCACGATGATGCCGAATGGGCTCCGTACGCCATGCCTGTTGCCGTTGTGCGTCCCCGCACCGCGGAGCAGGTCCAGGCCGTTGTCCGCGCCTGCATCGCGCACGGTGCGCCGGTGGTGACGCGTGGCGCCGGAACGGGGCTGTCCGGTGGAGCCAATGCCGTCTCCGGTGGTGTGGTGATTGCCTTCGACGCGATGAACGCCATCAAGGAGATCAACACTCTCGAGCGGTTGGCTGTCGTTGAACCCGGCGTGGTCAACGATCACCTGCGTGAGGCCTGCGCCGAGCAAGGCCTCTGGTACCCGCCGGACCCGGCCAGCGCCCCGTGGTCGACTATCGGCGGTAACGTCGCGACCAACGCGGGCGGTCTGTGCTGCGTCAAATACGGCGTCACCAAGGACTACGTGTTGGGGATGCAGGTGGTCACCGGCACCGGCGAACTCGTTCGCCTTGGGCGTCGTACAGCCAAAGGTGTTGCAGGATTCGATCTTTCGGCACTTATGGTGGGATCGGAGGGCACTCTCGGCGTGATCACCGAGGTAACCGTGAAACTTCGCCCTCAGCGCGATCCCGAACGCACCATCGTCGGCTACTTCGACTCCATTGTTGCCGCCGGCAAAGCTGTCGAAGCCGTTGCCGCAGAAGGTCTCACACCGTCAGCCCTCGAACTGATCGATCGGCAATGCCTGCTGGCCGTCGACGCGTGGAAGAACATGGGCCTCTCCGCCGATGCCGAGGTGGTGCTCCTCGGACGGATCGACACTCCCGGTGAGATCGGCGACGCCGAAGCCGAGCGAATGTTGGCGTGTTTCAACCGTTCCGGCGCTACGTGGAGTGCCCGCTCCACTGACCAGGAAGAAGCCGACGCGCTGTTCTCGGCTCGTCGTCTCGCGTATCCGGCGCTCGAGCGACTGGGCCCAGTGCTGACCGAGGACATCTGCGTCCCGAAGGCCGCGGTTCCGGAAATGTTGGCCCGCATCGAACAGATCTCGGCTCGGCACGACACCCACATCGCGAATATCGCTCACGCCGGTGACGGCAACCTGCACCCCTTGTTGATCACGCCGCACGACGACGAGGCGGCCCGTGCGCGTGCCCAGGCCGCTTTTGCCGAGATCATCGACAACGCCCTCGAGTTGGGTGGAACCGTCACCGGTGAGCACGGCGTCGGCCTCCTCAAGATGGGTGGTCTGGCCCAGGAACTCTCGCCGGCCGTGGTCGCGATGCACCACGCGATCAAGAATGCTCTGGATCCGCACGGAATTATGAACCCCGGCAAGGTGATCTGAGCGCCGCCAGTCGTAACCGAATCGATTTCCGGAGTTACATCGGCGAAATCCCACCTCCCTACTCTCGAGTTGAACCACTTGGTTCAACTCGACGTAGGGAGTCACGAATGTTCTCTTCTCAACTGACCACGGCCAGTATCGTTCCCCGGCGCGTGGACACCGTGGCGGCAGTTCGGGCAGCCATCGCGCTTGACGGCGCCGCGGTGTTCGGCGGATTGCATACGGAAACCGACGCCATTGCGTTTGCGTCGAAGTTGCTCGGTGACAAGTACATTCGCGTCGGACGCCAGTTCGAGGCAACAGCCCGCAGCCAGGACGCGGAAGCTGCTGTTGTCGACGAGCAGCCGGTGGACAAGCGTGGCCGCAAGCGGTATTTCGACATGTCGCCGGACCGTATGACGGCACACAACGACGGCTTTGCCTTTGGCGACTACGCGCCCGATTATCTGTTCCTGTGGTGCAAGCAGCCGGCGCTTCCCAGTGGTGGAGATTCGTTCCTGATCGATGCGGTCAAACTCACCAGACTGCTGGCACTGGATCCGTCCACGGCGGAGCTCGCGGACTTCTGCTGGAGCGTGGACATCGACCATTCCGAACCGAACTTTCAGCAGTCCACGTTCTCGCCCATCGCCAGGACGGTTGCCAGTGGTCGTGAGCAGGCGCGATACCACCCCTTCCTCGCGCCGATCGAGGGTGAATCCGAAGATGCGCAGTGGCCGATGGTCCGTAGATGGAGCGAGACGGTGACTCACGTGCGTGACAGCGGACCGATGTTTCGCGCCGAGGCCGGCGAGATGATCTGCATCGACAACTACCGCGTGCTGCACGGCCGTGACGGATACACCGATCCGAACCGTGAGTTGTACTCGATCTGGGGATGGTCGACCGAAGCCGTCGCGGTTCCGCAGCAGGCCCTCGACATCGTCCAACCGGACCTTGCGGCGCTGGCTATGTAATCGGTTCCGCAGCAGCGATGATCGACTCCGTCAGATGCCGAGCGGCGCGATTGACCAGTGTGCTGTCCCCACCGCCGATCAGCGTCATCTGGAACCCGCGCCACGCGGCCACGATTTCGTGTCCCAAAGTTTCGGCAAGTTCGGCGTCGACGCCGGTTTCGGCTATGGCACGGGCGGTTTCGTCGGCCCACTCGTTTGCGACGCCCTCGAGGAGTGGTCGGTACTGCTCCGAGTCGAATGCGGCCACTCCGAAGAGTTCGAAGAAGAGCCGATGGTAGGCAACAAGTTCGGGGTCGGCGAGGATGTCCCACGCGCCGTGGAGACGGTCCGCGATGGGGATCTCGGAATCGCGGATCAGATCGAGGAGGTGGGCTATTCCGGAAAAGCGAAGCCCGGCGCGGCGTAGTGCCTCGAGGAGCAAACCGGCCTTGCTCCCGAAGTAGTACAGCAGCATGCGATTGTTGGAGCCGAGGGCGCGGCTCAACCCGCGGAGCGTTGCAGAGGAGACGCCGAACTCGAGCACGTAGTCGGCAGCTAGGTCGAGAAGGCGATCGCGCTCTGCGCTCTCCGGACTACTCACCGCTCGACTCTACTTCTCGGGCGGCACCAAGCCGTGGACTGTGAGCACCTCGAGGACATCCTCGGGGTTGGTGCCCAGATCCCAGCGTCCGAAGATCAACAGTTTCTCGGTGTCGGTCGCACGGTCCACGATGTCGATCTCGAGCATGGGGACGCGTCGACCCAGACGCGGGTAGCGCACCAGGCGCACCCGGTCGATCTGTGGCCGGGGAAACACGTGGCGCGCTAGTAGACGCTGCACGGCGATAGCTGGGGTGCCGTTGTCGTCGATCACGGCGAGTCGCGGACGCTGCTTCAGGGCGAGCCCGGCCATCACGAACAATCCGATCACGGCAAGGGCGAGAAGGAACCGTCCGGCAGTCTCCGTCGGCACCACGATCGCGGCGATCGCAAGCGCGATTCCACCCGCAAACATCGCGTAGACAGCACCCATCGGAGTGGCCCACGAGACTACGTCCGAGCCGTTGTCACGAGGCTGTGGATGAAATTCATCCTCGAGCATGTGGATAACTTCCTAGGTTGTCCACAGGAGTTATCCACACTGGGGATGAATGACACCCATGTAATTGAAAGCCGGTCACGATCAGGACTAAATCGAGAACGCGCAGGTCAACGCCATTTCATGGTCATGATGAGTCCGACAACCATGAAACCGAAGCCGATCAGGAAGTTGTACGCTCCCAAGTCGTTCATCCATGTGATCGAATCTGCGGCCAAGTAATACACAATCAACCATGCCAATCCGACAAGCATGAAACCGAGCATCACCGACACGTACAACGTGCTCGACGGACCCATCTTCACCTTGACCGGAGTGCGGTTCGCCGGGTTGATCGTGTAGTCGTTCTTCTTGCGTACCTTCGACTTGGGCATAACGTCCTCGCTCTTACGGTGTGACCTGCATATGTGTACCTACACGCTAACGTAGCTGGGTCCGGCCGGTCACGGGCCGACTGGGCATGACAGAGGAAGAACCAGGACAGGAACTAGGAGAGTGACGTGGGACAAACCGTCAGGTCCACCGGGTCACGCAACACCGGGTCACGCACCTTCTGGCGCGTCGGTGTCCTTGTTGTCTGCCTCGTGGCGGGACTGATGGTCGCCACCGCTTCGCGTTCGGCCGAAGAAAATCAGCTTCAGGTCACCGACAGCACCAGGCTCTCCGATCTTGTGCGCAGCGCACAGGCAAACGCCGACGGTATCTCCTCGACGCGCGACGAACTCTCGGCGCAACTGAATGAACTGCAAGTGGAGGCCGCGCGGTCCGACGACGGCGTTGCCGAGGCGCTTGCGCAACTCGACGCGATGGCCGTCGACGCGGGTCTGACGGCCATGACCGGTCCCGGTGTAGTCGTCACCATGACCGACGCTCCGCGCAATGCGGATGGCAAGTATCCCGTCGACGCCACCCCGGACGACCTCGTGGTCCATCAGCAGGACGTCCAGAGTGTCCTGAACGCTCTGTGGGCGGGCGGAGCCGAAGCGGTCGGGATGCAGGACCAGCGAATCGTGAACACGTCGGCGCCGCGGTGTATCGGCAACACGCTGCTCCTGCATGGTCGGACGTACAGCCCGCCGTACGTGATGCGAGCGATCGGCAACACCGAACAGCTCGAGGCGGCGTTGGCCGGCGAACCGGGAATTCGCGTGTTCAAGCAGTACGCCACCAGGTTCGGTCTCGGCTATACCCAGGCGAGTTCGGGCGAGATCACAGTGCCCGCGTACACCGGCGGTTAGCTCGGGCGTTTACCCTGCTCCTATGAGGATTCTCGTCGTCGACAACTACGACAGCTTTGTGTTCAACCTGGTTCAGTACCTGGGTCAGCTCGGAACCGAAGCCGTGGTGTGGCGTAACGACGATCCGCGACTGACCGCTCCGGGCGGGCTTCATGCGGCTGCAGAGCAGTTCGACGGCATTCTCCTGAGCCCCGGCCCCGGCACTCCGCAGCGTGCGGGAGTGACCATGGACCTGGTGAAGGTATGTGCCGAAACCAAGACGCCGGTACTCGGTGTCTGCCTCGGCCATCAGGCGATCGGCGCGGCTTTCGGTGCCACCGTGGACCGTGCACCGGAGTTGTTGCACGGAAAAACGAGCAAGGTTCTTCACATGAACGTCGGCGTACTGGCCGGTTTGCCCAATCCGTTCACTGCGACGCGCTACCACTCGCTGACGGTCCTCGAGGACACCATTCCCGACGAACTGGAAATCACCGCGCACACCGAGAGTGGCGTCGTGATGGCGATGCGCCACCGCGAACTTCCCATTCACTGCGTGCAGTTCCACCCCGAATCCGTCCTCACGCAGGGTGGGCATCGGATGCTGGCCAACTGGTTGACGGTATGCGGCGAGGCTCCACCGGAAGCGCTTGTCGCTGCCCTCGAAGCTGAGGTCGCGTCGGCGCTCGGTGGAGCCCTGCCGGCAATACTCTGATTTACCGACTCTGAACTATCGGTTGGGAATTCCCAACGCTCCCACACTGACCGTGACGACCGCGTCCTTGGAGATCTCGGACCCGGCGGGCTGAGTCTGCGAGAGAATCTTGCCGACCATTTCCGGTATCAGTGTGGTGGTCTGCGTCTGCACCAACTGGCCGGCCGTTCCCGCCCAACCGGCTGCACGCAGCGTGGTCAACGCTTCGGAGACGGTCTTGTTGGTGAGATCGGGAATCGCGATCTTGTTGCCGTTTGACACCCGAAGCGTCACCGTCGAGCCCTTGGTGGCAGACGTTCCACCGACGGGATCAGTGGAGACGACCTGGCCTGCAGGCAGGCCTGAGTCGATCTCGGTTATCTGAACGACAAATCCGGCACCTTCGATGTTGGGTCGCGCCACCTCTTCACGCTGGCCAGTGACATCGGGAACGCGGACCTGTTCGGGACCGGAACCGACGGTGATCGAGACAGCCGAATCGAGAACAACCGAAACCCCGACCGCCGGATCTTGACCGACAACCTTGTCCACCTCGGCGATCGTCGACGCGGCCTGACCGATCGTGGGATCGAGTCGCAGGCCGATGGCGGTGAGTTTGCGTTCGGCGTCGTCCTGACTCAATCCGGTCAAGCGCGGGATGGCGACCTGCTCCGGTCCGGTGGAGACGTCGAGCGTGACTGTGCTGCCCTTTTCGAGGTTGACTCCGCCGACCGGGCGCGTGGTGATCACATTGCCCGGCGCAACAACCTTGTCGGTCTTGTTCTGCCGCTCGACGTTGAAGCCGGCGTTGCGGAGAGTCGCCTCCGCGGAATCGGCGGGCTGATTGGTCAGGCCCGTCGGCACGGCGACGGTTTCCGTCTTCGGCGAGTTCACCTGCCACAGGAAGGCTCCGATCAACGCGATGACGATGACGGCGGCGAAGCCCATCAACGCGTAGCGCAGACCTTTCTTCTTGGCCGGCGGCTCCGGTGCCCGCCTACTCGCGGCGGCGGTGGTGACGGGAGCAACGGGATCAGCTGCGGTGCGGAGATTTCCGGTCTCGCTGCCGACGGCACCGAGAATCGTGGTGCGATCCTCGTCGTTCATCACCATCGGCGCGCTCGGACGCTGGCCGCCAAGCACCCGAACCAGATCGCTTCGCATGTCGCCCGCGCTCTGGTAACGGTTGGCGGGGTTCTTGCTCATCGCCTTGAGGATGATCGAATCCAGCTCGCGCGGAATGTCGGGGTTGATCTCCGACGGCGTCGGCGGATCCTCACGGACATGCTGGTACGCCACGGCAACGGGAGAGTCGCCGGAGAACGGCGGCTGACCGGTCAGGACCTCGTACAGCACACAGCCGAGCGAGTAGACGTCCGAACGTGCGTCGACCTGCTCGCCGCGAGCTTGCTCGGGTGAGAGGTACTGGGCGGTGCCGATCACGGCAGCCGTCTGCGTCATCGGGCTGGACGCGTCGGAGATCGCTCGGGCGATACCGAAGTCCATCACCTTCACGGCGCCGGCGCGGTTGATCATGATGTTGGCCGGCTTCACGTCACGGTGGACGATGCCGTTGCGGTGACTGAAGTCGAGTGCGGCGCAGACGTCCGCGATCACTTCCATCGCATGACGCGGCGCCATCGGGCCGTTGCTGCGCACGATGTCACGCAGGGTGTCGCCATCGACGTACTCCATCACGATGTACGGCAGCGGTCCGGCGTCGGTCTCGGCCTCACCGGTGTCGTAGACGGCCACGATCGCTGGGTGATTCAGTGCGGCAGCATTGTGTGCCTCACGACGGAATCGCAGGTAGAACGTAGGGTCGCGCGCGAGGTCGGCCCGCAGGACCTTGATGGCTACATCTCGGCTGAGGCGGAGGTCGCGTGCCAGATGAACCTCGGACATTCCACCGAAGCCGAGAATCTCACCCAGCTCGTATCGGGAGGAGAGATTACGAGGTGTCGTCATTCGTCTTGTCCTAGCGGTTCTTCTGCAGCGTTTGTCGTGGTGGTTGTAGTTGTCGTGGTGGTTGTGGTCGTTGTGGTGGTCGGCTCGGTGGTGGTCGTCGTAGTCGGCACCGTTGTTGTCGTGGTGGTCGGCTCGGTCGTTGTTGTCGTCGGCCGCGTTGTCGTGGTGGTCGGCTCGACGGTTGTGGTGGTGGTGGGACGCGTCGTTGTTGTCGTCGGCCGCGTTGTTGTCGTCGTGGGACGCGTGGTTGTCGACGACGTCACGACGGCCGGCGAGGAATTGTCAGGGCCGTCCGTCGCGATCCACACGCCGCCGATGATCAACGCCAGAGCGATCAAACCACCGCCGGCCCACGCCATCGCCTTCTGGCCACTGGTCAGTCCACCTGCTGCGGCCGCATCGTCAGCGGCCATCGCGGCCGGACCCGCGTAGCCGGCGGTCGGGGGCATTATCTGAGTGGCGCCCGTCGGGGGCAGCGTGCCGCCCTGGCCCAATCCTGGTGGCGGCGGACGCCTTCCAGCGCGGACGGCTGCGACGGCGTCGGCGAATTCGCCACCGTTTGCGTAGCGACCGGCCGGGTCCTTGGTCAACGTGATGTCGATGAGTTCGCGGATGTTGGGCGCCAGGTCGGCCGGCATCGGAGCCGGAATCTCCTGGACATGCTTCATTGCGACGGTCAAAGCGCCGTCGCCGGTGAACGGGCGACGGCCTGAAAGTGCTTCGTAACCAACGATTCCCAGCGAGTACACGTCACTGGCCGACGTGGCGTCCTGCCCGAGGGCCTGCTCGGGAGCGATGTACTGGGCGGTGCCCATCACCATTCCGGTGCGCGTGACAGGCGCGCTCTCGACGGCCTTCGCGATACCGAAATCGGTGATCTTGACCTGACCTGCGGGTGTGATGAGGATGTTGCCCGGCTTGACGTCCCGGTGCACCACACCTGCATCGTGCGCAACCTGCAGGGCCCGACCGGTCTGCTCGAGCATGTCCAGCGCATGGGGAACCGCAAGACGGCCGACGCGCGCCAACACGGCATTGAGCGGTTCGCCGTTGACCAGTTCCATCACCAGGTAGGCAGTGGAATCGCCTGAGCTGTCCCGAGTCTCGCCGTAATCGTAAATACCGGCAATGCCAGGATGATTCAGCTGCGCTGTGGTGCGCGCCTCGAACCGGAAACGTTCCAAGAACTCCGGATCGGACGAGAACTCGGACTTGAGTACCTTGACGGCAACGCGTCGATTGAGCCGAGAATCCGTGGCTTCCCAGACCTGTCCCATACCGCCGGTGGCGATGAGACGGTTCAGTCGGTAACGATCGGCGATCAAAGCGCCATTGTTCAACGCCATGGTTCAGCCCCCTTGTATTCCGGCTGCGATAACTGCTCGACCGATCGGTGCAGCCACCGAGCCACCGGTAGCGGCAAGTCCGCGGTCGCCACCGTTCTCGACGATGACGGCGACTGCAACCGTCGGATTCTGAGCCGGTGCAAACGCGATGTACCAGGCATGCGGCGGTGTTTCGCGCGGATTCACGCCATGCTCGGCGGTGCCTGTCTTGGATGCGATCTGGACGCCGGGGATCTTGCCCTCGCCGCCGGTGAAGTTCTCCGAGCCGATCATCAGATCGGTCAGAGTTGCCGCCACCGTCGGTGAAATCGCCTGGCCCATCGATACCGGGGCCGGTGCACTGAGCTCGGTCAGGTCCGGTGCCTGCAGTTGGGAAATCAGATTGGGAGCCATCCGCACACCACCGTTGGCGACGGTAGCGGCGATCACGGCATTCTCGAGCGGCGTCACAGCGACGTCGCGTTGACCGATACTGGTCTGTCCGAGGGCCGCGTCATCGGGGATGTCGCCGACGGTGCTGTCTGCGACCGACAACGGGATGGCGGGAGTGTTGGGGCCGATGCCGAATGCCTTGGCCTCGTCCTTGATGGCGTCGGCGCCGTCCTTGATACCCAGCTCGACGAATGCGGTGTTGCAGGAACGCGCAAACGCGTCACGCAGCGACGCCGTCGGATTGGATCCGCAGGTGCTTCCGTTGTAGTTCTCGAGCGTGGTGCTGGTTCCGGGCAGCGTGATCTGCGGCGCCGCAGTCAACTGATCCTCCGGGGTAGCACCGTTCGTGAGCGCAGCCGAGGTGGTGATCACCTTGAACGTCGAGCCGGGCGGGTAGGTCTGGGAAATCGCCCGGTTCACCAACGGATCGGCTGGGTCAGCGTTCAGTTCGTCCCACGCTTTTGTCGTCTCGGCGCCGTCGTGGCCCGCAAGCAGGTTCGGGTCGTAGCTCGGTGTGCTGACCATGCTCAGGATTCGGCCGGTGCTCGGCTCGATCGCAACGACGGAACCGGTGTAGCCCTTGCTGGTCAACTGGTCGTAGGCAACCTGCTGCATTGCCGGATTGAGAGTTGTCACGACGTTTCCGCCGCGCGGATCGCGACCGGACACCAGATCGAAGAATCGCTGGCTGAACAACCGGTTGTCCGAACCGTTGAGGATCGGATCTTCGGTGCGCTCGAGGCCGGTGCTGCCGTACTGCATCGAGTAGAAGCCGGTCACCGGCGCGTACGGGTACGGATTGGGGTATTCGCGCAGGTACTTGTACCGATCCTCGGTGATGCTGGACGAGGCCAGTACCTGACCGGCAGCCGAGATCTGACCGCGCTGGCGTGAGTACTCGTCGAGCAGCACCCGCGAGTTGCGGGGGTCGGCCCGCAGGTCATCGGCTTTGATGACCTGAACGTAAGTCGCGTTGGCGAGGAGTGCGACAACCATCAACATGACGGCCATCGCGACGCGGCGTAGGGGAATGTTCATACGCGCGGCATCATCTCGGTATTGGCGTCGGCGATAGGGGGCGGACCCTTCTTCTTGGCAACTACCGGCGCGCGGGCCGCGTCGGAGATTCGGATGAGGATGGCCATCAGGAGGTAGTTCGCGAGAAGCGACGAACCGCCGTACGACATGAATGGCGTCGTCAAACCTGTGAGCGGAATCAGCTTGGTGACGCCGCCGACGACGACAAAGATCTGGATCGCGATGGTGAACGACAAGCCGGCGGCAAGCAGCTTGCCGAAGCTGTCACGCACGGCCAGTGCCGTGCGCAGTCCACGAACGATCAGGATCAGGAACAACATCAAGACAGCAGCGAGGCCGATGAGCCCCAACTCTTCGCCGATGGTCGCGATGATGAAGTCGGTCTTGGCGAACGGCACCTGATTGGGCCGGCCACTGCCCAAGCCTGTACCGGCGATACCGCCCGTGGCCAGGCCGAACAGCGACTGCGAAATCTGATAACCGGTGTTGGCGTAGTCGCCGAGCGGATCGAGCCACGTGTCGACGCGCACGCGGACGTGGCCGAACATCTTGTAGGCGAAGAAGAATCCGATGGCGAGCAGTCCGCCACCGATCACGAGCCACCCCACGCGCTCGGTGGCAATGTACAGCATCACCAGCACCGTGCTGAACAGCAGCAACGACGTACCGAGGTCGGTCTCGAACACGAGCACCCCGACGGACACGATCCAGGCGAGCAGGATCGGACCGAGATCGCGGGCACGCGGAAAGTCCATGCCGAGGAAGTGCTTGCCGGCCGTGGTGAACAGATCGCGCTTGGCAACCAGGACCGACGCAAAGAAGATGATCAGCAGGATCTTGGCGAACTCACCAGGCTGAATACTGAATCCGGGCAGGCGAATCCAGATCTTCGCGCCGTTCACACTCGAGAACTTCGCCGGCAGGATTGCCGGGATCGCCAAAAACACCAGTCCGGCCAGACCCAGCGTGTAGCTGAACCGGGCCATCAACCGGTAGTCCCTCAAGAACACCAGCAGCAGAACAAAACCCGCAATCGCCAAGGCCGTCCACATGACCTGCTGGTTAGCGTCCGGCGATGGCGCTTCGACGCCGTTGTACAGCGCAGTCTGTTGGTCGGCCAGGTCCAGACGGTGAATCAGGACCAGGCCGAGGCCGTTGAGCAATGCCACGATCGGCAACAGCAACGGATCCGCGTACGGCGCATATCGCCTGATCGCCAAGTGTGCAATCAGGAACAGACCCGTGTACGCGAGCGCGTACTTCGCCAGATCCAGAGTGATCTTCTGCTCCTGGCTTGCCTCCACCAGGAGCAGTGACACCGTGGTGATGATGACGGCAAACCCGAGCAGCATCAGTTCCATGTTGCGCCGAGTGGACTGGACCGGCGCCGGAGCAAAACCTCCGGGCGGGCTCGGAAAAGCCGTCCCAGCAGTGGCGTTGGACGACATCAGTTGACCGTCCTGCAAGTCTGACCGGGGATTCCGGTCGGGGTCGGTGCCGGTGTCGGAGTGGTGGTTGTTGCCACGGGAGGCACAGGCTCTACCGGTGGCGGCGGCGCTTCGGTAGTCGGAACCACCGCTGTTCCCACCGGCGGCGGCGTCGGAGTCGCCGAAGTCGTGGTGGACGGAATCGATTCACAACGAGGCAGAAGGTCGCCGCCGATGAGCCGGATCATCTGGCTCTGCGCGTCCGTACGATTGCCAGACGGCAGCCCGGCCCTGACCTGTTCCTGCGCCGACGGTTGCAGATCGGTCACCTCGAGGACGTTGCAATCGCTCGGGATCTCGTTCGGGGAGACAAGCGTCAGGACGTCGTCGTCGCCGACGCACCCGATCAGGTCAGCTTCCTGCAGAGAGTAACCGAGGACTGAACCGGGAATTCCGCGCAGCACCGTGACGCGGCCCTCGTCGGCTCCGACGTAGTAGTTGTTGCGGATAACGGTGCGTCCGATGACGGCGCCAACTCCGATCACCGCGAGCAGCACAACGGCGATAACCACCCACCACAACCGGTTCCGCTTCTTCTTCGGCTCGGGTTCAGGTTGGGAAACAACACGTTTGGGTGTCGCGCGCGGTGGACGCATAGCGGCAGCGCGTCCGGCAGCGGTATTGGGAGGAGGAGTGAACTCTTCTTCCTCGGTGGACGCGGCGCCCGCGACGATGGGACGTGACTGTCCGTAATCGAGGTCGATGACGTCGGCCACGACGACGGTGACGTTGTCCGGACCGCCGCTGCGCAGGGCCAACTCGATGAGTCGGTCCGCGCACTCTTCCTGCGAGCCCTCGCGCATCGTGTTCTCGATGGTTTCGTCGCTGACCACGTCGGACAATCCGTCGGAGCACAGGAGATAACGATCGCCGGCGCGGGCTTCGCGCATGGTGAGCGTCGGCTCGATCTCGTTGCCCGTCAGCGCGCGCATGATCAGCGACCGCTGCGGGTGAGTGTGTGCCTGTTCTGCTGTGATCCGGCCCTCGTCGACCAAGGACTGAACAAAAGTGTCGTCGCGGGTGATCTGCGTCAGATGGTTGTCGCGCAGCAGATACGCGCGCGAGTCACCGATATGCACCAGGCCGAGCTTGCTGCCCGAGAAGAGAATCGCGGTGAGCGTTGTCCCCATGCCGTCGAGTTCAGGTTCTTCCTCGACATGATCGGCAATGGAGTCGTTGCCCTCACGCGTTGCCACCTCTAGCTTGCCGAGCAGATCCTCGCCGGGCTCGTCGTCGTCGAGATGCGCAAGCGCCGCGATCATCAGCTGCGACGCAACTTCACCGGCCGCGTGGCCGCCCATACCGTCGGCCAGAGCCAGGAGGCGAGCACCCGCGTACACGGAATCTTCGTTGTTGGAGCGCACCAGACCACGGTCGCTGCGCGCCGCGTAGCGGAGAACAAGGGTCACGGGCGTAGCTCGATTACCGTCTTGCCGACACGGACCGGGGTACCCAACGGGACCCGCACAGCCGTGGTGACCTTGGCGCGGTCCAGGTACGTGCCGTTGGTGGAACCAAGATCTTCGACGTACCAGTCGGCCCCGCGTTGGGAGAGCCGCGCATGGCGCGTCGACGCGTAGTCATCGGTCAGGACCAGCGTGGAATCGTCGGCGCGACCGATCATGACGGGTTGCGAACCCAACGTGATGCGAGTGCCGGCGAGAGCGCCCTGTGTGACAACCAGATAGCGAGGCACCTTCGTTTTACCGAGGGAGGGGAGGACTTTCCCGGCGCGTGTGTACCGCTGAGGAACACGCACTCCGGAGCCGGCGTAGATATCCGACCGCAGCGTGCGCAGGACTGCCCAGACGAACAGCCACAAGAGGAGCAGAAAGCCTGCCCGTGTGAGTTGCAGAATCAGGCCCTGCACGGCTGTCCACCTCCTTCTATGGCTCGATCCCCGCCGCAGCAAGGGTTCGAGCGTTGTCGACTGGCAGCATCATATGGGGCACGGGGCCCCGAAAGATCACGATACTGACATGGAGTGCCGGAGGCGCGCCGACGGACCGCCCTATGTTCGATTGTTATCGGAATATTCGCCAGCAACCTTCGTCACACTCAGAGGATACGGACCAAGATCTCGGAGTGACCAGCGCGAATGATGTCGCCGTCGGCGAGTTGCCAGTCCTGAACCGGCGCCCCGTTAACTGTGGTGCCGTTCGTGGAACCGAGATCGGACAGCATTGCCGTCCGGCCGTCCCAGCGGATGTCGATGTGACGACGTGAAACACCGGTGTCGGGAAGACGGAACTGTGCTTCCTGGCCGCGGCCGATGATGTTGCTGCCATCGCGGAGCTGGAAGTGGCGTCCACTGCCGTCCTCGAGCTGGAGGGTTGCCGTCACAGCAGCCTGCGGGGCTGCGGGCGCGTAACCACCCTGGTTGTAACCCTGCTGGGCGTACGACTGTGTCTGGTCGTAGTTGCCGCCCTGATTGTTGTATGCCTGCTGGTCGTAGCTGCCCTGATCGTAAGACTGAGCGTCGTACGGCTGCTGCTGGTAACCCTGCTGGTCGTAGCTGCCCTGATCGTAAGACTGGGCGTCGTACGGCTGCTGCTGGTAACCCTGCTGGTCGTAACCACCCTGGTACGCCTGCTGGTTGTAACCGCCCTGGTCGTAGGACTGCTGATCGTAGGCAGGCTGCTGGTAGCCGCCCTGCTGAGCGTCGTACGGCTGCTGCTGGTAACCCTGCTGGTCGTAGCTGCCTTGGTACGCCTGCTGGTTGTTGTTGTACGGCTGCTGCTGGTAGCCCTGCTGGTTGTATCCACCCTGGTCGTAGGGCGCCTGCTGCGGCTGATCGTCACCGGTGCGGTAACCGTCGCCGCGGTCGTACCCGTTCTGAGGCGGCGCTTCCTGGCCCCGTGGTGCGGGGTAGTTGCCGTCGTCGTGTGAGTATCCGTTGCGCGCCGGCTGCTGATCGGGCTGGCGACCAGCCGGTTCGCGGCTGGACTCGTAGCCTGAGTTCTGCGTCATGGTGCCGGCTCCTGGTTGTGACGGGACTGGATTCGAAACAGGGGGAACAATAGGTGCAGGTGATTGTGGCGGTCGAGACGATACCTGCGGAACATTGGACCGGGGCGATGCTTGGTCGGCATCGTCGTCCGGGTCGACAGTGCCGCGGGTGCGGAACTGACCGGTATGCAATGTAGGCGAGGGCTCGAAAGTCACCGAAATATCGCCATACGTCTGCCAGCCCTGATCTCGGATGAAATCCTGCAGATGCCGGCTGAAAGCCTTGATAGTGAGGTCGCGGTCGGCCGCCAACTCCTCGTGATCCGAATTGTTGATCGTGATCACATAGTGGTTGGGGGCAAGGAGAATTCCGCCGCCGAGGTGCTCGACGCGGTCGCGCGCTTCCTGTTGGAGCGCAGCCTCTACTTCTTGCGGTACGACGCCGCCGCCGAAGACACGTGCGAATGCGTCGCCGACAGCTCCTTGAAGCTTTCGCTCAAAACGCTGAACGATGCCCATCGGGGTCTCCTCTCGCTTCGCATTTCCCGGTGGAAAAATGCTCGGCAACTAGCGCCGGCATCGCCCACTCGCGTGTCGTTCGAACTACTGTCAGGTTCCACGGTACTGTCAAACGGCTGTTCGGCAGTATCTGCCTCTGGTTCCTGCATGATATCGGTTCCTCCCACTGAAGTACCCTGTGTTCTTCGTTTCATGCCGTGACCAGTACGAATAGAAGTTTCAAATGTTGTCGTGATAATGTTTCGACGTTGCTCGGGCGAGTGGCGGAATGGCAGACGCGCTGGCTTCAGGTGCCAGTGTCCTTAGGGACGTGGGGGTTCAAGTCCCCCTTCGCCCACCACAGACGAGGCCACAAACTCTTTCGAGTTTGTGGCCTCGTTTTTTGTTGGTTGAGGTAGTCCGGAAATTACGCGTTGTTCTGTCGTCGGACCATCTCGTTGATCCAGATGGGTGCAAACGGAGATGTGCAGTTCGGGGGAGTCGGGTAATCCTCGAGTACCCGCAGTCGTTCACCGATGTCGATTGCCCGCGCCCGGTACTCGGCGTGCTCGATCCCGATCTGAGCCAGGGTGTGGTTCATCGCCCACTGCAAGCGATCGGGGGCGTCCTTCATCTCCGCCTCGATGACGTCGAGCAGACGCGCTAGGTCGAGGCCCTCGGGTTTCTTCGCCACGCGCTCGGTGGTCAGTGCCCAACCGGCGCTCGCGACCACTGGATCCGAATCGCCTGACCAGGCGAGGCGCAGTTCCTCGGAGTGCGGGTTCTTCTTCACTACATAGTTCACGAGCCAGTCGTGAACCTTGGGAGTGCGGGCCTCCCGCAACATGGCGTCCAACTCGTCGCGGTCGAACGCCTTCGGACGGCAGATCAGGATCGCCAGCAGGCGCGCTGCGGTGTCCTCCGTCTTCCAAAGCTGTTGTGCGAGTTTCTGCTGCGTCTTCAGTCGCTTCGCGATGGCGCGCAATTTGCTGAGGTTCACGCCGTGATCGTCGCCGTGCTTCTCGTTCACCGCGCGGGCTTTCGGATCCTCGAGTGCGGCCAGTTCGGCGATTACCTCGGCCACTGTCGTATCGGCCACCTCAGCTTTATCGGCCACCTCAGCCTCCTGTCTTTCGCGTCTGAGTTTTCAGTCTAGGAGGGCAGTGTCGTCAGGAGGGCAGTGTCGTCAGGAGGGCAGTGTCGTCGACCATGGTTTCCAGTGGCCATCCTGCGGCGGTTGCACCGGTGCGGCCCGAAGTTCAGCGGCTCGCTCCTTGGACAGAGGTGTTTTGCCGCTACGCCCCCAGTCATTGCCTTCCCAGGAATGTTCGAGGACCGGTGGGATGCTGCCCGTGATGCGTTCGGACAGCTGCCCGGTGGTAAGAGCTTCGGCGTAGTTTGCCAGTTCCCGCGCAACGTCTTCGGCATCCTCATCGCACGCGTCGCATCCGCATGCGGGGAGCGCGATGTGCTGCCACGCACCGACGTCGAGATACAACCCGGGAAACGAGGTGAAGGTGATCGCGAGCGGTGCCTGGTCCACGTGAACTGGAGTTATCTGTACAGACTCCAACGTCGCGACGGTCTTGGACTTCGACGGTGCCGCCGGACCGCGGGAAATCGTCACGTCGAACCTGGATACCAGATCGCTGATCAACTCTTCGGCAGCCGGTATCAACGGAGCAAACCGTTCCGGGTTCGTGACGCGCCCGTATGCCTCTTCGGGTGGATCGTCCAACGTTGTATCCCTCCGCTTTGTCCGAAAAGACGTCCCCGCGGGGACGTTTCGATCAGAATCTACGCAATTCAGACGGATACTGCTTGTAGTCGAACCCGAAGTGCGACCGAACCCTACGATCTTGGTACGGACCAGTCTGCGCAGGAGGTATCGGCCATGCACGGTGCATTGATCGTTACATGGAATCCGGATCAATGGGATTGGGGTGCCGCCTATCTCGATGCCATCGACCAAACAGTCAAACGCGTAAAGGTCAAGGACAGCTGGTCTACCGGTGTGCGAAAGAGTGGGGTGAGCCCAGGTGACCGGGTCTTCCTGCTTCGTCAGGGAACTAAGGGACGAGGAATAGTTGCCAGCGGAAAAGTGACCAGCGAAATTTACGAGAGCAAGCATTGGGATGGTTCGGCGCGTCCGGCAAACTATGTCGACCTGCGGTGGGATGTAGTCCTCGCAGTCGAAGATCTGTTGCCGACTGAGGCCTTGGAAGAGGCTATGCCTGAGCAGCATTGGCGGCCTCAGGGCGGCGGCATCATGCTGGCGGCGAACGCAGCGTTGGATCTCGAAATGTTGTGGGTTGCACACCGGGACAGCCTTGATGTCGAGGCGGAAGGCCGCTTGGGTAGAGGGGCAGCTCAGGGGCGACTGCAGGACCCGGTGCTCCGGAAGAAGATCGAAGATGCTGCACAAGACCGCCTGATGGAGCATTATCGTTCGCGGGGCTGGAAGATAACGGATACCAGGCTTGGTAGTCCTTTCGATGCGACGGCCGAAAAGGGCGGAAAGCTGCTGTACTTGGAAGCCAAAGGCACACAGACTCTTGGCGCTGCCGTTCTGGTGACCCAGCGCGAAGTCGAACATGCGCTCGCTCACGCAGGTTCGACGATGATGGGTATTTGGTCGGGAATCAAATTCAACGATGACGACGAGGTTGATCAGAACTCAGGATATTTCCGCATAATCCCTTTCGATCCCGAATCGGGTGAGCTGACGCCTGTGACATTGAAGTGGTGTCCGGACGACTAGGTAATCACCGTCTTGTGGCGAGGCATTTGTCCGAAAAAGCGTCCCCGCGAGGACGTTTCAGCTCCTGGTCTTCAGCGCCGACTGCGCCGCGTTGTAGCCGCACATCCCGTGGACGCCGCCGCTCGGGGGAGTTGCGGACGAGCAGAGGAAGACACCAGGAACTCCGGTGGCATAAGGATCCAACCCGAACCTGGGGCGGGCGATGAGCTGCCTCGGTGTGTTTGCTCCGGCAGAAATGTCCCCGCCGACGTAATTGGGGTTGTAGGCCTCCATCTGCGGGACGTTGCGAACATGCACGCCGACGATCCGGTCCCGGAAACCGGGTGCGAAGCGTTCGATCTGCCGAGTGACGGACTCGGTGACATCACCCGAATATCCATGCGGGACATGTGCATACGACCAGAGTGGGTGGATGTCTCCCACTGATCGTGATGGGTCGGCCAGGAATTGCTGACCCACGAGAATGAATGGTGCTGAGGGTATTTCACCCCGGGCGGTCTGACGTTCGACGGCGGCGATTTCCGGCATCGATCCGGCGAGATGCAAGGCGCCGGCTTTTCGGGCGTGTGGATTCGTCCACGGTACGACGCTTCCGTCGGAGTCGCCGCGCACGGCGTAGTCGACTTTGTAGGCGGCGGGTCCGTAGCGGTACTTGCGGTAGGCCCGCGCAATTCGATCGGGCTGATGGCCGTCGAGGAGTCGAGCGGCGGCGTCGGGTGCGAGGTCGAGCATCACGATGTCGTAGCCGGCCAACGAGGAGAAGTCGGTGACCCGGTTTCCGGTTTCGACGGTGCCGCCGAGGCTGCGCAGAATGGAGGTCAGAGCAGCGGCAATAGAGCCGGAGCCGCCGCGGGCGACTGGCCAGCCGTGTGCGTGGGCGCCTGCGGTGAGCATGAGTCCGCCCGCACTGGACAGTGGGGTAGTCAGCGCACCGAACATGTGCGCGGCGCTGCCACCGAACAGCGCCCGGGCCTGTGGGGTCTTCCACATACGTGCGAAACCAGCTGCGGGGAGAATCGCGCCGGCGCCGAACCTGGCCAGTATCAGCGGGTGTTTCGGGATATGGACGATCGGTTGAAAGACGTCCTCGACCAACGCGTCGAAGTGCTCCGACAGATACCCGAATACCGAGCGCCACCGCTTACCGTCGACGCCCATCTCGTCGGCAGTTCGGTCGATATCGCGCCACAGAACCCCGGCGGTCCCGTCGTCGAGTGGATGGACCAGATCGATTTCGGGCCAGAGCCATTCCAATCCGTGATCGGCGAAACCGAATTCCCGGTCGAGTCCGCGGAAGAACGGTGATGCCAGCGCGGTGGGATGGAAGCCCGCGCAGTCGTCGTGGATGAGTCCGTCGACAATGTATTCACTGCTGCGGGTGCCGCCGCCGATCTTGTCGGCGCCTTCGATGACGTGGACCGCGATACCGTGTCGGGCGAGTTCGATTGCCGCTGCCAGTCCGTTGGGGCCGCTGCCCACGACCACCGCTGTTGTCATGCGGCTGAGCGTACGGAAATCGCAGGGAGCGTAGGGAAATCACACGAATGAGATTCCGTTAACAATTGATGCCGCAGCAGCCCTTGGTTGATCGATCAACTTTTGCTACAGTTTCAGACACACTGGCCGCAGCTGATCTTTATCGCTGCGGCCAGTTGTTGCATTTGTCGCACTTTTAGGCCGGTTGCCTGGGGATTCGGTATCCTGTGAAGCGGAACTTTTCTGCACGAACGCAGCCCTGAATCTTTCCGAGGCGCTCTCGGGCGTCCTGCATCGCCGCAGTTCAGAGCAAATATAGGGCTACCTTAGTTGCGCGCATGCTGGGGTTCTGAATTATCGTTTTCGTTACACGGTTGACTCGCAGAAGTTTCAACCGACTGTGCCGGACACATCGTCGTGCCGGTGCTTACGAACTTGCATTGCAAGTTGATGACCATCAGCGTTGCTGGTCGTCGGTGCATATTTATGGCATACGAAGGCTGGGTATGAAGCAACTTCCAGGCCCCCAGGGCCTCTATCACCCGTCCAATGAGCACGACTCCTGTGGAGTCGCATTTGTTGTCGACATGAAGGGTCGCCGCAGTCGCGACATCGTCGAAAAGGCGATTACCGCTCTGGTGAACCTCGAGCACCGCGGCGCTGCCGGATCCGAACCCAACACGGGTGACGGCGCAGGCATCCTGCTGCAGGTTCCTGACAAGTTCTTCCGAGCTGTCGTGGACTTCTCGCTGCCCGCCGAAGGCGCGTACGCAACGGGTATCGCATTCCTGCCCCAGGGCGACGCCGAAGCTCACGAGGCTGCTGCCGCGGTCGAGAAGATCGTCGTCGAAGAGGGCCTGACGGTTCTCGGTTGGCGTGAGGTCGGAACCGACGACTCGTCGCTCGGCGCATTGGCGCGCGACGCGATGCCGACGTTCCGTCAGATCTTTATCGGTTCCGAGGGTGACAAGTTCACCGGCATGGACCTGGAGCGTCGTGCTTATGTCGTGCGTAAGCGCACCGAGCACGAGCTCGGCAGCGCGGGCGCAGGCAAGGGCGGCCCGGGTAGCGAGACGGTGTACTTCCCCAGCCTCTCCGGCCAGACCTTCGTATACAAGGGCATGCTCACCACCCCGCAGCTCAAGGGTTTCTACCTGGATCTGCAGGACGATCGTGTCGAGAGCGCGCTGGGCCTCGTCCACTCGCGCTTCTCCACCAACACGTTCCCGTCGTGGCCGCTGGCGCACCCGTTCCGTCGGGTCGCTCACAACGGTGAGATCAACACGGTTACCGGCAACGAGAACTGGATGCGCGCTCGCGAGTCCCTCATCGACAGCGACGTCTTCGGTGGCCGCGAGAACCTCGAGAAGATCTTCCCGATCTGCACCCAGGGCGCATCCGACACCGCTCGTTTCGACGAGGTGCTCGAGATGCTGCACCTCGCCGGCCGCAGCCTGCCGCACGCAGTTCTCATGATGATCCCGGAAGCCTGGGAGAAGCACGAGAGCATGGACCCCGCTCGTCGGGCGTTCTACGAGTACCACTCGGCTCTCATGGAGCCTTGGGACGGACCGGCGTCGGTGTGCTTCACCGACGGCACCGTCATCGGCGCCGTGCTGGACCGCAACGGTCTGCGTCCGTCGCGTCTGTGGATCACCGAGGACGGTCTTGTTGTCATGGCGTCGGAGGTCGGCGTTCTGCCGATCGATCCGTCCACCGTCGTCAAGAAGGTCCGCCTGCAGCCTGGCCGCATGTTCCTTGTCGACACGGCTCAGGGCCGGATCATCAGCGACGACGAACTGAAGTCGGAACTCGCTGCCGAGCATCCGTACCAGGAGTGGATCGACGAAGGTCTGATCCACATGGACGATCTGCCGGATCGCCCGTACACGTACATGTCGCACGAGCGTGTCGTTCTGCGTCAGCAGCTCTTCGGTTTCACGAGCGAAGAGGTCAACCTCCTCGTCAAGCCGATGGCCCTCTCGGGTGCCGAGGCTCTGGGCTCGATGGGTACCGACACTCCGATCGCCGTGCTCTCCGCACGTCCGCGGATGCTGTTCGACTACTTCTCGCAGCTGTTCGCTCAGGTCACCAACCCGCCGCTCGACGCTATTCGTGAAGAGGTTGTCACCAGCCTCGGTGCCACACTCGGCCCCGAGGGCGACCTGCTGCACCCGAGCGCTGATTCCTGCAAGCAGATCGCGCTCCCGCAGCCGATCCTGCACAACGACGATCTGTCGAAGCTTGTTCACGTCAACGACGACGGCGAATTCCCCGGCTTCCGCAGTGTTGTCATCCGTGGCCTGTACCCCGTCAAGGAAGGCGGCGACGGTATCCGTCGTGCGCTCGACGGCATCAAGTACCAGGTTTCGCAGGCAATCGCGGGTGGCGCACGCCTCGTCGTGCTCTCGGATCGCGAGTCCACCGAGGATTACGCACCGATCCCGTCGCTGCTCCTGACCTCGGCTGTGCACCACCACCTGGTTCGTGAGAAGTCGCGCACCAAGGTCGGTCTCATCGTCGAGGCCGGCGACGCCCGCGAGGTGCACCACATGGCGCTCCTGATCGGCTTCGGTGCTGCCGCGGTCAACCCGTACATGGCTTTCGAGACCATCGACGAGTTCCTGCAGAACAAGGAACTCGAGGATCTGACCCTCGAGAAGGGCATCGCCAACTACATCAAGGCAGCCGGCAAGGGTGTCCTGAAGGTGATGTCCAAGATGGGCATCTCGACGCTCGCGTCGTACACCGGTGCTCAGCTGTTCCAGGTCATCGGCCTGTCGCAGGAGCTGACGGACGAGTACTTCACCGGACTGCAGTCGCAGCTCGGCGGTATCGGCCTCGATCAGATCGCAGCCGATGTAGCTGCACGTCACCGCGTCGCGTACCTCGATCGTCCGGAAGAGCGCGCTCACCGCGAGCTCGAGGTCGGCGGCGAGTACCAGTGGCGTCGTGAGGGCGAGTACCACCTGTTCAACCCGGACACGGTCTTCAAGCTCCAGCATGCAACTCGCACCGGTCAGTACGAGGTGTTCAAGGAGTACACGACCATGGTCAACGACCAGTCGGAGCGCCTTGCGGCTCTGCGTGGTCTGTTCGACTTCAACATCGGCAAGCGGCCGTCGATCTCGATCGACGAGGTCGAGCCGGCCAGCGAGATCGTCAAGCGTTTCTCGACGGGTGCGATGAGCTACGGTTCCATCTCCGCCGAGGCTCACGAGACCCTCGCCATCGCGATGAACCGTCTGGGCGCTCGCTCCAATTCCGGTGAGGGCGGCGAACATCCGTCACGCTTCACGCCGGACGAGAACGGTGATTCGCGTCGCAGTGCGATCAAGCAGGTCGCGTCGGGACGCTTCGGTGTCACGTCGCACTACCTGACCAACTGCACCGACATCCAGATCAAGATGGCGCAGGGAGCCAAGCCCGGTGAGGGCGGCCAGCTTCCGGCTCACAAGGTGTACCCGTGGGTGGCCGAGGTTCGGCACTCCACGCCTGGCGTCGGACTCATCTCGCCGCCGCCGCACCACGACATCTACTCGATCGAGGATCTCGCTCAGCTGATCCACGACCTGAAGAACGCCAACCCGCAGGCCCGCATCCACGTGAAGCTGGTCTCCGAGGTCGGCGTCGGAACCGTCGCGGCCGGTGTCTCCAAGGCACATGCCGACGTCGTTCTGATCTCCGGTCACGACGGTGGCACCGGTGCCACCCCGCTGACCTCCGTCAAGCACGCCGGCGCACCGTGGGAGCTCGGCCTCGCCGAGACCCAGCAGACGTTGCTGCTCAACGGTCTTCGTGACCGCATCGTCGTGCAGGTCGACGGCCAGCTCAAGACGGGTCGCGACGTTGTTGTTGCTGCTCTGCTCGGCGGCGAGGAGTTCGGTTTCGCCACCGCACCGCTGGTGGTCTCGGGCTGCATCATGATGCGCGTCTGCCATCTCGACACCTGCCCCGTTGGTGTTGCGACGCAGAACCCGGTGCTGCGCAAGCGTTTCAGTGGCAAGCCGGAATTCGTCGAGAACTTCTTCATGTTCATCGCCGAAGAGGTTCGCGAGCTTCTCGCGGAACTCGGTTTCCGCACGCTGCTCGAAGCAGTCGGCCAGGTCGACATGCTGGACACCACACGCGCTCTCGATCACTGGAAGGGAAGCAAGGCAGGCAATCTCGATCTGTCGCCGATCCTCACCCAGGTCGAGTCCGCGTTCATGGATCAGGATGTCCACTGCACGGGCACGCAGGATCACGGCCTCGACAAGGCGCTCGATCAGCAGCTGATCGTCTCCGCACGCAATGCACTCGACAAGGGTGAGTCGGTCGTATTCGAGTCCGCGATCACCAACGTCAACCGCACGGTCGGCACCATGCTCGGCCACGAGGTCACCAAGGCGTTCGGTGGAGAGGGCTTGCCCGACAACACCATCGACATCACGTTCACCGGTTCCGCCGGTAACAGCTTCGGTGCTTTCGTGCCCCGCGGTATGACCCTGCGCCTGAACGGCGACGCCAACGACTTCGTCGGCAAGGGCCTCTCGGGTGGACGCATCGTCGTACGCCCGCCGCTCAACGCAGCGGAAGGCTTTGTCGCCGAGGACAACATCATCGGTGGCAACGTGATCCTGTTCGGCGCGACCAGCGGCGAGGCTCTGCTGCGTGGGATCGTCGGCGAACGCTTCGCAGTCCGTAACTCCGGCGCCACTGCCGTCGTCGAGGGTGTGGGCGATCATGGTTGCGAGTACATGACCGGCGGCAAGGTGGTCATTCTCGGTAAGACCGGACGTAACTTCGGTGCCGGCATGTCCGGTGGCGTCGCCTTCGTCTTCAATCCGGACCGTGATTTCGAAGCCAACGTCAACAGCGAACTGGTGGATATCGAGGACCTCGAGGGCGACGAGTACGTCTGGCTCAAGAGTGTCATCGAAAGGCACCGCGACGAAACAGGTTCCGAGGTTGCTGCGCGGATCCTCGCGGACTGGTCCCAGCAGGTGACCCACTTCGCCAAGGTGATGCCGCGTGACTACAAGAAGGTACTGATGGCAATCAAGGACGCCGAAATCCGCGGCGCAAACGTCGACGAGGCAATCATGGAGGCAGCTCGTGGGTGATCCAAGCGGTTTCCTGAAGCACGGTTCGCGCGAATTGCCGGTCCGTCGTCCCGTTCCACTGCGCTTGCTCGACTGGAAAGAGGTGTACGAGGAGTTCCCGAAGGAAAACCTCAAGACCCAGGCCAGCCGTTGCATGGACTGTGGAATTCCGTTCTGCCACAATGGTTGCCCTCTCGGAAACTTGATTCCCGAGTGGAACGACCTGGTGTACAAGGACCACTGGCACGACGCTATCGAGCGTCTGCATGCGACCAACAACTTCCCGGAGTTCACCGGTCGCCTGTGCCCCGCGCCGTGTGAGGCGTCCTGTGTCCTGGGCATCAACCAGGATCCGGTCACCATCAAGCAGGTCGAGGTCGAGATCATCGACAAGGCCTTCGACGAGGGATGGGTCAAGCCGGTTCGCGCCGCTCGTTCCACCAACAAGCGCGTCGCAGTTGTCGGCAGTGGTCCGGCCGGTCTGGCTGCAGCGCAGCAGCTGACCCGCGCCGGTCACGCAGTGACGGTCTTCGAGCGGGCTGACCGCATCGGTGGCCTGCTGCGCTACGGCATCCCCGAGTTCAAGATGGAGAAGCGCCACATCGACCGCCGTCTCGAGCAGATGGAAGCCGAAGGCACCGTGTTCAAGACCAACGTCAATGTGGGCGTGGACATCACGGCTGACGAGCTGCGCGAGCAGTTCGACGCCGTGGTTCTGGCCGGCGGCGCTACCGCAGCTCGAGACCTGCCGATCCCCGGCCGCGAACTCGACGGCATCCACCAGGCTATGGAGTACCTCCCGATCGCCAACCGTGTTCAGCTCGGTGATCTCGATGCTCCGACCATCGATGCCAAGGGCAAGAAGGTTGTCATCATCGGTGGCGGCGACACCGGAGCTGACTGCCTCGGTACCTCGCACCGTCAGGGCGCCGCCAGCGTCCATCAGTTCGAGATCATGCCGCGTCCGCCGGAGACTCGCGCCGAGCAGACTCCGTGGCCGACATACCCGTTGATGTATCGCGTGGCCTCGGCTCACGAGGAGGGCGGCGAGCGTCTGTTCTCCGTCAACACCGAGAAGTTTGTCGGTGAAGACGGCAAGGTCACCGGCCTCAAGGCTCACGAGGTCGAGATGAAGTCGGGTCGCTTCGAGAAGGTCGAGGGCTCGGACTTCGAGCTCGAAGCCGACCTCGTGTTCCTGGCGATGGGCTTCGTCGGACCCGAAAAGCCGGGTCTGCTCACCGATCTCGGTGTCGACCTGAACGAGCGCGGCAACGTCGCCCGTACGTCCAAGTGGAACACCAACGTCGACGGTGTCTTCGTGGCCGGCGACATGGGCCGCGGTCAGTCCCTGATCGTCTGGGCCATCGCCGAAGGGCGTTCCGCAGCAGCCGCTGTGGACACCTACCTCGAAGGTGAGACGGCGCTTCCGGCTCCGATCCTCCCGACGGCGGCTCCGCAGCGCTAGTCGCACGAGATAAGACAAAACCGCACCCCACCACGACGGTGGGGTGCGGTTTTTCGTGAAGCCGGTTTATCCGAGTGGCGACTGATCAGAAAGATTGGCGTCGAACATCGATCGCCAGCTCGGTGCGGGACGCGCATCCGGTCGCAGCAAGGATTCGGCTGACGTACTTCTTGACGGTGTCCTGGGTGAGATTCAGTTGCCCGGCGATCGAGGCATTACTGCGGCCGTCGGCGACCAATGTTGCTACCTCTCGTTGGCGTGCCGTGAGCTTTGCAAACAGGTCGAGTCCTGGCAGGGTCTGGAGGCCGCGAGTGAGTATCGAGAGCTGCCGGGCCAAGAGTCGAAGAGCCAGAAGATCTTTCGGCCTTATCGCATCTTTGTCGGGATCGAACAGCCCGATCAGTGCATGCCCGCCCGCCGCGAGGTCGAGGTGCATCGCAGTGATCGAATGCATCTGGTGCGGATGAAGATATTCGTGAACGTAAACCGCCGCAGGCTTGGGTAGACCGCCCAACTCGGAAAGTGACGCGACTCTTGTCGATTGGAGCTGCTGCCGTGCTTGCGGGAGATTGAACACGTCGTGGCGTGCCCAATGTTCTTGGTAATTCGCCTTGATCGTCTCCCAGCTGTCTGAGCCGGAGCCGGCAGCTGTGACCGTGGCGTTCCGGTCGGCGAACTGGCTCTCGAAGGTGTCGCCTACGAAACAGGATGTGTGCCGGATGGGGAATGCTGCGGGTATTGCCTCGACTATGACGTCCCGGAACTCCGTCACCGTTCGCACCGAATCGCAGCGATCGAGGACTGCGAAAACTCGCTCGTATTCGGCAGTGGTCAACGCGATGTCACTCACTGATGTCCCCCAAAGTGCACTGGTGCTGAGCTAGAACTAATTCTAGCGTCGTATCGACTGGTTCAATCGATATTGAGGAGTATTTCCATGGGCAGGCTACGTTTCGGTGCTTTCGTTGCACCGCATCATGCGGTTGGACAGAACCCGACGCTCGCGTTGCAACGTGACCTGGAGCTGGTGGAACACCTCGATCGTCTCGATTTCGACGAGGTGTGGATCGGTGAGCACCACAGCGCGGGCAGTGAGATCATCGGCAGCCCCGAGATCTTCATCGCCGCAGCGGCAGAACGCACCAAACGGATCAAGCTCGGCACCGGTGTGACGTCGCTCAGTTACCACAACCCACTTTGGGTCGCGGACCGGTTGGTGCTTCTCGATCACCTCACTCGTGGCCGCGTAATGCTCGGTGTCGGTCCAGGTTCACTGCCGACCGACTCGTCGATGATCGGACTCGATCCCACGGAGTGCCGCGAACTGCTCGAGGACAACCTCGACATCGTGGTACGACTGTTGAACGGTGAGCGCGTCACCGCTAAGACCAAGACGCACAATCTGGTCGACGCGCAACTGCAGCTTCGTCCGTACTCGCACCCGATGTTCGACATCGTGGTCGCCGGCGTGGCCTCGCCGACCGGACCCCGGTTGGCCGGTAAGCACGGTCTGGGGTTGCTCTCGATCGGTGCGACCCTCACGCCGGAAGGCTTCGACGCGCTCGGTCATCACTTCGGGATCATGGAGGAACGTGCCACCGAGTTCGGTACCGTCGTCGATCGTGACCAGTGGCGACTGGTGTGCCCCATGCACATTGCGGAGACGGAAGAGCAAGCGCAGGAAGATGTGCGGTTCGGGCTCGGGGAGTGGATCGACTACTTCGGTAAGGTCGCGGCGTTCCCGCACTTCGGCTCCGGCGGCGCCGACATGGAACAGATGATCGCGTACATGAACCACTCCGGCATGGGCGTTATCGGAACTCCGGCTCAGGCGCGGGAACTGGTCGGCAAACTCGTCGAGCAGTCAGGTGGGTTCGGATCGATGCTGATCATGGGTACCGACTGGGCGAACCCCGCCGCAACTCGGCGCTCGTTCGAGTTGATCGCGCAGCAAGTGGCGCCGCACTTCCAGGGACAATCGCAGCCCACATTCGACGCGGCGACCAGGGCGGGCAAGGTACGCGAAAGTCACAACGAGGCACAACATGCCGCGATTGCGCACATGACAAAGAAGTACGAAGACGAATTGGCGGCAAAGGCATGAGGGCGGCTGTCCTGTATGGCGTCGACGACCTTCGCGTCGAGGATGTTCCGGAACCGGAACTTCGCGAGGGCTACGTGATGGTCGAGGTGGCGTTCAACGGCATCTGCGGCAGCGACCTCGGCTTGATTCACGCTTACGGGATTTCCGATCAGCCGCATCCCTTGACTGGCGCGTGTGGACCGCAGGTCCTCGGCCACGAATTCTCCGGAATCATCTGTGAGATCGGTGCCGGTGTCGTGGACGTGGCTGTCGGAGACCGAGTAGTGGTGGCGCCCAACTATTGCTGTGGTCAATGCGCGCGATGCCGTAGCGGTCTCGAGCATCTGTGTGTAATGACGGCCTTCCATGGGATCAACGCGCATGGCGGAGGATTGTCGGAGCGCACCGCAGTTCCGGCAAGTGCCGTGCATGTTCTTCCGGACTCCGTGACTCTCAGGCAGGGCGCGGTGATCGAACCGCTATCCGTCGCACTGCATGCGGTAGAGCTCTCCGGCGCGGCGGCAGGTCAGTTTGCGCTCGTCCTGGGAGCGGGGCCCATCGGTATCGCGACTGCCCTCAACCTCCGGGCCGGTGGAGTGGACCGGATTCTGCTGAGTGAGCCGTCGCCGGTACGCCAAGCCGTGGCCACGAAGATGGGGTTCGACGTGATCGATCCCGGCATCGATGATCTGGCTGCGGCCGTCGCCCAGCGAACGGACGGGAACGGCGCCGACGCGGTGTTCGAATGTGCCGGTGTCGCAGCGACAGTCGAGAGTGCACTGGCATCGGTGCGAGCGCGCGGCGCAGTCGTCCTGGTAGCGACGTACAAGGAACCGCTCCAGTTCAACCCGTATGCGCTGATGTTGACCGAGGCACGAGTGATGTCGTCTCTCTCGTGTTCGCGTAAGGAATTCGAGAGCGTCATCGACCGGATGGCGTCGGGCGCTTATCCACTCGACCACTGGGTGGAATGTGTCCCCCTTGCGGACATCGTCGTCGAAGGAGTTGAGGCGGCGTCCGCTGGTCGCCGGATGAAAGTACTGGTTGAGGTCGCCACAGGAGGGCTCTGACCAAGTATGCTGCTCAAATATCTGCGGTGACTACAGGGGTCTGCCCGATCGGATGCGGGGTGTTTGATGGGTGCAAAGCGCTTTGTTGCGATGTTGTCGGTTGTTGCGGCCGCTGGTGTAGTGCAGGCCGTCGGCGCACCGACGGCGTCCGCAGCGCCCTGCCCCGAACTGTATGTCGTGGCGATTCCGGGAACGTGGGAGCCCTCAGGCGTTTCGCCCGGTGCAGGCATGCTCGCGCCGGTCACCAGTGGCCTCCCGTCGTCGGTGCGAACCGACTACGTCACGTACTCGGCTACCGCCTTCCCGTGGGAATCGAATGTCTACGCCAGGTCGAAAAGGCAGGCGGTCGATAATGCGCGCGGCATGATCGGGGCGATGGCGGCGTCGTGCGGCGACACTCGATTCGCGATAGTCGGGTACAGCCAGGGCGCCGACGCGGCCGGCGACCTCGCAGCCGAAATCGGGACAGGCATCGGCGTCGTTCCGCCCAATCGTGTTGCGGGAGTCGGTCTGCTGTCCGATCCGCGTCGCGCCGAGTCCGATGTGTTGATCGGTCCGTGGGTTGGCGGTAACGGCGCCAGTGGTGCTCGGATCGGCGGATTCGGTTGGCTGTCAGCCGATACCGTCACTCTGTGTGCTGCGGGCGATCTGTACTGCTCGACGCCCGAAGACGATTTTGTGATGCGTCTGGCCGGATTCATGGCGCAAGTCTCCGATCCCACTCCGGCAACGGCTCTCTCGTTGCGCGACGAGGCGGCTGTGATCGTTCGTGACTTGATCACTGCGGGTGGGCTTCCCGCTCTCATGGCGCAACTTGATCCCGGCGCCAACGATCGGCGTGTCGATCAGTTGGTCGATTTCTACGGGTCACAGGTTCATACCGACTACACCCGTTACGTAGTCGACGGTTCGGGCACCACCGCTACATCGTGGCTGCACAATTGGCTGGCCGGTAAAGCCTGATCAGCAATACGTGTTTTCTGCTGTCTCCACATAGATTTCGGCGATTCGCTGTGACGGCATCGGAGTGATCTGGGCATACACGTCGCCAACTGCCTTGAACTCTGCGAGCACCTCGGATCGCGGCATGCCCTGGGCGATTGCGTTGCAGGTTCCGTCGGCATAGAGGATCTCGGCGGAATCCATGCCGCTCGGGGGGATTCCCGCCAATCGCAGTGCCGCGAGGTAACGCTGACCTCGTTCACCGGCTCCGGCAACAATTTCGTCCGATGACCGTGCCGGGTGGAGTACTCGGTATCGATCTTCCGTTCAACAATCTATTCGGTTTGGCGGGAGTCACGGCTGAGGTGCAGGCGGTGGGCGTGCCCGTCTTCAACGATCTGATCACCAACATGGATATCAGCCTCCCGGTTCGGATGAAGATCAACAACGCTTTCCTCGGCAACAACTGCTACCTGGGATCTGAAACGGCGCCGGTGAACTTCCACCTCACGCCTACGGCTGAATCCAGTCCGGCTTTCGAAGTAGCGCCGTCGGGGGCGTTGAAGGTTAGCCCCGTCAAGAGTGCGACAACCGATTTCGCTATTCCGTCTGCCAGTGGTTGTGGCCCGTTCGGAGTGTTGAATCCGATCGTCAATTGGCGCGCCAAGACGCCGGCAACTTCGGGTACGTCGCTCAATACGGTGTCCACGGCATACCTGTTCCCGGGCGGTATCGACGGATCCGATCCGCTCGACGACCTCGGTGGTGGAACAGGCTCACTCGGGTCGAGCGGTAGCTCGGGTTCCTGACCGTTCTTGCCGCGCTTCGGCTTCGGTTGCCTCATATTTGCCCGTAGCTCAGTATTGTCAGCGGAAGTCATTGTCTGCTGTTCACTACATACGGGGGAGATTCATCGATGAATCATGTTCGAGTTCTGACTTGGGCGGCTGCAGGTGCTGTGGGAGTAGCAATATTCACTGGCGCACCTGCAGTTGCCAAACCTTTGCCTCCCGTGCCATCGGTGGTAGCGGTCAATTCGATCGAGCTCGCTCGCTCGCTGCCAATCGGCGCCGAGGTTACGGTGTCGGGAATTGCGACTACGTCGTCCGGGGATTTCGAATCCAGCTTCTATGACAAGGGATTTGGTCTCCAGAGCGGCAATTCGGGCATTTATGTCAGTGATCCTGACAACTCGGTTGTAACTGTTGGCGACCAGGTCGAGGTCAGTGGTGTTCTCGCAGATCAGGAGGGCCTGCTTGTCATTCGTCCGAGCGCGGTCACGCGTCTTGGTTCCGCCCCGGCGGTACGGCCGGAGCGGTTGCCGCTCAGTGCAATCGGCGAGAGCAGTGAGGGACGGCTTGTCACGGTGTCCGGCATCGTCAGCGCGCCGGTCATCGACGATCTGCCGTACGGACACAAGATCTTGGTGTCGGGAGCGGGAGGAAACACTGTCATCTTCGTGAACACGCAGGCGGGTCTCGACCCGGCGTCCATTCTGGTTGGCCGACCGATCACCGTGACCGGCTTCAGTGGGCAGTACGCGGACACGTATGAAGTGCTTCCCCGATCGAAAGACGACGTCCGACAAGGATTTACGGGAAGTCTTTCTTTTGGAAGCTAACAGCCGCCTCATAAAGCATTGATGCGGGCTCCGACGCGCATGGAACTCGGGTAGAACCGGCTGAGCCGGTACCCGAGTTTCGCTTCGGGGGTAACGGGCACAATTGCCTTGTTGGTTCGCACTGCCTTGACGATGGCGCTTGCGACCCGGTCGGGTGTGAAGTTTCGACGACGGTAAAAGTTGTCCGCTTTGGTTTGATTACGAAGTTGTTCCGCTGCAGTGGTTCCGGCAAATTCGGTGGTCCTGACGATGTTGGTGTCGACAATCCCCGGGCAGATGGTGCTGACGCCGATTCCGTGCGGAAGTAGTTCTGCGCGCAGGCAATCGGAAAGCATGAACACTGCGGCTTTGCTGGTCGAGTAAGCGGTCAACGCTTTTTGGGGTGTGTAGGCGGCGGCGGACGAGAGGTTGACGATGTGTCCGCCGGAGCCGCGTTTGATCATCATCGGTGAGAAGGCGCGGCAGCCGTACACAACTCCCCAGAAGTTGATGTTCATGACTCGCTCGAACTGGGCCACAGTGGTGTCTGCGAAGGTTCCCGAAAAACCGATACCGGCATTGTTGACGACGATGTCGGGAACTCCGTGGTGTGCGGCTACGGTTTCCGCGAATCGAGTCATGGCGTGCTCGTCGGAAACGTCCACGTGATACGCGTGTGCGCCTCCACCGAAGACGGCTTCGGCTCCGCCAGCACTTGCGGGTGAGTTGACGAGTGCGGCTGTGTCCTGGGCACTTTCGAGGTTGACGTCGCACACAACGACGATTGCGCCCTCGGCGGCAAAAGCGAGCGCGGTCTCGCGGCCGATGCCACTGCCGGCTCCGGTGACAACCACGAGTGTTCCGGTGAGGTCGCGTAGGCGTCGCTGCAGCTTTGCTCCGCGTCGCCAGCTCCCGATGTCCTTCAGTAGTCCCATGCGGTTCAGTCTCATGTGTTTCCCCCGTCGTTTTGCGCAGCTTAGGCTATTTTGCGAAACACTGTGTCTCAGGTCACAAACTGTGAGAACTTCGCTTCACACCGCAGTTGTACGACCGACCTGGAGGTTTCGATGAGCCGCAATTCCCGATCAGGTAGTCGCCGCGCGGCAGCTGCCGCACTGGCGATCACCGCAAGTTTGTTCCTTGCATCATGTGCTGGAAATGACGACAACGAGGGCGGGGGCGGAGGCGAGTCGGCTGATTCCGGGTCGTCGTTGAAGATCGGAATGGTCAACGAGCAGGCCGATCCCGGATCGCCCACCAAGGGCGGTACTCTCACGTTCAGCGGCTACTCGCCGGTGACGACGCTCGATCCGGCCAAGGCTCAAGTGAGCGGCTCCACCGGTGGCAGCGAGCTCAGTGCAATCTACGACGTGCTGATGCGATACGACCCCATCGAGCAGACGTTTGAACCGCAGCTGGCGGAGTCGCTCGAGCCCAATGCAGAAAGCACAACGTGGACGTTGAAGCTGCGCGACGGTGTGACGTTCAGCGACGGAACACCTTTCGATGCGCAGGCCGTCACGGCGAGTATCAACCGGTACATGACCAACAAGGGACCGCAGTCGGGGTTGTGGATTGCCAAGGTCGCCTCGATGGACACGCCGGATGCAACGACGGTCGTCTTCAACCTGGTTGATCCCTGGACGGGAATCGAGCCGATGCTCTCCACCGGCCCCGGAATGATCGTCGCTCCGGCTGCGCAGCAGGGTGATCAGTTCACGCCGATCGGCGCCGGTGCGTTCACGCTCGAGAAGTTTGCTCCCAACGAGGAAATGCTGCTCGCTGCTCGTCCCGATTACTACGGCGGCGCGCCGAATGTCGACAAGCTCAAGATGGTCAGCATTCTCGGTGCACAGCCCACCTCCGAGGCGTTGAAGTCCGGTGGGATCGACGCCGCGTACATACGAACGTTGGGGCCGATCCTCGATCTGGTGGAGTCCGACTACCCGGGATTCATCGACATTCCCTCGCTCGGCTACATCGCAAACGTCAACATGGCCGCTGGTCGACCCGGAGCGGATCTGCGTGTGCGCCAAGCGATGGCATACGCCGTCGATCCGGCCACCCTTGATGTCCGGGCCAATGACGGCAAGGGCCTTCCGGGTCAGGTGATCTTCCAGGACACGTCTCGCTGGCACAACGATGTCGCTCCGATCGGTGTGGATCCGGCCAAGGCCAAGGAACTGCTCGATCAGGCGAAGGCGGACGGTTACGACGGCAAGATCAGCTACCTCACCATGCAGGAGCCGTCGGCGCAGGCCACGGCACTCGCTGTGCAGGCCATGCTCAACGCCGTCGGGTTCGACGTCCAGATCGAGAACGTCAACAACGTCGGTGACCTGGTCAAGCGGATGTACGCTGATCGCGACTACGACATGGCGACCGCTGCTCTCAACCTCACCGAGGCGGACCCCTCCGAACGTCTCTACACGGGTCTCAAGACCGGTGGGCGTAACAACACCACGGGTTACTCGGACGCCGAAATGGATCAGTTGCTCGACGAGTTGGGTGTTGCAATCAGCGACGACGACAAGAAGGCCGTCCTCGTGAAGATTCAGGAACGCGCCAACGAAACCCTGCCGTGGCAGGTGTGGGGCACCGGACCGGCTTTGGACGTGTGGAACCAGAATGTGCACGGACTTCAGCCGAGTATCGACGGGATTCTGCTCTTCGACGAGGTGTGGAAGAAGTAGGGGCTACGCCCCCGTGCGCCTTTCTGGTAGCCCCCACTGCCAGAAAGGCGCACAGGCCATTGGCCTCGTACTTTCCACTGAGTGGGACTGAGAATTAATACTTGTGCCTTAGGTCACAAACTGTGACAGCTTCGCATCACATCACAGTTGAAGGTCCGATCTGGAGGTTCGTAAATGAGTCGCAGTTCTAGGCGCGGCAGTCGAAAGGTCGCAGCAGTCGCACTGGCTGTTTCCGCCGGTTTGTTCTTGGCTTCGTGTGCCGACAGTGGAGCGGACGGCGGCAGCGGCGACGCACCCGAGTCCGGCTCAGCTCTGACGATCGGTCCCGTCAACGCATCGACGAACGAGGGCGATCCGGTCAAGGGGGGAACGCTGACATTCAGTGGATACTCCGCGGTGACAAGTCTCGATCCCTCGAAGACACAGATTGCCGGCTCGGTGGCCGGCTCGGAGCTCGGGGCGATCTACGACACCCTGCTTCGTTACGATCCCACGTCGCAGAAGTTCGTTCCGAAGCTCGCCAACTCGATGTCGCCGAGTTCGGATTTCAAGACCTGGACGCTCAAGCTGCGCGATGGTGTGAAGTTCAGTGACGGCACGCAGGTCGACTCTGCGGCAGTGTCGTCGAGCCTGGCTCGATACGTCACCAACAAGGGACCGCAGTCCAGCCTGTACGCGTCGAAGGTCGCGTCGGTCGACACGCCGGACGCGTCGACGGTTGTCTTCAATCTCGTCGACCCGTGGACGGGGATCGAGTCGCTGCTCGCCACCGGCCCCGGAATGATCGTTGCGCCCAGCGCGCAGCAGGGTGATCAGTTCACGCCGATCGGCGCGGGTGCGTTCACACTCGAGAAGTTCGCTCCCAACGAGGAGCTGATTCTCGACGCTCGTGAGGATTACTTCGCGGGTGCCCCGAACGTGGACAAGTTGCGCATGATCAGCATCGTCGGTTCGCAGGCCACGAGCGAGTCGCTCAAGAGTGGCGGCGCAGATGCCGCGTACATGCGATCACTGCCGAACGTGCTCGACCTCATCGACTCCGGCTACCCGGGCTACGTCGACATCCCGTCGCTGTCGTACCTGTCACTGCTCAACACGGCTCCGGGTCGCCCGGGCGCCGACGTGCGCGTGCGTCAGGCACTGGCTCTGGCAACGGACCCCGTTGCACTCGACAACCGACTCAACGAAGGTAAGGGCCTACCGGGGCAGGTCATCTTCCAGGACAGCTCGCGCTGGCACAACGACGAGGCTCCGATCGGTGTCGACCCGGCCAAGGCCAAGCAGCTTCTCGACGAGGCCAAGGCTGACGGTTACGACGGCAAGATCACGTACCTGACAATGCAGGAGAATTCGGCTCAGGCGATGGCTCTCGCGCTGCAGTCGATGGCAAATGCCGTTGGTTTCGACTTCCAGATCGAGTACGTCAACTCGGTTGCCGACGTCGTCAAGCGTTTGTACGTCGACCGCGACTTCGACATGTCGACCGGCTCCGCCAACCTTCCGGAAGCCGATCCGTTCGAGCGTCTGTACTCGAACCTCAAGACCGGTGGACGTAACAACGCAACAAGCTTCTCCGACGCTCAGATGGACACGCTGCTCGACGAGTTGGGTGTCGCGACGTCCGATGACGCGAAGAAAGAGGTCCTGGCCAAGATCCAGGCGCGCGCCACTGAGGTTGTGCCGTGGCAGATCCTCGGCAACACGCCGTGGCTTGGCGTGTGGGCCAAGAACGTTCACGGTGTCCAGCAGAGCATCGACGGAATCATGTTCTTCGACGAGGCGTGGAAGACCAACTGACGGAACGTGAATAACTGAGTACGGCAAAGCTGAAGCCGGGGATGCGCACTGCATCTCCGGCTTCGGTGTATTTCGGGGTGTCCAGGTATTTCGCGGTATCTAGTCCATCAGATCGTGGACATAGCACCAGCGCCAGGACTCGCCAGGTTCGTGGGACCGCATCACGGGGTGTCCGGTCTCGCGATAGTGATTGGTGGCGTGTTGGTGCGGGCTGGAGTCGCAACATCCGACGTGGCCGCAGGTGAGGCAGATTCGCAAGTGTGACCAGTTGTCCTCGCCAAGCTTGGCGCATTCTTGACAGACGCCGGGAGTTAAAGCGGCCGGGTCGGTTTCGGGCGTTTCAGCCAATTCTTCGCAACCGCTTGCCACCGGTTCGGGTGCCGGTGTGCGGGCGGCGACGCGCTTCAGGATTTTTTTCATCACCATCCATAGTGCACGGTGGCCGCCGATCCTGCATGCTGCCAGAGTGAACGGCATATTACTGGGGGTTGTAGTAGCGGCTTTGCTGGTCGCAGCGGTTGCGCGTCGATTCGGTTTGTCGTCGCCGTTGATACTGGTGGTCTTCGGGTTGATCGCGTGTCAGGTACCCGGCGTACCGGATCTCGAGCTCGATCCGGATCTTGTTCTGTTCGTGGTGTTACCACCGTTGCTGTACTCGGCGGCGTTGGACAGTTCATATCTGGCATTGCGATCGAATCTGCGTCCCATCGGGTTGCTCGCGGTGGGTCTGCCCCTCGCGACGACCGCAGCGGTCGGCTTGGTCGCGTATCTGATCGTGCCGGAGTTCTCGATTGCCGCGGCGTTGGTTCTCGGTGCGATTGTGGCGCCGCCGGATGCGGTGTCGGCGAGCGCAATCGGACGCAGGCTTGGCCTGCCGCGTCGGATCATGACACTCCTGGGCGGTGAGAGCCTGCTCAACGACGCCACCGCCCTGACGGCGTACAAGGTTGCCTTGGCGGCGGCCGTTGGCACGGGTGCCACATTGGCGAGCGGGTTCGAGACGTTTGTGATCGCCGCTGTCGGCGGAACGGCGATCGGGCTTGCGGTGGGGTTCGTGATCTCCAAAGTGCGTGGCAAACTTCGCGATCCGGTGATGGAGAGCGCAATCGGCTTGGTCGTTCCGTTCTTCACCTACCTGGCTGCGGAGGAGATTCACGCGTCGGGCGTCATTGCCGTAGTGGTGGCCGGCCTTTTCCTGGGTCAGCGTTCCACTCGGGCCAGTTATGCGACACGCCTGCAGGATACGGCCGTGTGGAAGGCCGTCGACCTCATCCTCGAGTCGTTTGTGTTCCTGTTGATCGGACTTCAATTACCCAGTGTCGTGAGTGGATTGCAGGGGTACAGCACCTCGATTGTGGTGTGGGCGTCCATTGCGGTGCTCGCGACCGTTGTGGTTGTGCGGATTGCGTGGGTTTTTCCGGCCACGTACCTGCCGCGGTGGTTGTCGCCGCGGATCCGCGCGCGGGAACCGGACGTGTCGGTGCGGTCGGTATTTGTCGTGTCGTGGGCAGGAATGCGCGGAGTCGTGTCGCTGGCAGCGGCATTTGCCATTCCCTTGACAGTGAACAGTGGTGAGGAGTTCCCCGGGCGTTCGCTGATCTTGTTCCTGACATTTGTCGTCGTGGTCGGAACATTGCTCCTGCACGGTCTTTCGTTGCCGTGGGTTATCCGCACGCTCGGTGTTCAGGGGGAGGAAGCGCAGTCCGACGCGAGAGCGGAGGCGGCGGCGCAGGACAAGGCGGCACGGGCAGCAGCAGCGCGGCTGGACGAGTTGGTTGCCGAGCAGGACGGAGGTGTGCCCGCGGTGCGGGATCGAGCGGCGGACATCTTGCGGACCTGGAACACGCACCGAGCCAATTCGGCGTGGGAGCGGCTGGGGCGTAGCGACGACGATCTGGGGGAGAGTCCGTCGGCCGCATTCCGGGCTCTGCGTCTCGAGATGATCGACGCCGAGCGGACTGTGTTCATTGCCGAACGCGATGGCGGCCGCATCGATGACGAGGTCCTACGGAAGGTACTACGTGAGCTGGATCTGGAGGAAGCGACCTTGGATCGGGACTAGATCGGGACTAGACCGATAGGTCTCTTTGGTTTGGCGGAATGCGCAGGCCAGGACGATTTAGATAACCGTTGAGGACCGCAACTTAACCAATTCCACTGAGCGGGACTCGTTCGAACCATTCTGTGCGTCGCATCACACACTGTTTCTTGTTCAACAAGAAGTCACAGTTTTTCCTGCCTTGGAGGCATCAGAATGAGTCGTAGTTCCCGCCGCGGGCATCGCAGATTAGCTGCGGTCACGCTGGCGATCACCGCAAGTATGTTCCTGGCGTCGTGCGCCGACAACGGGTCGAGCGGCGGCGGTGAATCTGTCGAGTCGGGTTCCGCGCTCAAGATCGGATTGGTCAACGAACAGGCTGATCCCGGCACCCCGACCACGGGTGGGACGCTGACGTTCAGCGGTTATTCCGCAGTGACATCGCTCGATCCGGCGAAGATCCAGGTTGCCGGCGCAACAGGTGGCAGTGAGCTCAGCGCGATCTACGACGTGCTGATGCGCTACGACCCCATCGAGAAGACGTTCGTTCCGCAGTTGGCGCAGTCGCTCGAGCCGAGCTCGGACAGCAAGACGTGGACGCTGAAGCTTCGTGACGGCGTCAAGTTCAGTGACGGAACGTCTCTCGATTCCAAGGCAGTTGTCGACAGCATCAACCGCTACGTCAACAACAAGGCAGCGCAGTCGAGCCTGTGGGCAGCCAAGGTTGCCTCGATGGACGCTCCGGACGCGTCGACGGTTGTCTTCAACCTGGTCGATCCGTGGACGGGTATCGAGTCGATGCTCTCTACCGGTCCCGGCATGATCGTCGCTCCGGCTGCGCAGCAGGGTGATCAGTTCACCCCGATCGGCGCCGGCGCATTCACCCTCGAGCGTTTTGCTCCCAACGAAGAGCTGTTGCTCGCTGCCCGTCCCGATTACTTCGGCGGCGCACCGAAGGTCGACAAGCTCAAGCTCATCAGCATCGTCGGAGCTCAGCCCACCGCCGAGGCTCTCAAGACCGGTGGCATCGACGCGGCGTACATGCGTACGCTCACCCCGATCCTCGATCTGATCGAGAACGGCAACCCGGGCTTCATCGACATCCCGTCGCTCGGCTACATCGCGAACGTCAACATGGCCGAAGGTCGCCCCGGTTCGGATCTCCGTGTGCGCCAGGCAATGGCAATGGCGATCGACCCCGAAACCCTCAACACCCGCGTCAACAACGGCAAGGGCCTTCCCGGACAGGTGATCTTCCAGGACACCTCCCGCTGGCACAACGACGTCGCTCCGACCGGTGTGGATCCGGCCAAGGCCAAGGAATTGCTCGATCAGGCCAAGGCAGACGGCTTCGACGGCAAGGTCACCTTCCTCTCCATCCAGGAGCCGTCCGCACAGTCGACCGCTCTCGGCGTGCAGGCAATGCTCAACGCAGTCGGTTTCGACACGCAGATCGAGTACGTCACCGGCGCAGGCGATCTGGTCAAGCGGATGTACGTCGACCGTGACTACGACATGAGCACCGCAGCCGGTTCACTGTCCGAGGCAGACCCGTTCGAGCGTCTGTACACGGGCATCAAGTCCGGTGGCCGTAACAACGTCACCAACTACGCCGACGCCGAGATGGACGTCCTTCTCGATCAGCTCGGTGTTGCCACCAACGACGAGGACAAGAAGGCTGTTCTCGCAAAGATTCAGGAACGCGCCACCGAGACGGTGCCGTGGATCGTCTGGGGCAACGTCCCGACGCTGGACGTGTGGAACACGAACGTTCACGGCCTGAAGCAGAGCATCGACGGAATCATGCTGTTCGACAGCGTTTGGAAGTCCTGACTCGACCTACACGTGTCCGGCCCTCGCGGGGCCGGACACGTTAACCGAGACGAATGAGATACGAGGAATTGCTGTGAATTGCGAGTTGGCTGCCCGAAGGAGACGAAATCTATGAACATCGGCGCAATCGGTAAGAAGTTGGGCCAGCTCGTCATTGTGCTCCTCATCGTCAGTTTCGGAACCTTCGTGCTGGCGTCGTTGATCCCCGGTGACCCGGCGGTCGCGGTATTGGGTGAGGGTCGTACCCCCGCCGAATACGAGGAAATGCGCCAGCAGCTCGGACTCAACGATCCACTCCTGGTTCGTTATTGGGACTGGTTGACGAGCGCCCTTACCGGTGATCTCGGTACCTCGCTGGTCCCGCCGCAGCAGGAAGTTCTCTCCGCAATCGGCTCGGCTCTCCCGGTCAGCGTTCAGCTTGCAGTGATGGGCCTTGTCATCGCTCTTGTTGTCGCCGTTCCGCTCGCACTGTGGTCGGCACATCACGAGGGTGGCGTCATCGACCGCGTCATCAGCGCCGCAACGTTCGGTGTTCTCTCGATTCCGAGCTTCCTGGCCGGTTTGCTCCTCATCATGGTGACGGTGAACTGGTTGGGTTGGTTCCCGCGCTCGCAGTGGGTGCGAATCGGTGACAGCATCTCCGGAAACCTTTCGCACGCAATACTTCCCGCAATCACCATCAGTCTTCTCGAGATGGCGATGTTCACCCGCGTTCTGCGCAGCGACCTCGTGACCACCTTGCGTGAGGATTACATCCTCGCTTCGAAGGCCAAGGGCATGCCCACGCTGCGCGTCCTGTTCAGTGACGCGCTGCGGCCGTCGTCGTTCTCGCTCATCACCATGATGGGTCTGGCACTCGGCGGCATGATCGGCAGCACCGTCATCGTCGAGACACTGTTCTCGCTGCCCGGCATGGGCACACTCATCGTTCGGGCTGCACAACAAGGCGATTCGCCGATGCTGTTGGGTGCGGTGGTCGTGATTGCCGTCATCTACGTGGTCGTCAACAGTGCGATCGACGTTCTGTACACCTATCTTGACCCGAGGAGTCGTCGTGTCCATGTCTGAAGTGACGCCCGACGGAGCGGCCCCCGCGCCGGCCCCGTCCGAGGTGATGACATATCGGCAGCAGACCGTCCTGCTTGCGCCCGGTCCGATAGAAACGCTGGAGAAGCCGAAGAATCTGGTCCTGATCGGCACGATCCTGACCGTCGTCGGTATCGCTCTGCTCGGCACCGCCCTCTTCGGGTCCGGCATCATGATGATCGTTCGTATCGTCATCGGCCTGGCCTCGCTCGTGTTCCTGTTCAAGGGACTGGGGAAGATCGGTATCGCCAGGTGGGGAAGCCAATTCGACCTGTCGTACTGGCTGGCCTGCATCTGGCTCGTAGCGCTGGTTGTTGCGGCCATCGTCGCGCCGCTCCTGCCGCTCGGTGAATACAAGGACACGGTCAAGACTTTGGCCGAGCCCGGCTTTGCACCTCCGAGCCTGCTCTCGGAGCATCCGCTCGGTACCAACAACTTCGGTCTCGATCTCCTGGCCCGCGCGCTGTACGGAGCGCGTGCCTCGCTCACCGTCGCAATCTGCGCGGTGCTCATCGGCATCGTCATCGGCGGCACGATCGGCGTCATGGCCGGGTACTTCCGCGGCAAGATCGACGCGGTAGTCGGGATCCTCACCAACTCGCTGCTCGCAATTCCGTCCCTGGTTCTGCTGATCGCGCTGGCTGCTGTCCTCACGTCGAACCTGCGCAACATCACGCTCGCACTGTCGATTCTCTGCATTCCCAGCATGGTTCGAATAGCAAGAGCGAATACGATAGTGGTCGCCCAACGTGAGTTCGTGCTCGCTGCCCGGGCAATGGGCGCCACCAAATGGAGAGTCATCTGGCGAGAACTGGTACCCAACGTTCTGGTTCCCGTTGCAGCACTCGGCCTCGTCGCCGTGTCCGGCCTGATCGTCGCCGAAGCATCGCTCAGCTTCCTCGGGCTCGGTATCGCTCAGCCGGATCCGACGTGGGGCAACATGATCGCGGAAGGCCAGGGCGGCATCGTGGAGAAGCACCCGTTCATCGTCCTGGTGCCCGGCGTATTCCTCTTCCTGACGGTGTTCTCGTTCAACCTCATCGGTGAGAAGTATCGGAGCAAGCTGTGACCACTTCAGTGACAAATGGCGTACCGCTGCTGCAAGCGGACAACATCCGAACCGTATTTGCGACTCCCCGAGGCAAACTGCGGGCCGTCGACGGTGTGTCGATCCACGTTTCCGAGGGTGAGACTCTTGGCATCGTCGGTGAGTCGGGTTCCGGCAAGTCGGTTCTCGGCCGCACCATCATGGGTCTGCTGGAGAAGGGTCCGGCACTCGACATCACTGGAACGGTCACGTTTGCCGGCCGCGACATGTCGACGATGAAAAAGTCGGAGATGAAGCACTTCTGGGGCCCGGAGATCGCCATGGTCTTCCAGGATCCGATGACGTCGCTCAACCCGTTCAAGCGAATCGGCACGCACATCACCGAATCCTTGAAGTTCCATCTCGGACTCAAGAAGGACGCGGCCCGTGACCGCGCCGCTGAACTCCTGTCGATGGTGGGAATTCCGGAGCCCAAGCGTCGCCTCGACCAGTACCCCCACGAGCTGTCCGGTGGTATGCGCCAGCGAGTTGTCATCGCAATGGCTTTGGCCTGCGAGCCGAAGCTGCTGATCGCGGACGAGCCGACGACGGCTCTCGACGTGACGGTGCAGAAGCAGATCCTGGATCTGCTCGCCTCGCTCAACGACAAGCTCAACATGGCCGTGATTCTCATCAGTCACGACCTGGGCGTGGTGTCGGGACGTTCCGATCGTGTCGCCGTCATGTACGCCGGTTCCGTCGTGGAAACATCGGCGACGGAAGAGCTTTTCTCGCGTCCACGGCATCCGTACACCGAAGCGCTGATGGCCGCGATTCCGCGACTCGAATCGCCGACGCACACGGTGCTGCAAACCATTCCGGGTGGACTGCCGGACATGACAAAGCCGATGCCCGGTTGCCGCTTTGCAGCACGCTGCAAGTACGCGCAGGACGACTGCCTGACCGGCGACCCGGCACTCGCGCTCGGCGGACCGGGCGACAACACGTCCGACGGCCACTCGTTTGCGTGCCATTTCCCCGTCGACACCCCTGAGGGCACAGCGGCATTGGTAGCCAACGAGAAGGCCGGCAAGACCGCAGCGGGCCTCTCGCTCGCAGTGAAGGAGATGGTCTGATGACTGCAGCAACCGATACCAAGAAGCCGGTAAAGCTCGACGACGCATTGACGGTCGAAGATCTGGTTGTCGAGTTCAATGTCGGCAAGGGACAGACAGTTCACGCCGTCTCGGGAATCAGCTTCACCGTCGCTGCGGGTGAAACCCTCGGCGTGGTGGGCGAATCCGGTTGCGGTAAATCGACCGCCGGGCGAGCCATCATGCAGTTGCCCTCGCCGACATCGGGGTCCATCCGGCTCGGTGACGTGGAGATGACGGAGCTGGGCTCGGAAGAGTTGCGTCGCAGCCGTACTCAGCTGCAGATGATCTTCCAGGATCCGATTTCCTCGCTCAACCCGCGCCGCAAGGTCAAGGCGCTCGTGACCGAAGGACCGTCGATCTGGGGTGGTGAGGACAAGGCCGCAATCGAGGCCCGCGCCCGCGCCGTCCTCGCCGAGGTCGGCCTCGACCCCGACGTGGTCTGGGATCGCACCCCTCGCGAATTGTCGGGCGGTCAGTGCCAACGTGTCTGCATCGCAAGAGCTTTGATGCTCGATCCCAAGGTGCTGATCTGCGACGAACCCGTCTCCAGTCTCGACGTCTCGGTGCAGGCACAGATCCTCAACCTGCTCGAGGATGCCAAGCGGCGGCACGGGCTGTCACTGCTCTTCATCGCGCACAACATGGCCGTTGTGAAGAACATCAGCGACCGCGTGATGATCATGTACTTGGGCCGCGTCTGCGAAATCGTTCCCGCAGAAGACATGCAGAACCGTGCGCTGCATCCGTACACGCAGTTGCTGCTGTCCTCGATCCCCGATCCCGACGCAACGGTGACTGCGGCGCAGAACGTCGACCAGAAGGTCGTCGAACTTCCGTCGCCGCTGAACCCGCCGAGCGGCTGCCGGTTCCGCACCCGGTGCCCTCTCGCCACGGATCGCTGCGCCGAGGAAGTTCCGGAGCTACGACTCGTCGACGGCGGACACCAGGTGGCGTGCCACAACGTGTGAGTTGAGCTAGACGCGCAACATGTTTCGGACGTGACCTGTTTCGTTGACCGACGCAACCCGTCGATTACCGTTGCGGGACACGAGAATACGAGTGACGGAAACGTACTCGATCGGGAACGTCAGCGGACGCTCCAGGCCGAGTAGCTCCTGCAGAACGATATTGACGACGCCGCCGTGGCAGAACACCGCCACGGTGGCGTCGTTGTCCGTTGACGCCACGATGTCGTCGATCGCTCCGAGGACACGAGTGCGGAATGCGTCGGCGTCGATCGATTCGGGTAGCCAACCGGCTTTGATGCGCTCGTAGGTCTGTGGTGCTCGCTCCAAGACCTGGTGCATCGGAATGTAGTGGGATTGCTCGGCGTCGTACTCGGCCAGGCCCGGATGCTCGGTGACCGGGAGTCCGAGAACGTCCGATACCGGACCCGCGGTTTCCAGAGCACGCTTTTGTGGGCTGCTGAAGAGTCCCGTGATCCGGTACGGGGCCAACGCCGCAGGCAGCCGGTGTGCCTGGGCGTGGCCCTCGTCTGTCAGCGCGGGATCAGCACGACCCTCGGTGACCTCTGCCAGTTCAGGGAGCGCGTGTCGGATCAGGAGTAGTTGCACACGGGACACCTTGCCAGACGGCCGTGTCGGCGGGGATCGTGCCGTTGCCGGGTAGTGGACCACTGGCAAGCAGAACGTCACCGTCGGGAAGCGCGATTGGCTCGGAAGACGTGTTGACGACGCAGCGCAGCGCACTGCCGCGCCGGAAGTCCAGCACCAGATCGTTGTCGTCGTTCATCCAGGTCAGCGTCGCGGTAGTCAGCGGCTCGGTGGCCAGCGCCGACAGGCTGCGGCGTAGGGACAGCGCGCTGCGGTAGAGCTCGAGAGTGGAGTCGGCCTTGCCCGTCTGGAACTCGACGGTTCGCTCAGCCCAACCCTGCGGCTGCGGCAGCCACGGCGCCTGGTTGGCGTTCGGGGGGCTGAAGCCGTACGGGGCGGTGTCGCCCGACCACGGCAGCGGAACACGGCAGCCGTCGCGGCCACGCTCGCGGTGTCCGGTCCGCTTCCAGATCGGATCCTGCAACTGATCGTCCGGGATGTCTTCCACCTCGGCCAGGCCGAGTTCTTCGCCCTGATAGATGTAAACCCCGCCGGGGAGTGCAAGCATCAGCATCGCCGCGGCGCGTGCCCGCCGCTCGCCGAGTTCGAAGTCGCCGGGGATGTCGCGGATCTGGCTGAGGAACCAGGTGCGCGAATCTGTCTGCGGCCTCGCATATTTGGAAAGATGACGGACGCCGTCATGGTTGGACAGTACCCAGGTGGGAGATGCATTCACCGCAGCATGCGACGTGATCGTGGTGTCGATGACGCTGCGCAGCGTCGCTCCGTTCCACGGCGCGAGCAGGAAGTTGAAGTTGAAGGCGCTGTGGAGTTCGTCCGGGCGCAGGTAACGGGTGAGGCGTGCGGGGTTGCCCACCCAGGCTTCGGCGACAAATACGCGCGGTGGATCGTAACTGTCGGCCACCGCTCGCCAGGAACGGTAGATGTCGTGGACTTCGTCGCGGTCGAAGTGCGGATGCTCCACCGGTTCGGAACCGTCGGCGGGGACCGGCGTGGGGTAGGTCAGCCCGTTCAGGTCGGGCAGATCCGCGTCTTTGCACAGTGACTGGGCGACGTCGATGCGGAATCCGTCGACACCACGGTCGAACCAGAACCGCAACGTCGTCTCGAAGTCGCCGCGGATATCCGCGTTGCGCCAGTTCACATCCGGCTGTCCGGGTGTGAAGAGGTGCAGGTACCACTCACCTGGATTGCCGTCCGAATCCTTGACGCGCGTCCACGCGGGACCGCCGAAGGAGCTGACCCAGTCATTAGGTGCCTCGTCGCCTGCCGCACCTTTGCCCGGGCGGAAGTGGAACCGGTCGCGCTCGGCCGAACCGGGCTGCGCGAGCAGGGCTTCCTGGAACCACGGATGCGCCTCGGAGACGTGGTTGGGCACCAGGTCGAGGATGACGCGCATCCCGAGATCATGGGCTTCGGCGATCATGGCCTCGGCCTGTTCCATTGTGCCGAATGACGGTTCGATGCTGCGGTAGTCGGAGATGTCGTAGCCCGCATCCTCCATCGGCGACGGGTACCACGGGTTGACCCAGATGGCATCGACGCCCAACTCTGCCAGATAGCTCAAGCGATTTCGGATTCCGGCGATGTCGCCGACGCCGTCACCATTGCCATCGGCAAAGCTGCGGATGTACACCTGGTAGATCGCGGCGCTGCGCCACCATTCGTTGTCGCGGAAGGTGTTGTCGGGCAGGGTGAGATTCAGGGATTCGTGGGGCACCCTTCCGTTCTAACAGGCTGAGTGCGGCCAAATTTCGGCAGTCTTGTTGAGTGAGAAGCTCGAGGTTTCGAGGTCGAGACGTCCCCGCGGGGACGTTTTCGGCAAACCTGTCGGTACCCGCGTCTACTGTCGACGCACATTCGTAACGGTGGGGGGACATCATGACGAAAACAGACAGAGGCGTGACCAGGGATAGTGGCGTGACCAGGGATAGTGTTGCGGCAACAGATAGGGATACAGCCGACCGGCTCGGTACCGAAATCTGCGCACTTGCCGGGCACATTGCGGCAGCTACCGCCAGATTTCTGACTTTGGTGGCGCGATTCGACGAGACTCGCGGCTGGACGGGGCCTGGCCTGCATTCGTGCGCCCATTGGCTGTCCTGGAAGTGTGGGCTCAGCCAGCATACCGGGCGCGAATATGTCCGGGTTGCAAAAGCTCTCACCACGCTGCCGAACATGCGTGCTGCGTTTGAAGAAGGTCGCTTGTCCTATTCCAAAGTCCGATCTTTGACTCGTGTCGCCACGCCGCTCAACGACAAACAGATGGTGCGCCTCGGCACGAGTGCTCCGTCCGGCCAGATCGACCGTCTTGTTGCCGGCTTACGTAAGGCAACGAGCGATGATCAGGGCAAGCCGAAACTGGACCGGTTCGAAACCCGGTGGCACTGGGATCCGGATACTGGCGACTTCGTTTTCCGGGGACGCCTCGCAGCGCAAGACGGTGCAAAGGTATTGGCGGCGTTGACAAATGCGGAACGAGATCGCACGCGCACGACGGAAGCAGCTGGGGAACCAGAAGAACCACAAGAACCACAAGCTGCCAATATGGTGCGGCGCCCACTGCGCAACATCGGTCCGGCGCTGGTCGCAATGGCTGACATCGTTGCAGTAGCAACGGATGCCGGCAAACGTTCCCGCCCAGCCGAAGTGGTGTTTCTACGTGAGGAGAAGGTTGTACGCGTGTCCGGTGGGCCCGCGCTCGAGGACGCTGATGCCGACGAAGTGCTGTGTGACGCCAGAGTGCGGGCCGCAACCACCAAGCAGGGGTGCATGCTCAGCCTGGGTCGGCGTACCCGCATTACCAGTGCAAAGCAGATGACTGCGCTCATGTACCGCGACGGGTGTTGCCGCACACCAGGATGCGGACGCACGCGCTTCCTACACGCTCATCACGTTCGATTCTGGCGTGCTGGTGGGAAGACGGATCTCGACAACCTGATCATGTTGTGCGGCACGTGCCATCGAGCGTTGCACCGCGATGAGTTCATGATTACTGCGATTGGAGAGCAACAATTCGAGTTCCGGCTTCGTGGCGGTTCGGTGATGGAACCGGCGCCGCCGTCAGTGGGTTTCGCGGATCGGTTGCTCAGCGGTGAGATCGCTGACGATGCGATAGTGCCCGACTGGGGCGGCGACGCTCTCCGCCTGAATCACGCAGTCAGCGTCATTCTGGACGGTTGGGCTGCGTAAGACGGTTGGGCTGCGTATGCAGCGGCTTGTGGAGAGTCACCGTTGCCAATGCGAGCAGTCGATCGTCAGCACTGGCGTCGACGAGCTGGATGCTCAGTACTGCGTGATCCGCGGCGTCGCGGATCACCGTGCCGTAGGACCGCGCTGGTCCAGTTCGGACTTGCGACAGGTAGTGCATCTGCATATCTGTTGCAACCAGCTCGGGCCGCATGGCCTGGGCCGCCGACTCTACGAGCAGGGCCTGCGCGCCGCCCATGATCGTGCCGATCTGATTGACCACGAACGGAGTGAGATCGAGTTCGAGAACGCCCGCCGAAGCATCGATGACACGCATTGCCAGCCGGGAGTAAATCGTTCCTTCGACCTCTTCGGTCGGATGCTCCCTGACTGTGCCGATCCACTGGTCCGGGGTGTACGAATCCGCGTCCCCCGCAGCCGAACGAGGAATGCGGGCAAAGGTGACGAGTCCGCGAGCTGCGAGGGTGGGACCGCTGCCCGAGTCGATCGCGTCGGCCAGCTCACGGAGGTCGGTGAGGCCATGGCCGTCGTAGACATCGGCGGAGACGATGATCGTCTTCTTGCCGATGCGCACGAGGTTACTGTCGACGACGATCGGTCCCTCGGTGAGCGGGCCGGCTGAATGAAGTGAGAGATCTTGGGTTGCAGTCCAATCGGGCCGACAGGCCACCAATGCCGGGTCGGAGGTCACATAATCCGCCACGGTGACCAGGACTCCCAGGGAAGCCTGGCCCCCGTGTGACCGCAGTTTGTCGGTGAGATCGGCGCGCATCAGCGAGCGCTCCGGCGTCGGCTGGAACGAGGCCAGCCCGAAGTCGGAGGTGAAGGTTTTCATGCTTGCAAGCACCTGTGGCGACGAGCCGTTCGCGAGGACCATGAAAATGAGAATATCATTCTCATGTGACGGACCGGATCAGCTCGGCGAGTTTTTCGGGCTGATCGATCATCGCGTGATGGTGGGCGGGACGCAGGACGTGGAAGCGCCCGCCCAGGTATGTTGCGAGTCGCTGTTGTTTGGCCATCCAGGACACCGACCACGGGGTCGAGTGGCCGGTGTGAGCAGCTACGACGCTGATGCCGATGTCCGGCAGTCGGTGGTCCTCGGACTCGCGTAACTTGTTGAGCTCCATCGCCATATCGGTGTAGGCGACGTATTCGATCATGGCGGCTTCGAGGTAGTGCGGTTCGCGGTAGATGTGCCCAACCCATTCGGCCATTGTGTGGGACGGGCCTGTCGGGGGCACGGATTGGTTGAGAATCTTTCGGGTGGTGGTGCCTAGAAGTCGTTGCAGCCCAGCGGTACTGGCGGTTGCAGCGGCCAGGTGTGAGGCCGTGAGCAGGAGGTTGCGCGGGACGAGCCGCTTCGGGTTTTTCTCGGCGCTCGAATCGAGGAGCAGGATGCCCGCTGCTCGCTCGGGAAACAGCCTCGCAAAACCCTCGGCATAGAAACCGGCTATCGAATGACCCACTGCCACAGCTGGTTCAGTGATTCCCACGGCATCGAGAACGTCGGCGATACGCTGCGCTTCGCCGCGAACGCTTGGGATTTGGGCCGAAGGCTCGCTGAGTCCGAAGCCGGGCCGATCGAACCGGACTACGGTGCGGTCGAGACTGAGGTTGCGCGCGCAGTCGTCCCAGTCGAACCAGTTGCCGGCCAGTCCGCCGCAGAGGACGACGGCAGGTCCGTCGCCCTCTACGAGCACATGCAGGCTGTCCCCGCCGACCGTCATCAACTCGCCCGGTGGTTTCACGTGGAACAGTCCCGGCATCAGTGCCTCGATTACTGGCGTGGTTTCGCGAGGGGGAACGCCAAGGTTTCGCGGATGCTGCCGCCGGTGATCAGCATGACAACACGGTCGACGCCCATTCCGAGTCCACCCGTCGGCGGCATTGCGTGCTCGAGCGCTTGGAGGAATTCCTCATCCAACTCCATGGCCTCCGGGTCTCCGCCGGCCGCGAGCATCGACTGCTCGGTGAGGCGATTGCGCTGATCAACCGGGTCCGTCAGCTCGCTGTATGCCGTGCCGAGTTCCACTCCCCACGCCACCAGGTCCCACTTCTCGGCGACACCGGGAATGCTGCGGTGCGGACGGGTGAGTGGCGACATCGAGGTGGGGAAATTGGTGTAGAACGTCGGGAACTCGGTGAAATCCTCGACCAGGTGCTCATACATTTCCTGTGCCACGGCGCCCGCGTCCCAGTTGGACTGATACGGGATTTCGTTGTCGTCGCACAGTTTTTGCAGCTTTTCGAGGCTTGTCTCGGGAGAAACATCGACGCCGAGTTTTTCGGCAACTGCCCCGTGCATCGTCTTGACGGGCCACTCGCCGGAGATGTCGACCTCGACCAGTTCGCCGTCGGCTCCTGGCCGCATGATGATCTCGCGCCCGAAAGCCGCCACAGCCGCAGCTTGAATGAGCTCGCGGCACATCCGCATCATGCCCTCGTAGTCGCTGTGCGCTTCGTACGCCTCGAGGATCGTGAATTCGGGGTTGTGTTTGAAGTCGACACCTTCGTTGCGGAACACGCGACCGATCTCGAACACCTTTTCCATGCCGGCGACGCACAACCGCTTCAGGTACAGCTCGGGCGCGATGCGCAGGTACAGATCGAGGTTGTACGCGTTGATGTGCGTCAGGAACGGTGCGGCGTTGGCGCCGCCGTGAACCTGCTGCAGGATCGGCGTCTCCACTTCGAGGAAACCACGGTTGCCGAGTGAATCACGCAGCGACTTGACGACGGCACTTCTGGCTTCGAGTAGGTCGCGGGCCTTCGGGTTGAGGGCGATGTCGAGGTACCGCTGACGAACGCGAGTTTCGGGATCCGACAGGCCCTTCCACTTGTCCGGCAACGGATGCAGGCACTTGCCGTTCATGCGCCATTCGAGCGCGATCAGCGACAGTTCACCCTTACGGCTGCGACCGATGGTCCCACTGACCTCGATCAGGTCGCCGAGATCGAATTCGGCAGCGAACTCCGTCAACTTCTCGCGCCCGACGTGATCCTGGTCCACCAATACCTGAATGTCGCCGGACCAGTCGCGCACGTCGGCGAATGCAACACCGCCGTAGTCGCGGACCCGCAGGATTCGTCCGGCAATGCGTACGCGGGTGCCTTCCGGTGACTGTGCTGCCGCGGAGATCGTGTGAGTCGGAGGGTAGGCGACGGGATATGCGCTGATGCCTTCGCCCTCGAGCGTCGCCAGTTTGTTCATCCGGACGCGAACCTGCTCGGGTCGCCGCGGTCCCGGTGCTGCCATCGCCGGTGCGGAGTCCGGCAGGCTGCCGTCGGCGTGAATGCCTTCGGCGGTGACCAGTGCCGCAGGCAGTGTTTCGTGAATTCCGGTGTGCTTGGTGGCTTTGCTCGATCTGCGACTGAAGGTGGGGAGAACAACAAAACCCTCGGCGATCGCCGACGCGAATCCGACGCGCGGGAGTTCGCGATTGTCCTCGAAGCACAAAAAGCGTGGTTCCCAGTCCGGCTGATACTTCACGTTGGAGCGGTACAGAGCCTCGAGTTGCCACCAACGGGAGAAGAAGACCAACACCGATCGCCAGATACGCAGGATCGGTCCGGCGCCGATGCGCGAGCCCTCCTCGAATACGGAGCGGAACACTGCAAAATTCAGTGAGACCCGAACGATGCCGAATTCGTCGGAGCGCGTGGCAAGCTCGGAGACCATCAACTCGACAACACCGTTGGGTGCCGTCGGCTTACGACGCATCAGGTCGAGGGAGACTCCGTTTGCCCCCCACGGGACGAGCGACAGCATGCCGACGACGGACTCGTCGTCGGTACCTTCGTCCATCACGGCTTCGACGAGGAGGCAGTCGCCGTCGAGTGGATCGCCCAGTCGGCCGAGTGCCATGGAGAAGCCGCGTTCGGTTTCGGTGTCGCGCCAGTCGTCGGCGCGAACGATGGCGGCGGACATGTCGACCTGGGGCACGTCGCGGTGGCGTCGCATCCGGACGGTCACGCCGCCGCGTCGTACGCGAGTGACTGCCTGTCGAACGGGGCGCATGTCGCGTCCGTTGAGATTGAATTCGCGGGTACGCAGGATGGCCTCGTCGCCGAGCTGCAGGACGTTGAGTCCGGCCCGCTTGTAGGCGGTTGCACCGGTTTCGCTGGCACCCATGACGGCTGTTGCCCAGCCGTACTTCGAGGCCAGGTCCTGCCACGCTTCGATGGCGTGCGGCCAGGCTTCGGGGTCGCCGATCGGATCGCCGCTGGCCAGGCAGACGCCGATCTCGACGCGATAGGTGACCGCGGCTTTGCCGCTCGGAGCGAAGATCGCGGCTTTGTCGCGTCGGGTGGCGAAGTAGGCGAGGGAATCGTCGGCGCCAAAACCTTGGATGAGCCCGCGGATCGCCGACTCGTCGTTGCCGGTGAGTGCGTTGTTGGAACGTTGGGCGCGGAAGAGCGTGATGACGGCAGCGAGGAGTGCGATAGCACCGAGGAGACCGAGGATCGTGTTCACGAAGGCATGCGGATGACCGTCGAAGACTTCGTTGTCGACCGCCGCTGCAGCGGTGACACGGTTGAGCGCCCACGCAAAACGCTGATCTTCCGGAAGTGTGCCTGGGAAAAGTTCGACCAGTCCCCAGCCCAACAGGGTGGCGATCGCCAACCCGCCGATCAGTACGCCGAGAGCTTTCCAGCCGGCTCCGCGTCGTACGCGGGTGTAGAACTCGGGACGGGCCGCGATCAGAATTCCGATGACGACCAGCAGTACGACAGCAGCTACGGCATTATTCGGATTTTTGTCGGTGAACGTGAACAAGATGTTGCTCAGAGCGATCACGGACAGGTAGACCGTCAACAGCCACCACGCGATGCGCTTGCGGCTGGCTAGTGCGGCAGCAAGAAGACCGACGACGAGCGCCCACGACAAGCTCGTATCCGGTGCGTCGAAGTAGTAGTTGTCGATGTATTCGCGTGGGACCCGGACGATATGACGCAGCGTCGGCGACAGGCTCCACAAGAAGACGAGGACGGAGAAGACTCCGAGGATCAAGCCCGAGATATGCGGGACCTGGCTCAGCCGTCCCGACTGGAAGCGGCGTGCCTTTCGCGGATTCTCCGGCGGAGTTTCAACCAACTCCGCGGTTGTATCCGTTATCTCGCTGATAGGTGCCATCGAGCGTCCTCCCATACCGGTCGATCAGTCTCACTGTTCAGTGTGGCCGTTCGTGTCCGGTTTTGTGCGAGGAGCAGAATGATTGCCATGAGCGCCAACATCCCCGCAGTACCGATCCGCGACGAAATGATCCGTCTCGGCCAGTTCCTCAAGCTCGCCAACCTCATCGAATCCGGCGCAGAAGCCAAGGAAGTCATCGCCGACGGCATGGTGTCGGTCAACGGGGAGGTGGAGGACCGTCGTGGTCGTCAGCTGCGCGACGGTGATGTAGTCGAGATCGGCGGGATGGCCGCCAAGGTGGAAGCTCCCGCCTGATCTCGAGCTCTACTTCTAGCTTTCGCGGACGACTACCCCGTCCTGGTCGCTGTAGACGATCTCACCGGGATTGAAGGTGACGCCGCCGATTTCGACGGGCACGTTCTTCTCGCCGGAACCGGTCTGTGTGCTCTTGCGTGGGTTGGTGCCGAGCGCTTTGACGCCGATGTCGAGGGTGCGCAGGATTGCGGAGTCACGGACGGCGCCGTTGACGATCACTCCGGCCCAGCCGTTGTCGACTCCGCGTCCGGCGATGATGTCGCCGACCAGTGCGGTGTGGATGCTCGCATCACCGTCGACGACGAGGACACCGCCGTTGCCCGGTTCGCTGAGGGTCTGCTTCACCAGCAGGTTGTCCTGGAAGCACTTGATCGTGGTGATGGGGCCGGCAAAAACCTCACGGCCACCGAACGCAGTGAACTGCGTGTCGCAGCTACGGATGTCTGGTCCAATTTCGTCGGCAAGGTCAGCAGTGGCTACAGGCTCGGTCATGCACGACAGAATAGTCGGCAGAGCGACAAAAGCTTCCTTCAACTTCACGCGATCACACCGTCAGCGGAATGTGCTTCCGATAACGTGGCCTTGAATTATTCGATTCACTGCAGTTGACGACTAGGAGTGTTCTGTGACGATTTTCGCGATTTTGGATGTGCGGTTGAAGAAGGAGAGCCTTGATACCGCGCGCGAGGTGTTCGGGCGAGTTTTGGCTGAAACCCGTGCTTTCGAGGGTTGCGAAGGCGTCGACGTGGTGATCGATGCCGAGGACGAAACGCACTGGTTGTGCGTCGAGAAGTGGGCGTCTGCCGAGGCTGATGCCGCTTACCGCGAATGGCGCGCGGGTCCGGGAGCTATCAAGGATTTGGGACCACTTCTTGCCGGTGCGCCCGGTCTGGGTAAGTACGAACTGGAATCCGCGATCTGATTTTTTCGGGGGCGTTTCCTTCGCGAACTGTGCCGAAGGAAGCGCCCCATTCTTGTCTTACCGCCACGTCACGCTTGGGCTTGTTCACTCGGCTTCACGTGCTTGACGGGGCACCCCGTGGGAAAGGTTCCCAGTTGGTCGACCTTGTAGCCGGCTGGGTAGCTGCGGATATTCGGAAGATCGCGGGCGAATTTCCGGGCGGTGCGCGGTGGGAAGAATCGCAGCAGGCGGCCGCGTGCTTTGAGTGCGCCCCTGGAGAGCGCACGAACCACCGCAGGTGGGCGCTTGTACCCGAACGCCTCGAGAAGGTGATCGTCCATGAGTGAGTAGGCGAATGCCTTGATCAGGGGCTTCGGCGCTAGGTTGTTGGGCGGGAACGTGCACATGAGTTCCAGTGTGGAGTCGGCAACCGCCCTGGCACCCGGATCGAACGAAAAGTGTTCGCGCTCATACTCGTCCAAGAGCTTCGCGAATCCGTCGTAGGTCGTTGGCATGTCCTTGATGTTCATGTGACGGCCGAGTTCGCGGTAATAGAAGGTGGATCCGGCTATTTCGTTGGGCGTCAACGGGCGCCAACCGTACGATTCGAGCCAGCGCACCGGAGTGACGACAAAAGTAGCCAACACGTATCGCATGTCGTCGTTGGAGATGTCGTACGAGCCGTGCATCTGGTTCATCCGGCGAACACTCGATCGACCTTGGTCGCTGCCCAGGCCGTGTTCGAGGACGGCGTCGAGAATGAGGCTGGTGTCGTCGTACCGTTTCTGGACCCGGTCGGTGAATTCACCCGTGGAGAAGAGCAGTTTGCCGATCGACGGCACCGCGTAGGTGCGGAACAGCGCAAAACTGAGGGCCTGGTTGATGTCCCAGGGAAACTCTTGAGCAGCAAGAATGCGAGACATCTCTTCGTAGTCGGTCTCGGGATCGAGCTGATCTGTGCGCGCGCGAAGGTCGTAGCGCTTCATGTGAACACTCCCATGGCTTCGGTGTGAGCTGTGCCACCGAGAGTAGTTCTGACAACGCATGTTGTCTAGAGGTGTCGAATTGCCACTGTTCGGTCGTTTCGGGTGTTGTACCAGGGGTATCCGATCAGGGAGTTGTCGACCCGAGGAGTTTCAATGAGTATCTCCCGTACTGCCCGAATCCTGGCAGCCGTAGGTTTGCCGATCGTTGCGTCACTCGCATACGTGGGCACCGCTTCGGCGGATCCACCCCATCCGTTCGGTGGTGCTGCAGTGACCATCGGTTGTCCCAATCAGGGGTCACTGGCGTCGATGACCGGTCTCACCGGGCAGTCCGGGCCTGAAGCCAATCCGCCGATCGCCAAGGGCGACATACGATTCGAGTCTTTCCCGGCGGCAGCACCGATACCGGCCGCCGGGCAGGTCACGGTCGCGTGGGTCAACACCGACACCGGTAAGGCCGGAATCGTCGATCTGATGGGGACGTACCCCTATCTGTCGGCGACGGTGAATACCGGCGTCGGCAACGTTGTTGCGACCGCTTTCGGTTCCATCAACTGGGGTAGTAGCCCTATCTGCCAAAGTAATCCGACAATTGGACGGTTCATAGCCTGACTTTGTGGCCTGATGTTCTAGCCTGACGCCGCAGCAGTGGCGGTATCGCGTGATTATCTGTCATCTCGGAGATACCGCCACGACCTTGCTGTCCCATATTCTGAAACATGTTCGGTAAAAGTATATTTCAGGTGAGGGAGAAGGCGGCGGCGTGAACGGGTCGAGTGCACGTCAGTTGATGAGCCGGCTGCTCGTCGAGAAGCGTAGTAGCCTTGCGCCCGAGAAGGTCGGTATTCGATGCGAGGGTGCTCGTCGCATGCACGGCCTCAGCAGACGTGAGGTTGCGCAGATCGCCGACATCAGTTTCAACCACTATCAAAGGCTGGAACAGGGTACGTCCGTGGGTGTTTCGTCTCGGGTCATGGTTCGTATCTGCGATGCATTGTTGATGGAAGACGACGAGAAAGCGCGCATGCTGGCGTTGCACCAAGCATGGGCGCGTCCGCGTCGTCCGGGGGCCCGGCCTCAAGCTATAGGGGAGATTTCCGGCAGGCAGCGCTCGAGTTCCGCCGGCGTGTAGAAGAAGCTTCCGCTTGCAACCGGCGTGCAGGGCGCTGCAAACGCGGTTTCACGCTCGTTGTAGAGCATGCGAACCAGCTGTGCGTTGTCCGGTCCGGCAAAGACGTCCCACTGGATGTTGGCGCCCATCGGGCTGACCTGCTCGCCGCGCCACGGGTTGTTGTCGTACGTGTACAAGGTGCCCTCAGGCTGTGCGACCGTGCTGCCGGGCAGCTTCAGCAGTGCAGCAAAGGGGATGATCGTCTCGGCGTGCGCAAACCGAAAGTCGGCCCCGGGCAAAGAATCTGCACCTGAATGTTCTTTCAGCCCCGCCAGGAATTCGTCGCGGAGCACCGTCGCCATCCGGTAGGTAACGTCCTCACCGGCAAATCCCGGTCCCTTGGCGTAGAAGTCCTCTGCGTCGTTGGTGTATGCCAGCCACTGAGCGTCGTCCTGGTCGATGAAGCGACCGAAATTCCAGTCACCTTCCTCGGACATGCCGGGGGTGATGATGTACGTGTTGTAAAGCATGTACGCGGCATCGACCTCGTTGTTGATCTCTTCCGAGCCCTTGCCCCGGTCGACGAGTGAGAACTCGCCGGCGACAAGACGATCCACAAAGCTCTTCGAGTACAGCTTCTCCATCATGTGACGTGACACGTCGCGAGTGCGAGGCAGGTTCTCGATCTGCTCGTCCACGGCTTCGAGGCGAGGATCGGAATCCTCGTATTCCTTGTAGTCCGCGTTCAGATCGGAATCGTGGAAGTAGAGGACGTCAGGATCAGACGTGACAGCTCCGATATGTCCGGCGATCGCCGGAAATGCGGTGCTCACGCCCTGGGCGAAGTTGGCGGCACTGTCCACTGCGCGGTCCACACCCGAGGACGTCAGGGTGATCGAGCCGTCCTGCTTGGCAATTGCGTCAAACAGCTGCGGAAGGCGTTCCGTCACACGGGCACCCATCTCGCGATGCTCGGTAATGCCGAGGCCGCTCAGATTGCCGTAGCCCAACGTCTGGTTGGCCGCCATGAGTTCACGAAGTACGGGGCCGAACTCCTTGCCGACGGGAGTCAGAGCGTTCTCGGCTTCGGCGATCTCCCAGAGTTGCAGGCTCAGGTCGTCGTACTTCAGGCTCGAGAGCGCGCGGGAACCATGACGTGCAACGCTTTCCGTGTACACGGGCGTGAAACCAGCGGGCACGGCCTGGAGTCCGCCAATGGCCTGGCCGGGTGAATACGGAGTCTTGGACGTGAAGCCCCCGACGGCAGGTGTGCCCGGGGCCCCGAGAGAACCGGTGTCGAGAGAACCGGTGTCGAATGAACTGAATGGTGACGCGTCGGCAATGGCAGAAGTGCCGGTCGTGACAAGCATGAGTCCGACAGCGCCTGCGGCCGCCAGCAATCCGAAGCGGGGGCTTCGCATGGTGATGAGTCCTTTCTGCTCGCGCCGATATGGCACGACGAACAGGAAGTTAGATCGGCTAAGCGTCCGTAGGTGGCCATAGGACAGACGTCCAGGTGGCCGTAGGGTTAAAACTCGGATTCACATGGCCAGTCCGGCTACGCTTTTGGCTAACAGCACGGTGGCCGCGGCGAGGATGATGTAGGTGGTTGTGCGACTCAAGACCGCCAGGGAGATCCGCCGCACCAGGTACGAGCCGAGCAGGTGTCCACACACCAGCAGTGGAGACAATGCGAGTGCGGCAAGCAATTCGCTTCCGGTAACACCGATCTGGAACTGGAGTGCCATAAGCGTCGCCGCAGCCATGACAAGAAAGATCGTCGACAACGTAGATCGCAGGGCGGCAGCATCGTTCGGCCGATAGGTCAGCGACAGCGGTGGCCCGGGCATTGCGGCCAATGCGCCCATGAACCCGGCCGCGGCCCCGGCGCCGGCCAGGGTTCGCCGCGATCCGGTCACGGACTTACCCGCGAGCATCGCCGCCCCTGCTGCCAGCGCGAGAACGGCCACCAGGAGTTGAACGGACGCCGTTTCAACGCGCTGTATGACCCACAGGCCTGCGGCGATACCGGGAACCATTGTGGCGGTCGCGATTCCGACCGTGCGTGTGTCGCAATGCCCGCGTTCTCGCGCCGCCACCATCAGCATTATCGGGATGGTGAGAATCAGTAGCGGGGCTGGAACAAGCCACGGGGCAATCAGAATAAGGGCGGGTCCGGCGATCAAGCCGAAACCCGAGCCGGTTGCCGATTGAATCGCCGAGGAGGCAACAAGTACGCAGGCAACCAGGAGAAGAATCACAATCCCATTCTCTGGGCGATCTGGCACTGACGGAAGATCCAGATCGTGGGAGCATTAATGGGGCCAGAATCAGGAGGAGCAGGTTGCGATCACACGAAAATCTCGGAGAGTTCCTCGAGGGCAGGTCGGCGTATCTCGACTCGGCCACCAACACGCCGATGTACCGGCGCGTGCGGGCCATGCTCGAAGACCTGCTTGCACGTGGAGTGTTCGACGGTGGTCGACCCATGCCGTCGACGCGCTACCTGGCGCAGGAACTTGGTGTTTCCCGAAATACGGTGGCAGCGGCCTATGACGAGCTGATCGCGCTCGGAGTAATCGAGAGTCGTCCTCGCAGTGGTCTTTACGCGGCAGCCCCGCTCACTCGAACACCTTCTGCAGAGTCGTCGCCGCCCGCTCCGCCAGTTGACTGGTCTACATTGCTTCAGCCCCGCGAGAGCGTCGAGTTCACCCGAACTCTGGGCCATCCCGACGCCTTCGACTATCCGTACCCGTTCATCAGTTCTCAGCCCGAACTGCGCTCCTTCCCGGTCCGCGGTTGGTTGCGCGCGGCGAGTGAGGCGATGACGGGCCCGCATCTGCGATACAGCGTGCGTGACGCCGTCGATCAGGACGATCCGCTGCTGGTGGAGGCGCTGCGCAAGGAAATTCTCCCGTCGCGAGGCATCGAAGCAGCGGCTGACGAGATATTGGTGACCAGTGGAACTCAGCAGGGGCTGTCGCTGATTGCCGACGTACTGTTGCGACCCGACAAGATCATGGGCTTCGAGAACCCCGGATACCTCGACGCTATGCACATTTTCAAGCGCTCCGGTGTGGAACTGTCTCCCATTCCCGTTGACGGGCGTGGGGCGGTGTTCGACCGATCGACTGTCTTCGACGCCATGTATCTCACGCCGAGTCATCACCACCCCACCAACGTCACATTGAGCCTGCCTCGCCGCAAGTTGCTCCTGGAATTGTTGGAGGAGAGAAACGGCTTTGTGATCGAAGACGACTATGACAGCGAATTCCGCTTTCGTGGGAGGCCGACTCCGTCCCTCAAATCCTTGGGGGACAACCGCCGGGTGATCTACCTCGGTTCCTTCTCGAAGTTTCTCTCGGCCGGCCTGCGCATCGGGTACATCGTGGCGGATCCGCCTGTCATTGCGGCACTTCGAGCAGAACGGCACCATCGAACCAAACATCTTCCGGGACATATTCAGCGGTCGCTGGCGTTGTTCATCATGTCCGGTGATTACCACAAGGTGTTGCGCTCGCATCGTCGCCGGCTCAAGCAGAACTGGGAAATCATTACCGAGTCGATCAACAAGTACATGCCACGAGTTGAGACGCCGTCGTTTCCTCCGGGCGGTGTCAGTGTCTGGTACACCGGCCCGGAGGATCTTGACGCTGCCGAACTCACGGAACGTGCAGCCCTGCAGGGGATCCTGGTGGCCGACGGCTCCCGCTACTTCTTTCCGGGGACAGGCTCCCGAAACTGCCTGCGACTGGGTTTCGGTTCGATAGACCAGAATTCGATCGAACCGGGCATCGCACTGCTTGGAGGAATTGCTCACCGACTACTGGATGAGTCTCGCCGGATCAGTGAGTGAGGCCCCGCGCGCGGTGGGCCCGAGCGACGCGACCGACTGCCAGGGTCATCGCGGCGCGTCGGAGCGTGGTGCCGGTAGCACCAGCCTGATCCAGTACCGCAGCCCAGGCTGCAGTCATCCGATCATCGAGTCCCCGTTCTACTTCGGGGAGAGTCCACCAGTAACCCTGTTGTGCCTGAACCCATTCGAAGTAGGACACGACCACTCCGCCGGCGTTGGCCAGGATGTCCGGGACCACCAACACTCCCGCCCGCTCGAGTGCGGCGTCGGCCTCGGCGGTGGTTGGCCCGTTTGCACCCTCCACGACAATACGTGCCTGGATGCGATGTGCGTTGCCGCCGTGGATAACTCCTTCAACCGCAGCGGGAACCAGGAGGTCGACATCCAGTTCGAGAACGGCAGCGGGGTCGATCTGCTCACCTCCGGGGAAGCCTGCGACGGAACCGTGCTCGGTGACGTGGGCTCGCAGAAGGGGCAGGTTCAATCCGTCGGCGTTGTGCACCGCGCCGAATCTGTCGCTGACAGAGATGATCCGGACTCCCGCGTCGCCGAGGTAGTCGGCAGCGTCGGCTCCCACCTTGCCGTATCCCTGGACAACGGAGGTGGCCGAGTTCGGTTCTATGCCTGCCTTTTTCAGAGCCAACAACGCGATGTGCGCAACACCGCGTGAGGTTGACGTCCGGCGGCCGAGCGAACCGCCGAGATCAAGCGGTTTGCCCGTCACCACGCCCGGGACACCACGGCCCCGAGTTGCGGAGTAGGCGTCCATCATCCAGGCCATCGTCTGCTCGTCGGTGCCGACGTCCGGAGCGGGAATATCGTTGTCCGGTCCGATGACGGGTGAGATTCCCTGGGTGTACGTCCGGGTCAGTCGTTCGAGTTCGGCCGGGGAGAGAGTCAGGGGATCGACGTCCACCCCACCTTTTGCCCCGCCGTACGGAATATCGAGGAGCGCGCATTTCCACGTCATCCACATTGCGAGAGCCCGCACTTCGTCAAGATTCACTCCGGCGCTGTACCGGATCCCGCCCTTCGCCGGTCCGCGCGCGATGCTGTGCTGCACGCGGTATCCGGTGAACACTTCAACGTCGCCGTTGTCGCGGACCAGCGGAACGCTGACCGTCGTCTCACGTCTGGCGGACCCGAGGATGCGGTGCAGGCCGTCCGGGTAGCCCAGGGCCGCCACTGCCTCCGCGAGTTGCGTGCGCGCGTCGTCGAGCGCACTGGCGTGGACGGCCGAGGCTGTCACCGGGGACCGTCGTAATAGGAATCGGCCACGTCGAGGGCAGTGTCGAGCATGGCGAGTGCGGCGTCGACCTGCGTCGGCGTCACGGTGCACGGCGGGACGACGTGGATGCGGTGGTAGTTGTTGAAGACGAGCAGTCCGGCGTCGCGGGCGGCGGCCATCGTCTGGCCGATCGCGGCGTTGGTGCCGCCATACGGTGACAGGGGCTCGCGCGTCTCGCGGTTCGTCACGAGATCGAGTGCCCAGAAGACTCCGAGACCGCGGACGTCCCCGATGCTCGGGTGCTTGTCCGCGAGAGCGCGTAGGCCCGGTCCGAGTGACGTGCGACCGATGAACTCTGCGTTCTCGACTATGCGCTCCTCGTGCATCGTGGTGATGGTGGCCACCGCTGCGGCGCAGGCGAGCGGGTGGCCGGAGTACGTCATGCCGCCGGGGTACGGACGCTCGGCAAACGAGTTGTAGATCTTCTCGCCGACGATGACTCCGCCCAGGGGCACGTAACCGGAGTTCACACCCTTGGCAAACGTGATGAGATCGGGGACAACGTCGTAATGGTCGATTGCCAGCCAGGCGCCCGTGCGGCCGAAGCCGGACATGACCTCGTCGCAGATCATGACGATGCCGTATCGGTCGCAGATGTCACGAACACCCTTCAGATATCCGGGCGGCGGCGGCATGATGCCGGAGGTGCCGGGAACGGATTCGACGATGATCGCGGCAAACGCGGCCGGACCTTCGAAGCGGATCAGAGTTTCGAGATGTTCGAGAGCTCGCTCACATTCCTGTTCCTCTGTCTCGGAACGGAATTCGGATCGGTACAGGAAAGGTCCGTGGAAATGAACGGCGCCCGAGTTTCCGTAATCGTTCGGCCACCGGCGGTGATCGCCCGACAGGTTGATCGTCTCGGCAGTAGCGCCGTGGTACGAGCGGTACGCCGAAAGGATCTTGTAGCGACCGGTATGCAAGCGCGCCATGCGAATTGCGTGCTCGTTGGAGTCTGCGCCGCCGCTGGTGAAGAACACCCGGTCCATTCCTTCGGGTGAAATCTCGGCGATCAGACGCGCTGCCTCGGACCGAGCCTCGTTTGCGTGCGCCGGCGCGATGGTGCAGAGCTTCGCAGCCTGCTCCTGTACCGCCGCGACAACCTTGGGATGCTGGTGACCGACGTTCGTGTACACGAGTTGCGACGAGAAATCGAGGTATTCCTTGCCGTCGCCGTCCCACAGGTAGCAGCCGTCTGTGCGCTCGACCACCATGGGCTGCAAGGATTTCTGTGCCGACCATGAGTGAAAGACGTGTGCGCGATCCAACTCGTACGTGCGTTGTGACGTGCTGATTGCGGGAGCTGCCATGGCAGAAACCTCCTGATCGAGGGTTGGAACTTCTTCAGTCCACTCAAGGATGGGGAATGGCTGTGGTCCTGCGCCAGATCCAGATTCGAGGGCATCTCCTGGGGCCAGTTACACGATGGAACCTTCGCGTTAACACGAGACGGCTACGTTACGACTGGCCCGAGAAATTCACCACGCAGGTGGCACTGGAGTGGGGGCCAGATCACGAGCACACTGGTGAGCAGTTCATTCACCGCCGTCGGGATCTCGTGTCTGCGGATCTCTCAGGGCCGAAACATCATTCATCGAGGAGTTCACAACTATGTCCGTCATGAAAGCTCCAGTTGCCGTGGTCACCGGGGCCAGCAGCGGCATCGGTGCCGCTACGGTGCGCCACCTCGTCAAAGAGGGTTTCGACGTGGTGATGGGTGCACGCAGAATGGATCGACTCGAGGAGTTGGCACGTGAAACAGGTGCTCGCGCTCTGTCTCTCGATGTGACGGACGTCGAATCGGTCGACGCCTTCTGCGCGTCGATCGGGCGGTGTGACGTGCTGGTCAACAATGCCGGCGGCGCATTGGGAGCCGACAGTATCGCCGACACCGACGAAGCCGACTGGACCGCGATGTTCGACGTCAACGTACTCGGTGTACTGCGCGTCACACAGCGGCTTCTCCCGCGCCTTCGTGAGAGCGGAAACGCTACTGTCGTCACCATCGGGTCGATTGCCGGACGCGAGCCCTACCTCGGCGGCGCTGGGTACAACGCCGCGAAACATGCTGTGACAGCGCTCACTCGGGTTCTTCGCCTCGAACTGCTCGGCGAACCCATCCGTGTCTGCCAGATCGATCCCGGCATGGTGGAGACGGAGTTCAGCATGGTGCGCTTCGGTGGCGACAAGGAGCGTGCCGACGCGGTGTACGCCGGCGCCGATCCGTTGACCGCGGACGACATCGCGGAATGCGTTGCCTGGGTTGTGACCCGCCCGAGCCGAGTCAACGTCGACTCGATGCTTGTACTGGCTCGCGACCAGACCTCAGCTCAGCGAGTGCACAGGAGGACGGCATGACCACCACTGCTTCACCGAGTTCAACTGCTTCACCGAGTTCAACAGAAGCTACGCGTGTACCTACTCCTCCGCCCGCAGTGTCCGCGAAGAAGCGCACACCGATTTTCACACCGGAACGGGTGCGTTCAATCGGAGTCCGGATTGCGGCTCTGGTTGCGTTCCTCGTGGCGTGGTGGGGTGTTACCGCAGCCGGTGTGATCGACGAATTATTCCTTCCTTCACCAGGTTCGGTGTGGGATGCGTTCATTCGGGCCAACACCTGGCATCAGGTGGCGCCCGGTGTCGACCGCGAAGTGCTCGGCGAACAGAACTACTTTCTCTGGGAACACTTGATCGCCAGCGGTCAGCGCATAGCGGCAGGCGTCGGCGCGGCCGTGATCGTGGGTCCGCTGATCGGTTTTGCGATGGGGATGTCCGTCCCGATCAGAACCTTCGTGGAGCCGTACCTGAACTTTCTGCGTGCGTTGCCGCCACTCGGCTATATCGGCCTGCTGATCGTCTGGTTCGGTATCGGTGACACCTCCAAGATCTGGCTGCTGTTCCTCGCTGCCTTCCCACCGATCGCGATAGCCACACTCAACGGCGTCACCTCGGTGAAGGTCGATCAGATCAACGCCGCTCGAGCTCTGGGTGCGAGCCGAACTCAGGTACTGACGAATGTGGTCTTTCCGTCGACGCTGCCGGAAGTGATCAACGGTATTCGAATCGCAGTCGGCTTTGCCTGGACCACCGTGGTGGCCGCGGAACTCAACAACGGCATACCCGGTATCGGCGGGTTGGCCTATCTTGCCGGCACGCAGCTCAATACACCACTCACAAACGCATGCATCATCGTCATAGGTTGCGCCGCACTTGTTCTCGACTCCGCAATCAAGGCAATCGGAACACTCGTAGCACCATGGAAGGGTAAGGCATGACCGGTCAGTCGAGGCGAATTGCAATCGCGGTGGTTTCCGCTGCAACTCTGGGGACAACTTTGACCGCGTGTGTGGAAACGGGTCGAGGTGAGATGAGCCGCTCGATGGACAGCTCAGTGAGTTGTCCTGTCACAGTGGATGAATCGGTGATTACGTCGGCACGGATCGGGTATCAGGACATTCCGAACGGTGATCTGATCGTCAAGGATCAAGGCCTGCTCGAGGCGTGCATGCCCAATGCGGATATCACGTGGAGCAAGTTCAGTTCGGGGCAGGATGTAGTGCAGGCCTTCGGTTCCGGAAGCCTGGATCTGGGAACTTTGGGTTCGAGTCCGGCAACAATGGCGTTGTCGGCACCGCTGAACATCCCGATGCAGGTCGTCTGGATCCAGGACGTGATCGGCGAAGCCGAGTCGCTCGTTGTCAAAGACCCATCGATAACCACATTGGAAGGGTTGAAGGGCAAGAAAATCGCGACACCGTTCGGCAGTACGTCGCACTACAGTCTGCTTGCAGCCCTCGGAGCGGCAAACATGACTGCCGATGTCACCCTCATGAGTCTGAAACCGGACGCAATGCTCGGAGCGTGGCAGGGTGGACAGATCGACGCGGCCTGGGTGTGGGATCCGACGCTGTCGAAGCTGACGGCCGACGGTCACATCGTCATGAGTAGCGCTGATGTTGCGACACAGGGCGCGCCCACGTTCGATCTCTCGGGTGCTACCACTGAATTCGTCTCCGCCAATCCGGAATTCATGCTCATGTGGACCAAGCTGCAGGACTACGCAGCCGGCCGGATCAACGCCGATCCCGCTGGTGCCTCAGTATCGATGTCTGCTCAACTCGGTATTGCCCCCGACGTCATCAAGCCGCAGTTGGCGGGCTACACGTACCTCTCGGCGGCGGAGCAAGCCGGCCCCGCCTTCCTCGGCGGCGAATTCACTCAAAGTCTTTTCGGCACTGCGGAATTCCTGCTGCAGCAGGGAAACATCGACGCAGTAAGCCCCAGCAGCACCTACGCCGAGGGAATCTACACGGACGCCGTGACGAAAGTGGGCCAGTCATGACAAGCACGGCTACAGACCTCAGCACTCGCGTCGTACTCACCGAAGTTCGGAAGGAGTACGTCACCTCAGGTGAATCGGTACTCGCGCTGGCCCCAACCAGCTTGACGTTCGAACCGGAAGAATTTGTCTGCGTAGTCGGACCGTCCGGTTGTGGCAAGACGACGCTCCTCCAAATGCTTGCCGGTTTCCAAGCGCCGACCGAGGGAACCATCATGGTCGGGAACACGCACATCAAGGGGCCGGACCCGGATCGTGGTGTGGTGTTCCAGCAAGCAAATCTGTACCCGTGGTTGTCGGTGCGGAAGAACGTCGAGTTCGGGCTGAAGATGCGGGGAGTTCCTCGCGCCGAGCGTGCCGCCGAGGCCGATCGGATGCTGGAAATGGTCGGCTTGGAGTTGTATGGTGACCGTAAGCCCTACGAGCTGTCCGGTGGCCAGCAGCAACGCTGCCAGATTGCGCGTGTACTTATCACAGACCCGCGAATTATCCTGATGGACGAGCCTTTTGGTGCACTCGACGCCATGACCCGCGAGAAGTTGCAGCTCGAACTGCTCGACTTGTGGCGCGAGCGTCGTAAGACGGTCTTCTTCGTCACTCACAGTGTGGAAGAGGCGATCTTCCTCGGAACCCGAGTGATTGTGATGGGCGCCAGGCCGGGTCGCGTCATCTACGACCGCAAGGTGTGGTTCAAGGGTGACAATCGCGAACCCGTCGACACCGCTGTCCGTTCGACCCCCGAGTTCGTGGCTATGCGAGACGAAGTCGCAGCCAAGATCTACGAGGCACAAGGTTTGATCGGCGCAACGGTTGCGTTGCACTGACTTTCACTGCACTGACTTTCACTCATCTGGAGGAGTTTTCGTGAAGATCGACCGCAAGAAGCGTCTGATCCGAGTGTCCAGTGGAGCTCTGGCACTGTGTGCGGCTGCATCAGTAGCAGCTTTTGCTGCCCCGGCGTCGGCCGAAGGGTCATTGTCCTTCGGAGATCCGCAGGCACCACAACTGTCGCCGGGAACTCTGATCACCGCGCACAATCTCACCGAATCTGCCGCACTGCCCAGCGCGGCGAAGAACGAACGCATCACCTACATGTCCCAAAGTGCCTCAGGTGAACCGACTCTCGTCTCTGGAGTTGTTGCTATCCCCAAGACGCCTGCCCCGGCAGGTGGTTGGCCGGTGATCAGTTGGGCACACGGCACAACGGGAGTTGCCGACGCCTGTGCGCCGTCGGCGGATACTCCCGCCGGTCCGGTTCACGACTACCTGTCGGTGGTCGACCAGACGCTCGACCAGTGGGTCAGCAGTGGGTACGTTGTGGTCCAAACCGACTACGAGGGTCTCGGTACCCCCGGCGGTCACTCGTACATGAACGGGACCAGCGCTGCCAATACCGTGACCGATATCGTTCGAGCCGCTCGGCAGGTGGACGATCAGGTTGGCAAGGACTGGTTTGCGATGGGCCACAGCCAAGGTGGGCAGGCCGCCGCTTTCACGTCTCAGATCGGCAAGGACCGGGCACCGGAACTGAATCTGAAGGGTGCGGTATCGATAGCTCCCGGAAACGGCACGGCCCAGATTCCGGCAATGGTTGCTACGGGAAATCAGGCTATGGCAGGGGGAGTGCCGTTTGTTCCGGTCATCCTGCTGGGCGTACAGGCAGTTGATCCGTCTGTAGTTCCTGAAGACTTGCTGTCGGATCAGGCCCAGCCGCTCCTCGAGGCTGCCCGGACGGGGTGCCTGGCGGCAGTGCGTGCGGTACCGACTGTCCCCGTTGATCAGATCTTCCGTGAGGGTGCAGATCTGACGGCGTTGACAGCAAACCTGAACGAGCAGGAACTGTCGACCGTAACCCCGAAGGTGCCCACCTTGTTCGCGCAGGGAACCACGGATGTTCTTGTCTCGGTGGCAAGTACGTCCGGCGCAGTCAAGGATTACTGCGCCAAGGGCTCGGACATCGAGTTCAAGACCTACGAGGGTGCCGATCACCGCGGAGCAATCGCGGCGTCCTACAACGACGCGATGGACTTCACGACAAGGATGCTCGCGGGCGGAGAGGTGAACCCCGGGGCTTGTTGACCTCGCTAGGCCGATCGCACTCGTGAGGGCTGTCAGCGACCGTGCCGCTTTTCGTAGTCCTCACGAGTGCGATCGGCGCGGCGCTGGGCTTTCTCGTTCATCAGTTCGGGATCGAGGCCGTGACTCTGAAGGCGGTGACGGCGGTAGATGTTGCCGAGCGCCACGACAAAATAGGCCAGCGGGATGAGCAGTAGCGCCATCATGGCGAGAGGGATCCAAATGGGTCCCGGAATCAGGAGAAACAGCAGGAGGATGAGCGTCGCCGGCACCGTGAAACGAACGATGTAGCGAACCTGGGCGCCCGGTCCGACCAGATCGTTCCGAACCCAATCCTGGTACTTGTCAGGGAGTGTCTTGCCCAGAAGGTAGCCGCAGTACTGGAGGAAATTCGGGCGGGTCGATTCAGCCATACCTCCAGGGTAGTTGCCGGGAATGGCAGATTTACCCCGGTGCCTGGAAAGTGCGGCGATAGGCACTCGGCGAGACGCCGAGCGTGTCACTGAGGTGCTGACGCATCGATGTGGCGGTCCCGAATCCGGTGCGGGCAGCAATCGTGTCGATGGAGAGATCGGTTTCTTCGAGTAGTTCGCGGGCGTGATCGATACGCCGAGCGGTGAGCCAGCGGTTCGGTGTTGTCCCGACCTCGTCGCGGAATCTGCGACTGAAGGTGCGGACGCTCATGTTGGCGCGATTCGCCAGGTCCGTCAGAGTGATCGGTTCCCGGAGATGCTCGAGAGCCCAATGCCGAGCGGCGGCAGTCGATTCGGAAGGTTTGTCGGCCAGCGGGCGTCGAATGTACTGGGCTTGCCCACCGTCGCGCCACGGCGGTACGACGCATCGCCGGGCGACGGTGTTCGCCACTTCCATGCCGTGATCGCGCCGCACGATGTGTAGGCACAGGTCCACTCCTGAGGCCACTCCGGCGGAGGTCAGAATGTGGCCCTCGTCGACGAACAGGACGTCGGGGTCCACCTTCACCTTGGGGTAGATGCGCTGGAAGTGATCCGTGTTGCGCCAGTGAGTAGTGGCCCTCAAGCCGTCGAGCAGGCCGGCCGCAGCCAGAACGTACGAGCCGGTGCAGATCGACACGAGCCGTGTCCCGGGGCGGATGTGTTCGAATGCCGCCGCCAACTCGGGGGAGAGGTAACCGTCCTCGTAGGCGGGACCAAGTTCGTACGACGCCGGAATGACGACGGTGTCCGCTGTGGCGAGTAGTTCACTGCCGTGGTCGACCGTAATGCTGAAATCGGCATCCGTTCGCACGGGCCGGCCATCGACAGTGCAGGTGAGGATCTCGTACAGAGGCTTGTCCTCGGCGTCGACCGCGCGTCCGAAGATGCGCGCCGGGATGCCGAGCTCGAAGGGAATGACACCGTCGAGGGCAAGGACAACAACGCGATGCGGTCCGCTCATGGCCTGATTCTTTCATATATTGGCGATCTGGCCACTGTCGCGGGTTGGCGATGTACAGCAGAATCCTCTTGTGACTTCTGAGATCGCTCTCCCTGAATCGGGCCGACAGCGGGTGCGCCCGCCGCGCTTTCACCGTGCCTGGTCGGTGGCGATCGTGGCCTTCCTGGCGCTGGTCGGTGCTGCCAGTTTCCGAGCGGCACCGTCCATTCTGATCGACCCCCTACATGAGGATTTCGGCTGGTCACGCGCCAGTATCTCGGCTGCCGTATCGGTGAACCTGGTCCTGTACGGACTCACCTCGCCGTTCGCGGCGGCCCTGATGGAGCGCTTCGGTATCCGCGCTGTTGTCACCTCCGCGCTGGCGTTGATCTCGCTCGGCAGTGGTTTGACGATCTTCATGACGTCGAGTTGGCAGTTGATCCTGCTGTGGGGCGTCTTTGTCGGCTTGGGGACCGGATCGATGGCACTGGCCTTTGTCGCCACCGTCGTCGACCGCTGGTTTGTCGAGAAGCGTGGGCTCGTCACCGGCATCCTGACAGCCGGTGGTGCGGCCGGCCAATTGGTGTTCCTGCCCGTCCTGGCAAAGATCGCCGAAACCTACGACTGGAAGAGCGTCGCCTTCACGGTCTCGTTCGCCGCGTTGGCCGTCGTGCCGTTTGTGCTGTTGTTCCTGCGCAACTACCCGTCGGACGTCGGGACGACGCCGTACGGTGCACCCGCCGATTACGTCGCGCCCGCTGCGCCGGTTCATCAGCGTGGCGGCGCCGGGGGCCGTGCAATCTCCGTGCTGATCATGGCCTCGAAGACCAAGGTGTTCTGGCTTCTTGCGGGCACTTTCGCGATCTGCGGCGCGAGCACCAACGGCCTGATCGGCACGCACTTCGTCCCAGCGTCGCACGATCACGGCATGCCGATCACCACGGCCGCGTCTCTGCTGGCGTTGATCGGAATCCTCGACATGGTCGGAACCATCGCGTCGGGGTGGTTCACCGACCGGGTGGACTCGCGGAAACTGCTCGGCATCTACTACCTGTTTCGCGGAATCTCGCTGCTCTTCCTGCCGCTGCTCCTCGCGAACACGGTGAACCCGCCGATGATCGCCTTTGTCATCTTCTACGGACTCGACTGGGTGGCGACGGTTCCGCCGACCGTCGCGCTGTGCCGCCAGCACTTCGGCGCCGACGCTCCCATCGTGTTCGGTTGGGTGCTGGCGTCGCACCAGATCGGAGCGGGACTGGTGGCCTTCCTGGCGGGCCTGGTGCGTGATCAGATCGGCTCGTACGACGCGGCCTTCTACGTGGCAGGCGCTCTGTGCGCGATCGCCGCTGTGATGTCGCTGATGATTGCAAAACACCGTACTGTGATCGGCACCACCGACGGGGTAAGTTATACGTAACTCCAAGAACTACTCACCAGTAGGGGTACCGAAATGCCAGCTCCGTCCGCTGCGACCTTCTCGCGGCTCGCCGAACTGATCGCCATCGACAACGCTGCCGATCGCCCGACGAAGTCCATCACCGAGGTGTTCACCGGCAAGGAGCTGGCGACCATCCCCGTTGGCACCGCCGACGACGCACTTGCAGCTATCGCTCGCGCCCGCGTCGCGCAGAAGGAGTGGGCAAAGCGCCCCGTCCTCGAGCGTGCCGCGATTTTCCATCGCTACCGCGACCTCATCCTCCAGAACCGCGACGCACTCATGGACATGGCACAGGCGGAGACCGGCAAGTCGCGCGCGGCTGCGCAAGAAGAAGTTCTCGACATTTCGATGACGGCGCGGCACTACGCGCGCGTCGCCCCGAAACTGCTGCGGCCGCGCCGAGTATCCGGAATGCTTCCCGGCTTGACCAAGACGGTTGTGCGTTACCAGCCCAAGGGTGTTGTCGGCGTCATCTCGCCGTGGAACTACCCGATGACGCTGGCGGTGTCCGACGCCATTGCCGCGCTTCTCGCCGGTAACGGTGTTGTTCTCAAGCCCGACAGCCAGACTCCGTACTGCGCTCTTGCCTGCGTCGAATTGCTCTACAAGGCAGGGCTTCCCCGCGATCTCTTTGCTGTTGTTCCCGGTCCGGGCGGCGTTGTCGGAACAACGCTGGTCGAGAACACCGACTACCTCATGTTCACCGGTTCCACCGCCACCGGGCAGTTGCTCGGCGAGCAGGCCGGTCGCCGTCTCATCGGATTCTCCGCGGAACTCGGTGGCAAGAACCCGATGATCGTTCTGGCCGGCGCAGATCTGCGTGAGGTCACCGACGCAGCGGTGCGCGCGTGTTTCTCCAACTCCGGCCAGTTGTGTATCTCCATCGAGCGCATCTACGTCGAAGAGTCCATCGCACCCGAGTTCATCCGGATGTTCGGTGACCGCGTCAAGAAGATGAACATCGGCGCCGGGTACGAATTCGGAATCGAGATGGGCAGCCTCGTCTCCGAAGCCCAGGTCAAGGCTATTTCCTCGCATGTAGACGACGCTGTGGTGAAGGGCGCCACCGTCATTGCCGGTGGAAAGGCGCGCCCGGATATCGGACCGCTGTTCTACGAGCCCACACTCCTCACCGGCGTGCCCGAGGATGCGGAGTGCTACCGCGACGAGACTTTCGGCCCCCTCGTTTCGATCTACCCCGTCAAGGACGCCGAAGAGGCAATCGCCGCTGCAAACGACACCGAGTACGGTCTCAATGCCAGCGTGTGGGCGGGAAGCAAGGCCGTCGGTGAAGCGATTGCCGCACGAGTCCGCGCCGGAACCGTCAACGTCGACGAGGGCTACGCACCTACCTGGGGTAGCACCGCTGCGCCGATGGGCGGCATGGGAGTTTCGGGCGTCGGACGCCGTCACGGTGCCGAAGGTCTGATCAAATACACCGAGCCGCAGACGGTTGCGACCACTCGGGTCATGAATCTTGGTGGGCCACGCGGAGTTCCGGCCAAGCTGTGGGCCAAGATCATGCCCCATGCCATCAAGATCATGTCCTGGGTTCCGGGTCGGTAGGCGTGCAGGTGGATCGCTCGAGCGCCTACATCGAAGCCACGCCCGACTCCGTCTGGACCTTGGTCAGCGACCTCGAAGGAATGGGTCGCTTCAGTCCCGAAAATACCGGTGGTGCCTGGACTTCCGGAAAGCCGGGTACGGTGGGCGCAACATTCAAGGGCACCAACAAGCATGGTCTGGTGCGGTGGAGTACCCGCTGCACCATTACCGAAGTTGTTGGTGGGCAGAAGTTCGCCTTCGAAGTAGCTGAGTCGAAGGCGCGATGGAGCTTTCTGGTCGAGCCGTCGGGAACGGGGACTCTGCTCACCGAGACTCGTGAAATCTTTGCGGCTGCGCCCCGATATGTGCGGATTCTGTCCGGCAGTGGAGTTCTCGGCCGCGGCCGAGATCAGATCATCGCGGCCGGGATCGACACCACCCTCGCGCGTATCAAGATGCATCTCGAGCAGTAGGGAGAACATGCAGTGGGGCCAGTGCGGCCCCACTGCATGTTTTGATCAGACTGCGGCGTCGGCAATTGCTGTGTAGACGCGCGCTGGTTCCTCGGCAATGCGATTGAGGACGTAGAGCCACCACTCGGTCCCGAAGATCACGTATTCGCGAGTGGTGAAACCGTCGGCATGCAAAGCGTCCAGTTGCTCGGTTCCCAAGCCGAGCAGCATCTCGAACTCGACGTGTTCCGCAGCCAATGCCGAACCATGTTCTGCTCGAAGTGTTTCGAGGATGTCGCGGTCGTGTGTTGCGATCGCCACGAGATGTCCGGCCTTGACGATCTTCGACGCGTACGTCAGGTATGCGTCCTGCAACTCGGCACTTCCGCGTGGGTATGCAATTGAATCCGGTTCCAGGAACGCGCCTTTCACCAGTCTGATGCGCCCGGGCCGATCGAGGAGTGTTGCGATGTCCTGCGCCGTCCGGTGCAGTCTCGCCTGAACGGTGACACCGACGTGAGTGAACCGTTCCGCTAGTCGGCCGTGAATGTCGAGTACAAGATCGGTACGGTCGGAGCCTTCGGCCGAGATCATCAGTTCGGCTCCGGCACGCTCGGTTGCTTCGGCGAGCCGAACGACGTTGCGGTAACACAACTCCGGATCGACGACGAGACCGATGTGCGATAGGTCGAATGACACCGTGCTGTCGACGCCCGTCTTGCCGATGCGCTCCGCCAGTTCGACAAACACGTCGGTTTCGGCGTTCGCGACATCAGCGTCACGAACACTCTCCCCGGTGTATTCGATGCTGCCCTTATGCCCGCGGGCAAAGATCGCCGGCAGGCGCCCGAAGGCTTCGTCCATCGTTTCGCCACCGATGTAGCGATCGGCGACTCTGCGCGCAATTGCTGCGGATGCCGGATCGGCCATCGTGCGCTCTTTGAGTGTTTCGTCGAGGGCCATCCGTCGGAGTACGTCGGCGGCCTGGGCTGCGGGGTCGGGATTCACGATGTCAGCCTACGTTCCCGGGCGGGGCAGGAATTTTTCTTCAAACCCTTGCGTTCGATCTATTGTCGATATATCGTCGATACGTCAAACAAACACAAACAGTCCAGGAGGACAACATGTACGCCCCACACAACAAACTAGAAATGCAAGAACGCCGCGAAGACTGCGGACGTGGACACCAGCGCCGGGATCGCGGTCAACGCCGCGGATTCGGTGAAGGTCGCGGATTCGGCGAAGGCCGCCCCGAGGGCCGACGCGGCGGAAATCTCGAAGGCCGACGCGGCCGTGGCGGCCCTGATCGTCGAGGTCACGGCGGCCCTGAAGGGCGCGGCGGACGCGGAGAATTTGGTGGCCGTGGCGGACGCCCGGAGTTCACCGAGGCAAGTGCCGCACTTCGCACCGAGACGGGTCTTCTCCGAGGCGCCGTCGTTGCGGTAGCCACTGGCGGAACACCCGAGCAGGTAGCTCAGGCGCAGGCGATTCTTGCCGAAGCGCGGCGCGCGCTGTTCGAACTGCTGGCCCAGAAGCCGGCTGAAGCGCCCGCTGAAGAATCTGCCGGTGAGTCCACTGAAGATCCTGCCGAGACTTCGGCAGAGTGATCACCGCGCTCAGGCGCCGACGGTAACGTCCTCGCTGTTCATGCCGGAGACATGACCGTCGGCGCCCTCTCGCCAATAACCGACAACATTGTGCTTGTCGCGGGCGATTCCACGAACTTCCCTCAGATGCTTACGAATTCGTCGGCTTGTTGCGCTTTCGCACGCCACCCAGGCGTAGGTATTCTCTGAATCGGAGTCAGGGAACTCCACCTTCTCGACAGCATCGAAAAGTGCGCTCGGCGCCTTTCCGAGACCACTCCCCGTAAGCCACGTGTACGTGACTTCGCCGCGAGTGACTAATGCCTGTCGATCTTCTTCCGTTTCGACCTCGATGATCGCGTGTGCGACATCGCCTTCGCGGAGTTCTTCGACAATCCTGCCCAAACCCGGGAGTCCCGTTGCGTCTGCGACAAGCAGTTGCCAGCGTGGGCCGGCCGGGGCTTGGTAATGAGAGCGCGAACTATCGGACCAGAAAACGCCGAGTAGGTGTCCGGGTTCGGCCCGCAAAGCCCAATCCGCAGCAATACCGCCAGGGTGCACGACGAAGTCGATGTCGAGACGTCGACCACCGTCGTGCACCTTGCGCACTGTGTAGTGCCGCCACGGCGGCTCGGTCCCCAGTTCGGCTTTGCCGTAGTCGGGATTGTTGAAGAACTCGTAATTCGCCTCTGTTTCGCCGGGTTTGGGGAAGGCGAGGTCGATTCGCTCGTCACCCTGCCCGCCGGTCGGCCAATGCCAGTCGCCTTCTGCCTCGATGCTGATCCGCCGCATGTGCGGTGTCAGGGACACGACGGATACGACGCGGGCGGGCTCGCAGAAAGACATGCTTCGACCATAGGGTTTCGGCCTGTCGATGTGGGGACAGATGCTGTCGCAAGGAGGACACAATCCCGCGATTATCGGGTTCAGTCTCGGTGGACGGGGCCCTGGCGGGTGGTGGAGCGGCGGCGTCGTTGTTTCGGGTCGATCGCGGACGGTGGGATGAACCACGGTTTGTGATCATCGCCCATCTTGACTTCCCAGATACCGCGGAACCCGCTGGTGCTGTGTATCAATCGGTGGTGGTTGCGGCAGAGGAGGGTGAGGTTGTCCATCACCGTCAGGCCTCCGACCGACCACGGTTTGATGTGGTGTGCGTCGCACCAAGCGGGTACTGCATCGCAGTTCGGGAAGGCGCAACCTTTGTCGCGGGCGATCAGTGCCGTTCGCTGTTCTGGCGTGACGAGGCGTTTATGTGGAGTCGCATCGAGCGGTGCGCCGTTGCCGTCCATCAACACGCTGGAGAGCATGCAATCGCACGCGAGCATGCGGGTCAGGCTCACACTGAGCGGCCCCAACCACGGCATGTACCCGACGTCAAGGTCCTCGAAATCAGGCTCATCGTCATCCGGTGCGATATCGCTGCGCATAGTGGCGCATTCCCGATGCTCGGCAAGGTCTTTCGCGGTGATATGCACATTCACGTGCGGACGCTGCCCACCATCAACGCCAGTGACGGCATTGTCGAGATACCGGCGAATCAGTTCCGTGAACGCGTCGGCGGTGCGCTTGCCTGCCGACCGCTGATCCGGGGTTCCGTCCGCGGCCGGTTTCGGCATCGACAAACCCGAGAGAGCCGACAACAACATTTCACCGGTCAACGCGTCGAAATCGCCCTTGATCGCGACCCGACCGTTCAACGTCGGCGAAATCCGCAAGACGTTGAGGTCATCATCCTCACCCGGCGGGACATCGTCGGATTCGAAAATCCGCTCCAGAACCGCAATCGCATACCGCAGCTTGATAGTGGTCGCCTCCACACCGGATGCCGCAGCGAGCAGTGTTGCCATGCAGGACGGTAGAGCGTTCTCCGGCATACCTTTTGGTGGGGATTCACAGAACGCGGCGATCATTGCCGCATGATCGAGCGAGAGGTCGCCGGCCTCGAATTGGGCAGCAATGTCGGGGAACGCCCGCAGTGCGGCGCCGAGGGCGGCGATCTTGTTGCCGGCCGCGTTCTGCAGCATCGTATTCGCCGCCAACCACCGACCCACACCGCGGTAGCAGAGCACCTGCTCATCCGGATTGAGCGCCAACTCGTCGACCGCGGCAACCCGAATCGCTTCCAACCGAAGGATTTCCGCAGACACACAGACAGCGACATCCCGAACCTCGGACGGACGCAACCGCCACAACCTACCACGCACACCCGCCGCCGGACCGGCTACAACATCCCCCACCACAGTTGAATCGAAAACCGTCGTCATCAAGGCCTCCCCACCCGTGACCTCAATTATACTCGAACACCTATTCGAATCAAGAGGCATTTCGGACAGGTTAGATCGAGCCCAACTCCCGAGCCCGGGCGACCGCGGAGGTTCGTGACTTCACGCCCAGCTTGCCAAAAATGTGGACCAGGTGAGATTTGACCGTAGTCTCGCTGAGGAACAGTTCCTTGCCGATTTCGCGGTTCGACTTTCCGGCCGCTACCAGCTTCAGAACCTCGATTTCTCGTGGACTGAGGCTGGTTTCGGGTTTTCTGACCCGGGTCATCAACTTGGATGCGATTGCGGGAGAAAGAACGCTGTCGCCCGCAGCGGCAGAGCGGACCGCCGCGAGGAGTTCTGGCGGCGGAGTGTCCTTGAGTAGGTATCCGCTGGCTCCGGCTTCGACGGCGCTGAGGATATCCGCATCGGTGTCGTAATTCGTCACCACAAGTACGTGAGGTGGGTCAGGCAGTGCGCAGACACTTCGGGTGGCGTCGACGCCTGATTTTCCAGGGCCGAACCGTAAATCCATGAGTACCAAGTCGACTGGTGTGGTGGCGCAGAATGCGATGGCCTCTTCGGCGGTTCCCGCTTCACCGATCACTTCGATGTCGGGTTCACTCTCGAGGAGAGCGCGCAAACCGGCTCGCACGATGGCGTGATCGTCGGCCAGCAGTAAACGGATCATTCGTCGCCGATCTCGAGGGGGAAGGTCACGGTGACTGCAGTGTGCCCTGGCTCCGACTCGATGTCGAAGGTGCCGCCCTGGAGTTGGACGCGTCGCCGAATCGCGTTGAGTCCAAAGGATTCGGCTGGCCCGTGGTCGAGAACCGAGATGTCGAAGCCGACACCGTTGTCGACGATGTCGAGGCTGACGGTGTCCGTGGAATACGTGAGTGTCACGGCCATTCGAGTGGCGTGGGCGTGGCGCAGAACGTTCGCCACCGCGCCCTGAGCGATCCGGACGAGGGTTGCCTCTAGCGGCATCGGTAGCGCGATCGGCTCGCCTTCGACTACGGCACGGGCCTCGATGTGAGCGCTGGATGCGCGCTCGCAGATTCGGCCAAGTGCGTCGGACAGCGACTGACCATCCAGCGCTGCGGGTGTCAATTCCGCTATCAGTTGCCGGGTTTCGGCAAGGCTGTCTGCTGCAGCTTCGCGGGCGAGGCTGATCTGACGCACGGCGGGACTGTTCGGATCGGCGCGTTCTGCGGCATGCAGCAGCATCTGGATGCTCGAAAGACCTTGTGCAACAGTGTCGTGAATTTCGGCGGCCAGTCGCTCGCGTTCTGCAAGTTTGCCGGCATCTCGTGACGTCGACGCCAATTCCTCACGCGTGTTCATCAACTCGTCGATCAGGCGACCGCGCTCGGCGGCCTCCCGGTACAGCGCTTGATAGCCGAGTCCGATGGCAACCGCGACAGCGGCGCCGATCATCGGACCGATTGCCCCCGCGATGGACCATCCCCGGTGCAGACCTGTTCCGATCACCGCGACCGACGTCGCGCTCACGACCGCAACCAGGCTCCACGGGCGTCGTAGCAGATGAACGTAGAGGAAGAACAGACCGAAAACGAGGTAGGCAGCCTCGGCGGACAGCGCCATCAGAACTATCCACACGAGGGTCAGCAGGGCCAGCCACCAGCGCGCGGCATTCCCGCGCAGGCGCTTGACCACCCCGAACAGGTAGATCGCGGTGAAGATCACCGTCAAGGCGATGATGTACGGCGTCGCCGCGGTTTCGTCGACGATCGCCCTCAGAAGAACAACGCCGGCCAGCGCAACAACCAGTATGTGCAGGCCGAGTTGGAGGCCGGCAAAGACAGGTGTGAGCGGTGATCGGTGCATCTCGCCCAGCTTAACCAGGTTCGGCGCCGCGCCATCCATCAAAAGTTGTAATCGCGGGTCCTACTTCGGTTGGCCGCGATGTCCGTCCGAGGTGCGATGGAAAGAGTGTGGATCAGCGGGAGTGTAGAGGCAAGCACAGGAAAGGAATTCACAGTGTTTGTCGCAATGAAGGACTTACGGGCAGCGCGAGGTCGTTTCGCGCTGATCTCGGCGGTGGTTCTGTTGGTTGCACTGCTGGTCAGCTTTCTCAGCGGTTTGACCGCCGGGCTACGCCATCAGAATGTTTCTGCCATCGAGTCGATGACGGCGGATACCGTCGTGTTCGCCGATACCGGGGCGGGTGCGTCGTTCGACGAATCGGCACTCACCGCTGATCAACTCGCAGCCTGGACGGCAGGCGCACAGACTGTGGATCCCGTCGGCATCGGCCGCGGTAAGGCCGGTGTGGTGGGCTCGAACCAGAAGTCGGTGGCGCTGTTCGGCGCTGACGGCGGTTTCGGCAACCGGACGCCCGACGCTCCGGGAACGGTGGTCCTCAGCGAGGGCGCCGCCCGGGACTTGGGCGCAGCCGACGGTGACCGAGTCAGCATCGGCTCCGGGGAGTTCACCGTCAGCGCAGTTCGCGGCGATGACTGGTACAGCCACACTCCCGTCGTCTGGACGACACTCGCGGATTGGCAGGACCTGAATCCGCGCGGCGGGGTAGCAACAATTCTGGCTGTATCCGGCGCGTCGGATCCTTCGGCAATCGACGATGCGGCATCAACAACGTCGACGACGGTGACCGGCTCGCTCGATGCCATCGGGTCGTACAAGTCCGAGAACGGGTCGTTGACCTTGATGACGGTGATGTTGCTCGCGATCTCGGCTCTCGTGATCGGCGCATTCTTCACGGTGTGGACGATCCAGCGCATGCCGGATATCGCAACGTTGAAAGCGCTCGGCGCGACGTCGGGTTCCTTGGTCCGCGACGCGCTTGGCCAGGCGTTCATCGTGCTTGTTGTCGGCGTTTCGCTCGGAATCGGCTTGACTGCGATCGCCGGTTCGGTGATCGGCGATTCGATGCCTTTCGTATTGGACGCGTCCACAACTCTGGTGCCCGCAGTGGCGCTCATCGGGCTCGGCCTGCTCGGCGCCGCGTTTGCTCTTCGATTCCTCTTCACCACTGATCCGCTCACAGCACTAGGGAGTTCGCGATGACCTCTGCAGCCGGAAGCACCGTTCTCGACATCCAAAACGTCAACCTGACATTTCCCGACGGACAATCCCGCGTCACCGCTCTCGACGACGTGTCCCTGCGGCTCGATCGCGGGGAGATTGCCGCGATCACCGGCCCGTCGGGTTCGGGAAAATCCAGCCTGCTCGCGGTGGCGTCGACGCTTATTCGCCCGGACTCAGGCCACGTCTACCTGCGCACCGGCGGCGAAGCCACGGATCTTGCGACACTCGGCCGCCGCGACGCGTCCGAACTACGACGCACGTCCATCGGCATCGTGTTCCAGCAATCCAATCTGGTGTCGTCGTTGACGGCGCTCGAACAGCTCGAGGTGATGGCGCATCTGGGGCAGTCCGTGTTCACGTCGCGGGCGCGTCGCAAAGCTGCGAAAGCGAAAGCGATGGATTTGCTCGATGCGGTTGGATTGGCAGATCACAGCGGGAAGCGTCCAGGGCAACTGTCCGGTGGTCAGCGTCAGCGTGTGAATCTCGCGCGCGCCTTGATGAACGATCCGCAACTGTTGGTGGTGGATGAGCCCACGAGCGCGCTCGATCAGGAACGTGGCGCGGCGGTCATGGATTTGATCATCGGAGTCGTGCGAGAACACAATGCTGCAACTCTTCTCGTGACACACGACCGCGGACACCTGCATCGGATGGATAATGTTTATCGTGTGGTTGATGGATCCCTGACAGTCGATCGGGAGGTATTCGCGGCCTGACTGCGGGGGCGTGGTCTCCAGTGACCGTCGAAATTCCCCAACCGGAAGTCAACCGACAGATAGCTGGGACGCTAGACTGTTGCGACTGGGCAACATGAGAGGACGTGTTATGGAACGCCGCCGCAATGTTGCGCCGCCGACGCAATCACCGATCGCAGATCTCGAGCAGATGCCGCCGTTGATCCTGCTGGACAGATTGCCGGTCCCGGTGGTGGCTGTCCACCGCGACGGCAGCATTGTTTTTGCTAATCCGTCCTTTGCCGACATGCTCGGCTACCCGAAGAAAGCCGTCGCCGCCTTGCGTCTGCAGGACATCATGTACGACAAGGATGCCGACGACGTCAGTGCGGAGCAGGCTCACCGCGAGTTGAGTTCCGAGCCGGGTTCGATCAAGGAGTTTGTCCACGCCGACAGCACTTTGGTTCGCGCGACGGTCAGTCAATCGTTGCTTCGGCGTGACGACGACACAATCACTCTGGCAGTTTTCCACGACCTGACAGAGCGATTGTGGAACAACCCGCGTCATACCTTGGACAAACCAAACGCCTGATCACACGCGGCGCGGCCTGGACTTCTTCGCTTGGTCCAGGCCGAGGGTGGAGGCAAGTGTGCCGACCACCCATTCTTCGTATTGCTCTCCGGTCCACCCCGACTCGACCACGAGATCGGTATAGGTTTCGGCACTCGTCAAAGTGAGGGCGACGTTGATCGCGGTCTCGAGATCGACGGACGGGTCTTTCTCCACGAGCCCGATCATGAGGTGCTGTTGTACGGTTCTCCGCTGAGCGAGATTGGTTTGCCACAGCAGTGCCGCGTCCTCGTCAGCCGATGCGGCGGCGCGCAAGGCCAGCAGGATGTCTGCGGTTCGTTCGAGGATGAGTCGCCCGTGATGAACCTGAATGCGTAGTTGTCCGAGGGGATGTGGCGCACCGAGTGCTGCCGCCACCCACGGCCGATCCAGAGTGCTTATCCGAGCCTCGTCGCCGGCGACCTCGACTTCCAGCAGCGCCGACAATACGCTCGGCTTGTTGCCGAACACGAAGTAGACGCTTTGGACCGAAACGTCGGCCGCGTCGGCCAGTTGTTTGATAGTCGCTGCCGCGTATCCCGGATTGACGAAGACATGCCGCGCCGCCGCGATGATCTTCGATCGTGCGGTCGCCTGTGCCACTGTTTCTACCCCCACCATGCGCTGGAGTTTAGCTCTAGAGTGAAGCTCCAGCTACTCGGAGGGAACAAGAAAATGAAGGTCCTGGTTCTGGGCGGCTATGGCGCAGTGGGTGTCCCGCTGATGGAGGAGTTCCGTACGGACCCCGCCGTGTCAGCGTTTTCTGCCGGGCGCAACGCCGCTCGCGCCGACGTGGCTGTCGATCTGACCGATCAGGACGCCTACTTTCGGGCCGTATCGGGCTACGACGTGGTGGTCAACGCGTCGGGATTCGAAGACGTCCGGTTGGCGCAGCAAGCAGTTCGCGGTGGAGCTACGTTTGTGGACATCACTGCGACGTCGGCGTACTGCGATGCATTGGAAAACGTCGACGGTCCCGTGCTGCTGGGTGTCGGATTAGCGCCGGGATTGACCAGTGTTCTTGCGGCGGAGGCACATCGACTCGGCAGCGGCCCGGTGGACATCATGGTAGGTCTTGGCGGCGGCGAACTTCACGGCCCCGCAGCCACGGCGTGGACGTACGGAATGTTGGGCACCAGGTTTCGTGATCCGAGCGGTGAACTCGTCCGCAACTACACGGGAATGAAGGTATTCGACGTCCCGGCCGAGGCGCCTGGCTACCGCAAGGGTCCAGCGGTGCGCGCGGACTTCTCCGATCAACATGCTTTGACGCGTGATCTCGGCGTGCCGGTGAGAACCTACTTGCGTCTGGATACCTCGGCGGCGACGCTCGGTTTGGCCGCGATGACGTGGGCACCGCCCTTGCAGAAAGTAGTTCCCAAGAAGATGTGGGGTTCGGATCGCTGGATTGTCATGGCCCGCACCGAAACCGGCCCGACGCTGTGGGCGTCCGGCCGGAGTCAATCGGCTGCGACAGCCATGATCGCTGCGCGCACCGTGGACGTCATTCGTCAGTCTCCGATTGCGCGACCGACGTGGCTTCATTCGGTGGAGTCGACTGAGTCGCTACAGGCGGGTATTCCAGCATTGGTGGTCAGGCAGACATAGTAATGGAAACGATTTCCATTCCTGTGTCGCTGTGCAAACTACGCAATCAACTGCTGCGCCCGGTCAATTCCCTCCGCTTCGCGAGTGGCGTTGTGGAGAACCACCGCTTACAGCTCCGGGTCAGGGTGCTCGGTTCGGAATAGCCAAGTTGCCGTGACACTGCGGAGACCGGGACGTTCGGGTTGGCGAGAAGGCTGAGAGCGAGTTCGCGCCGCGAATCATCGACGAGTGATTCGAAAGTTCTGCCTTCAGAGGCCAGCCGTCTCTGCAGTGTTCGCGGGTGCAGCATCATCAATGTCGCGACTTGCTTCAGTGTGGCCACGCCTGCGGGCAGGGACCGCACGATCAACGCCGACACCGCGTCGTAAAACGCCACATTCGGATCTCGACCCGCCATGAACCGCACAGCAACGCCGTACGCCAACGGATCCACCCGGGGCAGCTGACGATGCATGACTCCGCGCGGAAAGGTCAACAGATTCCGGTCTGAGCCGAACTCGACCGAGCACCCGAAATATTCGATGTACCTGTGTAGTTCGGAGATGCGCGGATGCTGGAATGAGATGTGCGTCGGATGAAAATCCGGGCCCGCCATCATCCTGAACGTCTGGAGCGTCACTCCCATCGCCAGTTCCACGACGTGCGAACGGTACGGCAGTCGATGCAGCACGGTGTCGAGTCCATAGGACACGTCGGTGTCGCCGATCGTCAGATCGACGGCCAACGCCGGGCTGTACACGTGGGCATAGCGGGCGACGTCGTGCAACGCGTCGCCGATCGTCTCGGCACTGCGGGCCGCGATGGCCACCGGACCGAGGATGTCCGGGTCTTGTCTGCTCGCAAGCCTGAGGGCGAAATCCGGAACCCCAAGCTCCTGTGCGCATTGTCCGAGCAAGGTGGACAACGCACTGAACGGAACGAAGCTGTCGTAGGTGCCGATCATGGCCGGATCGATGCCCACACGGTCACAGAACTCGTGGGGATCACCCCCGAGTTCGGAGATCAGCTCGGGCAATCGTGTCAACGACGAAGCACTGATGAGATCCGCCATGTGTCGAAATGTAAATAAATTGGCGCGTGAAGTCAATTTAATCCTCGCGTGGACAGTGATGATCGACACAGATGACTTGTTCAACGTCGAACGCCATCCTCGGAGGAGCCAGAAAATGACATCGCGCACCGACCACACCGCTCTGTTCATCGACGGAGTGTGGAGGACACCGGACAGTTCGGAAACCATCCCGGTTGTCTCACCTCTCACCGAGCAGGAGATAGGTTCGTTCCCCGCATCAACGACGGCGGACGTCGACGCGGCGGTGACATCGGCTCGAAACGCGTTGCGGCGGAGCGACTGGGCGGAACTTTCCCCCACCGAACGTGCAGACGCCATTCGCAGATTTGCCGACGAACTCGAGAAACGAGCCGAGGACCGCGCGACGACGGTCACTCACCAGAACGGCATGCCCATCGGGCTCGCCCGATTCGCCGAGGGCGCCGCACCCGTCCAACTCTTGCGCTATTACGCAAACCTCGCCGAGTCGACGCCCCCCGAGGAACGACGCGTCAGCCAACCGATGCCGGGCAAGACGATCGTGCGGCGCGAGCCCATCGGCGTCGTCGCTGCCATCGCGCCCTGGAACTTCCCTGCGGTGCTGTCGATGTTCAAGATCGCTCCGGCTCTAGCGGCGGGTTGCACCGTCGTATTGAAACCGTCGCCCGAAACTACTTTGGACTCTTACGTATTGGCTGAAGCTGCCATTGCGGCCGACCTTCCTGCGGGCGTCATCAACGTCGTGACGGGTGGACCGGAGATCGGCCGGTATCTCGTGGCGCATCCTGGGATCGACAAGGTCGCGTTCACCGGATCCACCGCAGCCGGTCGACACATCGGCGAGGTGTGTGGCGGAATGCTTCGCCCCGTCACCCTGGAGTTGGGCGGTAAGTCGGCAGCCCTGGTGCTGGACGACGCGGATGTCGAGCAGACGGTTACCGGTCTCGCGACGGCATCTTTGCTCAACAGCGGGCAGACCTGCTACATGTCGACTCGAATCTTGGTCCCGCGCAGCCACAGTCGGACCTACATCGATGCCATCACTGCCATGGCGGCGGGCCTGCAGGTCGGCGATCCGATGGACCCGTCGACGTTCGTCGGCCCCATGGTGAGCGCAAGGCAACGTGATCGCGTGCTGTCCTTGATCGAGCAGGGTCGTTCCGAGGGCGGAACCATCACAACCGGTGGTGGACGTCCTACCGATCTCGACACGGGATTCTTTGTGGAGCCCACCGTGTTCGCCGACGTGAACAACGCCAGCACAATCGCACGGCAGGAGGTCTTCGGGCCGGTGCTGTCCGTCATTTCCTATGACGACGTCGATGATGCGCTCGCACTTGCCAACGATTCCGAGTACGGCCTCGGTGGGACGGTGTGGACCTCCGACGAGGAACGCGGAATCGAAATTGCCCGACGCGTCGAGACAGGCTCGTTCGGCGTCAACACCTTCAACCTCGACTGGGGTTCACCGTTCGGTGGAGTCAAAGCCAGCGGTGTGGGCCGCGAACTCGGTCCAGAAGGACTCGCGTCGTACCAGCAGCTCAAATCCATCTTCCTCGCATCCTCTTGAGAATCGAGTCATCATGTCCGACGCAGGACTCGCCGGCGCCCGCGCGCTGGCAGAAAACACAGTCAAAATCGCCGAGCAGTTCGGGACCGCCGAATGGGAAGCCGACAGTGCGTGCCACGGCTGGCGCATTCACGACCTCGTTGGCCACATGGCGTTCTTCTTCAACTTCATCGCCGATCCGGACCTCGTGTTCCCGCCGAACCCCAGTGGCATGTCCGAGCGGCTCAACGACGCTGCTGTTCGCGAGCGCGCAGATCTACCGCACGAGCAGATTCTGGACTACTACCGGGAACAGTCCGCAGCAGGTCTCGCGACGCTAACCGCGCTGCAGGGCGAAGAGCTTCGCGACAACGCACTCGAGATGCTCGACCTCGGGACCTATCGTCTGCATCAGCTCAGCGACGCGGTGTCGTTCGACCATCTCGTTCATCTGACGTCGGATCTGCTGGCGCCGTTCGGACCGATCTCTCACGGCGATATCGACGTGGCGGCAGCTATCGATCCGGCGATCGACTGGATGGTCTCAGGACTCCCACAGATGTGCGGCGAAGCCGTCGCCGCCGCATTGACATCGCCTGTGGCACTTCGACTCACCGGTGCCACCGAGCGCACTTTCGTCCTGGCCCGTGGTGGCGAAGGAGTCACCGTCACCGAAACCGGTGACGTGCCCGAGAACATCGCGACGACCCAGGCCACCGATTTCCTGCGATGGGGGACCACCCGATCTGCATGGCGGTCCGCGGTCGATGTTTCCGGCGATCGGAAGACCGTCGCGGTGGTCCTCGATGCCATCAACATTGTGTGATCCACACAGAAGACATTGTGTGATCCACACAGAACTTTCGGTGTGATCCACACAGAACTCACGCTTTCGAAGAAAAGGGAAAATTATGTCTCAATACTTGCAGGACAAGGTCATTCTCATCACCGGCGCGGGCGGTGGGTTCGGTCAGCTCATCGCCGAGAAGGTGGCAGCGCAGGGTGCCAAGGTCGTCGGCGTCGACATCAACGAAGCCGGCTTGAAGGCTGTGTTCGACGGTATCGCGGCAGCAGGGTTCACTGGCACCTACAAAGTTGCCGACGTCACCGATATGGACCAGGTCGTCGCTGCAGCACAGCACGGAATTTCGGAATTCGGAGCGCTCGACGTACTCGTCAACAACGCCGGGGTTATGCCTCTCGCCTACTTTGCCGACCACGAGCGTGCATGGCAGAAGTGGCACAAGGCAATTGACATCAACATCAAGGGCGTCGTCAACGGAATCTCCGCCGTCTACGACCAGATGATCGAACAGGGTCGTGGCCAGGTCGTCAACATCTCGTCGATCTTCGGCAACGCAGGCATCGACGGTTCCGGCGTCTACAGCGCGACAAAGGCTGCAGTCACCACGATCTCGGATTCGCTGCGAATCGAGGCCAAGGGCAAGATCAAGGTCACGACGGTCAAGCCAACTGGCGTGACAGGCACCAACCTGGCGAGCTGGATCGTCAACGAGAAAGCGATCCTCGGGCTCACCGGTCAGCGTGCCGGAACCTACATGGAGAACATCGGTCACCTGACCGAGGGAACCATGCGTCCCGAGCAGAAGGACGTCGACTCGATCGAATACTGGCTCATCAAGCCCGACGATCTAGCCGACGCTGTTGTTCACGTCATCGATCAACCGTGGGGCATCAGCATCAGTGACATCACTGTCCGTGCCAGCGGCGAGGATTACTTGTACTGACGGGCGCTCACAACGCCGACAGACCAAATCGATCCGTCTCACCACTGCCACTGACTCGAAAGACGCAGGAAAGCAATGAAAATCGAAGCAGCCGTCCTCCGTGGCGAAGAAACCCCCTTCAGTATCGAGGACCTCGAGTTGGCCGACCCGACCCCGCATGAGGTCCTTGTCCGGATCGTCGGGGCCGGCCACTGCCACACCGATGTATTACCCAGGGCCGCAGCAGGGTTCGGAACCCCACCGATCGTTCTCGGACACGAGGGCGCCGGAATCGTGGAAGCCGTCGGATCCGCGGTGCAGACCGTCGCAGTCGGTGACCACGTTGTCCTGAGCTTCGACTCCTGCGGCACCTGCGCCAACTGTCTTGACGCTCACCCGGCGTACTGCGACACCTTCCTGGCCCGCAACCTCGTCGGCAACGCCCTCGACGGCTCCACCCCGCTGACCGACACCGCCGGAAAACCAGTCGCCGGAAGATGGTTCGGCCAGTCGTCCTTCGCCACCCACGCGGTCGTCGACGCACGTAACGCCGTGGTCGTCGACAAAGAACTGCCGCTGGAATTGCTCGGCCCCCTCGGATGCGGAATTCAAACCGGCGCCGGTGCAGTCCTCGAAGTGCTCCAGGTGCGTCCCGGTGAAGGCATCGTCATCGTCGGCGCGGGTGCAGTCGGCCTGTCCGCGGTCATGGCCGCCAAGGTCGCCGGCGCCGGACCGATCATCGCTGTCGACTTGAACAGCGACAGGCTCGCACTGGCCCGCGAACTCGGTGCCACGGACACGATCGTCCCCGGTGCAGGTGATCTGACAGAACAGATCCGGGCGATTGCTCCGGCCGGAGTCCGATACGGCCTCGACACCACCGGGCTACCCACCGTCATCGCGGCTACCCTTGATGCCCTTGCTCTGCGCGGCACTCTGGGACTGGTCGGCGTGCAACAGGGCGATTTGATGATCGCACCACTTGCTCTGACTGCCGGTCGCACTATCACCGGCATTCTCGAAGGTGACGCCAACCCGCACACCTTCATCCCCACCCTGATCGCACTGTGGCAGGCCGGACAATTCCCCTTCGACCGCCTCGTCACTACCTTCCCTCTCTCCGAGATCAATGCCGCCGAAAAGCGCGCTCTCGCGGGGGAAATCGTCAAACCGGTACTTCTCCCTGGCACCTAGTTCGCTCGCGCATGAGGTCTCGAAGTAAGGGCTGTGCTCATCCCCGCAATCGGCGGGGATGAGCACGGTGACGCTCAGTTCCCGAGAATCCGGGCCTTCTGGGCGTCGAACTCGGCGTCGGTGAGGATGCCGGCGGCTTTGAGCTCACCGAGCTTGGTGAGTTGTTCGATCTTCGCGTCCATCGATGCTGCCGGCGCAACCTGAGGCGGCAGCGGCGGCAGATCCGGGATCGGTGGAACAGCCTGTGCTGCTGCCTTGGCCTGATCTTCTGCTGCCCAGCGAGTTCGCTGGCGGCGCTGAACATTTCCGTGGATGGAGCTCGCGACAGCTACTCGGCTGGCCCGCCTGAGGAAGCTCATTCGTTGTTCTCCGTTTCATTCAAGGCATCGGCCAGTTCGTCGACTGAAATGTGACCTTCGGTGATCACTCGGGCACCGCTGCGAACCCACGCATCCAGAACGGGGAGCACAGTCAACTCCTCGTAGACGAGAACCGCTGCAACACTTCCGGCGGCGATGTCCTCGCCCACGGCGGCGATGTCGCCGGCGTCGAGCAATCCGGACGCGGCACCGTCGAACTGGGACAGATCAAAGTCTGCGAGGTCGAACGTGGATGCCGGAACCACGCGCAGCGAGTTGTCCGCAGCTTTGACAACAAACTCGAGATCGAGAATGCGGATGGTTCCGTTGTCGACGATCTCGAGCAACTGCTCGAAACCGTCGGCAGTTACTGCGCCATCGGGAAACTCGACGGCAACATATTCGATAGGACCGAACTGGTCTTGACTGGCCATCAGTTCTCTTGTTCCTTCTTCGAGGTCGGTGTTCCGGCCTGGTGAAATGATCATCTGCAACTTTAGTCCGACTGTCTGGTTTCTACGCTTTCACGGTTTCGGCAGCGTCGCGATAGACGATCATCTCGCGCTGCAACGCACGACGGAACCGCGGCTGCTCGGCCAGCAGCACTGCCAGCACCGTCAGGAGTAACCACGTCGCGGCGGCGCTCGCAACCAGCATGAGCACCGGAATCCACGGCCCACCCATCTGCTCGAGCAGCGTCGTCTTGGCCCAAACACGCCAGTACAGCATGAGATTGACGACCAACCCGACACCGTACGAGATGGCGAAGGAGAGCATGAAGGGTTTCCACGTGCCGTCGTAGCGACGTTCGAGAATCGGTTCGGCGCGCAACGGCAAGCTCACCGACATGACGTTGGCGACTCCGAGCCACAGCAGGATCATGGTCAGGACCTGCCCGCAGGCTTTCAACAATTCGGTGCTGTTTCCGGCGCGCCATGACAGAACGACGCTGAGAACAAAGCCGGCGGCGCCGACGAGGATCAGCATCACGATGTTCTTGGCGACCAGCACATGCCACAGGCGGGTACCACCGGAGAGCGCGGCGCGCACCCGACCGGCGTCGAAGCTCAGTGCATTGGTGCAGACCACACTGCCGATGACCCCTGACAATGCGTACAGAGCCAGATAGGGCAGTCGGTCTTCCTTGCTGTCCCACTGGAAAAGTCGGATGAACGCCAGATACGCGAACCCTAGCCCGAGGCTCAGGCCCAGACGGAACGCAATGGATCGAGGTTTCCCGTTGAATACGTGTCGGAATTCCTCGCGAATACGGCTGCCGAGGTCCTGCATGTGCCGAACCGCGGGGTTACCGGCCGCGAGCGGGACATAGCCGCGGATCGCAGCGGCAACGTCGTCACTGTCGCCGGCATCGAGGGCGGCGACACGAGCTTCGAGAACTGCGAGATGTGCTGCTTCGAGCGCAATCCGGGCGGTGGTGACCGCTGCTACCGCGTCAGCTTCTGCTTGAGCTGCAGCGCCGATGCTGGCGTCGGCCGGCAGGGGTGGCTGAAGGCGGGTGATCAGTTCGAGTTGGCGGGCCATGTGCGGTGACGGCGAGAGGCCGCTGTACGTCGGTTGGTTCAGTGCCGCTCGATCCTTGTCCAACACATCCCGGGCACCGATCGCAGCCTTTTCCACTGCAGTTCGGCTCTGCCATCGGACCGAACGTACTTCGGCTTCGGCCGCGAGGGCCCGCGACGCCACTTCGGCCAGATCTTCGACCGCGGTCAACTGCTCACTCCACTCGGTAGTTGTTATGGGGAAATCAGCTCTCCTGCGCACTATCTCACGCAAGGGCAGGCATCGGTGCAACACTGACAGGCATGACAAGCGCGCAAGACAAGGACGATCTGCAGCGATACCTTCAGTCGGCACGGGACGCCTTGCTCTGGAAGCTCGAAGGGTTGTCGGAGTACGAGATCCGGCGACCGATGACGCATACAGGCACCAACCTGCTGGGGTTGGTCAAGCACATGATCGGCGTGGAACTCGGGTACTTCGGCCCGGTGTTCGGACGCCGGGTGCCGGACCTGCCGCAGTGGTTGCGCTCGGACGAGCCCAATGTCGATATGTGGGCCCGCGCAGACGAATCCAGGGATTTCATACTCGACACGTACCGTCGCACCTGGGTCTTTTCGGATGCCACGATCAATGATCTGGATCTGGATGCAGCGGGGGAGGTGAAGACGTGGCCGCTGAAACTCCGTGACGTCACCCTGCACCAGGTACTCGTGCACGTCGTCACGGAAATTCATCGTCATGTCGGCCACGCCGACATCGTGCGCGAAATGATCGACGGCGCTGCAGGTCTGCGATCCGACAACGCCAACGTGGCGCCGGGTGATCAGGCGTGGTGGGCCGAATATCGAGACCGCCTCGAACAGGCAGCGCGCAGCGCCGACCACGCCTGACCCATTTCTACTCGAGAACCGCGGCGGCGCCGATCACGACGACCACGATCACGAAGTTGATCAACAGTAGCGGCCAGACGAAGCGCAGGAACTTGTCGTAACCGACCTTGGCCATTGCGAGTCCACCGACAACGACGACGTTGGTGGGTGCAACCATCAGCATCAGGCCGTGGCCCATCTGGAAGGCCGTGATCACCAAAGACCTACTGACTCCGGCAAAATCACCCAGCGGTGCCAGCAGTGGCATTGCGAGGGTGGCGTGTCCGGAGCTGGACGGAATCAGGAAGGCCAGTGGAATGTTCACGAGCATCACGAGGATCGCGAACACACCCGCGGACGCGCCGGACACCAACTGTTCCATCGCATTGAGGATGGTGTCGAGGGTTTCGGTGTTGGTCATGATCACGGAGACGCCGCGCGCGAGCAGGATGACGATGGCGGGCCCCACCATGTCGCCGGCGCCACGGGTGATCAGTGAGACGGTCTTCTTCTCGCCCATCTTGGCGACGATGCCGACGAGGACGGCTGCGAGGATGAACAGCATCGCCAGTTGCGGGAACCACCAGTTCAATTCGAACCAGTATGGCTCGGTGGCGGTGACGTGGTACGCGTCGTACTCGGCCGGCCCGGTGGTACCGCCGAAGATGCTCGACCACGGGATGACGGAGAAGATCATCAAACCGAAGGTGAGTCCGGTGATGACGAGGACCAGTTTCTGAATTCCGGTCAGCTTGCTGTCGATGTCGACAGGTGGTGCTGCCTCTTCTTCCTCGTCGTCGTCGATGTCGAATCCGACGAGCGAGGTGGCCGGATCCTTCTTCACCTTGGCGGCGTAGCGAAGTACGAATACCACTGCCACTGCGGTCAATACGATCCACAGGATGACGCGCAGGACGATACCGTCGCCGATGGAGACGCCGGCTTCACCGGACGCGACGCCGATCGAGAACGGGTTGACGGTCGACGCCATGTTGCCGACGAGTGCGCCGAGGATGATCATCGTCGCCGCGACCATGCGGTCGTAGCCGAGAGCCGTCATCAGGGGGATGAGGAGCGCGTAGAAGCCGAACGTCTCGACGGAGAACCCCATGGTCGATCCGAGCAGCGAGAACAGCACCATGATGACGGTGATGAGCAGCCAACCCTTGTCGCTGAGCTTGGTAGCTAGTTGCGAGACAGCGGTTTCGAGGCTGCGAGTGGCGAAACTGACGGAGATGAATGCACCGAGGGCCATGATGAACAGAACGACACCGACAGATCCGAAAAGCCGACCGATGTTATCGGTGTCGACAAATCCCGTGAGTGGATCCTGAACACCGTAGAGGCCGTTGACGGGGGAGAGAATCAGCTGCTGGATGCGTTCGAAGAAAGTCAGCGGGGACGTGACGGTTTCGAAGCTACCGGGGACGGGTGATCCGTCGACGTCGACACCGAAGCGTCCGGCCGGAATGAACAGCGCGGCAATCCATACCAGTACCGTGACGATGGCCAGCATCGTGACGGCGCCGGGAAACTCGAACTTCTTCTTCGCCGGGGTGTGCGCGGCGCCTTCTTCGGTCTTGGTGCTCATTTCTTTCCTTCGAATGTGCGGGCGTACTCCTGGAAGAACAGAGCTTTCGCGACAACGGCCTTTTCGAATTCGTCGAGAAGCACACGCTCGTTGGGGCCGTGAATGTTTGCGTACCCGTCGGTTGCGCCGAAGAGCAGTTTCTCGGCGGTGGGCACGGCAGTGTCGAGAGCCATCACGATCGGGATGGAACCGCCGCCGGCCATCTGTCCGGCTTCGCCGTCCCAGGATTCCGAGAGCGCGAACATGGCCGCGTCGAATGCGGGGCCGCCCTGTTCTGCAGCAAAGCCGTCCCCGGTTTCTCCGGCTTTGACGTCGAGTTCGAGGCCGAACGGGCGTAGTGCCTGTAAGTGCCGGACCAGTGCTGCCTGCGCTTCGGATGCAGGCTGACGCGGATGCACGCGCAGGTTGATCACTGCGCGTGCGGTGCTCGCGACGGCGTTGACTGCGCCGTCGACGGGCGGTGCGTCGATTCCGGTGACGGTGATCGCCGGACCGGACCAGATTCGTTCACCGATTCCGCCGGTGCCGAGGAGGGGGAGTCCGTCACGTACTTCGGCGAGGGTGCGGAATTCTTCGTCGGTGTAGCTGCTTCCCGTCCATTCCTCGCGCAGCAGACCGTCGACGGCGACATCACCGTTGTCGTCATGCAGCGATGCCAGTGCGCGGATGAGCGCGAGGCGCGCGTCGGGAGCGGCGCCGCCGTAGAGGCCGTTGTGTTTGTCGGCTCCGAGAGTGGTCAGTTCCACGATCACCTGGGCGGATCCGCGCAATGCGACGGTCAGGGTGGGTGATCCGGGGCGAACACTTCCCACATCGGCGATCACCATGGCGTCGGACTGGAAGAGTTCCGGGGCTTCGGGCGGATAATTGTCGAAGGGGCTGCCGAATTCTTCCTGGCCTTCGATGACGAGTTTGACTGTCACAGGCGGTTTTCCGTCGAAGACGCGAAGCGCCCCGATCATGCCGATCACGTTTGCCTTGGAATCCGCCGTCCCGCGGCCGTAGAGCGCGCCGTCGCGTTCGGTGGGCTCGAAGGGCGGTGTGTCCCACAGTTCGAGGTCTTCGGCGGGAACGACGTCGTAATGCGAGTACATGAGGACCGTGGGCGTCCCGACCGGACCCGGAATGGTCGCAATGATGACAGGTGCCGTCTTACCCGGAATTTCGAGACGATCGATCTGGGTGACCCCGGATTTCTCCAAGAGCGACACGATGAAATCGTGGGCTTCGAAGAGTGGTGCTGCGGGATAGCCATCGGTCGCGATCGACGGTATTCGTACCAGTTCGATCAATTCCGATCGAAGCGCAGGCATCAAATCTGCCGCAGCGTTCTTGATCTGAAGAGGCGTCATTGGCCCAGCGTTTTCGGGCATCGCTTGATCTCCTTCTGGAGCAAAGTGGACAGTGGGTACCTAGCTCTGCGACAAGTCGAGCCGAGCACCCTTCAGACCGGTCAGTCCTTAGTCGGAAAGATTACGGTTGTCTGGTTGATTTCGTGCGGTCGGCGTAGACATTGCGCACGTCGGTACCGGGCGGCAGCACGCGAATGGTGCGGGTCGAATTGCGTGATTCCATTCATTCTCGGGCCGCGTGCGCTATGGGATCGCGACGTGCCGGGTGTCGATCAACAGATAGTCGTTTGGTTGATTTGTCACCATTCAGCTATCAGTACGCACAGCTATCGTCTTGTAACTGTGCCGATTGTTGAATTTGTGACGATTTTCTTCCGGGTCGGCAAATCGTTTCGGGAACTGTTCGACCTTGTGGATAAATGCGCAGCGTATCGCCGGTTTCTCCGTGTATCTGTGACAGAGTGTCACATAACAAACCTTTTGGCTGTTTTGCGACGCTATGAGCGCTTTCCGCCGAATAGTGACGTTTGACAGCAAGCGCGCAGCAAGTTTCAATCGTCGAACTGTGTTGGCAATCACATGGCTAATGCCATGTTGGCCTGCTGGGTGCCCCAACTGTTACTTCTCGAGGAGATCGTCCATGAACACATCGTCATCGTCATCAGCCGTGGTGCGGCGGAAAAAGGTCGGGCTGGCATCCGTGTCCGCTGTGTCGACGCTTGCATTGGTCGGTGGAATTGTCGCCGGTTCGGCAGGGCCGGCAACAGCTGCGCCGGCGTCGGCGGCCGCCTTCACTGCGCCGATGTGCGAAGGCACGCAGACGTCCGCTGACTATCCCTACGCGGACGACATGGTTATCGATGGTGTGCGCCTGGATTACTACAACGCCGGAAATGTGGTGCCGCTGTACTACAACAACGACCAGCGGTCACCTGCGCCTATCTGTGGTGTGCGCGACGTCCCCGAGGCCAGTGGTCCACAGTCGGAGTGGATGTACTGCACCGACATGAAGGAAGAGACGTGTGATGAGATCTCGCCTGATGGCGAGCCTGGCTACAGCGATGGCGGGCAGTTCAACGTAGTAGGACCGACGCTTCCGGTCGGCGGCAACGATCGTCTGACTCAGGAACAGGAACTGCTCATCAGCTACCTGATTCAGAATCCCCACCCGTTCACGCCGGGTGGCGTCGCTGATGATTCGACGGCTGCGAACAGGGTAAATCGTCAGCTTCTTATCTGGTGTGTATCGGACAAGGATTATCTCGAGGAAACGAACGCCGTAGTCGATTGCGACGCCGATCTCGGTCCGGCTGAGCAGGCTCGGATTCTCGGGGTCATGAATGTGACACCCGCCCTGAGTATTTCGCTCGCAGACCCGGCCAGTGGCACTCTCGCCAGCGGCGGCAAGGCAACGTTCACGGTGTCCACCAACATGTACGGCAAGCCACTCACCGTGAGCGCTCCCGCAGGCGCAACTCTGGAACTGTGTGAGCCGAACGCAAATGTGAAGCTGACCGGAAACACCCTGGTTGTCACCGGTGAGGGCAATGATCCGACTGACGTGGCGCTGTGCGTCACGTCCCCGGGTGCAGGCGCGGTCAAGGTATCCGTCGCCGGCGCACCCAGCTCGTTCGAAAGCATCCACTGGAACAACGCCGGCGCCGAGTGCCAGGTTTTTGCAACGTTCAACACCGTCACCCCGGCCAAGCTCCAGGGTGATGCGACGGTGACCTTCGATGCGGCTCCGACGACAACGCCGTCCACGACTGTTCCGACCACGACGCCGGGAGCTCCGACCACGACGCCGTCGACGACTGTTCCGACGACAACCACCAAGCCCAACGTGATCGTTCCGATCATTCCGATTATCCCGATCATTCCGGTGATCCCCGGAGTGCCGGTTGCTCCCGCTCCGACCACGGTTGCGGTACCCACCCCGCGTGTGGTCACGCAAACGACCCCGAAGGCTCCGACGGGTGAGCGTCCGACCTCTATCGACGGTGGCGCAGCTGACGAGACTGCAGGTCCGCACGTCGGAATTGCGATTGCGGGACTCGGCCTGATCGGGCTGGCTGCCTGCGGAGCAATCGCCGTCCGCCGCCGCCGCTCGTAGCAGCGGAAATCTGAACCAGTTTCGATCGAGCAGCGTCCGGTGCCGACTCTCCCCGTCAGCACCGGACGATGCTCGTTCACGACAAAGGAACATCTCTGATGACGTCGATGAATCCGAATCCCGTACCGGACGAGCCAGGCACCAGTTCCGCGGAACCTGTGCGCAGGCGCAAGTCTCGCGTATTTGCTACTGCGGCAATAATTATCGCGGTAACTGTGGGCTTACTCATGACATACCTCGGCTCTCGGTCGGGTGAGAGTACGGCGATACCGCCGGCGCCCACGGCCGGCCAATCGGCGCCGGCGGTGCTCGCTACTGCTGATGCGCAGATGTCGCCTGCTACTTTGTCCCTCGATCCGCTCGGGGTGCAGGCACCGATCGTCGACGCGAGTGTCATCGATGGAGCCTTGACCCCTCCCGGCGACGTCAGCGAGGTCGGCATCTGGTTGGACGGTGCGCCATTGGATTCGCAGACGGGCACAACACTGATCGCCGGGCATGTGAATCTTGCCGGTCAGGGTAACGGTGCGTTGTTCGATCTCGGGACAGTCGAGCCTGGGCAGGAGATCCGTACGTCGGATGCCGCTGGGAACAGCACACGGTGGCGGGTGACGGCGGTGGTGTCGCGAGCCAAGGCGGACGGAATCGAGGAGAGTGTTCTGGCCGGGCCGGACGGTCCGCGCAAGCTTGCCGTGGTGACGTGTGGTGGGGAGCTGGAGTTCTCGGACGGGGTCGGCAACTACCAGGACAACGTGTATCTCTACGCCGACGTGATCTAGTGGCGCGGGCGATCCCCCATGCTTGACATTGACGTCAACGTCAAAACACACTGTGGCGGTGACTGACTGCGAAACCTCGGAATGAGACTGCTGATCGCCAATCGAGGCGAGATTGCTCTGCGCATCATTCGAACAGCCCGCGAACTCGGGATCGAGACCGTGTCGGTCTACGCCGAAGATGACGCAACAAGCCCACACGTCGAAGCTGCGACAGAGTCGTTTCCACTGCCAGGCAGCGGCGCGTCTGCGTATCTGGATCAAGACTCGCTGTTGTCGATCGCCCTCGATTCATCGGTCACGCATATCCATCCCGGATACGGATTCCTCAGTGAGAATCCGGATTTCGCACGGGCGTGTGCCAGTGCGGGCCTTGTATTCGTGGGTCCGAGCGCTGAGGTGCTCCGTATCTTCGGGGACAAGTCACGCGCGCGCGGCGCTGCTGTGGAATCCGGCGTTCCGGTGTTGCCGGCCACGGCGGGCGATGCAAGCCTCGACGAGGTGCGGGAGTTCTTCGCGCGGCATTCGCGGGGAATCATGATCAAGGCACTTGCGGGTGGCGGCGGTCGGGGCATGCGTGTCGTGCGCGATCTGCCCTCGCTCGACGACGCTTACCGCGTGTGTGCGGCGGAGGCTCGGGCCGGCTTCGGCAGTGCCGAACTGTTTGCCGAGGTGCTCAGTGAACGTGCTCGCCATATCGAGGTCCAGGTTGTGTCGGCGCCCGGCGCGGCGGGTATCTGTGCGACGGCACTGGGAGATCGCGATTGCAGCGTTCAGCGCAGGCATCAAAAACTTGTCGAAATTGCTCCCGCGCAAGGTCTTTCCGAACCACTGCGCGAGCGTTTGCATGCCGCCGCGGCGAGGTTGTGTGCGGAGGTCGGTTACCGTGGGATCGCAACAGTGGAGTTTCTCGTGGAGGAGCGAGGATTCGTTTTCCTCGAGGTCAATCCGCGTATCCAAGTGGAACACACCGTCACGGAAGAGGTGAGCGGTGTCGACCTGGTTGCCGTGCAGTTGATGATCGCCGACGGCGTGAGTTTCGAATCATTGCATCTTCCTGAGGGGATTACCTGTGCAGCAGGAGTTCCTGGGCATCAGGGAACCGTTGCGGCGGCGTCGGGTATCGCAATCCAGATGCGGGTCAACATGGAAACCATGACGCGCGACGGCGGTGCGCGCGCGGAAACCGGAACGCTTGACGTGTTTGCGCCGCCGAGCGGACCGGGAGTTCGAGTCGACACCTTCGGTGCGGCGGGTTTGTCGCCGAGTGCCCGCTACGACTCCTTGCTGGCGAAGGTGATCACACACACCCGTCGGGCAGATTTTGCTGCGGCGGTGCGCAAGTCGATTGCCGCACTCGACGAGTTTGCGATCGAAGGGATTGCGACCAACCTTCTTTTCCTGCGGGCGATCCTGTCGGAGAAGGATTTCCGTGACGGCGTCGTCGATATCGACTGGCTCGAGGGACGTATTGCCGATCTCGTCCCGGAAGCCAAGGTTTCGGAGCCTCCCGTTGCAGTGCTGGGTGAGACCGTCCTGCGCGCGCAGATGGCCGGAATTGTCGTCGAGATTGCCGCTGTCGGCGATGCCGTTCACCGGGGCAGTCAGGCCGCTGTGCTCGAAGCGATGAAAATGCAGCATGTCCTGGCTGCCGAATCCGACGTCGAGGTGATTCGCGTACTCGGCAGGGTCGGCAAGGCAGTGGTTGCGGGTGAGCCGCTCATGGTGGTGCGCGATGCCACAGCGGCCGAGCGAGTGGAGCGTTCCGAGGACCTCGACCTGGATCTGGTGCGTCCTGACCTCGCGGAAATCCTTGCTCGACATGAGGTGACCTTGGATGCGGCGAGGCCCGAAGCGGTAGCCAAACGGCACAAGCTGGGTCGTCGGACGGCACGCGAAAATGTCGAGGACCTGATCGACGACGGCAGCTTTGTCGAATACGGCGCCTTGACTTTGGCGGCTCAGCGTAGCCGTCGCAGTGAAGAAGACCTGATCGCAAATACTCCCGCCGACGGATTGATCGGTGGCGTGGCAGCAATCAACGGCGGTGAGAGCGTTGTCATTTCGTACGATTACTCGGTTCTTGCCGGTACGCAGGGTATGCGCAATCATGCCAAGACGGACCGACTGCTCGAGCTCGCCGCCCGTAAACGTGTACCCGTGGTGCTGTTCGCGGAGGGCGGTGGTGGTCGCCCCGGTGATACGGATGCCGGAGCAGGGTCGGGGCTTGAACTGGGTACCTTCCGGGCGATGGCGGCATTGCGCGGCCGAGTGCCGTTGGTGGCCGTCGTATCGGGTCGTTGCTTTGCCGGCAATGCCGCGTTGGCGGGTGCGTGCGATGTCCTGATCGCCACGCCGGACGCCAACATCGGAATGGGTGGACCGGCGATGGTCGAGGGCGGTGGACTGGGTACCTACCGCCCGGAGGACATCGGGCCGATCGACATTCAACGGCGAAACGGCGTTGTGCACGTGGTTGCCGAGAACGATGCTCAGGCAGTCGAATTGGCAAAGAAGTATCTCGGCTACTTCCAGGGTGCGGCGCAGCAGTGGACCGCGCCTGATCCTCGGCTGGCTCGGCATGTAGTGCCGGAAAACAGGCTGCGTTCGTACGATGTGCGACGCGCCGTCGAGGCGATTGCCGACGTCGATTCGGTGCTGGAGTTGCGGCGCGATTACGGTCGCGGCGTCGTGACGGCGTTGATCCGGGTGGAAGGCGTACCGGTTGCCGTGCTCGCGAACAGTAGTGAGCATCTGGGCGGGGCAATCGATGCGGAAGCAGCGGACAAGGCGTCGGACTTCCTGGAACTGTGCGAGGCACATCGGATTCCGCTGGTTACGCTCTGCGACACTCCGGGATTCATGGTGGGGCCGGATTCCGAGGAACAAGCGACGGTACGGCGATTCGGTCGCTTTTTCGTGGCCGGAGCGAGGCTCACGGTGCCTTTCGGGACGGTGATCCTGCGTAAGGGTTACGGTCTCGGTGCCATGGCGATGGCCGGCGGGTCATTCCACGCGCCCGAGTTCACTGTGGCCTGGCCGACCGGCGAGATCGGGCCGATGGGGCTTGAAGGCGCTGTCCGACTGGGCTTCCGGAAGGAACTCGAATCAGTCGAAGATCCGGCTGCGCGGGAAACCCTGTTCGGTCAGTTCGTGGAATTGGCCTACGCACAAGGCAAGGCGCTGATGGCGGCAACAACATTCGAGTTGGACGACGTCATCGATCCGGCAGATACGAGGAAGTGGATCAGGCAGCTTCGCTGCCCGTGAGCCTTTTTGGTAGTGGGCGCTACCAAAAAGGCGCACGGGGCCGAAGGCCCTAAGCGGTAGTGGCAAGGGCCGCTGCAAGCCCGAAAGCAACTGCCATGAGGACAACTTCGCCGATTGCGCGGCGAAGCGATCCGTCGGCGCTCATGCGGTGGGCGGCACTCGCGACGACCCAGGTACGACGCCACCACCATCCCAACCCGAGGAGCAGGGCAACGGCAACGAGCTTGGCGAGGACGACGCGGCCGTAGGCAGTGTCGACAAACGCGGTCACAGATCCGAGTCGTACGGCTGCGTTGACAACTCCCGTGATGACCAGCGCAAGAACGCATCGCCACGCGAGAGCAGAGTATTTGGGCAGCCAGAGTGCCCAGGCACCGCGAGCGGGCATGGCGAGCGCGAGTGCGGCGAGGACGCCGAACCATAAGCCGGCAGCGAGTACATGGATGGCATCGAGGATGGAACCGAAGCTCTGCTGCGCCATGTGACCGGTGATGGGTCGGGTGGCGAGAGCGAGTGCGGTGACAACCAATGCCGGTGCGACGGGCGCTGTTTCAGGGTTCTTGAATCCGTAGACGCCGTAGCAGACGACGGCAAAAGCGCACACGATGATGGCTGCTCCGACCCGGCCGACATTGACTTCGCCGACAAAAGTTGCGAAGTGGCCGACGGTCAACGCGGTGATCGGCTGTCCGTCGGCGGCAGCGGCACTCAGTGCGAGCAAGGCGATTTCGGCAACCAGCCACACGGCGGCGATGGCAGTGAGTTGTGTCCACATCGCGCTGTTGGGTGAAGCCGGCCGACGCTCGCCCCGGCCCATCCAGGCGAGTGTGGCGATTCCCAGTGTCACGGAACCACATCCGATGGCGAGGACGCGTACCGTGCTGGACGCTTCAGGGCCGGCGGGACTCGCTAATCCCCACGCGATCAGCACTCCCAGCAGTGCTGTGGGTACGGCAAACAGCAACCACCACCTGTTTGCCGTACCGCTCACGGATCAGCTCGACTTCGGCTTGCGGAGCACGAAGAACAGTGCGCCGCCGAAGACGACAACACCGGCGAGGATGAATCCCCACACCGGGATGCTGCTCGACGACGACTCGGACGACGAACTGTCACCGTCCGACGCGGCCGGGGTGACCGGGGTGCCGGGACCGGCCTCGGTGAGTGTGAAGTTCAACGTTCCCTGAACCGGGTGGCCGTCGGCGGACGTGACGCGATACGCGATCGTGTACACACCGGCGGGTCCCAGATCTCCCAGGTCCACACTCACAGTTGCCCCCTCGACTGAGGGCTCGCCCTTGGACCATTGATCGCGGCTGTCACCGGGGCCCGTGACGGTCAACGCCGCGAACTGCGCTTGCAGTGCTTCGTTGAAACTGACGGAAACGTTGTCCGGGGGAACCTGGATGGATGCGCCGTTCTCGGGGTTCGACCCGACCACCGCGGAGTGCGCGCTGGCTGTGCTCACCCCGAGCATGGACGCGAGCATGGCAAGTAGGCCGATAGTGACGACCTTCAGTCGTGTGCTCATGAACGCTTGCTCCTCACAAGTGCACCCAGGCCCAGTGCAGCGCCGAGCGCGCCGAGAACCAGTCCGGCTCCTCCGAGCCAGCGGGCGGTGTTGTCGTTCGATGATTCTGTCGCAGTTGTCTCGTTCGTGGCGTGAGTATCGGCGCTGCTTCCGTGCGCGTCGCCCGTCGAAGGTGCCAAGGTCAAGGACGGCGCCGGCTTGTCGGGCTCACTGCCGTCGGCGAGGGCGGCCTGATCCCAGTTGACGACGTTGCCGTCGCTGTACGTCTGCACCGCATTGAACGAGACCTCGTCCTGCGTGGGTAGCGGGCCGGCGGAGAGAACGAACTGTTGGAACTGGCCGGGGCCCACGCCGACACCGGGATCTGCCGTCCAGGTGACGGACTTGGCGACCAACGACGTCGGGTCCTTCTCGACGACGGCAGTCCAACCTGGCATCGGTTCGGTGCGCGCGGACTTGAGGTCGGGCAGTGCCACCGTCACCTTGGTGGTGGACGCGGTGTCGGATTCAGTGGGTACGCGGAAGGTCAAAACGCTGTACCCGCCCTGGGTCGCTCCCGGAGCTACGACGCTGACGTGCGCCGACGCGATTCCGCCGGCGAGCAGGATTGCCCCGCCGGTTGCTGCTGCCGTGATGAGCGCACGCGAAATCAGGGTGTTCTTCATGCGGAATGTGTCCTCTTGGTCTGGTGAAGGGTTTCAGTGCGAGTTCTTCAGACCAGAGCGGGAGGTCCGCGCGGGGAAATGCCGGCGCGAAGGAGTGCGCCATTGGGGCCGAGGTGGTGCGTCGTCGGGAATCGGCGGATCAGCGCTGCGACGGGCATCGCCGGCGCGGACAGCACAACCTGCACGACGCGGGTGAGGACTCCGAACAGTCGCTCGGCAGCCAACACGAGGGTCGCGCAGACGAGCACGGCGACTATGTGTGCTCCGAGCATCGCCAGCCCCGGAGAAGGGGAATGAGAATGCACGGAGAGTGTCATGGTGGTGTGCGCTGCCAGTTGGCCGGCGCCGAGAGCCGCAATGAGTGGTAGTGGTCCGCGGGTCGGAACGGGAAGCGTTCCGGTGATCGCGCCCACGGCTGAACACACGGCTATCAGCAGGGTCAGCGCCGACGCCGGCGGTACATCGCCGCCGGCCAGGCCGTGCGCTGCGATGGCAAGAGCGGTCGACACAGCCCCGACAGCACTACCCCGAAGGAGTGCTGTCGTGGGCGCGTCGGTGGACACTCGAGCAGGTCTAGCGGACGCCGAGGCGTGCGAGCAGATCAGCCTCTACGCCGTCGAGTTCGGAGGAAATAGCGTGGTGGGCGGCCTTGCGGCGAGCCTGCGGCATCTGCTCGGCCGCCCGCACCGCGGTGCTCAGGTCGCTCAGACGCTCACGGATGGCTGCGGCAAAACGCTGCGTCTCGGCGTCGTTCGGCTTGTGGCTGAGGATTTCGGTGACCGAGCTTTCCGCTCCCGCAATGCGGGCGCTCAGCTTGGCTCCGTGGCCGGTGTAGTCGCCCAGTTGGTCGACGGCGATGCCCATCTTCTGAGCGCGCGCGGTATCCAACTGACCACGAACCGCGGTTGCCGCTCGATAGATGATCGGCAGCAGAACCGGAGCCAGTAGCCGAGCGACACCCAGGTACTTGCGCACCTTGGCAACGGTCAGGCCCTGATTCACAGCGGCCTTTTCTTGGGCCTTCAGCGTGGCGATCTGCGCCTTTTCGATCTTGTGCGTCGACTCGATCTCAGCCTTTTCCAGCTTCTTGATCGACTTGGTCTCAACCTTGTCGCGCTTGCGTTGGCTCTTGGCGTTGAGTTTCGCCTCGACCTCGGCCTTGTGCTTGAGAGCCTTCGCCTCCGCCTTGCGGGTGGCACGAGACTTTCGCTTCTTGAACAACCCCATCGAAAAGGACCCCGTTTCCAGGTGTTTGTGCGCTGCCAGGTACCTGCGCTTCGGCTTCAGCCTAGGGGAGCACATAATCTTCGTCATCGTGTGTTCCGATAAAAGCCCCGCGCCCTCGCTCCCTCTGATCGATTCAGGGGCGCTCACGCGTTGCCGTCATCGGGTGCGCCTCGACGGATTGTTTCCGGGCAAGTGGGCGTCGGAGCCTCTCGATACGGGCATCAAACAGCGTCAGGAATCGGCAACCGCCAAGCGCGCGGAGATCGCGGAGCTGGTGATCGGTGCCGCTCCCGATCGTTGGGTGCGGATCAACGCCGATCAGTCGACGGCGGCGCAAGCTCGCGACACGCTGGCCGCATGTGAAGCCGGCGCCGACCGCATCTGGGGCGCCGTGTTGCCTGTCGAACGTGACACCGGCCGCAAGGGTCGATGCGAAATGCTGATCCGCGATACCGACGGCGGCGGCTATATCCCGGTGATCGTTGTCAACCACAAGGTCACCGACCCGGGGCAGGGTGCGATCACATCTGGCCTGTTCGAGTGGGAGCCTGCAGTCGATCCGAAGCGCAAGGTGCGAGGCCAGGTTCGTGATCAGATGCGCGTCGCGCAGGTCTACCGGATGCTCGAGCGCCGGGGACTGGCGAGTCCGTCGTTGCAGGCGGGTGCGATCGGTTACAACGGCGACTGCATCCTCGTTCACGACCTGAGTGCGATTCTCGAGGACTACGACGAGCGCTACGACGACAGGATTGCCGTGGCGCGCGGTGAGGTGCTGACGTCTCCCTCTCAGGTCAGTGAGTGCAAATCGTGCCCGTGGTGGACGGAGTGCAAGGAAGAGTTGGTCCGCAACCGTGATGTCAGTCTGGTTGCGGTCGGTTCCCGGGCCGAGCTTCTGCGTGACGCCGGATGCAACACCATCGATCAGCTCGCGGCCTGGGAGGGCGAGCCGCTCGAGGATTGGCCACACGGAAACTTCGACGACGCCGTCGTCATCGCGAAGGCGTGGCTGGCGGGCGCTCCGTTGGTACGACGGTTCGACAAGATCTCGGTGACGCGCGCCGATATCGAGATCGATGTCGACATGGAGAGTTACCAGGAGCACGGTGCCTATTTGTGGGGAACTTTGCTCAATGTCGGTGGCTTCTCGATGTATCGGGGATTTGCGACGTGGGATCCGTTGCCGACACGTGACGAGGCGCGATCGTTTGCGGAGTTCTGGGGTTGGCTGATGGCAGAGCGTGCGGCCGCATCGGTGTCCGGTAAAACCTTTGCCGCCTACTGCTATTCACGTTCGGCGGAGGACAAATGGCTTCTGGATTCTGCGCGTCGATTTGCCGGTGAACCGGGCATTCCGACCAAGGAAGAGATCCGGGAGTTTATCGACAGTCCGCAGTGGGTGGACATCTACCAAGCCGTCAGCGATCAGTTCATCTGCCCGGATGGCAAGGGGCTCAAAAAGATTGCGCCCGTTGCCGGATTCCATTGGCGCGACGCCGAAGCCGGTGGTGAAGCGTCGATGGCGTGGTACCGCGAGGCGGTCGGCTACGACGGTGAGCCGGACGAGACGCAACGGACGCGGATCCTGCAGTACAACGAGGATGATGTCATCGCCACCAAGGTCTTACGTGAGTGGATGACGGACCGCGCGGAGAAGGAAATTCCACTCGCCTCGGATCTGTAATCCGGCTTACTCGACGTATACTTGGCCCGCGTTGCATGAGTCGGGGGGTCTGACTCGTACGTCCGAGGGGGGATCGTGGGTACGTTTGCGGCCGATATTGCTGAATTGAAAAGCTTGGGCGGGGTGCTACACGGGCTCGCGGATGAAGCTGGTCGGCTGAGCGTGGGACCGTCGGCCGGTGCTCCTCCCGCCACTGGTGGCACGTTTGTCCCCCTGGCGCCTGGGCCCTTGCTCGGGAATCTCCCTTTTGTGCCTGCGAATACGGTGCTGACCTCTTTTCTCGAAGCATCAGCGATCTCGCACGAGCTTGTCGAGGGTGTGCTGGTTCCCTCATTGCAGGAACGGTTGGGCGAGACCGGCGACATCATGATCAACGTCGCCGAAAAGTTCCGCAGTTGCGACGAGCAGTCTGCGGCCGAACTTGCCACCGCGTACACCGACGCCACAGGCGCCTGGGTCGCCCAGGAACCCACCGCATGACCCCGACGCGTGCACAGATCGAATCGTGGGATCCAGCGTCGCTCACTGCCGTTGCCGACGCGTGGATTACCTTGGGCAGCAAGGCGGAAGATCTGTTTTCCCGGTACCTCAGCAGTGTTACCACCGTCCACGGTGCTTACTGGGAAGGAAAGACCGCGGAAGCGGCTCAGGACAGGGCCGCCGCAGACAGGAAGACTGCCGGCGAGGTTGTCGATGCTCTCGAAGCTCTGGCAAAAACCGCACAGCAAGGCTTTCACGAGATCGACGCTCCCTTGCAGCGGGCCCGAATGGCTGTTCTTGCAGCAGAAGCGGATAGATTTGTGGTCTCGGCCGCGCTTCTTCTCACCGACACCGCGGCCGAACCGGACACAGCCCGTGTTGCCCTGATGGTCGAACGGCAACGTGAACTGACCGACGCCGCAAATGCCACCGAGAATGCGGACAACACTGTGCGAAGCTCCCTGGCAGGCGCTCGTGACGGGCTACGTGTGACATTTGTATCCGCAGCTACCTCGGGTGGGGAGCAGGGTAAGAGTGATTCTGACGCTCTAGCCACACATCCGGCGTCGATGACGCCGGAACAATTGCAGCGGATCACGGAAACCGGCCACCTGACACCGGAACAGGTCACGGCGTTGGAGCGTGGTGAAACTGCGATAATCCCGGCGTCGCAGATGGAATACCTCAATCAGCTGGGAAGATCACTGGATGGGAAATCGCCCCAGGAGATCGAAGACCTGCTCTCGAAGTTGCCGCCCGATGCGCAGGCTGCGGTCGCAAACTCGCTGCAGATACTGTCCAACGAGAACGTCAGCGCGACGGTCGAGGGTGATCCGGACGTTCCGACCAAGGGCGGTCTGAACCTTCTACCCGACATGATGCGAGAGTCTCTGACTCGGGATGACTTGGTGGTAAACAGCTTTGAAGTAGCTGGCGGATCCGGCCTTCCCAGCATCGCACTCAACGGGGTTGCCGACAATCAGGCGATCGCCGACATCGTTTCGATGGGCGACGATCAGTACAAGAGCGGAAGCACCCTGGACAGTGCGCTTCTCGACGTGGGGCAGAAATACCTGGATGCGCAGGTCGCTCATGAACAGAACCCGGAACACAAGTTCGAGTACTTCATGGTCGATGGGCGTGGTACCCAGGACATGGCCGTCACCGAGCAGATCTTCACCGCTGTGGGACATGACAAAATTGCCGTCGATGCCGTTGTCAACAATCCAGAGATCGGCAGCGACTTCGTGAAGGATGTGCTGTCCCACAACTGGACTGACGACGGTAAAGCCGCGTCGACGCTCTTCGACTTCCCGGATGGTGATGCCACTGTGGAGAATCCGAATGATCCCATCGATGTGGCCACGGCAACTCGTACCGGCAGCATCATGTCAGCTGTTGGGGAAGCGGTTAGTACTGACGACGCGTGGAAGTTGCTGTCCAATATCCCTGAAGCCGACGACCAGTCGACTGGTCAGCTCAATCCCGCTCTGTTGCAGACAGTTTCGAATAGTATGAGTCCCTACGTTTCTGATCTGGCTGGTGAAGATCCTGAGAATCATCCAGGTTTCAGCATCGGAGGGTGGACTGATCCCGACGGGTTTCGTCACTACACTGGCTCGGCAAACGTGTTCGCTCTGATGAATACCGACGAAACGGCTGGCACGAACTTTACCCGAGCGGCATACCAGGAGATGCTCGCGAAGCAGGGTGCATATGCGCTGAACCCTATGGGGGAAAGTGCAGCCAACAATTTGGATACTGCGGGAAGGCTGGCGGGGCTGACAGACTACGGATTGATGCGTGGCACTCAGGATGGTTACGACGACAAGGCGGCGCAGGCAGCCGAAATATATGCACGCAAGAACAATGCATATGGCGCCTTGATGAGTCTCGGAACCTTGGGAATCGGAAACCTCCCTGGCGGGGATTACATCAACGCCATGATCGGTGCCGGGGGTGATCCGTTGAAGGAGTCGGTAATCGGTGCCCAGCCTTCAGGGCCTGAAACCGCTAAACTCGCAGGTTTCGATTCAGCTAGACAGGCTTACAATATTCTGAATGCGGCACCGGAATTACCACCTGAATTCAAGGAAGTTTACCGGTGGGCATTCGATGATGGAGAATTGAAATCTTGGGATCAAATTAAGGAGGCGACCAACGAAAAACCTTATAGGCTGGGTGATATTGACACAATGTTTTCGACGTTTGGTTCCTCAACTGATTTCCATGCGACGCGGATGCTGGAAAAATATAATGCGGTGGCGTGGAATGCTCCCTAACAGGGCAATTTCGGTGGCGGTAGCGCTGATATGTGTGGCCTCTATTTCAGCGTGTGGCAGCGACAGATCGCCGACGAATTCTGCCGATGTCGCACCGGCGTCGGAGTTTCCGCACACAACGGTGTGGTCGGCTGATCCTAGTGTCGACTTATTCGGTCGCGGTGCTGAATTGATTCGAGCGACTGCCGAAGCCACTGCGTACACCCATACCGGCGGACCAGAGTTTACTTATCCGGGCTACATCGATGCGATTCGTGACATTTCCAGGGATCGTTCTTCAATTAGTTCGTGGATCGTGAATCAGACTCCCGACTACGACAATAGGTTTACTTGGTTCCGGAATATTGTCGATTTTTCGGAGAGTTCAGATTCGGTGTCGGCAATTGTGTGTGACTATTTGGTTCACGAGAAGCCGTCGAAATTTGACAGTTCGGTTGTTCTCGATGGTTCAGTGCGTATAGTTTTGGAGAATACTGCTGAACTTGCGGGCAGTTCGGGAATCGTAGACACCGATGTGGGAGGTCATGATCCACGTGCCCAACGCCCACCCTCGTGGAATGTTTTCGGGAACTGGAAAATCGTGGAGGAAAAATCGATTCCGGGCAATGCGATCTCGCAAGGGTGCGTCGATTGGTGGAAACAAGAGTTCCCGACGTTCACCGTAGACACCCAAGGGGGTAGAGCGCTGATTTCGCCTCCCGGGTATGTCATGCCGACTATGCCGATGGCTGTGCAGTTTCCGGAGTGGATCGGTCCGTCGCTCGGCGTCGCCTAATTGGACCGTCTTCGTGCGACGGGGATCGCAATTGCGTTGGACGACTTCGGAACCGGCTACTCGTCTTTCGAGAGTTTGAAGAAACTGCCCGTGGGCATTCTCAAAATCGACAGATCATTCATCACTGAGCTCAGTGAAGGTGATTCGCCGGTTGTGAGTTGGTTCAGGGCTATTACATCAGCGAGCCGATACCGGCGGCGGACGTCGCCGAATACCTCAAACGGTCATAGCCCTTGTGCGCCTTTGTTAACCGCGGGCGGTTGACAAAGGCGCACAAGGCAACAGAAACCTACCGCGGTGTCATACGGAGAGCGCCGTCCATGCGGATGGTCTCGCCGTTGAGGTAGTCGTGCTCGACGATCATCTGAGCGAGCTGCGCGTACTCGGACGGCTGGCCCAGACGCGACGGGAACGGAACGCCGGCTTCGAGGCCCTTGCGGTACTCGTCGGTGACGCCCGCGAGCATCGGGGTGTCGATGATGCCGGGAGCGATCGTGTTGACGCGGATGCCGAACTGAGCCAGGTCGCGGGCAGCCGGAACCGTCATGCCGTGCACGCCGCCCTTGGATGCGGAGTAGGCGATCTGTCCGATCTGGCCTTCGAATGCGGCAACAGATGCGGTGTTGATGACAACCCCGCGCTGGCCCGAGTCGTCGACGGTATCTGTCTTGGCAATGGCGTCGGCCGCCAGGCGCATGACGTTGAACGTGCCGAGCAGGTTCACAGTGATGACCGTGCGGAACAGCTCGAGGTCATGCGGGCCGTTCTTGGACAGGATGCGTCCGGCCCAGCCGACGCCGGCGCAGTTGACGACGATTCGCAGCGGAGAGCCGGATTCGACGATCTGGTTGATGGCAGCTTCGACCTCTTCGCCGCTGGTCACATCGGTGGGGATGAGGGTGACACCGGCGGGGACATTGTCGCCGGCGCGTTCGATCGATGCGGGCAGATCCAGGCCGAAGACGGTAGCGCCGGCATCGGCGAGGCGCTTGGCCGTAGCTGCACCCAGTCCGGAAGCTGCTCCGGTGACCAGTGCTGCGGTTCCCTTGATTTCCACTTCGTATGCTCCTCGAGTTAGCGATCGGTAAGGCAGTGGTACGTGTTGAGAACCATAACGCGGCGCTCTATGTGAGGGCGAACGCGCGAGGGCTCCATAGCGCTGGGTACCTTTGATGCGAGGTGAGACGTAAGGTTTCGACCTCATCGGATGAGAGGGGGCCGCGGTGAGCAAAGCGCCTGTGCGCCCCGCCGCCTCGGTCGAGAACTTCGAGCGATTGCAGGGCGACCCACTCTTCGAGGATCTCGCCGAGCTGATTGCAGAGGTTCTTTCCTACGCATTCGATGCTCCGGCGGCAGTCGAGATCGAGCAGTGGACGATCAGCTGCCTGCCGTCGACAAACCGATCCGCGGATCGCCATCGATTGTTCACCCTCAACATCGGTCCGATGGAAGTGCTGAGCGTCGAGTGTCATCTTGTCGGCGGGCAACCGATCGAACACGTCATGTCGGTCTTCGTGTCGAGTTCGGCGTTGGAATCCCGAACGGGTTGCAGTATCGAGGAACTTGCTGCGAAACACGATTTGCTCGGTATCCGGCGTACTGCGTTAGCTTCAGCCGACGGCGACGGGACCATGATCGACTGCAGCCTCGAGGACTCGGAAGCGTTGGAGCAGTTCGCCGAACTGCCCGTCGACGCGTCGACCGTTCGGCCGCTGGCGGAGCATCTCGTAGCCAAGGGCAAAGGGCCTTTCCGGCAGTACCACAACCCCGGATTTGCCAAGTACGTACTCGAAAGGTCGGTCGATCATGGTTGAGCAAATGTCCATCCGCTTGCCGCGTGTGCTGCGAGACGGTGACGATGCCGGCGCCGTCGACGTGTTGCAGGAGTACTTCACGAGGCCGCTCCGAAAGACAGGGTATCTCCGTACCGGTGCGTTGTGGGATTCCTGGGATCCCAGTGGTAATCGTGGTCGCGATGCGGACGTCTTCACTGCGGAAGATCTTGTCGCAGTGACACTTCTCTCGGTTCAGGTTCCGGCCCAGGGTGCATTGTTCCTGCTGGGGGAGAGCAACGCTTCACTGAATGCGCTCCTGGCTGATGTAGGTCCAGATCGCGATCTGGTGGACGAAGTTGATCCTTTGACGCCGGAATCTCCGGTGTGGCGGCTGGAGACAGCGCTGCGCGAGATCCACGGCGTCGGCCGCACGATGGCATCCAAGCTGATTGCTCGCAAACGCCCGCGGCTCTTCCCGATCTACGACGACGTCGTCGGTCGAGAACTCGGAACGAAGGCCGCCCATCTGGAGCCGGTGCGCGGCGCCTTGCGCGACGGGGAACTCCAATCGCGATTGCAGGGCCTACGCGATCTGGCAGGTCTGGACGAAGTAGTGCCCGCAGTGCGGATCCTCGACGTTCTGGCGTGGATGCAGGGCAAGGGTTACAAGCCCGCTTCGGAGTAGACGGGTTCTTTCGAATCGTTGCATGATTGGGCACGATGGCAGTGCGCAACTGTGGGTCACGGTTCATTGAATATTCTTGTACGTCAACAAGTCTCGAGCACAGATTCGCTTAAACGTGTCCGATATGTCCCTAGGAATCGAAATTATGTTCGACTAAGATTAGTTCATGGACAGTCGGGAAGCGTGGCAATACGACGGCGAGGGCCTCAAGACCGAGGTACTCGACCTCGCTCGCGCCCGGCACGAGATGCAGTCCCGCATGGTTGTGATGATCACGGAAATGTTCACCCGCGACACCCTCGGCGGCAAAGGATTCCGCGCTATCGCACAGTGGCTGCACCTGTCCACCAATCTCGAGATCGGTGAATGCAGCCAGTTGGTGGGCCTGGCGCGGTTGTTCATGCTCGAACCTGTTGTCGGACAATCTTTTCACGACGGTGATATCGATGCGTTGAAAGCGCGTCAGGTCGCCCACTTCTGTCAGCACCCGCCCAAGAACATGAGCCTCGCCGACGTCGAGAAAGCCCGCGACATCCTCCTGACCCTCGCCTCGAAAAAGGTCACCGACTGCGATTCCGTCCGCGCCGCGATCCGGCGGATTCAGAAGCAGTACGGCAACCGCGCCGACGGAGTGCCGGCCGGTGAGGATTCCGAGCTCAACGAGTTCTACGCCTCCCGCGGTTTGTACGGGCGAGTCAGCGTGAAAGGTGACCTCGACGCCGTCAACGGTGCCCGTCTCATCGCACTACTGTCCGCCCTCTCGGCGCCCACGCCGGAGAAGGACGGTGTGAAAGACGGACGCACCCTGGCACTTCGACGCGCCGACGGGTTCTGCGAAATGCTGCGCCGCTACGAAGCCGCGGGTCTCGGTCCCGTCGAAGGCGGCGTGAAACCGCACCTGACGATCACCGCCACCGCAAAAGACATGACCGATCTTCATGCCCTCAAAGACATGTTGCCTTCCACCGAGGAACTCGGGTACGCGATCACCAACTGGGCCGGCCCCATCAGCCTCGACACCGCCCGCATGCTGGCCTGCGACTGCGAGGTCACCCGAATCCTTCTCGATAGCAACGGTGTTCCCCTCAATCACGGCATGAAAGCGCGACTTGCCAGCGTCCCGCAGCGGCGGGCCCTGACGGTTCGGGACGGCGGATGTGCCTTCCCCGGTTGCGGCACCCCACCGGGCTGGTGCGACGCCCATCATCTGATCCACTGGCTCGATGACGGCCCAACGGATCTCGATAATTTGATCTTGTTCTGCGGGCACCACCATCGGATGATGCATCACATGCAGTGGCGAGTCGACATCGGAGACGACCGAAAAACCCGGTTCTATCCACCGATGTCCGTGGATCCGTATCAAGTTCCCGTTCCCGGGAACACACCGCCAACAGCAGCCTGAAAAACCACCATGTGCACCGGGGATCAGACATGCCCCGGTGCACTTTGCTGCCTACAACTCCGATATCGGCGTCTCCAAAGTGATGTCCACACCCATCCGTCGCAGATTTCCGTCGAGAACCTGCCAGATAGAAAGCTCGAGGAACTCGGCCAATTCAGTGCCGGACACGTCGGAACCGGGTTGGCTGAGCCAACGATTGACGCTGACGTCGACCAAGCCGATGACGCCGAAAGCCAAGGGCTCTGCCATCTTCGACGGTTTGCCGCGGCTGGCGAGGATCGCACCCAACAGGTTTCCCAACTGGACGGCGATGGCTGTCTTGGTTCCGGTCACCACTTTCGAACCGGTAGCTCGGGTGCTCGGCGAGCCCTTGCCTAAAAAGTGGTGCAGTCGTGGGTATTTCACAATCCATTGAAGGTAGGTCTCGACTGCCCGTGAGATGGCCTCGCCGACCGTACCTTGCGGTGTGAGGGTCGGTGTCAGGTCGGTCATCATCATCTCGAGGATGCGGACTCGCAGCTGCTCGTCGAGGTCGGCTCGATCCTTGAAGATCCGGTAGACAACGGAACGGGGGACGTCGGCGCGCTCGGCGATCTGCTGGACGCCGACATCGGCGCCACCTTCGTTGACTGCATCGAGTGCTGCGTCGAGGATCCGCGCTTTGCGCTGCTCCTTGTGATCGTTCCAGCGAGTGCTGCGCCCGTCGGGCTGCGCCGACTCGGCTGTTTTTGTCATAAATCGAACGATACTCACCCGGCCATTGACTGGACAAGATGTCTCACATACTTTGGTGGGACAGCGTGTCACACACAGATACCGTTCTCTTCAGGAGTGGCAATGAGTAACAGGGTTTTTGTCGTCGGCGTCGGCATGACGAAGTTCGAGAAGCCGGGAGCCCGCGAGTGGGACTACCCCGACATGGCACGCGAGTCGGGTACCAAGGCGCTCGAAGACGCGGGTATCGACTACACCGAGGTCGAGCAGGCATACGTCGGCTACGTCTACGGCGAGTCCACCGCAGGTCAGCGCGCTGTCTACGAGCTCGGTCTGACAGGCATCCCCATCGTCAACGTCAACAACAACTGTTCGACGGGATCGACCGCGCTCTATCTCGCCACGCAGGCAGTCAAGAGCGGTCAGGCCGACTGCGCACTGGCGCTGGGCTTCGAGAAGATGCAGTCCGGGTCCCTCGGATCCACCTACGACGACCGTGAACAGCCACTCATGCGGCACCTCCTCGCTCTCGCCGAGCTGCAGGAGTTCGCGATGCCGCCCGCTCCGTACATGTTCGGTGCTGCCGGCGTCGAGCACATGGAACGCTTCGGAACCACTGCCGAGCAGTTCGCGAAGATCGCCGTCAAGAACCACAAGCACTCATTGAACAACCCGTACGCCCAGTTTCAGGACGAGTACACCCTCGAACAGATCCTCGAAGCACGTCAGATCCACGGGCCGCTCACCAAGCTCCAGTGCTCGCCCACGTCCGACGGATCCGGCGCGGCAATCATCGCCAGCGAAGCATTCGTCGAGAAGCACGGGCTCGCTGCTCAGGCGATCGAGATCGTCGGGCAGGCCATGGTCACCGACATGAACAGCACCTTCGAGGACAAGAGCGCGATCAGTCTCGTCGGCGCGGACATGACCCGTAAGGCCGCTGAGAAGGTGTACGCGCAGGCCGGGATCACCGCCGACGACGTCGACGTCATCGAACTCCACGACTGCTTCTCCACAAACGAGTTGCTGACCTACGAGGCGCTCGGACTGTGCGCAGAAGGTGACGGCGGCAAGCTCGTCGACGCCGACGACACCACCTACGGCGGACGCTGGGTGGTCAACCCGTCCGGGGGCCTCATCTCCAAGGGTCACCCCCTCGGTGCAACCGGCCTCGCACAGTGCGCCGAACTCACCTGGCAGCTCCGCGGAACCGCCGATAAGCGTCAGGTCGACGGCGCGAAGGTCGCGCTCCAGCACAACATCGGACTCGGCGGCGCAGTTGTCGTGACCGCATACAAGCCCTACGCACGCTGAATCACACCCACAACCCGCTAGCTACCCACTAGGAGTTTCATCATGGCTTCCGTTTCCGTCTCCGCTGTACTGCCCGCATCCCCCGAGAAGACCTGGGATGCGCTCTCCGACCTGTCTCGCTGGGAAGAGTGGCTCACCATTCACCAGGGCTGGAAGAGTGAACTCCCCACCCAGGTTGCGTTGGGCGCCAAGTTCACCGAGGTCGTCTCCGTGATGGGTATGGCAAACAAGATCGAGTGGACCGTCGAAGAGGTCGAGGTTCCGAAGATGGTCAAGATTGCCGGTACCGGAATGGCCGGCGTCACCGTCGAATTCGTTCTCTCGGTCGAGGCCGACGGTGCGGGTTCGAAGGCAACCGTCGACGCCAGCTTCAAGGGCACCATGATCGTCGGGCCGATCGGCAAGGCAGTTGCCAAGAACGCCAAGGCTGATCTCGAGGCCTCGCTGGCTAAGTTCGCCGAGCTGGTCGGGTAACGGCTCAATGACGACACCGAAGACCAACGCGGTCGAATTCGATACGTCCGGGCTGGACGTATGGACCGATCCGGAGCACTTCGAGGTGACAGCTGAGCGCATCGCCGAATATGCCGCTGCCACCAACGATCCCATCGAGCGACACCTGAAGGGCGAGATCGCTCCGCCGGTCTTCGCGGTGGTACCCGTCTTCATGTCGATGGCACCCGCTGCGCTGTCGGTGGCGCCGGTCGAACTGCTGATGAAGCTCGTTCACGGTGAGCAGGACTTCCTGTTCCACCGTCCGATCTACCCCGGTGACCATCTGGTCGCTCGCGCCAAGCCCATCGGATTCGAGGGCCGGGACAACGGCTCCACCGTCGTCATCTACGTCGAAACCAAAACCGACAAGGGTGAATTGGTCAACGAGCAATGGATGACAGCGTTCTTCCGCAAGGTCGACGCGGGCCCCGGACTGGGCGAGAAGGCTCCCGAACACCGATTCGACGACGCTCTTCGCGCGGGTAGTCCCGCAGCGGTGATGAACCAGCATATCGACGAGGACCAGACGTTCCGGTACTCACCGGCTTCCGGCGATCCGATGCCGATCCACCTCGACGAGGAGATCGCTCGGATGTCCGGGCTCCCCGGAATCATCAACCACGGACTGTGCACGATGGCGTTCACGTCGTGGGGAGCCCTGACCGAACTGGCGGGCGGAGAGACCGAGCGGTTGCGCCGTCTCGCAGTGCGATTCGCGAAACCCGTACTCCCGACCCAGGACATCGAGACGGTGTTCTACAAGTCGGGTTCGGCAGACGGAGCCACGTCGTACTCGTACGAAACCAGCGCGGTCGGTGACCTCGTCATCAAGGACGGCCTCGCGGTCATCGCCGACAAATGAGTCTTCATGTCCGACAACTGAACTGATGGGAATCTGAACTGATGGGAAGTCTCGACGGTCGCGTAGCGATCATCACCGGAGCAGGACGCGGTATCGGCCGTGAGCATGCGCTGCTCTTCGCTCGTGAGGGTGCGAGCGTCGTGGTCAACGATCTCGGCGGCGCAAACGACGGATCCGGCGCAGATGCCGGCCCCGCGCAGCAGGTAGTCGACGAGATCGTCGCTGCAGGCGGCAAAGCCGTCGCCAACACCGACAACATCGCCACCTGGGACGGCGCCGAGGGCCTCGTCAAGCAGGCCGTCAGCGAGTTCGGCCGACTCGACGTTCTGGTCAACAACGCCGGCATTCTTCGCGACGCCTTCATCGCGGGTATGGACGAGAGCCAGTGGGACGCAGTCATTGCCGTGCACCTCAAGGGGCACGCAGCGACGCTGCACCACGCTGCCGCGTACTGGAAGGACCAGAGCAAGGCAGGCGAGACCGTCAACGCGTCGGTCATCAACACTGCTTCGGCTTCGGGCACCTTCATGCCCAACGCGGGCCAGGGCAACTACGGCGCCGCCAAGGCGGGCATCGCAGCCCTGACTCTGGTGGCCGCTGACGAGCTCGATCGATACGGCGTGCGTGTCAACGCTATTGCGCCGATCGCGCGTACTCGGCTGACGCTGGCGACACCCGGTATGGGCGCGTTGTTCGCCGCTGAGGTCCCCGAGGGTGAGTTCGACGCGTTTGCGCCGTCCAACATCTCCCCGTTGGTGGCCTATCTTGCAGCAGCGGACTGCAAGCTGACCGGCAAGGTGTACGCCGTTCAGGGTGGTGCTATCACGGAACTCGCCGGCTGGCATGGCGTGAACACCATCGAGAGCGAGGGTCCCTGGACCACCGCCGACCTCGCAGAACGTCTGTAAGCGCATGGCACGCAACGCATACGAACTCGGCCTCGGGCTGAGTGAGGAGCACACCGCACTCGCAGATTCGGTGCGCTCCTTCGCCGAGCGCACCATCACTGCCGAGCAGGTGCGCGCGGCGGTGGAGTCGAGGACCGAGGACAAGTTTCCCGAGTTCTGGACGGCACTGGTCGGGCAGGACCTTCTCGGGCTCGCGGTTCCGGAAGAACAGGGTGGTCACGGCGCCGGTCTGCTGACCTTGGCGGTGGCACTGGAAGCATTGGGCCGCACTGTCTCTCCCGGCCTGTTTGTTCCGACGGTACTGGCAAGCGCCGTTCTCGGCGCCGCTGATTCCAAGGCGGGACCCGAGTTCCTGCCGGGTCTGATCGACGGAAGTCGTACGGCAGCAGTCGCCTTGGGTGCACCGTTGACGGCCGAGTCGTCGGACGGCGGATACAAGATCACGGGCGCACTCGACGGTGTGCTCGGTGGTGAACACGCCGACGTGCTGCTGGTCCCGATCCAGTTGCCCGAGGGTGTCCGCTACGCGGTGCTCGAGAGCAGCGCAGTCGCGATCACCGTGCAGGACAGCATCGACGTGCTGCGCGGCAGTGCGCGGATCGAAGCTGACAATGTTCAGATCAGCGCCGAACGGATACTCGACGGTCTTACCGAGGCGCGGGTACGGTCCATTGCCGCAGTCGTTCTCGGCGCCGAAGACGTCGGCGTCATGTCCTGGTGTGTTTCCACTGCGTCGGAGTACGCCAAGACACGCGTGCAGTTCGGGCGACCCATCGGCCAGTTCCAGGGCGTCAAGCACAAGTGTGCGCAGATGGGCATTGCGCTCGAGCAGGCACGCGCCGTTGTGTGGGATGCGGCAAGCGCATTGGACAAGGGCGACGACACGGCAGATTTTGCCGCCGATATCGCCGCAGTCATCGTGCCGGACGCCGCAGTGCAGGTAGCGCAGGATTGTGTGCAGGTCCATGGCGGCATCGGATTCACGTGGGAGCACGACGCCCACCTGTACTACCGGCGCGCGCTCTCGATCCGCGGCATTCTCGGTACCCGCGAGGATCGCGCCAATCGTGTTGCGCAGCAGGCACTTGACGGTGTCAGCCGGGCTTCGGTTCTCGAACTGCCGCCAGAGGCGGAGGAGATCCGCGGAGACATTGCGGCTGAGCTTGCCCAGTTGGTCGATCTCGACGAGGACGACCAGTTGATCGCGCTCGGCGACGGCGGCTGGGTTCAGCCTCACCTGCCGAAGCCGTACGGGCGCAGCGCCGCTCCGCTGGAGCAGATCGTCATCTCCCAGGAGATCAAGGCTGCCGGTATCTCGATGCCGCAGCTTCTGATGGGCACCTGGGCCGTGCAGGCCGTCGTAGCGCATGGTTCGGACAAGCAGAAGCAGGAACTGGCAGTACCGACCCTGCAGGGTGAGTTGGTGTGGTGCCAGCTCTTCAGTGAGCCCGGTGCTGGTTCCGACCTCGCGTCACTGTCGACGAAGGCCGAAAAGGTCGACGGCGGTTGGAAGATCACCGGTCAGAAGATCTGGACCACGGTTGCGCAGTTCTCCGACTGGGCAATGCTGATCGCCCGTACGGACGCCACCAAGCCGAAGCATCAGGGCATCACGTACTTCGTCCTGGACATGTCGACACCGGGCATCACCGTCCGCCCGCTGCGTGAGATGACGGGTTCGGCGTTGTTCAACGAGGTGTTCCTCGACGACGTTTTCATCCCCGACGAGAACGTGGTCGGCGAGGTCAACGACGGCTGGAACGTCGCGCGTACGACGCTGGCAGGCGAGCGCGTCGCACTGAGCCAGAAGATGGAGGCGTACGCCTCGGACTCCGATCTACTGAAGTTCGCGAAGTCAGCAGACCTGAGCCCGATCGGACGCTACCGCGTCGGCGAGCTGGTGGCCGAGAGTCAGGCTATCGACCTCATCGGCTCCCGCGTTGTGCTCAAGCAACTTTCGGGAATCGACGTGAGTACTACGTCGAGCGTCGGCAAGCTGTTGGCGATGAAGATCAGCCAGTCGATCGCCGAGTTCGTCGTCGCCGAACTGGGTGCTGCCGGAGCGGTCAGCATCCCAGGTCAGCCAAGCGACAAGGCGATGGAGCAGCTCATTTCGGGCCGTGCCACCACCATCTACGGCGGCACAACCGAGGTGCAACTCAACGTGATCGGTGAGCGCATGCTCGGATTGCCGCGAGACTGAGGGTATTTACCGGTGAGGCTCAGTCCTGGATTCTTCTCCAGGGCTGAGCCTCTTCCAGTTCGAAGGCCAATTCGAGGAGCGTGCGCTCGTCGCCGAGGTCGGCGGAGAAATGCGAAGCCAACGGCAAACCGTTGCTGGTCTGGTGCATCGGTAGCGAAATCGCGGGACCACCGGAGATGTTGTTCAGCGGCGTGAACGACGTGTACGCGATCAACTTGTCGAAGAGTTCCTCGAAAGGCTGAGCGGGAGAGAGGTATCCGAGTTCAGGGGTGGTGTGCCCCAGGGCCGGCGAGAGCACGACGTCGTACTTCAAGAACATGGCGCTGTACTGCTGCTGGAGCCGTCGCAGGCGGTAGAGCACGCGCGGCGTCTTCACCAGGTTCTTCCGGTACAGCGTGTAGAGGCCCTTCGTGAGGTTGTCGGTCGCCGACTTGTCGAAGTCGGGCCCGAGCATCTGTTTGCCACCGGTGGAGATGGCAAACGACAAAAAGCCCCAGTAGATGCTGAAGTCGTCGATGAATTCCGGTCCGACGGGCAATGCCGCGTCTTCGACGTGATGGCCAAGGCCGGCAAGGAGTTCAGCCGTAGCTCCGACGGACTTGCGTGTCTCGTCGTCGGTCTTGGTGACCGTCACGGAATCGGTGATCACACCGACGCGCAATCGTGTGGAACTCGGTCCTTCGATCAGGCGAACCGGTGCGAGTCGTGGATTGCGGTAATAACTTTCGGCCGCTGACATCCATCGTGCAGTGTCACGAACCGTGCGGGTGACGGCGCCCTGAGCGATCAGCCGGATCGGCATCGACTTGTCGGCCGGATCGGCGATGGTACGGCCGCGAGTTGGCTTGAGTCCGACCAGTCCACAGGCGGCGGCGGGAATGCGAATCGATCCACCACCGTCGTTGGCGTGCGCGATCGGGAGGACTCCGGCAGCAACCAGTGCGGCAGCGCCACCCGAGGAAGCGCCCGACGAGTAGGCCGGGTTCCACGGGTTGTGCACGGGTTCTTCCGTCATGTACTCGGTGGACGCACTGAATCCGAACTCGGGCAGTCGGGTCTTGCCGATCGAAATGGCCCCGGTGGAGAGGAACTGCTTCGCGAAATCGCTGTCAGCCTTGGCGGGGACTGCGGTGAAGGCGGTGCTGCCCTGCTGGGTGGGGAGGCCGGCGCTGTCGGTGTTGTCCTTGATCGCGGTGGGGACGCCGGCGAAGATGCCCGTGGTCGGCCGGCTGCTTCTGGCGAGTGCGCGATCGAAGTCTGTGCAGGCCAGACCGTTCAATTGCCCCTGCACTGCCTCGGCGCGCGCGATCGACGCCTCCATAACTTCCCGTGCGGTCACCTCGCCTGATTCGATCCGGGCGGCGACGCCGGTAGCGTCGAGATCGCCCAGGGCGTCATCGGTGAATGCGTGGACGGGGGTGTTGGGGCTCATGGGGATCCTTGTCAGGCGGAGGCACTCAGGTCGTCCGTCCAGCATATTGGACGGACGACCCCTGAGTGGCGCTATCTGTGGATTGCGGTATCAGCTACCGAAGATCGTCACTGCCTGCTCTGCTGCCTGCGGTGCCTGCTGGAACAGGCCCTGAGGGATGAACTGCTGAGGAATGAACTGCTGGGGACCCAACTGCTGGAAGTTCGTGACCATCGGGTGGATGACGTTGTTGAATACATCGTTGAACATGTGTTGTGTCCTTCGGTTACAGCGTTTTTCGAACTTCTGACTCCATCGACACTAAGCACGGTTCGAGTGGGTTTCAACGAAAATCACTGATACACAGTCAAGTTCAAGTTCATTGCCAGCTGGGGGCCAGGAATCGGCGCTTCTTCACAGCTTCGACGCGGTGCCGTGCAGATTCTTGGCTGTCGGGGACGTCTCGACTGATTTTGGATCGGGGTACGTGCCCAGTACGCGATCGGCCGTTCCCGCGGTGGTGACGGTGAACCAGTAGTGCTCGTTCTTGAAGTGATGGTTGCGATGGTTGCGCCAAACCGACCGGTAGAGAGCAGTTTTCGGCTTGTAGTCACTGTGGATGAGGAAATGAGTCCACTCGTAGCCGAGGCCGAGTACGGAAATACAGGTCAGGAAGGTCAGACCGAGTTCGACACGGGGAAACCCCAGGAGTGCGATGGCAGTCAGGACGGGAATCACGATCAGGAGCGTCTGCCACGGAATGAAGATGAGTGAGACGGTTCGCGGGGCGAAATGGTGCTCCCGATGGCTGCGCGCCAGGCGTGAATCGAGGGTGACGCCGGCAATGGTCCGCGGCTTCCAATGGAGAACGAAGACGTGAATGATCCACTCCACGAAGGGAAATGCGGCAAGCATCACGAGCGGAACAAGAGCGTCGGTGATCTGCCAATTGCCCAGCGTGAAGCGCGCTGCCGCGGCGACCACCAACATCGTGCCGATCATCCAGGGCGTCGGTGACTTGCGGAACGTCCGTGCTGCGTCGGCCAGAGTGAGAGGCTTGCTCATGGTTTCAGTCCTTCCAGGAAGGTGAGAGCGTCGCCGATTGCCGTCGTACCGGTGTGAAGGAGCTGTGCGGCTGATGCCTCGGCAGTTGACTCGTCGTGTGAAGTGATGGCGGAGGCCAGTTTTCGATACAGGTCGGTCTGGCCGACTTCGGCGACCATGACGGAGGCAAGTGCAGTCATGGCCGGCTCGTAGGCGGCGCGCAGGCTGTTGAAGATCAAACGGAAGGCAATGGAATCCGCGCTGTCGACGACGACGTCCCAGAACGTCAGAGCGCGGTCTTGCAGCTCTACCGGATCTTCGGTGGCGCCTAGTTGATCCACGGCCGTGTCGAGTTCTCGGGCAGATTCCGCGGAGATGCGACGGGCGGCCAGCACCGCGATCTGCGGTCCCATCAACTCGCGAGTTTCCAGGACGCTGCGCACCACGGTCAGGTCGGGGGCGCCGTCTCGAACCAACAACTGGGGGAGAAGCTCGGGTCCGGCCTGGCGTCGAAAATCACGCACTGACGTCGATTCGCCCTGGCGGACCTCGACTAGTCCCGCTTGGGCGAGCTTCTGAATTGCCTCTCGGACCGCGGGCCTCGAGACGCCGAACGCCTCGGCGAGCTTGCGCTCGCTGGGGAGATTTTCGCCCGCCGCAAGCTCTCCGGCCAGCACTTTCACCGAAATCTGGTCGAACACTGCGCCGGAAGCCGAGGTACGTGCAACTGGTTGGAACATGTACTGACGATAGGCCACCTTCTGGCAAGAGGTCAAGTGGTCAGACCAGTTGTCTGTGGCGTGAAAGAGACAACCCTTGACCGATACTCTTCACCGTAACCCCGCAGGTGAGGATATTTTTTAGGTCACCCTAATTTCAGTTACTGTCAGGACACTTAATGACATCACTTCTGCTGCCGACACTCGATACCGATGCCGAATTCGCTCGCATCACCGCCGCACTCACCCGGCGAGGTTTCCTCGGGGCCGGTGCTTTAGCCGGGATCGGATTGCTTACCGCCTGCGGAACCAGTTCGGGCGAAACGGCCGAGGGCGAGATGCGCACGATCACCACCGTCAACGGCCAGGTGGAGGTACCCGTTAATCCGCAGCGGGTGGTCAGCGCCGATTACTACACGGGCCCCGCGATGTTCGACGCCGGATTCACGCCTGTCGGATTACCGGTCGACTACGAGAACGCGGACGGTGTCCCGGAACCCTATGCGTCCGCGCTGCGGTCTCTCCCGAAGGTGGGACGCTGGTACGAGCCCAACGCCGAGGCGATAGCGGCTTTGTCTCCCGACTTGATCGTGATGACCAACCTCCTTTCGGAGAACAACCCGGATCTTTACGAGCAGATCCGGTCGATCGCACCGACCGCGGTTTTTGCCGAAGACGGCCAGTACGCGTGGAAGGAGCGTGCCCTCGGGGTCGCGGACGCACTCAACCAGAGTGCGAAAGTTCAGGAGTTGGCAGACCGGTACGAGGCGCGGATCGCGAAGTTCCGCAGCGACAACGCGGACGTGCTGAGCAAGGTGAAGGTCGTCTACACCACGTACTTCGAGGAGAGCGGCTTCTCGCTGTACTCGCCGACCAAGTATCAGACGACGGTCATCAGCGAGGCCGGGTTCCAGTTCAACGACCGCTCACTCGCAATTCCCGCCGGCAGCAACGAGTGGTTCCCGAAGGAGCAGTTGGAGTTACTCGACGAGGCCGACGTCATCATCACCAACAGTGGTAAGGGTCCGATCAACGAGAAGTTGGCGAACGACACCATCTTCCAGCGTCTGCGCGCCGTCAAGAACGATCAGGTGTACTCGTTCGATTACGAGGGCGTCGCCTCATTCGGTTGGGCGCTTACCTTCCTCGAGCAGTTCCAGCCGATTGCTGAGGAGATCAGAACCAAGCTCTGAAGGAGGCTTCGGATGGGTGCGCTTCCAGACCATCCGGGCCAGCGCACCCACCACGGACATTGCCAGGACAACTCCGCCGCCGATGATGCCGGCGGACGAGTCCGGGAAAATACCGTCGAGCAGCAGCCAGACACCGAAGACGAAGAACAGCACCGCGGCACCGATCTTGATGAATCCCTCCGGGAGGTGCTTGCCCAGCACCGAGCCGATGATGATGGCGAGAGCGTCGGCCGCCACCATGCCGACGGTCGATCCGATCCAGATGCCGATCCAGTCGTTGTCGGTCGCAAGGGTGATGGTGGCGAGCATGGTCTTGTCGCCGAGTTCTGCGAGGAAGAAGGCCGACGCGACAGCGATGAAGGCTGAGCGGGTGACGCGTCCGGCCTTGTTCTGCTCGTCCTCGGTGAGATCGTCACCGCGCAGGGTCCAGAGGCCGAAGACCAGGAAGGCGATACCGCCGACGATGGAAATTGCCGCCGTGGGCAGTGCGACGCCCAGGTAGTGGCCGACAGCCACTGACACCAGGTGAACAAGGGTGGTGGCGACGGTGATTCCGCCGAGAACAACCCACCAGCGATAGCGCAGGGCAAATGTCATTGCCATCAGCTGGGATTTGTCGCCGAGTTCGGCGACGAAGATGACGCCGAAGCTCAAAAGTATTGCGGCTAGCAAGATTAACTCCTCCGGTCCGTATCGGTCGGAGGAAATATGGGGCCTCCGGCCTGGACAGACGCAACGGGTGCGTTTGTCCGGCCGAAGGTCTCGCCCACCGAGGTCAGAAACCTTCGGTTCGCCAGGCCGGGCGCTTCGCGATCCGCACCAGGCGGAACGCGTCGAACCAGTATGTCGACACAGGCGATTGGGGGCTACTCCCCTTCGTCGTTACCGAGGTTAGCCTGCGTTTCGCGAATTGGCAAAGCGCACAGCAAGTTTGGGAGCCCGAACTTATCGCTTACCGTTACCGTCAGCAGGCGAGGAGCATTGCCAAAACCGCGGTGTCGGGATCGCTGATCGGATCGATGCCTACCCGGCTGATCATCGAGACGACCGTCCCGTCGGCCTCGGCTTCCACCCAGGCCGCGCGATGGTCCAAGCCGAGGTACGGCAGTCCTGGAAGCAGGACACACCCAGAGGCGCTGCCCTCACATTCCGGCAGGCTGGGAGTCGTTTCGGAGGGTGGGTGCAGCATGATCAGCGCCGGCGGTTGATGCTCGGAAAAACGCCCAGGTGGCAGAGCAAAATCTCCGAGAACCGGACCTTCGGCCATCACCAATCCCACAGTGCCCGGTTGTGGATCGTCCGGGACGTCCTCGCGCACGCCGAAAACCGTCGAGGTGGGCAACAGACCGGGGAGTGACGCGACCCGCACAGCCAATGCGAGCAGTTGCGCCCATTCTTTGGTGGTGTCGGGCCAACGCCCCGAAATGACAAAACCCTGCAACGCTCCGGCCGACTGGAACGGTGAGATGCCTATCGCTTCATTTCTATTCATCTCTGTTCCTCCCCGAGGTGATGACAGGTAAATCCGGCACACGTCGTTGGGTAGCTAAAATATGCGCCTAAACACTGCTGGCACACAAGAGTAGGAGAGTGCCAGCGGTGATGAGCGCAGGTGCCGGCGGTGGTTTGCGCAGGTGAGGGCGGTGGTATTCACCGGGCATGACTGCCTCGAAGCGCTCGTCGTTGGATGATTTGGCAACGCAGGCCTGGATATTCGGATATCCACTGTTGATCGCGGCGGTCTCACGGGACGTGATGACGGCAACGGCGACGCCGCAGGGCATGAAAGCGCCGCTCAACCAGTTTGCGTACGCGCGGGAAACCCCGGATGCGTCGTTCACGGATGTGGTCTCACCCAACGCGGACACTCTCTACTCGTCGGCGTGGTTGGACTTGCGGACCGAACCGCAGGTCTTGACGTTGCCGGACTTCGGGACGAGGTACTGGCTGGTCCCGATTCTCGACGCGTGGAGCGATGTCTTCACCGTGCCCGGTTCCCGCACAGTAGGCCGCACCGGTGGACCGTACGTCGTGGCGGGTCCGACATGGAAAGGCGAAGTGCCGCGGGGTACGACGCTTCTCCGCTCGCCGACGGCGATGAATTGGATAGTGGCGCGCTACGCCACATCGGGCGGCACCGACCTCGCCGCAGTACACACGTTGCAGGACGGAACCCGGCTGACACCACTGTCGCAGTGGACGGACAACAAGGCGGGATACACGGCGCCCGAAGGCTCGCTCGACCCGACAGTCGATACGTTCACACCCCCGGTCGACCAGGTTGCCGCGATGGACGGACAGGCGTTCTTCACCGCACTCGACGCGCTACTCGACGACAATCCACCGCGTCCCGAGGATTCCGAGATCATGAAGCAGCTCGGCGACATAGGAATCGGGTCGGGACTCGCGTGGGCGTCGCGGCCACCCGAAGTGCGCGACGCATTGGACCGCGCCGCACGCAGCGGCATGGACCTGCTGCACACGATCGCGGCCGACGCCGAAAGTTCCCCGAAGAACGGCTGGACCATGCACCGCGGGTTGGGGCATTACGGAACGCACTATGCGCAGCGGGCTTTGATCGTATGGCTGGGATTCGGCGCCAACCTCGACGCGGACGCCGTGTACCCGCATGCCACCACTGACATCGACGGCAATGCCCTGACCGGGGAGAAGAACTACGTCCTGCACTTCGACGAGGACGAGCTTCCGCCGGTCGAAGGGTTCTGGTCGCTGACAATGATGAACGAGCGACAGTTCTTCGTGGACAATCCGATTGATCGATACGCCATCGGTGACCGAAGTGACTTGGGATTCGAGGACGACGGCTCGCTGAATATCTACATTCAGCACGAGTCTCCGGGCGGCTCGAAGGAAAAGAACTGGTTACCCAGCCCGGCAGACGGATTCAACGTATTCTTGCGACTGTATTGGCCCAAGGCTTCGGTGCTCTCGGGATCGTGGACGGCACCGGGTATTCGTCCGACGAACTGAAATGCTCGGAGGCTACTGATGGTCGCAACGAACCCGTTTGTGTTGTACGGCAAAGAGATCTGGTGGATGATCCTGGTCCGCGGAATCTTCGGCGTGATTTTCGGAATCATCGCCCTCGTGTGGCCGGGAATAACCGTGGTGGCCTTGGTCTTCGTTTTCGGTATCTACTCCATCGTGGACGGCGTGGTCACGCTGGTGCGGGCAATCCGCGACCGAGCGCATCTCAGTTCATGGGGATGGTTCGTCTTCACGGGCGTGGTCTCGGTGGCAGCCGGTGTTGTCGCATTGGTATGGCCCGGAATCACTGCGGTGGTACTGCTGTACATCATCGCGTTCTACGCCATCCTGTTCGGAATCCTCGGCGTGGTCGGATCTTTCAAGCTCAAGGGCCTGTCGGGCTCCGGGTGGGGATGGCTACTCGCCGCGTCGGTGCTGGCCGTGATCTTCGGAATAATCCTGCTCATCTTCCCTGGTGAAGGCATCATCGGGTTGACCTGGTTGCTTGGTTGGTACGCAATATTCTTCGGCATTCTGATGATCGTCGGTGCGTTCCAGATCAGGAGTCGGGCAAAGGAAGCTGGTGTTCTCTAAGCGGGCTCCCGCTCCTGTTCCCGTCCCCGCCCCGGCACCGACTGTCACAGGCAGCGAACATTGGTCGATTCCGCGCGGGCTGATCGTGCTGCTCGGCGCTGCCGCAACAGTGGTCGCGGTTGCCGGGATGAAGGGCTTCAGTGGAATTCTCGGTCCTGTATTTCTGGCCTTGATGCTGACCGTTGCCGTTCAGCCGATTCAGGATTGGGCGCAGAAGCACGGCTGGCCGAAGTGGCTCGGCATGCTTGGCGCCCTGGTCACGGTGTATTTGATCCTGATCGGCTTGGCCGCGTCGTTGGTTGTCTCGACTGCTCAATTGGCCACGATCCTGCCGGAGTACTCAGACAAGATGGGTGCGCTCCTGGACGAGGCTCGAAGTAGTCTGGCTAGCTTCGGAGTTGATACCGAGCAGATCCAAAACACGGTCAGCAGTATCGATCTCACCAAGGTTTTGGGAGTGGTCGAGACAGCTCTCGAGGGCCTCCTCGGAGTGTTCTCGGACCTCGTGTTCATTTTGGCGCTACTGCTGTTCATGGCCTTCGACGGCATGAGTATCCGGTCGAGGCTGCATATCCTGGCCGAGGAGCGCCCGGAAATCTCTTACGCTCTTTCCACTTTTGCCAAGGGAACCCGCAAGTACCTGGTGGTGTCCACCGTCTTCGGTCTGATCGTCGCGGTGCTGGACGGCGGCGCGCTGTGGTTGATGGGGATCCCCTTGCCGATTCTGTGGGCGTTGTTGTCGTTCATCACCAACTACATCCCGAACATCGGATTTGTGATCGGTGTGATCCCGCCGGCACTGCTCGGACTCCTCGAGGGCGGACCATGGTTGATGGTGTGGGTGATCGTCGTGTACTCCGTGATCAACTTCGTCATCCAGTCCATTATCCAACCCAAGTTTGTCGGTGACGCCGTTGGTCTGTCGGTGACGATGACCTTCCTCTCGCTCATCTTCTGGTCGTGGGTGTTGGGCGCGCTCGGTGCGCTGCTGGCTATTCCGCTCTCACTTCTGGTGAAAGCCGTCCTGCTCGACATCGATCCGTCTACCCGGTGGGCCGACATCTTGATCAGTGGTCCGAAAGAGGTTGCAAAGCCACCAGATGCTGTCGAGGAACCGGAAATGGACGAGGAGCCGCCTGAAGAGCAGTCACGGGTGAACACCGAGCCAACTTCAGGTTGACGCAACCTTTCTTCGAGATTGACAGGAACTTGGCAGCTTTACTCCAGGATTACCAAAGCCTGGTGGAGTGGACTGTTTCCCAGTCGACGAAGAAAGGCCACGTCATTGGGAACGCCCGAACGATCTCTGCACACGGCTAGTTCGCTCCATGCGTTCAACCGGTACGAGATCAAGTATCTAGCCCACGAACGAGACGTTCCCGCATTGCGCGAGGAACTGAATGCACACATGGACTCCGATGTGAATTCGCCGATCGGTGGATACCCGGTGACCAGCCTGTACTACGACACACAGAGCCTTCGCTTCTACTGGGAAAAGATCGAAGGACTCAAGTTTCGCCGGAAACTCCGAATTCGCCTGTACGGTCGCCCGTCCGACGCAGTTGACGAGACGCCTGTGTACGTCGAGATCAAGCAACGGGTCAATCGTGTGACTCAGAAGCGGCGCGTTCAGGTTTCCTACGATGTTGCGCGGCAATTGTGTGACGGCCGACGCGACATCGACGTGGACAGAACGGCGCAGCCCTTTGTCAACGAAGTGTCCACGCTGATCGGCAATCTCGACCTCCGGCCGTCGGTCACGACCGGATATCTGCGTGAAGCGTTTGTCGGTATCGACGCCGACCTCGGCTTGCGGGTGACCATCGATCACAAAATTCACGGCCGAGATCGCGACTTCCACTTCGCGGCCGAAGCGCAGAATCGCTTCATCATTCCACCGCACCTGTGCATCGTGGAGATCAAAGCCAATGAGCGTGTGCCTTATTGGGTTACGGATATGGCAGCACGGATGGACATGTCAGTCGTGCGAATCTCCAAATACTGCCAGAGCGTCGAAGCCTTCGGGATGGCGCCGCGCTCGCGCCTGCATGCCCGTGAAGAACTGCTCACGCCCTCGATTCCATTCGAGAGCTCCCTCGTCACATCAGGACTGTAAATGAATTTCGATCTACAAGATCTCAGCGGCACCTTTTCGACCTTCGACATCATTGTCTCGCTTGCACTTTCCTTCGTGCTGTCCGCGACCATCGGCTACGTGTACCGATTGACGCACAAGAACGTTTCGTACAGTCAGTCGTACGTGCAGACATTGGTGATGGTGGGCATGGTCATCAGCCTCATCATGCTGGTTGTCGGATCGAACGTCGCACGGGCGTTTGCGCTCGTCGGCGCGCTCTCCGTGGTGCGATTTCGCAACGCGATCAAGGAAACTCGCGACGTAGGCTTCATCTTCCTCGTCATGGCAATCGGAATGACCACGGGTACAAGGTTTTACCTCCTGGCAATTGCCGCAACCATCGCCATCTGCCTGGTCTTGGTCCTGATGAGCAAATTCAACATGTTCAAGCTCGACGTGCAACGTCAGGTAGTGAAGGTCCAGGTTCCCCCGGAGCCCGGATACACCGCACTGGTCGAAGACATTCTGATCGATTACACCAAGGAATTCGAACTGGTTTCCACCGAATCGGTACGTTCGGGCGCTCTCACCGAGCTGTATTACACCGCCCAACTGAAGCCGGGTAAGAAACCGGCAGAACTGATCTCGGCACTCAGTGGCGTCAACTCCGGCCAGCGAGTCACAGTCCTGACCGGTTACGACCAGACTGATATCTGATGGGCGAGAATGCAGCGCCGGTTGCACCCCGTAGGCGGCTGATCCACAGGGTGCCAACGCCTCTGCGTCAGCATTGGAAGTTGGCTGCTGCGTTCGTCGCGTTTGTGGCTGTGCTTGCCGGCGTATTCGGTCAGACTCGGGTGCGTCCGTACATAACCGGCGACGCCACGGTCATCGCGTCGCAGGTTACCGAGAACATCACGGGCTCAGTTGATTTCTTCGACACATCGGTTGAACACACCTTCAGTGTGGAGTTCAGCGAATCCGACTACGACAAGATGATCGATGCTTACGCAACCGACGGTGAGAAGGAGTGGATCGAGGCCGACATCACGATCGACGGCACCCTGGTCACCGATGTCGGCTTGCGACTGAAAGGTAACTCCACGCTTCGTGGCCTGAGTAGTACTGAATCCGGCGGACGCGGGATGCAAATCCCGGACGGTGTAGTGGTTCCTGATGGAGCAGTAGTTCCTGACGGTGCGGTGATACCTGATGGCGCAGCCGCACCCGAGTGGGGTGGCGGGGGCGGCGGCATGGTCAGCCTGTCAGCCGATGATCCGGCGTCTCTGCCTTTCCTGATCAGCTTTGACAAGAATGTGTCCGGGCGGGCCTACCAAGGTATGACGCAGCTGTCGATCCGGCCGGGAAGCCCAGTGCTGAACGAGGCGATGGCGCTGTCGCTCACCGCTGAATCCGGCCAGCCAACACAGCGATACAGCTATGCGGTGTACTCGGTGAACGGCTCCGAAACCCAGACGCGGTTGATACTCGAGCATCCAGACGAGGGCTATGCGAACTCACTGTTCGACAGTGACGGAGTGCTCTACAAAGCCGATGCCAACTCGAGCTTCACCTATCAAGGTGACGACCAGACGACCTACGTCGACCAGTTCAAGCAGATCAATGCTGAAGGTTCGCAGGACCTTCAGCCGATCATCAGCTTCCTGAAGTGGCTGGATTCGGCGACCGACGAGCAGTTCGACTCAGACCTCGCAAACTGGGTCGACGTCGATTCCTTCGCCAGATACGTTGCGACGCAGAATCTTCTGGTGAACGGTGATGACATGGCGGGGCCGGGCAAGAACTACTATCTGTGGTACGACCTCGAGTCGAAGAAAATCTCCGTCGTTGCGTGGGATCTCAACATGGCTCTGAGCGGTAATTCCGAAGCGGGACCGCATGATTCGATCAGCATGGGAGGTGGCGGTATGCGCGGCGGCGCTCAGCAGGGAGCCGCGACGGACGGCGCCGCACCGCAGGGCGCAATGACAGAAGGCGCAATGCCCCCCGGTCGTGCAGCGCGCGGTGCAGGACAGATGGGCGCGGGACAGATGGGCACGGGAGAGACGGCTGCCGGACAGGAAGGCGCCGAGCAGGCGCCCGGCGGGGCCATGGGCGGGGGCATGGGCGGCGGAATGGGAGGCAACCAACTGAAGGAACGGTTCCTCGCGTCGACGGCCTTCACCGAGACCTATGACACGGCGTACCGCGAACTGTACGAGCAGCTCTTCTCGAGTGGCCGCGCGCTGGGAATTCTGGACGATGTCGCGTCGTCGATTTCGCTCAGTGACGGTTTGACGGAGGAGGCTCTTGCCGCCGAGGTAGAGACGATGAGGACGCGGTTGCAGGCCAGGACGGATGCGCTGGCGGACGATCCGGTGATCGCCGGCTGAGGTAACTCTCAGTATTTCTACAAGATCGCCATCTATCGTCTCGGCCATGAGCACCGCGAACAACACCGAGAACACCCACCGCCAGCCGTCGCTACTTGGTCGACGGCTGGCGGTGGGTGGTTTGGCAGCTGTTGTGGTGGGTGCGGTGGCCGGTACGGGCTGGGTGTGGTTCTCGGGCAGCGAGAACAACTCGCGGGCAGTTGCGATAGTCAACACCGATGCCGGAACCATGCTGGACGGCGAGGAACTACGCGCCGGTGACACGCTGGTCGAGACACTGAGCGCGAGTGAAGACTTCGAATTCCACGTCGTGGACAGCCCCGGCGGTAACTATTTTGCGACCCTCACCGTGCCGGAGAATTTCAGTGAGTCGGTTGCCTCGATGCTGGGCCCGGATCCGCAGCAGGCAAGCATCGACCTCGAGGTTCAGGGCGCTGACGGAGCGCAGGCGGTGGCGCTGACCAGCGCGGTGTCGGCGCAGGTCAGTGCCGACGGTATCAAGGGTTTGATGTCACAGACGTCCGCTGCTCGTCGGGCATTCGATCAGAATCTGGTGACCGCGCAGATGCTGGTAGCGGGAACAGCCGGCGCCGAGAAGTCGATCGACCAGGTGAAGGCCGGGGCAGACACGATCCTGCCGTACCTGGAAACAGCGCGCGCGGGTTCGTTGCAGTTGACGAGTGTCGCGGAGCAGGTTTCCGGCGTCGTGGATCAGGCTGCCGGGTCGGCGGAGGAATTGGCTACGCGCGCAGACTCGCTCGGCTTGACGTTGGGTGAGGCGTCGTCGTCCACCGCAGATCTCAAGTCGCGCATCGACTCGCTGACCGGTGCGTTGAGCGGATTGCCGGTGCCGCAGGATATTACGGCGCAATTGGCGAGCGTGAGTACCGACTTGGGTGCCGTGACTGCGCAATTGAACGCGGTACCGTCGATGTTGGGTGGGTCGGTGGGCCCCGATACGGCGCTCGGCGATTTGGTGCGTACTGCCGTCGGCCAATTGCAGGGTGCCAGTGCGCAATTGAACAACGCTGCCGGTCAATTGAGTGACGGTTTGATTCCGATCGCAGACCAGGCTCCGCAGATGCTCGAAGATGTGACCACTCAGATCACCCAGGGGTTCGGGACTCTCAAGTCGGTTGCGACGTCGTTGGTGACCGGGTTGGACACCGCAAAATCCGGGCTGCCGGCGTTGACCACTCCGCAGCAGGTTCAACTGATGTCGGTGCTGTCCGATCCTGTGGCGGTGAATCAAACGCCTGCGCCGGGAAGTGGATCGGATTCGCGCACAATCGCTTTGGTGTTCGGCGTGGCGACAGCCCTTCTTGCTGGTGCCTTGCTGATGCAAACGGCGGCGCCCCTGGTGAAGGAGCGCCGCCGCGTAGAGCAAGAAGAACGTGACTAGACGATCAGGCCTGCGGTCTGCGTACGAGCGCGCTCGAAGCGTGCCGTGACGTCGTTCCAGTTCACGATGTTCCAGAATGCCTTGACGTAGTCGCCCTTGACGTTCTGGTAATCGAGGTAGAAAGCGTGCTCCCACATGTCCAGCATCAGCAGCGGCGTGAGGCCGATGGAGATGTTGCCCTGCTGATCGTAGAGCTGGACGATGACGAGGCGTGCGCCGATGGAATCCCACGCGAGGATGGACCAGCCGGAGCCCTGGATGGCGTTGGCGTTCGCGGAGAAGTGTGCGCGGAAGAGATCGAACGAACCGAAGTTGTCGTCGATCGCTGCGGCGAGTTCGCCTTCGGGCTTGTCGCCACCGTCAGCGCTGAGGTTGTTCCAGAAAACGGTGTGGTTGGTGTGGCCACCGAGGTGGAAAGCCAGGTTCTTCTCGAGCAGGTTGGCCTGCGCGGCGATGGTGTCGTTCTCGCGAGCCTCGGCCAGCTTCTCGAGTGCAGCGTTGGCGCCGGCGACGTATGCCGCGTGGTGCTTGTCGTGGTGCAGCTCCATGATCTTGCCCGAGATGTGCGGCTCGAGGGCTGCGTAGTCGTAGGGGAGTTCCGGCAGCGTGTAAACAGACACGAGGGTCCCTTCTTTGCGGGCTCCGTGAGCCCTGCTTCTTCGAGAGTATGGTGCTTGGATTGCGGATCAATCTTGGGTATCCACCCAATAACATTCGTACACGGTCTGCAACAGTTCAGCTCAGGTAGTCATTCCCTGACAATAAAGTTCGGGTAACCGAAAACTGCGTGATCTCGGACATTGGGGCATCCGGAAATTCGTCGTAAAGGTGAACGGAACCTTAAACTTGCTCGATGCCCGCACCAGTTTTTCTCCCGGAGTCATCAGAGGCGGCACCGCCTCGGGTGTACCTTCCGGGCGCTGACCTGCTGCGCGCACTCGCTGTTGCGGCGGTGATCTACTCCCACATCTCGTTCTACGTCATCGACGATCTCGGCTCCGGTTGGTGGCTGATCGACGTCGTGTACGGCGCCTTGATCGAACCGGCCCAGCTAAATCAGCACCTGTCTTTTGTCGGGGTCGCGACGTTCATGATGTTGACCGGCGCCCTGGTGACTCGGTCCGCGATACGTGATCGGCCCGGCAAATTCCTGACCAACAGATTGAGTCGACTGGTACCGGCATTCTGGGTGGCAATTGCGATAGCCATCTTGTTGGTTCGTCTCGGTATCAACGGCATGTTCAGTGGCCAGGACGGTATTTCGAATACCCAGGCGCTGATGAGTTTCTTCCTCGGTGGGTTCTTTCTCACACCTGAAGTGGCTGTTCTCGGTGTGACCTGGACGTTGACGGTCCAATTCCTGTTCTACCTTGCCTGCGTGGCGATGCGGCCGATTCTGCGCATGCGGCCGGTCATCATGCCGCTCGGCGGGGCAGCGCTGTGTTCGCTGGTATTGCTCTACAACATTTACGCACCGATGCCGTACACCGTTCCGATGCTCTCGAAGATCGCGGCGACACTCCCGGCGGTCTTCCTCGGACAGATCATGTACCTCGCGTGGGCGCGGCTGGCCGCGGGGCGGTGGCTGATCGTCGCCGTTCTGGCGCAGATTCACGTGATCCTCGTGGCCACCGAGTTCCGCGTCTACTGGGCCGGTGAGAACTATTTGTGGACCATCACCGTCGTAGCCGCCGCGGTGGTCCTCATCGGCCGCTACGACGGCGGCCCGACGCGCTGGGCGTTCGTGAAGTGGTTGTCGACGCGGAGCTACATCATCTACCTCGTCCACACGCTGATCCTGTATCGCGTCGTCGAGAACACGACCCCCCACGTCGGTCCGACACTCGCCTTCGGCCTCTTTCTTGTTGTCACGGCGGTCGTCGCGGAATTCGGCTATCGCTGGGTCGAACTGCCCGGTGCCCGAGCTGTCACGGCATGGCGGAACAAGCGCTCACGCGTAGAATCAAAGAATGAGCTGGTACGACGACATTCTGGGGCGAGCGTCCGCGCAATCCACCCTGATCAGTCCGCAGGACGCACTGCCAGGACGTGAGACCGCGATGCCAGTGCCTGCCGCGCATTACGTGAACGGGCATCCGCTGACGCCGCCGTTCCCCGAGGGGATGCAGACCGTCGTGGTCGGTATGGGTTGTTTCTGGGGTGCGGAGAAGGAGTTCTGGCAGCTTCCGGGCGTCTACAGCACCGCTGCCGGATATGCGGGCGGATACACCCCCAATCCCACGTACGAGGAAACCTGCTCGGGACGCACCGGGCACACCGAGGTAGTGCTCGTCGTCTTTGATCCGGCCGTCATTTCGTACGAGCAGATCCTGGCTCATTTCTGGGAAAATCACGATCCGACGCAGGGGATGCGTCAAGGAAACGACCAGGGTTCGCAGTATCGATCCGCGATTTTCACGACTTCCGAAGATCAGGAACAGATCGCGCACGCATCTGCACTTGCATTCGGCAAACGATTGACTGACGCCGGTTATGGCGCAATTACGACGGAAATAGGTCCGCTGCGTGATTTCTTCTATGCCGAGGACTATCACCAGCAATATCTTGCAAAAAACCCCGGCGGATATTGCCCGGTGCATGCCACGGGAGTCAGCTGCCCGGTAGGACTATTGCGCCAAGATCAGGTGCCGGCACAGACCGATATTCTTCCGCCTCACGAATAGCTGGTGTTGGAGGACACATGTGATTCCGATCGTTAATACTTGCAACTAGATCGAAATAAAGGGAATCTCGATAGTAAGAGTGTCTTGTCGAGAGAACTGAGCGCATCATGTCCGCTAGTACGCGAGCAACAGCGTCGTTGCTCCGACGCACCATTCACGTCGGCCACGACCCGATGGTCAGGCGAAGTGATCGCATCGAAGGATTCATGTCCTTCGGCTTGATCGTTCTTGCGATCCTGCTGGTGCCGTTTGCCATCTGGGCAGGCGGCGCAACGGCGGCAAGCCAGAATGCCCTGATCGCCGACCAGGCCAGGAGCACCCATTCCATCGCCGCCGTCACGACGGGCGACTCGGTCACGTCCAGTGTCGCGACCGCCGATTACATTCCTGCGAACACCGAAACAGCACCGGCTCAGTGGAACTGGAACGGGCAGGTTCATCGCGAAGACATCACCGTCGACGAGACCACGCCTGCCGGCACTTCCGTCGACATCTACGTCAACGACAACGGTGACAAAACCATTGCCCCGATCACGCAGAGCGCAGCTGACGTAGCCGCGGTTGTGACCGGAATCTTCACGTGGTTCAGCGTCATGTCGCTGCTGACCATCGGTTTCATGCTGATTCGGGTATGGCTCGACCGTAGCCGCGACGCACAGTGGGACCGGGACCTGCGCGCGTTCCTCGACGCGAACAGTTAGGGGGCTTCGCCCCCTGTGCGCCTTTTTGGTAGTGGGCGCTACCAAAAAGGCGCACAGGCCGAAGGCCTACGCCAACTGCGGCATGACCTCGCTCGCCACCAGTTCGAGATGATCCAGATCGCTGAGATCAAGCGTCTGCAGGTACATACGCTCTGAACCGGCCTCGGCAAATGCTCCGAGTTTGTCCACCAGCTCCGACGGCGTTCCCGCCAAGCCGTTTTCGCGCAGTTCGGCTACTTCGCGGCCGATGGCAGCGGCCCGCTTGGCGATTTCCGCCTCGTCACGTCCGCAGCACAAGACCAGTGCGTTGGAATACGTCAGCTCGTTCGGGTCCCGGTTGATATCGACACAGGCCTGACGAACGCGCCCGAAGATCTCCTTGGTGTCGCCCGCGGACTGGAACGGGATATTGAACTCACTGGCGTACCGCGCGGCCAAGGCCGGTGTCTTCTTCTTACCGACGCCGCCCATCAGAATGGGCGGTCCGCCGGCCTGGTGCGGCTTCGGCAATGCCGGAGAATTCTTGATCTGCACGTGCTTACCGTCGTAGTCGAACTGCTCGCCGACGGGAGTGCGCCACAAGCCCGTCACCACGTCGAGGGTTTCCTCGAGCAGTTCGAACCGGTCCTTCAGCGCCGGGAACGGAATCCCGTACGCCTCATGCTCCTTTTCGTACCAGCCGGCGCCGATACCGAAGTCGACGCGGCCGCCACTCATCTGGTCCACCTGCGCGACGGAGATGGCAAGCGGGCCGGCATAACGGAACGTTGCCGACGTCACGAGCGTGCCGAGGCGGATCGTCGATGTCTCGCGGGCAATGCCGGCCAGCGTGATCCACGCGTCGGTCGGTCCGGGAAGGCCGTCGGAATTCATGGCCAGATAGTGATCGGAGCGGAAGAACGCTCCGTACCCGAGCTTTTCGGCCGTCTGGGCCACCGCGAGTAGTTGTTCGTAAGTAGCGCCCTGTTGGGGTTCGGTGAAGATACGTAGATCCATGCGCTCAACTCTGCCACTGCGGGTGCGTCAGGGCAGCGCGGGAACGACAACACCCACCTGTCCGGCGGCAAGGCACAGTGACAGTCCGGGGGTCCGCGGCGCTACCTTGACGGTTGTGCCGTCGCCGACAACCTGCACGAATGCCGAGTGCAAGCCCTGCTTCACGGGTACGGAGACCGCGTCACCGGTGGTCAAGGACACGTCGATCGTTCCGTCTGCGCTCGCGAGATAGTTGAGCTGAACTGTCCAATCCCAGACGGCCAACGGTCCGTCCAACGTCAGTTCTGTCGGGCCGTCGACACGTGTTCCGCACTGCGGATCCGTGCCCTCGGGAATCCGTCGCGTGAACGTGACTTCGCCGTCGACGACAGTGCCGTTGTCGTTGATCAGTCGCAGAATCGGTGTACTGGAAGCAAATTCGGGTCGATCGGGCAGTGGGCCGAGTACCTGGGAAGCCATGTTGTTCGGGTTGGTGAAAGGAAGGAGAACCCAGATCGAAACCGGCTGATCGAGCAGCGGCGTATCCGTGTTCTGCGCCAACGACACCCGGGCATTCTGAAGATAGTCACGGGTTGGGCTTTCCCGCCAGACATTCACGAACGAGAATGTCGAGACCAGGGAACTGACGACAAACAGAACCGAAAGACCCACGGCAATAGCGCGGATCGGCACCGTGGTGTGGGAGTCGGTGCGGGAGTCGACGCGGGGTTCGACCCGGGGTGGCGCCGCGAAGTAGAGCGCAATTGCGAGAGCGAACACCGTGGCCGAATCCGTGAAATACCGCAGAGTCTGTGCCAATTCGTACGTCGTGCCCTCGGCGGTGCGGGTGACGGTCATCGCAGCAACCGACGCCAGAAAATACAAAGCGGCGCAGATCCAGATCCAGGCAGCGCCTTGTCGGGAGCGCACGGTGACCACGAGTGCGGTGAGAAGCATGATCCAGGCAGCAATGACCAGGAACATCGGGGGATTCGCCCACGCGGGACCCGGAATCCATCGCTCCCACTGCCACGGCCCACCCAACAAAGTCGGGAGCATTCCCAAGGAAGTTCCGTGGTGCAGCAGGGCCGTGGACATGCTGCGACCGTTGCCCGTCACCGGCGATTCGACGGTGAACAGGTACACCGGAATCCAGATCGCGAGCACAACGGCGCACGGAATCCACAGCGCCTTGGCTTTTTTCGCAGCGGTGAGAATCGGCGACGCGTCGGACTGCGTGCGCAGATACAAGACGACGAACACGAGCGCCACAAACGGCACGAGTACCGACTTCTCGAAGAACAGCAACGAGACCACAAAAACAGCGGTCCCCGAGACGGCATAGTGCCGTCGGCCGGTCCGCACGAGTTGTATCGCGTCGCCGCACACCCAGGCGAGAGCAATCTGCAGGGGAAGCGCATTGAGCGCCGCCGACCACCAGGCAAATGCCGGCAGAGTGAGCGGGATGAACAGATAGCCGAGCAACGGAATCAGCAGCGCCGGACGCCATCCGAGCACCAGTCTGAGCGTGCGGAGCAGCGCGAGTGATGCCAACGCCTGACCGAGGACGAGCAGCATCACCGGAAGAGCCCACTGGTACGGGGCAATTCGCGTCACGAGGCCCGTCAGGAAGAAGGCTGCCGGCATGAAGTGACCGTCGTGGTCGTAGAGCAGCAGTTCGCTCGAGAAGAGGGGGAAGCGAGCTCCGCGTCCGATCAGGATGAGATCGTCCCAGTAGAAGTAGTTCTGCGACGCCACCCACGTTCGAATACCGAGTGCGATCGCGATCGACGCGAGTGCAGTCGGCAAAACGCACCTGGCACTGGGCTTGGTCATCGGGAGAGTCATCGCCTGGCAATGCTGCCAGGTGCCGTCCCACAGTGCTGCCAGGTGCCGCGTGAACGGATTGTCCGGTGGACTCCGGCCGCGAATTCACAGGGAATTCGCCCGCTTGTCAAATTCATCCTCGAGCCTGTGCATCGTTCGCTAACACCTGTCAGTAAACCCACAACCCATGAGCCCTGACCTGTGGATAAAGGTCTGTGGATTCATCCCAAGCTGGGGATGAACCTGTGGATAGTGTGGATAACTCGAGTTTTTCGGTGTCGCAGGTCACATTATCGGCACAAAGTTGTACCTGGAGATGAAGTTCAGGTTACGGAACAGCTCCGAAACCATTTGCTGCCGTTACCGATACGGCGTGACAGAATCGAGCATGTGAACCAGCTACAGGTCTGCGCACGGTGCGCCGCACGATGGCCCGTCGTCGGTCCCGCGGGTAGATGGTGTCCCCGCTGCGGCGGTGTCCTCCTCATGCCGGTCCGCACCGACGTGTATCTGCCCCCTTCCCGTCGCGGCTTCCGGTGGATCGCCCGCAACCCCGGGGAACCACGTGGCGTCGGAGATCCCAACCCGCCGCGCGCCGACCCGTCGACGCCCCGCTACGACGCCGTCCCGACGTGGGGACTCACCGACGTCGTCGACACCAGCCCAGCCGAGGAGTCTCGCGCCGACCGGATGGCCGATCGCGTCGGCTCGTTGCTCACCATTGCGGCAGTCCTGTACGGACTGGCCGTCTTCGCGGAACTCGGCCGCTACACGATCCTGGTGTACAACCAGACCCGTCTGGTCCCACAACTGTTGTTGCGGCTGTCGGACGCCGCCGTCTACTTCACGCAGCTCGGTGGGCTGCTTACGGCTGTTCTCGCCGCCGTGGCCGCGGTGTGTTGGCTGCTACGTGCGCGCCGCGACCTGTACGCGCGGGAAAAGCGCACTGATCCGCGCTCACGCGGTGAAATCCTGGTCGGCTGCGCCGTGCCGGTCCTCAATCTCGTGATGCCGCCCCTATATCTACTCGAACTCGTGCGCCGCGACCCGCGTGGGAGCCGGCTCGTCAAGATCTGGTGGGGGTTCTGGGCGTTCAGTGGCTTCCTCCTTGTCGTGAACGCGTATTGGCGCTCGCGACCCGGCCTCCAGGCAATGGCCGACGGAGTGCTCCTCTCGGCCTTCATTGCGTTGATCGCCGCTGCCACCGCTGCGCTCCTGCTGGTGGTGATCCGGCGTATCGAGCACAAGGACTGGCGAGGCGAACCGGACACCGCGACCAGATGGGTGCCGGTTCCACGATCGGTGCTGGAAAACGCGGCGCCGGCGAGCTCGGTGCCTGAAAACGTGGTGCCGGCGAGCTCGGTGCCTGAAAACGCCGTGCCGGAAAAAGCAGCCGCTCAGTGAGCCCGGATCGTCGAGGCCCGCTTGTCGTAGCCCATCGAGGCGCGTCGGCTGCGCGGCCGGAACACACGCTTGCCGCTTACGAGCTTGCCCTCGAAGAAGGGGCAGACGGGCTCGAGTGCGATGTCCGGCTAACCCGCGACGGCCACCTGGTCTGTGTCCACGACCGCAAGGTCGACCGCACGTCCAGCGGCACCGGCATCGTCAGCGAGATGACTCTCGATTCCCTGACCGCACTCGACTTCGGATCAACCGGCGAGCCCGCAGATCTGCTGACCCTGACCGAACTCATCACCTTGGCGCTGGATTTCTCGCGTCCGGTGAAACTGTTCATCGAAACCAAGCACCCCGTGCGGTACGGCGGACTGGTCGAAGCAAAGCTCCTCGCCGAACTGCACCGCTTCGGCATAGCGTCGCCGCCGTCCGCGGATCATTCCCGGGCCGTCGTGATGTCCTTCTCGGCCAGCGCGGTGTGGCGTGTGCGCCGAGCAGCCCCCCTTCTGCCGACGGTCCTTCTCGGCGACGCGTCGCGGTATCTCGGCGGCGGCGCATCGACGGCTGTTGGTGCGACGGCGATCGGCCCGTCCGTCAAGGCGCTGCGAGAGCATCCCGATCTTGTGGACCGCGCCGCTGCGGCAGGACGCGCTACCTACTGCTGGACCGTCGACGACAAGGCGGATGTGGACCTGTGCCGTGAGCTCGGGGTCAGTTGGGTGGCCACAAACCATCCCGGACGCACGAAGCAATGGCTGGGCAGTGCTTGATCGCGGGTGATCCCGTGTAGTTTTGCCCTCGTGGCTAAGAAGAGCAAGAGAAACAGTGGACCGAAGGTAGACAGTGGGCGCGCAGCGAAGCTCGCAGCCCGCCAAGCAGAGCGTGACGCCGCATCAGGCGCGGTCAACCGCCCGTTCGAAGGCCTCGCGGCAGAGTGCGACCTGGTTGCCATGCGCGAATTCGTTCCTTCGGCCACGGCTCCGCTGCCCGTCATCGGCTCGGATCGTCCCGTCACCGTCGCGACGGTTCTTCCCGGCGCTGTTGCCGCTCTCGTCCGCAACGAGGGTGAGACGGCAACCGGATTTGTCGGTGTTCAGGTTCAGGCTCACTCCGCAGATCTGGGCGCAGACCTCGCCGCATCCGTGACGTGGGTTGCCGACGCAGCCCCCGGCGACGCGCTCCCCGCTGCCGATCCCGCCGAGGACACCCCGGCAGTCACCGCTGTCGTCGCTCCCGCCGCACTGCTCGACATCACCGTCTACCAGGACTTCAACTGGTGGATCCCCGAAGGAACCGAAACGGATGCCCAGGTCAAGGCCACCGTTGAGCAGGCCAACGCGGCAATCATGCCGTCGGCTCGCCTCGAAGGTGACGGCCTCGTCGCAGCCTGGTGGGTAGACGCCGGAGAGAAGGCGCACCTGCGTTGGGTTCGCCCCGAAAGCGAAGACGATCTGATGCTTGCACTGGCTCGCGTTCACGCTGCCGGCGGACTGAACCTGGGTGAGGGTTCGCGTTACGCGGGATCCTTCCGCACCCACGGACTGCTGGTTCCGGTCTTCGACCTGGACCCCGAGAAGCACGCAAACGAGTGGGTTGCGGCAACGGTCGAGTTCGGCGATCGGCTGGCGCAGGCCCTGGCCGTCGACGCACCTTTGACGTCGGCGGAACTGCGTTCGCGCGACGGACTGCGTGGACGTCAGGTCACGCTGCGCTGATAGCGCTTCTATAGACGTTACGCGGGGTCACGTATAAAGTTCTACGGATGACCTTGGCGCACGACATCTCCGGTAGCGGTCCCACGCTTGTGCTCGTCCATGGCATTGTCCATCGGCGCCAGGCGTGGGATTCGCTTTTGGATCAGTTGACGCCGTATCGGCGCGTCGTCACGGTTGATCTCCCCGGCCACGGGGATTCTGCGCTGCCCGAACTCGGCACTGATGTCATGGGCCAGTTGATCGAAGACGTCAGTGAATTCATCACAGAGGTGACACCGACTGGCGAGCGCGCCCACGTCGCCGGCAATTCTCTCGGCGGGTGGATCTCACTCTGCCTTGCGGCACGCGGCGACGTTGCTTCGGCAACGGCGCTCTCGCCGGCCGGATTTTTTGTCAATCATCTGGATCAGGTGCGCGCGATAGGCACGTTTCAGGCACTCCGAAGCACGGCCAAACTCTTCGGCGACGGATTGCCCCGCGCGTTGCAGTACAAGCTGATTCGCTATCCGGCGCTTGCCGCGTTCTTTGCGCATCCGAGTCACGTCGACTACTCCGCTGCCCTGGCCGACTGCCGTTCGCTTATCTCGAATGAGCTTGTCGATCTAGGGATGGAACTCGATTTTGTGCTGCCGCCGATCGTGAATCCGGCTGTGCCCGTGACAGTTGCGTGGGGCCGACGCGACCTGATCCTGCCGGTCTATCAGGCCCAGCGCGTGAAAAAGCCCTTCCCGCAAGCAAAACTAATAGTTTTGCCTGGGGTAGGGCATGTTCCGATGACCGACTCACCCGAGCTGATCAGCTCGATTCTGCTGGCCGGCAGTGAGTTGCGGCGTTAGACGGCTCCGCCGGCAACTGCGGGTGCTCCCGAAGAATCGCCAACGACGCTCATTTCACGAGACACAAAATCCTCGATGTCGAACAGGTTGGCGCCCGCACGATCCGCAATGGTGAGAAGTGTTGTCATGCTCGCAACTTCCTCGACCTGCTCCTTGAGGAACCACTGCATGAACTGCTCACCCAAGTAGTCGCCTTCCTCACGAGCGGTGCTCGCGAGCTGAACGATCTGCTCGGTGACGGACTTCTCCTGGGTGAGTGCAAGCGCAATGGCTTCCCGGACATCCTTGAAGTCGGACTTGGCGCCGTCGACACCCGTGAGTTCGACGTTGATGCTGCGATCGAGGAAGTACTGGACGATCATCATCGCGTGATTGCGCTCTTCAACGGCCTGCTTGTAGAAGTGCTTGGCAAGCTGCGGAAGATCGGCGTAGTCGAAATAAACAGCAGTTGCCGTGTACTGGTGCGAGGCGTTGAATTCGTTGCGAATCTGGTCTCGGAGGAGCGCATGGAATTTAGTCATGTGTGTGTCACCAGAAGTCATGAACCCCAAGATAGTGCAGGTCAGGGGCACTGTCATCCCAGTGCAGCCTTATTGTGGTAAGCGTTTCCAAACTAATGGAAACCTAATTATTCAAGCCCCGGCACCCGCAATTTTCGGAGCAGTGGCGTCGGCTGCGGGCGGATTGTTCATCTCGCGCGCCACAAAGTTTTCCAAGTGGAAAAGATTGTTTCCTGCCCGATCCACGATCGACAACAACGTGGTCATACTCGCGACTTCCTCAACCTGTTCCTTGAGGAACCACTGCATGAACTGCTCACCCAGATAGTCTCCGGTGTCACGAGCAGTGCGAGCCAGACGCGTGATCTGAGCCGTGACGGTGTGCTCCTGCTCGAGCGCCAATTCCACAGGTCCGCGCACATTTTCGAACTTCGTGACAACCTCGCCGACTCCGGGAATCTCGACGTCGAGATCGTTGTCCAGCAAGTACTGGATCATCATCATGGCGTGGGAGCGTTCTTCGCTCGCCTGGTTGTAGAAACGCGTCGCCATTTGCGGAAGATCATGCGAATCGAAGTACACGGCCACCGCGACGTACTGCTGAGACGCCGTGAACTCGTTCCGGATCTGCTCACGCAGAAGAAGGGTGAATTCGCTCGAGTTCTTCGCCTGTGTCATGTCTCCAGGTTACTGCGTGCAGGCCGCCGTCCGGGATCTACGTTGCTCAGCCGGGTGTGACCAATTCCGCAGGAATCTGCTGATCATTGGCGAGCGCGTCGAAGAATTGTGATGCCTTGGTCTTGTCCCACAGCAGAACGTCACCCGAGCCGTCGACGTAATCGAATCCGCCGACGGGAACCGTTGTAGTTGTCATGCCGCCGCGCAAAGCCCACGCGAGTGACGCCAGATTCCAGATGTGATCACCGTTGTCGACCTGAAGCGACTTTGCCGTGTCGGTGGCGAGGGACCACAACCGGAACGGATTGAGGAACGTCGTAGGACTGGTGGCCTTCGACAGCAGAGCCGACATGAACTTGCGCTGATTGTTCATGCGATCGAGATCGGCCATCGCCGTTGCGCGGGTACGCACAAATCCGAGCGCCTCCGAGCCCGTCAGGTCCTGACACCCGGCAGGCAAGTTGATACCGGCAAGCGGATCGTCGATCGGAGAATCCAGGCACACGTTGACCCCGCCGACAGCATCCACGATTCCCGCAAAACCGCTGAATCCGATTTCCGCGTAGTGGTCGATCCGCAAACCCGTTGCTTCCTCGACGGTCTGCACCAGCAACGGCGCTCCGCCCCACGCGAATGCGGCATTGATCTTGTCGGAACCCTCACCCGGAATCGGAACATACGAGTCACGCGGAATGCTGACCATCGTGGTCTTCCCACTCTTGGGCACATGGACCAGCATGATCGTGTCCGTGCGCTTGGGTCCGGTATCGCCACCGGTCGCGAGCGCCTGCTCCTGCTCCGGAGTCAGACCGTCGCGGCTGTCCGAACCCACGATCAACCAGTTCGTGCCAGGTGTATCCGCGACGCGGCCGGCGTAGTCGGGAAGTGCGTCGATCCGATTCAGTGAATTGTCGACGTAGAAAATCGCGCCGACAAACGCGAGAAGCAGCACCAGCAACGTGATGCCGATGCGCTTGCCCCAATTCTTGCGTCGACGAGGCGCCGACGGCGGCTGCTGACGCGGCGGTGGCTGGCGGGGTGGCTGATTCGGCGGCGTCCTCCGCGGGGGTGGCGGGGGAGCTTGACGGTATTGCTGCGCTTGCCGATCCTGCTGTGCTTGCCGGTTCTGCTGGGGGTCCCGGTACGGCTGTGGTTGCTGCGGCGGGGCCCAGTTGTTGCGGTTTTGGGGTGGCGGGGTCTGCGACCACGCCCGGTTCTGGGGTGGCTGGTTCTGGGGTGGCCGGCCGTCACGGCGAATGACCTGAGTTCCCTCGGGCGGGCGCTGACCCTCGGGCGGACGCGACGGCTGACGCCGCGGCGGCGGACCCTGAGGCGGAGGACCCGGTCGCGGCGGGCGCTGAGGATAGGGAGAGTCGCCGGTCACCAGTTCACGGTACCGGTCACGGCAACCAACCCACATGATCGCGAAGCAGGGCGTAACCGATGAACGCCACCATGTCGATGAGCGCGTGGGCGATGATCAACGGCCACAGGCGTCCCGTTCGCTGCCAGTACCGACCGAAGATCAGACCCATGACGACGTTGCCGACACCACCACCGAAACCTTGGTACAGGTGATAGCTGCCCCGCAGAAGCGACGACGCGAGCAATGACGAGTTCTCGCCCCACCCGAGCAGGCGCAGCCTGCTGATCAGATACGCGACCACAAGAACTTCCTCGGCGCTCGAGTTCGCGATCGCCGAGAGAATCAGAATCGGGACGCGCCACCAGTGATCGTCGAGGGCACTCGCCTGGACGGTGAGATTGATGTTCAACGCCTGCGCCGTGAGATAGAACAGTAGTCCGGGAAGGCCGATCAAGGCGGCAAGGCCGAAGCCGGGCGCGATGTCGCGTCGTAGCTTCGGTTTGGGAGGAAGGCCGGCCACGGTCGGGCCGATACCCGCCCGCCAGAGCAAGTACAGGCCGAGTGCAGCCCACGCGAACAGTCTTGTCACACTCAGCAATTGACGAGCGAGGTCGATCCAGTCGATCGCTGCCTGCGACGGATTGAGCGCCACCGTCTGATCGGACAGGGCGACCGGCGTCGCGAGGGATTCGAGGAGCGACAAGACGCCGGAAAGGCCACTGAGGCCGAAGGTGACCAGCAGGACGATCGTGATCTCGATCCGCACACCGCGACGTTCGGACGCATCGAGAGCAGGTCCGGCGGGAGCGGGTGGGTTCAACCACGAGCGGACGGTTTGGCGGGCATTCACCCGCGCAACGCTATCCGTTGGCGGCGCCGCCTGTGACATGTGAACCGCCGGGGCGCAGGCCGTTGAGGAACGGGCAGCCGACAAGGATGCGGATCGCGCGGGACAGCGAGATGGCGTCGTCGACGGGGTTGGCAAACGGCATCCAGACGTCCCGGTCGCCTGTGTGGTCCTCGATGCGCAGACGCAGTCCGTACCGGTCGATTCCGAGGGGGCGTACCCGTCCGGTGCGCAGGTATGAGGGCAGTTTGCGTGTGAGCATGTCCACAAGGTCGCTGTGATCTTCGTCGAGGTGCTGCAACCACGCCGTTTCCATTTCGCAGAACGGATCGGGGTGAGCGGCGAGCAGGTCCTCCACAGCGACGGGTTCGGCTCCGGACGAGTCTGCGACAACGGCCGACGCGAGGCTCAACCGGAGTAGTACGGAGGTGTGACCGAGGTCGAGGAGTGCGGGGTGCGGGTGTTCGGCAGCGACGTCGTCGGCAAGTACCCGCGATTCGTAGTCCGGCACCGCGTGCAGTGTGCCTCGCAGCCAGACGAGTGAGCGGACAGGTTCACGCAGGGCCAGCGGAGCGTGGTCGGTGAGCTCCAACACTGCAGGTAGGCCACCGTTTCCGGCGCTCCAGGCAAGTGCTGTTGCAGCCGAGCCGGAGGGGACGGCCACAACGATGTCGCCGTTGGATCGCAGGTGGTGCACCGATGTGACGGTCGGTTCGCTGCCTTCGATCGCGAGAACCGCATCCTGGGCTCGGGCGCAGGCGCTACGTACTCGTTCGGCGGTGGATGGACCGGTGCTCGTTTTCGTAGCCATGCTGCCCCCTCGGTGGGTGTTTCCGGTTACCTCACCGGCTGATGAGGTAACCCTAACCTAAGCTGCTGTGGTGTGAATCGCAAGACTTTTGCGCAACTCGCCTGAAATCCCCGACCACACCCGCCACTACGGTGGAGCGGTGGCCATACCTCTTTCTCTCGGGTTGCCCCCGAAAAGTTCCCGCGGACTGCTCGACGGACTCCTCCTCGGCGCCCCTGGCGAACCCCGAGTTGTTCCCGCATCGGCGCTGCTCGGAGCCGAATCCGCTGGACGCGTCGTAGTTCTCCTCGATATCGACCCCGCGCGGTTGCGAGCGGATGCCGGTGCGTCGTACGAAGCGGTGCGCTTTGATCTGGAGTGCACAACCGAACAGATCGACGACGCCATCGCACTTCGCGTGCCCGCCCCGCTCGCGGTGTACGTCGACGGCGGCGACGAGGTTCTGTCTCCGGCCGAATCGGCTGCGTTGCTCTGTGAAGGAGGACGCATTCCGGGCCTCGATTCAGGGCACTCACCTGCCGAAATCGCCGATTTTCTGGCCGTGCTGGCCCACGAATCGGTGGGATTTGTTGCCCGAGCGGCCGACGCGGACGAGGTGATCGGATTGCTGTGCGGAACCATGGCGGCCCTGCGCGGCGACGACGCCCGCGCTGCCATTCTCGACCCGCAGCCGGCAAAACTGGCTGCGCTCATCCCCGAGGCTCAGTCCGCGTTGCGCGAGGTTCTCCTCACGATCGAAGTATCCGACCCGACTTCGGTGGAAACGGCACTACGTTCGGCAGGTTTGAGCTGATCGTTGCGTAACCTTTGAGGCGTGCCAAAAATCGCGTATTTCGGTCCGTCGGGAACCTTCACGGAGATAGCGCTCGCCCAGTTCGAGGCAGAGGGCGCATTCGACGAGCTGGTCGAACGGGTGCCTGCCGGTAGCCCACCCTCGACGCTCGACCTGGTTCGTGACGGCGTTGTCGACGGCGCCGTGGTGCCGTTCGAGAACTCGGTGGAAGGCGGTGTCGCGCCGACGCTGGACTCACTCGCCTTGGGTTCGCCGCTGCAGATCGTGGCCGAGACCGAGATCGAGGTGAGCTTTTCCATCCTCGTTCGCGACGGCATCAGTGCGGATCAGGTGCGCACCATCGGTGCCTACCCGCACGCGAGCGCCCAGGTACGAGAGTGGATCGCGGCCAATCTCCCGAACGCGGAAGTTGTGATCTCCTCATCCAATGCCGGTGCCGCGCTGGACGTGCAGGCGGGAACCGTCGACGCCGGTGTGTCCACGGCCTTGGCCGGTCAGATGCTCGGATTGGCAAGCCTCGCAGACAATGTCGCCGACGTCGGCGGCGCCGTGACGCGATTTGTGCTGGTCACCAAGCCTGCGCCGGTACCGGCCAGAACCGGCGCAGACCGCACCGCCTTGGTGCTCCATCTGGACAACGCTCCCGGATCGCTGGTTCAGGCTCTCTCCGAATTTGCAGCTCGTGGAATCGATTTGACGCGAATCGAGTCTCGTCCGATGCGCACGGAGCTGGGAACCTACCGATTCTTCGTCGACTGCGTCGGGCATGTTGAGGACTCCCTGGTGGCAGAAGCGATGCGCGCGTTGTATCGCAAATCCGGAGTGCGCTTCCTGGGGTCGTGGGCGACCGCGAATTCAACAGGGCCACAGCCTCCTTCGGATGAAACAGCGATCGCGTGGATCGAAGACCTCAAGCGCGGAGAGGGAGAACGATGACCGGCAGGCTCATTCTCGTTCGGCACGGCCAGACCGAAGCCAACGTAGCCAAGCGGCTCGACACAGCGTTGCCCGGAGCCAAACTCACCCCGGAAGGGCTGGCGCAGGCCGAAGTTCTGGCTAAGGGTCTGGCCGCCGCGCCGCCACTCGCCTTGGTGTCGTCCTTGGCGTTGCGTGCAAGGCAGACAGCGGGATTCGTCGAACAGGCCGCCGGTGTCTCGCTGGACGTGCGAGACGGTTTGCATGAAGTGCAGGCAGGTGACCTGGAAGATCGGACAGACGAAGACGCGCACCGTCTGTTTGTCGAAACCTTCCATCACTGGCATACCGGCAACCTCGGTATGCGTATACCCGGTGGCGAAACCGGCTACGACGTCTTGGAACGGTATATCCCCGTGGTCAACTCGCTGCGTGACGAGTTCCTCGAAGGGTCGTCGGGCACCGGCGATATCGTTGTCGTGAGCCACGGCGCCGCCATCAGGCTGGTCGCAGCTCAGCTCGCGGGCATCCCGGGACTGTTCGCGGCGAACAATCACCTTGCGAACACCGAAAGCGTCGAACTACTGCCGCGCGCCGACGGCGGTTGGGAGTGCCTGCGCTGGGGAACGGTGAACCCACCGTTCGAGCACCGGCTCATTCCGGGCGCCGACGACGTGATGGGCTGACGCTCCAGCTCACCACCAGGTTGTCGCTGATCCCAACTGACGGCCGAGTTCCGGCGTCAAGGTTCGGACGTAGCTTGCTGTGAGGTGGTGGGAATCGTGGTACACCAACACATTTCCCTCCGTCACGCGGCACAGGTCGGGGCCGCAGACACCATCGCTCAGATCCAGTAGCGCTACGTTGGAGAGTTCCGCAATTGCCTCCCACGCCGGGTTGATGTCGCTGAGCATGTCTGCCCGCGGCAAGGCGCAATGATCCGCTGAGGTAGCGGTTGCCAGGCAGTCGATGGCGCGATACGGAACGCCGTCGTGGTGCAGCCATGGAGTATCGCGGATCGCGAGAACCTGAACGCCGCTCTGCTCCAACTCGTGCCACACCTCGACGTAGGCTTCGGGCGTCACGTCGCCGGGACCGTCCGGACTGGGCCGGCTGGCGGTCGTGAACACAAAATCGGGTGTGGTGGCGGCAAGTCGGTCGATGACCGCGCTCGACCACGGCGCGCAATCCGGTACGTCGCTGACGGCGGGGCTCTCTCCCGCGACCAGCGGACAACCCATCTTCAGATACGTATCGACCCGAAAACCATGGCTGCGGCCGAGTTCGTCGAGTGCGGTGATCCAGTGCTCGGAATGGGATCCCCCGGCCAGGGCGATCGTGCGGTCTGCGTTCACGTCACCGTACGTGCAGGTCACGATGTCGATCTGCTGGAAATCCGAGATACAGCCGTCGAGCGTGGTTATCGGAAGATCCAGTGGTGCGTCGAAAATGGACGGAACCATCGACGCGTCCGGGACCGAAACGCCGTCGGTCAACGTCAATGCGCCGGGGTGGGCGGGGATGTCGAGAGTATCGGCTGCGCGCTGACCAGTGCTCTGACTTCCGACGTAGGCCTGCCAACCGAACATTCCGGTGACGATGACCGCCGCACCGACGATGGAGGCCAGCAGGATCGGCCTCCGTGCCGGAGCATCGCGCTCGATCGGTACCTCGACCGCCATCCGCAAGCCGTAGGCCACCGCGAGCGATGCGGCGATGATCAACGTCCCGCCCACAAATCCGGCTTCCGGGCGCCCGGTGACAACGAGAGCGAACACCAGGATCGGCCAGTGGACCAGGTACAGCGCAAAGGCGAATGAACCCAGCTGCGAGAGGACGGGGTGCGCGAGAACCTGTGCGGTCCAAGTCTTGTTGCCCTCGCCGCTGACTATCAGTGCGATGGCCGCGAGCGTGGGAACCAGGGTCCACGGTCCCGGGAATTGCTCGGCGCCGTCGAGGAAGAACCCACACAGCAGAATCGACGCCAGTCCGGCGATGCCGAGAACTGTTTTCAGCGCAAGCGGCCAGGCCCCGACCCGCGTGATATTCCAGCGTGTCAGCATCAACGCCGCGAGTGCGCCCACCGACGGCTCCCACAGGCGGGCCGCGGAATCGTAGTAGTTCCAGGCTTGATCGTGGCCGGACATCACTGCGGCGTAGGTAAACGACATGATCGCAAACGCGCCGAACACCAGCGTCAGGGTTGGCCGCAGAAGCTCTGGGCGAGTGCGTGATACGCATGACGCAACCACCAGCACCACTGCGATGGCTACTAGATAGAACTGACCCTGCACGGCCATCGACCACAAGTGTTGGAGCGGAGACACCGAACCGTCGGCCGCCAGATAGTCGCTCGACGTAAGCGCAAGCTGCCAATTCTGGAAGAAGCCGAGAACAGCTGTCAGCTCGTCGGCGAGGCCGGCCCATCGAGTGCGAGGCAACAGCACCAAGGCCGCCGCCGCGGTCAGGAACGTCACCGCCGCGATCGGGGGGAACAATCTGACGAGTACCCGTTTGAGTGCGGGCAGGGGATTGAGCGAGCCACCGGCCTCGGCGCGGCGAACCAGCGAACCGACAAAGAAGTAGCCGGACAGAACCAGGAAGACGTCGACCCCGCCGGACACCTTGCCGAACCACACATGGAAGACCACCACCAAGGCGATCGCGAGTCCCCGAAGCCCGTTCAGGTCTTCACGGTACTGGCGTGTTCTCGGTTTGTGCGGTGACTCGACGGTGGTGGCGGGGGTGGGCAAAGGCATGCTGGGTGAAGGCTCCGGGCGTCTAGGGGATCGCCCTAGGTTACCGGGAGACGGCACCAGGCGATTCGGACAGCAGTTCTACCAGCGAATTCACCGCCTGTCGGAGCCGTTGGGGTGTTCCGGAACTGATCGAGCTCCACTGTGTACCGTCGGCCGACGTGCTTGACGACGCGACAATGCGGCCATGCGCGGTGTTGAAGACCGACACCACTCCTGCGGGGAGCTTCTCGATGCCGACGCCCCGCGGGATGCCGACAATTTCCGTGAAGGACGTGCAGGTGACCATCGCACTGCCGAGTTGGCCGGCCTCGACGGGTGGTACCCCGGCTTGGGTCAGAGCGGCGGCGACGGTGTCTGCGTCGGGTCCGGCGTTCAGTGCGGCGCTCAGCATGTCAGTGGGTGCGTTGATCACGGCAACCTGCATGGGATTCGACGGGCCGAGTACTCGCACCACCGCATCTGCCGGATTCGCGACTTTGTGAAGTGTGTAGATTTTGGTTGCTTCGTTGAAAGATGCTTCCACGCACAGTGATTCGTCGGCGGCAACGCACACCCGGGTCAGTGTTCCCTGGTTGTGGCTGCGCAGTGCAAGTTCCCATGCGGGGCGCGTCAGGGTGCGCAGTGTGCTAGCTATGCCGTGATGGATCTCGCCGCCCAGTAGAAGATCTCGCGCAGCCAAAGATGTTGCTGCACTGCGCATTGCCGCATCGTATTCGGCTACCGAATCCCAAAGTGCTGTGCCGCCGAGTACGACCGGGAGCACGTCGAGGCCGAGGCGCTCGCGGGCATACTCGATCTCCTCCGACGTCAGATCGACAGAGGGGAAAGCGTCGGTGTCGGTAGCTATTCCGAGATCAAGGGTGCTCACAGGCGCGATTCCACATCGGCGGCACCGATCACCGAGGTGATGACGGTACGCCCATCGGCAAAATGCTCGAAGTGCTTGAGGTAGTCGGGGGTGTCATGGAATTCGGTGTCGTCGTCATCCGCCGCGGCATGCCGACCACTGGCGACGGGGCCCGTTCCGGAACTCGGCGTAGCGCGGACGGCGTCGGTGCGGACGGCGTCGGAGCGCACACTTTCGGTGCCGACAGCATTGACTACTGTCCCGGACGCCGCGCGGGGCGTGATCTGGTCGGCAGAACTGACCGAAAGCCCTGCGCTGGTCGAATGTGCGCCGACGGGTGTTGTGGCAGACGCTGCGGTGGTGGCTGCGGCATGCCGCCCAGTGCTGTTGCCGCCGGTCAGGGCGGTTAACGGTGAACTCAGGAGTGATGTTGCGCCCGCTCCCAGTCCGCCGCCCGCACCGACCGCCGCCGACACGGCACCGGCCGCAGCGGTGGCCGTGGTTGCGGCTGCTGTTGCTGCGGTAGTGGCGGCGTTGGATCCGGCGAGTACGGCACCGAGCTGGGAAGCGGCCGCAGTGACTGCAGGGTTGGAGAGCACCGACGTGATTGCCGCCGCAGCAGTGCGGACCGGCTCGACAAATGCGTTGACGGTCTGTTCGGCGACGCTGACATTCTGCGGAGAGCCCTGGCCGGCAACATCGGACATGGTGATGGACGGCGGCGGCTCGAACTCGTCCCGCACGGCGAGGGGAGCCGTAGCGGAATCGTAGGTTTCCATGGCCGCCGCTGCCCGGAGCTTGAGCTGCTCTGCAGCCAGTTCGGCCACCGCAGCCGATCCGGTGAGGGCGCCGCCGAGCGTGTACGCGGCCAGCTTGGCTGTTTCGACGGCAGCGATTTCCGGTAGCGACGGCATGGCGATAGCCGCGACGGTGTACGTCGCCGACTGAACCTGTGCTTTGCCGCCGGTCTTCTGGGCGAGCATGGAAGACCGCGCCGCCCACTCCTCGAACGGTTTGAACTTGGCGAGAGCGGCATCGGCAGCGTCGCCCGTCCAGCCGATTCGTAGATTTGCCATCACTCGGCTGACCGTCGACGCAGTGTCTCCGAGTCCGGCGGATACTGCCGTCCAGGCCCCGCCCGCGACGCTGAGTGGCACCGGGCCCGCGCCGGCGATCAACGCAGCCGAATTGGGCGCTGCGCCGCGTGGATACCAGATGACGCCGGTGATGCCGACCATTGTTCTTCCCCCCAGAAGTGGAAATGTGCGAAGTAGTGACGTGTCTGCGGACGAGAATCAGAGTGGAGCCGAAGCCAGATCTGCCTGCGTCCGGTTGTCCTCGAATTCATAGGCGGCGGCGTAGCGGCGCAGTGCGGCGGCTGCATCTTCGAGTTCGGCAACAGCGCGGTCGGCTGACGATGCCAAGCTCTCGGACGTCGCATTGAAACTGTTCGCGGCGCTGGTGGACACTTCGTCGGAGCCGGACGGCAGGACTTGCCGGGCGGGTCTTGTGGACGCGACGACTCCGCGCAGCCGTGCGGCCCCGGCTTCGAGCTCGAGGGCAGCGGTAATCAGTGCGTGAGGATCGACGTGCATGTGCCGAACTCCTAGGTGACCAGTGCGAATGATGGGCGAGGATCACCATCCGTCGCCCTACAGACGCCGAACGTCAAACTCCCCGCACCTACTTTGATGCGCGCTCGGAGCTATCGGTTCCCTCGAAATCGGACTGGTTTCTCAACCCCACCCGAGTTCGTGCAGACGGTCCTCTTCGATTCCGAAGTAGTGGGCGATCTCGTGGATGACCGTGACCGCAACCTCGTGGACGACCTCTTCTTCGGACTCGCAGATGTCGAGGATCGCGTCGCGGTAGATGGTCACCGTGTCCGGCAGGTATCCGCCGTACTGAGAATCGCGCTCGGTGAGGGCAATGCCCTGGTACAGCCCGAGAAGTCCCGGTTCCTCGGGGTCACGAGGTTCGACCAGGACAACAACGTTGTCGATGGCCTTTGCCAATTCCGGCGGAATGAGATCGAGTGCCTCGCCGACCAGGTCTTCGAACCGGTCGTCGTTCATGGTTACCGTCATGGCTTACGACGGCGGGGACGCGCCGGGCAACGGCGTCGGCACAGACCGACCTTCCGGTGCTGAGGGCGGCGGGACCGGAGCCGCGCCGTTGATCAGGATTTCACCTTTGGCGCTGCCGGTGATGGCCGCGAACCCGCCGGTGGCGACTTCCGTGCCGACGGAGCAGTTGACGCGTCGGCTGCCGGCCAGCCAGCTCTCGAGGGCGATGTTGTCCCAGAACAAGGTCAGTGTCTTGTCGCGCAAGGCGTCGGCAGAACCGAGGTATTCGTTGGCAGCCTGCGTGCAGACCCCTTCGAGATAGGCGTCCTGATCCTCGACCGACGGCATGCCTGCGGGAAACTGAGTGCCCAGGTCGATCACCGAGATGACCTCGTACGCGTGGGGGTTCGCGCAATCCACGGGGTCGGTCGGGAGATTCTGGTTGATGCCGATGCAGGTTCCGACGTCCCAGACATTCGACTGATCCTGATCGGCAACCCTGCCGATGAATGGCAGAAGTTCACCGGTTGTGGTCGAGAACTGCAGACCACAGCGCAGCGAACGGTCGCCAGACGTCCAGGACGATTCACTCGGGAACATCAGTCCGACGCTGAACTTGCCCTTCGGGTCGAACCGCGAGCCGAGGTACGAGTTCACGATCGGAGTGCAGTGCTCGTCGCGCAGTTCTGCGAACCGCAGCGCGCCCGGGTATCGCGATCCGGGGCCGAACTCCGCGCCCGGGAACACCGACAAGTCGAGCGGGCCGGCAACTTCGAAGCGGTGCTCGGTGTCGCACGAGACGATGGACATGTCGGTGCGATCACCACCGGATGCCGTCGCAGGCGTCCAGTTCAGGCAATCGCCTGCGCCGGCAGACGTGAAGGCGTTTTCTTCGGCGGACTTGTTGGTGGCCTGAGAGCCGATTCCGCCGACAGTGGCAGCTGGCTTGTCGCCACTGTTCAGGCCGCCGGAAATCGCGATTGTCGCAATGGCGGCAACAACCGCGCCCACCGCAACAGCAGCCAGAACGCGTCTGGTGCGGTGCGCTGAGACGGTTTTCTTCCCCGACGCGCCCGTCGGGCCCGCCGGATCGGACGGCTTCTCGATCTTGTCTTCAGGCATCGATCCCATCATGCCTGTTTTCCATGCCGTACCGAACCTTCACGGCAAAACGTTTACGTCCGAAGCAGGTATTTTATGGACTATGACCGAAGAATCCGGGCTCGAACCCGAAGCCGTCGAACTTGCCGGGCGCCTCTTCGACATGGCGCGGACCGGCGACGCGGCGTCTCTGGCGTCGTACATCGATGCCGGGATTCCGGTGGATCTGACCAACAGCAGCGGCGACACGCTGGTGATGTTGGCCGCATATCACGGCCACGTTGATGCCGTCGTTGCTCTGATCGAGCGCGGCGCAGACGTCAATCGGGCCAACGACAAGAACCAGACACCCCTTGCCGGTGCCGTCTTCAAGGGTGAGGACGCCGTCGTAAAAGCACTGGTGAGCGGGGGAGCCGACCCGCGCGGCGGGCATCCGAGCGCTATCGACGCCGCCCGGATGTTCGGACGCGAGGACTATCTTTCCCTCCTCGAATCCTGAGCGTCGCCCGGAGCGGCCGCGGACGTGACCGTTGGCGACCTGGGGTGAGTGGGTAAAGTTCCTAGTCGTGATTGACCTCAAGTTCCTCCGCGAGAATCCCGAAATCGTCCGCGAGTCGCAGCGCACCCGTGGAGAAGATCCCGGACTGGTCGACGCTCTGCTCGAAGCCGACGCGTCCCGACGCGCTGCTGTGCTGACCGGAGACAACCTCCGCGCCGAGCAGAAGGCGTTCGGCAAGAAGGTCGGTCAGGCATCTCCGGAGGAGCGTCCCGCACTGCTCGCGGGGTCCAAGGAACTTGCGGCCAAGGTCAAGGAAGCCGAAGCCGCGCAGCACGAGGCTCAGGCCGCGCTCGACGCTGCCCATCGCGCGATCTCCAACGTCGTGCAGGAGGGCGCTCCCGCCGGCGGCGAAGACGACTACATCGTCCTCGAGACTGTCGGCGACATTCCTTCGTTCGACTTCGAGCCGAAGGATCACCTCGAGCTTGGTGAATCGCTGAACCTCATCGACATGGAGCGCGGCGCGAAGGTCTCGGGTTCGCGTTTCTACTTCATGACCGGGTACGGCGCGATGCTCCAGCTCGGACTGCTCCAGCTCGCGGCGCAGAAGGCTATCTCCAACGGCTTCACGATGATGATTCCGCCGGTGCTCGTGCGCCCCGAGATCATGGCCGGTACCGGCTTCCTCGGCGCTCACTCCGACGAGATCTACCACCTCGAGGAAGACGACCTCTACCTTGTCGGCACCTCCGAGGTCCCGATGGCCGGTTACCACTCGGGTGAAATTCTCGAGCTGAACGAAGGCCCGAAGCGTTACGCCGGTTGGTCCTCGTGCTTCCGCCGTGAAGCGGGAAGCTACGGCAAGGACACCCGCGGCATCATCCGCGTCCACCAGTTCGACAAGGTCGAAATGTTTACATACTGCCGACCGGAGGACGCCGACGCCGAGCATCAGCGTCTCCTGCGTTGGGAGCGGGACATGTTGGACGCCATGGAGATTCCGTACCGCGTCATCGATGTTGCCGGCGGAGACCTCGGTTCCTCGGCTGCCCGTAAGTTCGACTGCGAGGCATGGGTTCCGACGCAGCAGGCGTACCGCGAACTGACCTCGACCTCCAACTGCACCACGTTCCAGGCGCGACGGTTGAGCGTTCGGTACCGCGACGAGAACGGCAAGCCGCAGACGGCTGCCACCCTCAACGGAACCCTCGCCACGACGCGCTGGATTGTGTCGATCCTCGAAAACCACCAGCAGGCCGACGGCACCGTTCGCGTGCCGGCAGCACTGGTTCCGTTTGTCGGCACGGATGTGTTGCGCTGACTTCTTCCTAGCTGAAAAGCCGAGGCCGCGACGATTTTGTCGCGGCCTCGGCTGCTTTTTGTACCTGACCTGGTGTATTCGGCTTGGGGGTAGTCGTTTCTCGCAGAGCGGTGCTACAGCTCCGCTCTTGTCTATTTCGGCCTTCTTAGCTCATCCAAGACGGTGGTCAGCAACATTTTGTTCCTTATTGGACGTCCGTCTTACCAAAACTGATACAGGTAGCAGTTTTCTAGCTACTCTGTGATTCAACTTTTGATCAACAGTTCCTAACCAAAATGTCGGCTCGCTGGGTGGGCTTCCCTTCTGCTGCGCAAAGCAGATTCGGATTTAGCTCAACTGCTGCTGTGGCACTGGCTGCGGCGGTTGTTCCGTTCAGTCAGCGCATCGCAAGAGAGGGCTCGAAGTACATGAAAGACAGGAAGTTACGTCGGTTGTTAGCCGGCGTCAGCACCGCAGCGATGGCGTTGGGCTTCGCCACGACGTTCGGCGTCATGACGGCGTCCGCTGCGCCCGTGAGCACATCGACGGCGTCAGGCAGTTGGACATTCAACCGAACGATCAGCAACGGTACGCCCGTCCCCGGCGAGACAATTACCGTCACGAACAACATCCGTTGGAACGGTGGTCTCGCTCCGACCATCAGTGCCTTCAAGGACATTCACCCGGACTGCCTCACCTACGTCGTGGATTCGTCAAAAGTCGCCGGAAATGGCGTCGGCACGAGTTCGACCTCCACATCTGTGAGCATGACAGGATCGTGGATCCGCAGCGCCGTCGATCGGAACATCGACTACACGGTCAAGTACACCGTCGGCCAGAACTGTGCCCGCGACGTCGCCTTGATAACGGGCGCCGGCATCAGCGCGAACCAGGGTACGGGCTCTGAAACCGCCAATACGGGTCCGTCTATCACCGTTGCAAAGGCTGCAACGCAGACCAGCCTCACCGTAGCGCCTGCACCGCAGGCTGATCGAGCCTCGACTCTGACGGCCACCGTCACAACAGGTGCCACCGGCAACGTCGACTTCTTGAACAACGGCAACCTCCTCGGTACCGGCACGATCGCCAACGGCACCGCTACCTACGCGTGGACTCCGTCCGGCGCGGACGCGGGCCAGCCGTACTCGATCACCGCGAAGTACCTCAGCGACGCCACCAACGCAGTATCGACCTCGGCCGCGCAGACCGGGACTGTGGCAGCTGCGCCGACCGCCCCTGCGGCGCCGACCGCAGTCACCGTGAACCCGACATCTGTTGTTGTCGGCGGCACTGTGACGGTTTCCGGGACTGCTGAGGCCAATTCGGAGGTCACTGTCATAGCTGGTGAGAAGACGTGCAAGGTCACTGCTGGTGCTGCCGGTGCTTTCAGCTGTGACATCGTCACCAGCGAGGTCGGCACCCTGACCGTGACTGCCGTTGCGGCGAATGCTGTTGGTGTCGGTCCGATCTCAGCTCCGGTCACTGTGACCGTCTTGGCTCCGCCTGATGTTGATACGACGCTGGGTTTGTCGGTTCCGTCTGTTGCGACGGCGGGTGTTGCTGTTGATTTGACGGCGACGGTTGCTCCGGCTTCCGCTGTGGGTTCGGTGTCGTTCAAGGTTGGCGGTGTCGAGGTTGGTACTGCTTCGGTGTCGAATGGTGTTGCGACGCTGTCGCACACGTTTGCTGCTGCGGGTGTGCAGTCGGTGACGGCGGATTTCTCGGGTGCGGGTTTTGTGGCGTCGAGTGCGGGTCCGTCGTCGGTGACTGTCTCTGATCCGGTTCCGGTTGATGTGGAAACGTCTCTGGTGCTGGGTGTTCCGGCTGTTGCGACGGCGGGTGTTGCTGTTGATTTGACGGCGACGGTTGCTCCGGCTTCTGCTGTGGGTTCGGTGTCGTTCAAGGTTGGCGGTGTCGAGGTTGGTTCTGCTGTGGTGTCGAATGGTGTTGCGACTGTGTCGCACACGTTTGCTGCTGCGGGTGTGCAGTCGGTGACGGCGGATTTCTCGGGTGCTGGTTTTGTGGCGTCGAGTGCGGGTCCGTCGTCGGTGACGGTCTCTGATCCGGTTCCGGTTGATGTTGATACGACGCTGGGTTTGACGGTTCCGGCTTCGGCGACGACGGGTGTTGCTGTTGATTTGACGGCGACGGTTGCTCCGGCAAATGCAGTGGGTTCGGTGCAGTTTCAGGACAACGGTGTCGATATCGGTTCGGCGGTGACTGTTGTCGGTGGTGTTGCGACGATGAATAACGCATTCGCTTCTGCTGGTGCGCATTCGATTACGGCGAACTTCACTGCAGGTGCGGGTTTCAATGATTCGGTTGCTGCTGCGAAGACCGTGACAGTGTCTGATCCGGTCCCGGTTGATGTTGATACGACGTTGGGTTTGTCGGTTCCGGCTTCGGCGACGCCGGGTGTTGCTGTTGATTTGACGGCGACGGTTGCTCCGGCAAGCGCTGTGGGTTCGGTGTCGTTCAAGGTTGGCGGTGTCGAGGTTGGTACTGCTTCGGTGTCGAATGGTGTTGCGACTCTGTCGCACACGTTTGCTTCTGCTGGTGTGCAGTCGGTGACGGCGGATTTCTCGGGCGTGGGTTTTGTGGCGTCGAGTGCGGGTCCGTCGACGGTGACGGTCTCTGATCCGGTTCCGGTTGATGTTGATACGACGTTGGGTTTGTCGGTTCCGTCTGTTGCGACGACGGGTGTTGCTGTTGATTTGACGGCGACGGTTGCTCCGGCAAGCGCTGTGGGTTCGGTGTCGTTCAAGGTTGGCGGTGTCGAGGTTGGTTCTGCTGTTGTGTCGAATGGTGTTGCGACTGTGTCGCACACGTTTGCTTCTGCTGGTGTGCAGTCGGTGACGGCGGACTTCTCGGGTGCTGGTTTTGTGGCGTCGAGTGCGGGCCCGTCGACGGTGACGGTGTCTGATGCAGTGGTGGTCGACACGACTTCGACAACCGTGCTCAGTGTTGCCGGCGAAGCGAAGGTCGGTGTGGAACTGGACCTTTCCGCTGCGGTTGCTGGTCAGCCTTCAGGTGATCCGGCTCCGTCAGGCGGCACGGTCACCTTCAAGGTTGACGGTGTCGGTGTTGGTTCGGTTCCGGTAGTCAACGGTGCAGCGACGTTGCCGCATACGTTCAACACTGCCGCTACGGTTACGGTGACTGCTGTGTACAGCGGTTCCGGTACGTTGGCCGGCTCGACGTCGAATGCGGAGACGGTCAATGTGACCGTTGAAGCGCCGACTGATGTGGATACGACGACAACGTTGAATGTTCCGGCATCAGGTGTTGTGGGTAAGAGTGTTCAGTTGAAGGCCAATGTGTCTCCGCTGGGCAGCGTTGGCACAGTGCAGTTCTTCGAGGGCAATGTGCCGTTGGGCGCAGCGGTGGACGTGGTCAACGGTGTTGCTGTTCTTGATCACACCTTCGCCACTGCGGGTAATCATTCGATCACTGCGGTGTTCAGTGGTGGTCCCGGGATGAAGGAGTCGGAATCTACCGGGTCGACGATCAACGTCACTGAGGCGGGTACGGAACCCGGTGGATCGGGTTCGCTGGGTAACATCTTCGGCTCGTAGGGCAGAAGTGGAACTTTCCTCATCCGTAACATGAAGTGGGGCTGCAGGTCTGACGACCTGCAGCCCCACTTTCGGCTAGGTCGAGGCTAGAGCTTGCGGGTGCGCAACTCGTGTCCCTTGGACGTCTTGCAGGCGCCTGTTTCGAGATCCCACTGCCAGCCGTGCAGGTTGCACGTGAGCTTGTTGCCTTCCACCACACCGAATTTGGTGAGGTCGGCCTTCAAATGCGGGCAACGACGCTGAATCTCGTAACCGCCCAGCTCGATTGACGCGGTGTCGTCGTGGGCTTCGGAGAACCAGCCGTCGGCGTAGGCGATGCGCTCGTCGGTGAGGCACTTGAAGAACGTGTACAGGAACTCGTTGTATCCGCCCACTCGCCACGCCTGGAAGCGGGTGGAGAGGAAGATGGTGTTGACCCAGTCGGGTTCGTCGTCGCGCAGGACGGTGCGAACCAACTCGGGTGCGATGCGGAATCCGTAGCGGTACTTGCCTTCACCGTCGATGGGCTCGCGGACGAGGCGCTTCGGGAAGTCGAGGACTACCGTCTCGTCGCCCATGACAAGTCCGACCGGGTAGCCGATGCCGTCGCAGATGACGTCCGACTGCGCCATGATGGGCTCGAACTTCGCCTTGATCGCTTCGAGGAGCGGTTCACCCTCGGCCGGTGCCCACGATGCCTTTTCGGCAGCGAGAACGGGAGCCATCTTCTGGGCCATGTTCTCGATGTACTCGGCCTTGTTCGAGAAGATCTTGTCGACCTCTGCATCCGGAATCGGATGGGACAGAACAGCTTCGCTGCCATGAATATCCACGACGGAGCCGGGGATCATCAGCAGGCCACCGTTATTGCCATGGATGCGCATCTGCTCGAGGAACACGATCTGATCGGGGAAGATGTTTCCCTCGTCGCCGTGATCGTCGTTGAGGTCGCGCAGAGCGTCGTCGAGGAAAACCGGTGGGCCGGCCGACGGGACGACCCAGGTGGCGTCGACCTGCTCGATGTAGCTACGGCAGCGGTCCATGCCGCGCTGACGCTTCTGCTTGCCGAAGTTGCGCTTGGTGCCCTTGGGGATGTCGTACACCATCGGGTACCAGATGGCGCCCGAGTACTGCAGAAGGTGGATGTCGATCTTGCCGAACTGCTCGCCCAGTACGTCCATGTCGACGGGACGCGCGTCGTTCATGTTGAAGCAGGTGGTCTCGCCGTCGGAAATCACGATGCCGGAGTCGCCGATCGGGCCGTCAGCCGGAGCGCGCAGGGCAATGATCATGATCTCCAGGTCACCCTTGGGGCCCGAGACCGTGTGCTTGACGGAGTCCTCGGTTTCGAAGAACTTGTGGAAACCGAGCTTCTCGAGCTCACGCTTGAGGTCCGGGACCGGGTAGTCCGGCAGTAGGACTGTGGCGTCCTTGTTGACGTGCTTGCTCAGGTTCTCGGGATCGAAATGATCCTTGTGAAGGTGCGAGACGTACAGGTAATCGCAATTACCGATGGCGTCCCAATCCAACTCCGAGTTATCCGGGAACGGGAACCACGACGCAAAATACGCGGGGTTGACCCACGGATCGCACAGGATCGAGCCTGCGGTCGTCTGAATGTGGAATCCGGCGTGACCGACGCTGGTGACCTGCACTGGTATGCCTCCTGAAAATGTGCTGAGCGACGGTACCAGGGTAGGCCCTCCGCGCGGCGGGTTCGATCAGGCAACCCCTGGGCATCGCGGATAACCCGACGTCACCATGGGAAACACGCGCCCACGCGGTGGGTCAGATCACGGGTTCACCGCTAGGCTGGGAACCTGTGGACCCCGTATACAGAACAGTCATCGGCATCGCCCGTACCGTCTTCGCGTTCGAAGGCCTGAAGTTCTCGGTTCAGGGTGATCGGAATATCCCTGCTACCGGTGGCGCGGTGATCGCGATCAACCACACGGGATACATGGACTTCACCTACGCGGGTCTGCCGGCGCGCACCCCGAAGCGGTACATCCGGTTCATGGCCAAGAAGGAAGTTTTCGACAACAAGATTTCCGGGCCCATCATGCGAGCCCTCAAGCACATCCCCGTCGATCGTGGTGCCGGCGCCGATTCCTACAAGGCGGCCGTCGATTTCCTCAAGCGCGGTGAACTGGTCGGCGTATATCCGGAGGCCACGATCAGTCGGAGCTTCGAGATCAAGGAATTCAAGTCCGGTGCTGCCCGCATGGCCATCGAGGCCGGTGTTCCCATCATCCCCGTCGCGATCTGGGGTGCACAGCGAGTGTGGACCAAGGGCTACCCGAAGCGGTTGGGCCGCACCAATACTCCGATCTCCATTGCCGTCGGCGAGCCCATCCAGCCTTTCGAACCGGCCAGTGAGCTGACGGCCAAACTGCGCACGACGATGCAGGAACTGCTGCTCGAAGCTCAGAAGGGTTACCAGCATCCCGCAGGCGAGTACTGGGTACCCGCACGATTGGGTGGTAGCGCGCCCACCCTCGAACAGGCAGACAAAATGGATGCCGAAGAGGCCGAGGCCAAGGCAAAAGCACGCGAGGCCCGCAAGTCGGAAGGCTGAGCCCGTGACCGCCGAACCCGTGTACACGGCAGTCGAGACCACCGCGCGTGTTCTCTGCCGTCTACAGGGTTTGGCGGTCACCAGAACCGGCACCGAGAACGTTCCGCGTACCGGCGGAGCTGTTATTGCGATCAACCACACGAGCTACCTGGACTTCATCCATGCGGCCCTTGCCGTGCGCGAGTCGAAGCGGAAGCTTCGGGTGATGGCCAAAACGGAATTGGCGAACAACAAGGTTCTCGCGTTCCTCATGCGCGGGTGCGGCGTCATCGAAGTGGATCGCTCGGCGGGTGCCGCGGCCTTCCAGGTCGGCGTCGACGCGTTGCGTCGTGGCGAATTGGTTGGGGTGTATCCGGAAGCGACCATCAGCCGGAGCTTCGAGATCAAGGAATTCAAGTCCGGTGCAGCGCGGATGGCGATCGAAGCGAATGTGCCGATCATTCCCGTGATCGTCTGGGGCGCGCAGCGGTTGGTAACAAAAGGCGGACCGAAGAATTTGGGCCGCAACCACTTTCCGATCTCCGTGGAAGTTGGGGCGCCCATTGATCCGGTAGAACCGGCGGACGCACTTACCGAAATCCTGCGGATTGAGATGGACGCCATCTTGCGTCACGTTCAGGACGGGTTTGCTCATGAGCCTGGTGGATATTGGGTGCCGCGCCGACTCGGGGGAGGGGCGCCCACTCCGGAAGAGGCTGCCGCAATGGACGTCGCGGAGACATCGTCGCACTAGCGGAAAAAGCTGGATTCACCCAGATTCACACACGCTGACCACGAATCCCGACCTCACCAAACCTGTCAGACCCTCGAACTACCATCAAAACTGCAACGAGCAGCGGGTCGCCACACTGACCCGACCACAGCGAAAGCCAAGGCCCTGACCTGCAAGATTTCTTGCAGATCGGTCATACGTGTGGCGGCCTGATCAGTTCTCGGATTCAGGCCGTTACCGGTGCAGCAGTCTCCTGATGCACCGTAAGAACAGACCTCTTCGGCGATGGTGGCAGCGGAACGCTGTGGTCCTGGCCGCAAGCAACCGGGAAGTATGGACCGATCTGGCCTAGATCAGCTCGTCTGCCAGGCCTAGAGACGGCACCAAGGTCGCGATGTCGATGATCTCGATATGTGCCGCCGGTCCGGCGGTGAACTCGGCGACGGTGAACCCTCCGGCGGGTCCGAACTTCTCTTCGAAGCGGAGCCGAGTGTGGGGAGAGGAGCGGCCCAAGGCCCACTCGGCGGTTGATCGTGAGGCCACTAAGAACTTTCTCGGAAGCGCCCCGACGACGAACATCTGTGCATGCCGTTCCGTAGGGTCCAACGCCAGGTGAACCAGATCAGCAAACACGCCACGCTTGCGCATGGTGTCGGCGCCCTTCCACTGCGAAACCTTGAACTCAGCGATGCGCCGATCGGTCTCGACGTCAAAGGGTCTGCTGGGGTCGTTGCCGGCGCCGAGTGATGGCCTGACCGTGACGGTCTCGCCAGGTTCGAGGATCAGTGGCAGGCATCGCGCAATGACGGTGGCATGAATGACGTCGTTGAGCCGTCCGACGTGCTGACGAACGGCCAGGGCGGCGTCGAGAAGATCCTCGTTGAAGTGAAAACGTTCGACGGTGTCAGCGCACCCGGTCATGTCCGAGCCGGCGAATGCCGACTCAGCGGAGGACAGGTGCTTGGTGAGCTCATTCGTGGTGAGGAACTCCAGCAGAGTGGAGAACGACGCCGACAAATGGGTGTAGTTCGCCGACGGAGCGCTGGGGTCAGTGTCTGTTTCGGCGTGCTGCTCACCGACCCTGGCCCGGTAGATGCTGGTGGTGAAGCCGATTCCGCGGAGACGCGCCAGGGCGGTATGAGAGGTGAAGCTCGACCTGGGGAGGTTGCTGATCAGCTGGTAGGCCTGCTTTGGGGGATAACGCACGCCGCCGATGTCGGCCCAGTGTTCTCGGATCGGTTCGGGTGCAGCCTGTCTGACGACCTTCATTGCAGCCTCGAGCTCTGTTGGATCCTCAGGCTCTCCCGTTTCCATCACAGCGATGAGTCAAGCAGGCCACTGTGTAACTGTTGTGGGTCGGGCCGAACATCTGTGTAAGAACTCGGCTTCCGATTTACTTGAACCATGGAGGGTGACTTCCCATTAGAGCGTCTTCCAGACCCTCGACCTGGCCTCCCACCGGAAGAGATGCACTTACCGTGTGGCTGGCTATGCCCAGCGAAGGCGCAGCACCTCGTCGACGAGCTGCTGGTAGGAGCGGATACGGCCCTGCGCAATCATGCGTTCGAGCATGAGCCTTTGGGGCCAGCCGGGCGCTTCGGCCCTTACTTTCTTGGTGGATTCGATCTGCATTGCTGCTTCCTGCAGCTCAGGAAGGGCGAGGTGGTAGATGCAGTCCACGGCGCCCGAGCCGTATGCGATGAGCTTCAACATCGAAGGTCGCGGTTCCATGGTGAGGACCGCGTAGTGCGGCATATGCCCGCGGCGATGGTTCACCAGCTTCGAGCCCTGTGAAAACGCAGTCTTGTGCACGGTCGGTGCGCAGTGACCACTTCGACGACAACCCGATCAGAACTCAGGCGTCGATGCGGTCGATGTCGTCGCCCTGTTCGAGCATGATCTTCCCACCCACGAAGAGCACTCCCAAAGCGACCACGCTACCCCCAACGAACGTGATCTTTCCGAGGACGGTGTTCAAGAACTGCTTACCTTCGCTGTCCTTCTGGAAGGCGAGCTTCCCATTTTCCTGGATCAGCTCGATGATGAACTTACGTTGGTCCCAGCTGAGGTCGTCCTTGTCGAGTTCACCTTTGAGGATCTCGCGGATCTCTTGGAGAGCCTTGTAGACCTGATCTTGGCTCTTGTCATTTGACTTGAGCGTGGACTCGTGGGCTTTTTCCATCTCCTTCACCGTGTCCAGCGCAAACTCTTTGAAGGCTGGGAACTGTTCGATGATCTTGAGGGTTACCTCGGTGTCCATGTCGGGCATCATTGCGGCGAACCGCAGCATCTTGTCCTTGGAGAGGTTCTTCCAGGACTCGATACCGAGCTGTTTCTTGACTTCGACTTCGTTGAGTCTCATACTCTTGCCCCATCTATCGTGCCGTCCGGTATTTTCTCAGATTCTATGCGCGGTCAACTCGGCGACTTGGTCTGGGCCAAGGACGAATTGGAAGTGGTCGCACTTTTCGGGGTGATGTCCTGGGTGCCCGATCATGCCGGTGAAAAGCGCAGTTCCGTCCAGCTTTCGAGTGATCTCCATTGAGAGTTCTTGGATCGAAGGGTCACCCGAGATGGTGGAAGCAGGCCACGATGCGGAATGTTCAATTCGTCGTTGACCGGATAGAGACTACGTTCGGCTACTGACTAGCCGTATGTGAGTTCGCGACAGGTGTTCCATGACCGCCGTGTCCACCTATCGAAACTCGGTGTCCCTTCATCGTTCGGTTCTGAGCCATTGATCGGTGAGACAATTCCCCGAAACGATGTTGTCCTCCGCCCCGCAAAATGGGGTGGAGGACAAGGTCGTCAGGATGTGGGCACGGGTCGGAAAGAATCAGCTCCCGAAGATCTAGTTCAGTGAGCCGAGGGATCCGGTCGCGGGCGGGTCAACTACCGGTGGGGCGGTGACGTTGACCGTCACCTGCAAGGTGGCGTCGGGGGCGGTGCCGTTTGTTGCGGTGACCATGAAGTCGTATTTTCCTGCGGTGGTGGGTGTTCCGGACAGGGTCGGAAGACCGGTGACGGGATCGTTCGCGAACGTTGTTCCGGGCGGAAGCGTCGCCGGGTCGACGACGGTCACGGTGGGGGCCGGTGTCCCGGTGGCGGTGAAGGTGCGGGTGAGACTGGTTCCGACGGCGCCGGTCAATGCGACAGGATTGGGGATGTTAGGCGCCCGGAGGGTCGTAAAGCTCTTGAAGCAGCAGCCATCAGAAGCCGCCGCCCAACCACCGCTAACAGTGCGCTCGGTTACCTCACCATTAACCTCCACCACCTCGGCGAGTCGCTCCGTCATGCTGGCGGAGGGGTTCCATCCCGCGAGGCGGACCCAATCGCCCTCCCTGAGGTCGGTGCGCACGACGGTGTGACACCACATGCCCATGCCGGTGGGGAAGGAGACGTCACCGACCCACGTGTCGAACGTGACGTTCGACATCCACTGGCCGTGCCAGCTGTCCTCGGGCTCGTAATCACCGTAGTCACCCGGCTGACCCTCATTCACATGGACAGCGATGGTGTTTCCGTCCTTCGCTTCTGAGCAGAACCGCGCGCGGTAGTAGGTAGTGATGTCGAGGAACGCTGGAGCTTCGGCGGTCGTGTCGGTGCCGGTCAGGTTCGCGCCGGTCAGGTCTGCGCGGGTCAGTTTCGCGCCGGTTAGGTTCGCGTTGTATAGGTTCGCTCGGGTCAGGTTCGCGCGGGTCAGGTTCGCGCCGCTCAGGTTCGCACTGGTTAGGTTTGCATTGGTCAGTTTCGCGTCTGTCAGTTTCGCGCCTGCCACGTTCGTGCTGGTCAGTTTCGCGCCGGTCAGGTTCGTGTTGGTCCAGTTCGCGCCATACAGGTTCGTGCTGGTTAGGTTTGCGCCCGTCAGGTTTGCGCCGGCTAATTCTGCACTGGAGAGGTTCGCGCTGGTTAGGTTCGTGTTGGTCAGGTCCGCGCCGTTCAGATTCACGCCGATCAGATTCACGCGTGTCAGGTTCGCGCCGGCGAGGTTTGCTCCGTGGCAGTCGGACAGTTTCATCCTGACCGGGTCTGGGATTGGTTCGTAGCGGGTGCAGGCAGCGGTGAGGATGTCGGCGGCGGTGGCGGCGGCCGCGACACCGGTGCCGGCGGTCAGGATCGCGGCCGCGGCGAGCAGGCTGCCGCCGAGTGCGGCGGCGATACGGCCATGTCGGGTGCGGCGCAGAGGATCAGGTGTTGTCACGGTTGGTGTGCCTTTCCGGCAGGATCCGCATGGGTGCGGTGCGGATACGGAAAGCAACCACGAAAGTGAAACATAACGGACAACCGCCTTGATGTACGAACTTCGGTGGCGACTGGTCGCGGCAGTGTCCTGTCTCGGAATCGGCCGTTGCCGAGACAATGACCAGTGAGACAGTCCTGCACGGCAACTTCCGACAAATCTGGCCAAGGATTGGATCGTTGACCGCGCGGGACAGCCCATGTCTAGGTCACTCGAGTATCGTTTCCTGATGGCGATAATTTGGAGAATCACGAGCGACTCGGCCCGCGAACTCCGCGATTCGCGTCTTGCAACCGATTTCATGACCCTGGACATCGATGGAATCAATCCGAACCTCTTGATGCGATGGACGGAACTCCGTTCAGTACTCCAACATCTCGACGACAACGTGGGTCAGGTTTACGACAATGAAGACTCGGTAAAAAAAGCGCTGTTCGACGCAGGCGGCGGCTTCGGTATCTCGTGGATGCTCGCAGCCGGGGTACTGGAGCAACTCCAATCGCAGGAGGCCCCCGATAAGACCGGTGATTACGTGTTGCCCGAGAGATTGCCACCGGGGGTGGCCGAAAAACTCGGTGTCTACGTTTATGCGCTACTCGACCCACGAGACCGCTCAATTTTCTACGTAGGCAAAGGCGTCAGCGACAGGGTCTACAGCCACATTTGGTCCGCAATGGGCAAAGCGCAACCCATCGAAGGCAGTCCCGAAATCGAATCCGCAGCAGTGAAATCGGCAAAGAACCAGCGAATATACGATATCTATCACTCAGGCGCGCAGGTCGAACACTTCATCCTGAGACACCAGATCGAGCCCGAAGCAACATCGGACCAATCTGCGTACGCCATCGAACAGACCTTGATCGATGCCCTTCGTCTCCTCGACGCGCCCGGAATGGATGCCGTGTTGACGAACATCGCCGGCGGACACACGGCAACACAATGGGGTGTCATTCCGCTCACCGAACTGATTCTTCGCTATGCAGCCGCGCCTGCACCGGAGATCGATCTACCGTTCGTTGTCCTCGTCGTCAATTTTGCACGGAAACCGAACGTGTCAGCGGAGGAAATCTACGAAGAAAGTCGCGGATGGTGGAAGGCCGGCCCGCGGGCACGCAACACCGTCGATATTCCGATCTTCATCATTGCCGCCGATATCGTCAGGGCTGTGCATCGGGCATCGAGCTGGGAACAGGGGGAAGAGGGGAAGTGGCGATTCACGGGACATGTTGATCGTGACCTTGAATCCCGTTACGTCGGAACCAGTCTCGCCGAACTGAAAAAGGGGCGCTCGAACGGAAAATGGAATATGCATGGATGGCACCCGTACATATAGCTACTGCAATCGGTGCTACGGAGCAGTGGCCAAACTTCTCTCCTCGTTCCGAGCCCCCATCATCGACCCCACCTGACGCCGAGCTGTGAGCCGCCGATGCTGTTCGACCCAGCAGCGAGTGCAGAAACATCAGCTGAGGCTTTCGGCTGTCAAAAATTATTCCGGAGCGAAATCGGCTGCAACCGTTGCGGAATCGCAATGTGTCTCAGAAACCCGTCTCATCGTCTCCGGCACCTACCTGAATGTGTCGGACGTTTCTGAGACAGCCCCTCCGTGTAAACCCTGTACGTGAATGCCGTCCTGCCTGCAATCGGGAATGGTCGGGTTGGTGACCTATTTCAGGTACCGGTAGAGGGTGGTGCGGCCGACGCCGATGATTTCGGCGATATCGGTCAGCTGCATTCCGTTTTCCCGCATCCGTTGTGCCTGTGCGAGTTTCGTTGATGTCATTTTCGGGGGCCGGCCCCCGGCCCGGCCGCGGGCTCGGGCAGCGGCGAGACCGACCTGAGTTCTTTCACGGATCAGGTTGCGTTCGAATTCCGCGAGGGCCCCGAAGATGGAAAACATCAGTTTGCCGCCGGAGGTCGTGGTGTCGATGGATTCAGTCAGCGATTTGAAGCCGACACCGCGGGTGGCGAGATCTTCCACCGTCTGTAGGAGGTGGGGGAGTGAGCGACCGAGTCGGTCGAGACGCCAGACCACGAGGGTGTCGCCATCGCGAAGATGCGAAAGTAGGTCGCTCAGTTGCGGCCGGGTGGTGGTTGCACCGGACGCGGTTTCAGTCCAGACTTTAAACAGCTGGCAGCGCTCAGAGCGTCGCTCTGCGGATGGGACTGCCCCCACTTCGGTTGACTTGTGGGGTTGCTCGTTTCAGGCCGCGGATGCGGCCTGGGTGATTGTCTCAAACTCGATCGGGGTGAGCTTTCCGAGGCGTCGTTGCCGGCGTTTGCGATGGTAGGTTTTCTCGATCCAGGTCACGATCGCCAGCCGTAGCTGTTCCCGAGTCGACCACCGTTGTCGGTCGAGGACGTTCTTCTGCAGCAGTGAGAAGAAAGATTCCATGGCCGCATTGTCACCACATGCCCCGACCCGACCCATGGAGCCTTGTAAGCCGTTGTCGGACAATGCATGCACGAACTTTCTCGACCGAAATTGGCTGCCCCTGTCGGAATGTACGATCGTCCCGGCGGGCTCCCGGAGAGCGACGGCATTGGTCAGTGCACGGACAGCCAGTGACGCTTTCATTCGCGAATCGATCGAATAGCCGACGATCTTGTTCGAATACACGTCCTTGATCGCGCACAAGTACAGTTTTCCGGTATCGGTCCGGTGTTCGGTGATGTCCGTGAGCCACAACTGGTTCGGCTTCTGTGCCGTGAACCTGCGGGCGACGAGATCGTCATGGACCGGTGGGCCCGATTTCCTGTTCAGTCCTCGTTTCTTCGCGAACACCGACCAGATCCGTTGCTGCGAACACAGCCGGGCGACCCGATTTTCGCCGGCGCTGATGCCTCGCCCAGGTAATTCGTCGGCGATGAATCGGTACCCGAAAGCCGGATCGTCGGCGTGAATGTCGTAGGCGGCGTTGATCAGATGTGCATCGTCCCAATCCCTTTGTGTCACAGGATCTTGGCGCCATTTGTAGAACGCTTGTGTCGAGAAACCGAGCACCCGGCAGGTCACCGTGACGGGAACTCCATCTACGGCGAGGTCGCGGACCAGCGGGAACATCATTTTGGGAGAATGCCCTGACTGAGATATGCCGCGGCCCGGCGCAGTACCTCGTTCTCCTGCTCGAGCAGTCGATTGCGCTTCTTGAGTTCGCGCAATTCAGCGGATTCTTCCTTGGTCGATCCTGGTCGGTTGCCGTCTTCGATGTCGGCTTTCTTGAGCCAGTTGTGCAGCGTGGCCTCGCTGACCCCGAAGTCTTTCGCGATCTGGAAAAGTGGGGCCTCGTGTTTGCGGGCGACCGCGACTACGTCGCGGCGGAATTCCTCGGGGAACGGCTTCGGCATGATGTACATCCTTTCACCGTGAAGACTGATCTTCACAGGTCAGATGTCAACCAAACCGGGGGCAGCCCCGATCATTGGTCTGATCGGTAGTCGAGACCCTCGCATAGCCCAAAAGTTCACCCATGAGGCAGCAGTGTTCCAGAACTCACCGACAAGCCAAATAATGAACCATTAGTTTTGGACACGAGTTTCGGAACATATCTTCCGCCAGCTCACCGAAAATCGCCTCCGGCGTTTCAAAAACGGCCGTTTATGAAACATCGTGCGGCGACGCCGAAAATCGGGACCGATCGACTGCCGAGACCGCCAGGGGCTCGTCCGAGGCCGCCGGCGGGTGGGTGGTCGGCGCGGCGCCGGTAGGAGTGTCCTGAATTATCAGGTACTGCGGATAATATAACCAGACGACGGTCGTCGAGGGCTATCGCCCACCGCAGCACCGGTGCCCAATCCCGCGCCAGTTCAGAGTTGTCGATGACGGTATCGGCGTAGTCCTTGAGCACGAGACCGACCTGCGGCTCGGTATCGCCGGATGGTGATCCGGAGGCTGGAATCACCCTGGCCCGGGAACCGACCGCGATGGAATCAGGGCATTGAGCTTCGGGGGGGGGGCAACTCGGGCGCAGAGCGGTAACTCGGGCGCAGAGCGGTAACTCGGGCGCAGAGCGGTAACTCTTTTCGCAAGGTGGCAGTAACGAAAGTGTGTCTTGATCCGAAAAATATTTCAGAAGATTCCGAAAGCTTCGGGATTCAGATGCGCCAATGGATCAAGATCCAGGCACCGGCGCCGCGCAAAGGAGCATGCGATGGAAGCATTCAAAATGGTGGAGGGACGTATCCAGCTCGACGATGACGCGGTTACGCTCATCTTCAAAGGCTGGCGCGCTCCGTTCAAAAAAAGAGCGGCGAGCCCGCGAAAAATTCCGTACTCCGCAATAGTTGAGGTAGAAGAATATAGCCACAAAAAATATTCGTCGTATCTCAAAATTGTAATCTCAGGAAAAGCGAACTACAAATTAAAGCCGGAATCAGATATCGACTGTGTAATTTTTCAAGCCGATGAGAATAATTCTGTAACCTATATATCCGACACGATAAAGAGTAGGATGGCAGGCGCTTTAGCTCGGCCAGAGCCTTCCTTACTTCCTTCGCGACGGATTGACCCACCATTGGATAGTTCCATGAATATGTTCGCCGGACCTCAGGAGATTCTCTTCATTGAGTGGAAAGGAAATAAACGACTCACCCGCTCCCCGGTGAAGTGCCTTTGTAAAGCCTGTCTACATCAATGGACGGTCCCTGCATCTGCCGCAAATGCGCTGGCTCAACAACAAGCGCTCGGGGCACGCCTTATCAGAAAGGGAAACAAGGACATGCACGAAGGAGCTCAAGGGTTAATGTTTGCAGGTTCGCTCCAGACCGCGAAGGGCCTTGAATATGACAGATCCGAAAAATCCTATTCTGATGCTCTCGCCCCGTTCTGGTGTCCCAACTGTTCAGAGTTGGCCAAAACATACCTCTTTACGAAATGAGCTTGGTTTACTTTTCCTGAAACTGGATCTTCTGCACCCAGAGTGCACGAACAAGACTGAATGGATTGTCTGCCCAGAAAAAATGCAAGTTAACTAGCATTCAAATCACTCAATGGCCCCATCGATGCAACGACGTCGAGCGGGAAGTTGATTTTCCAAATATTCGGCGCCCTAAGTGAATTCGAGCGTAATCTAGTCCACGAACGGACGAGGTCGGGGCTGGTAGCAGCGCGTGATCGAGGCCGTATCGGAGGCCGGGCTACCGGAGATCTAGACTATATGGGCGGATACAAGGTCATCATGGAGAAGATCGGTGTGCGGGGGATGCAAGTGACAACGCAGATCAACGTGGGTCGACCGCTTCATGCTCAGCCATGCCCGAACAGGTAAAGGATCTGCTTATCAGTCAAGGCCACGTCAAGTAGAACATCCGATTAAGCAGTGCGTCAGTTGGCAGTCCATTCGATTTGCTTGTCCCCCATGGGCGTCTCGCATTTTAGGTCATAGTCAGGCAGTACCGAACTTGTCGTATTCGCGTACGAACAGAGCCATTCCGTCACGTCGTTTGTCTCTAGGACGGTCGTCTTGCCACCGTCATCTAGTATCTTCTCGTAGCCGCTCGTGATGATCTTCGACGCTTCCTTGCAGTCTTGAGTGCCCTCAGTGACTTCGATCGTGCCCTCGTCAGTCCCCAGCGTGAGTGAGCAGTCGTCAAGTGATTCAACTGGATCATCGACTACCGATGTAACTATGCCCGCATACTGTGGGCAGAGGTAGGTCACTGCTGCTTCGCCCGCCTTGGTTGCGACTTCGTCCGTCGGGTGTCCAGCATCAAGCGATGGTGGCTGTCGGCCAGCGTCGATTGCATACATGTTCACGCCACAACCTGAGTATCCGGCGTAGACGAGGAAGCCAAGCGACGGATTAGGTGAAATGTGCGAGACGTACCAGTCGCACGCTACTCTGGCATACTGCCCCTGTCCGCCAGGAGGAGTTTCTTTGATCAATCTTGCGTAGTCGCCAGACATGAACTCTGCCTTGGTAGTTGCCTGGTCTTCCGGTGTCTGCCTCACCATAGACATTGCCGTCGCGAACTCTTCCACTGTGAGGTTCTCTTTCAATTTCGCGTCCGCACAGCCACCTTCGGCAGCCACGCTTGCAACGTCCCCTACCGCGTGAGATCCCGTATTCGACGATGCAGTATCCGATTCCCCACATCCCGTCGCAACGACCAATATCGCAAATAAGACAGCAGAGACGGATAACCGCTTCATCAGTGTTCCCCCAGGGCAAGGTGACATGAGCGAAGCGAGCATACCCCGAAACCGCGTGACGCGAAATCCTTTGTCATTCAAGCGAACTAATGAAACATCGTTGCCCTAGCTATTGACTTCATCCTGATCTTCGTCGTCCCCGCACGATGTTGAATAAACGGTCTTGGTCTCAACAGGTGAACGCATCACTACTGGTGAGGTGATTGCAGAAAGTGGCCAGAATCCCTGGAGCGGTTTTTCTGACGCATCCGATAACCGTCCCTTATGTCGGGTCAAAGACTGCATTTTGCAGGCAGCCCTGCGAGATTGCGGAACATCTCGTAGAGAATCCGGTCGGTCCACCGGGCAGGCACCAGTCCGCTTGAACAAGGCGAATCAGTACATTGCGAAGCACGTTCAGGTACAGCGTGTTCGCGTCGTAGAGCTTCCGGGCTCATCAATAGTGAAGAGCTGCCCAGGCCCTGGCAGCTCTTCCTCGTGCGGGTCTTTTGGCGTCTACTTGAGCTCGAAGGTCATCGATCCGATCTCGTCCTGAAGGATCGTGGAGGCAACCAACTTCACGGGAGTTGTCGTGTCGGACAGCTCGTACGCGACCGCGTTAGCGACAGTGCCTCCCTTCTTGATCTTGCTCGTCTGCGAATCGAGGAAAGCAGCGTCCGGCAGTGAACCGACACCAAGCTTGTTCTCCGCGTTGGGGTCATTGTCCTGGTACGCCTCGAAAACGAACAGCCACGCCGTCATCGGATTCGTCTCCTTGCCGGAGACGTTCGTCGTGTCGTACCAGAATGCGATGACGGGCTCCTTGCCATACTCGTTGCCCTTCTCACCTACTTGAATCGTCTTCACATCGGTGATCTTGATCATGACGTCCTTCGTCGTGAGGACGTTGTCCTCGAACGACGCCTCGGCAGGAGCCGCGGCCGACACGTCGATGGCGACTGTCGAACCCGGCGTCGGTGCGGCAGTCGATCCTGCCGAGCTGCAGCCGACGAGAGCGCTCACCGCGATGCCGACGGTCGCGATGGTGAGAGAGAGCTTGCTGATGCGGTGCATGTGGTGTCCCTTTAGTAAATGTCGAGCAATTAGTGAATGTCGAGCAATGATCAGAAACCAAGCAGCGGTCCGAACCTCCTGTGCGACCCGACTCCTCGTCGGCTAGAAGGTCGCCGCTGTGTCGCCGAGTTCAGGAACCGACGGCCGTGCCTTGTGCGGCGGAGTGGTCGATGGCCGCTGGAGTCTGGGTTGTGACTGATGCTCCGTCTGAGATCACCGCAGCCAGGTTGTCTATGTGCTCGTGGTCGGCGTCGGCCGGGAACATCCACTGGATGTCGCGACGGTCCGTGGCTATGCCGATGGTTGGGCGCACGCCCGCACCGTGATTCGAGGGTGGGCGCACGTACCTAACCTCGTGCAGCGGATATTCCGAGCCGAGTTCGCCGCGCCGCAGAAGGATTCTCGGGGTGGCGGTGACGATCCGGCGGTCAGTTACTGCGACGAAGGTGCTCGAAGTGAGCTTCTCGACCACCGCGCCAGCTTTGCCTGGAGCGAGTGCGTCCCAGGTGGCGTCCACTCGTTTGGCGAGGATCGCTGGTACGACTCCAGTGAGGTGGTGGGGTCCTGCCTCGTAGGGGAACGCGACGCTGCGAAGCGTCTCGCCGTCCTCGAGGAACCACCGTAGGACGTGAAGGTACGGCTTAAGATCAAGGCCCTCGGGCGCGCATACGGTCTCTGGTACGGCAGGCATCTCGACTGCCGGATGGAGCATGTTGGCCAGGGGTTCGATGGCGTCGAGGAGTTGCTTGCAGGTCAGTCGGGATGCCTTCGTATCCTTGCGCTTTCGCGTGAGCGGAGCCGTAGCTCGGCCGGGAAGTTCGGCGATGATCCGCAACTCACGCACGAGTGATTGCGTGAGTTGCCTGATCTCGCGGAGATACTCGTCGATCTCGGCGGGTAAGTCCCGCGCGATCAGGTCGAAGAGCTGCGCCTCGCTCTCGTCGTTGGCGCCTCGGGTTCGGGCGAGCGCAGCGCGGATCGCCTGGTAGTCCGCGTATGTCTTCAGGGAACTGAGCAGCGCATAAGTGTCGAAGACGATCGCCTCGGCGTGGGACTCGAGGTAGTGGCGGAGCCCGCGCCCGTCCAGTTTCCCGATTTCCTGATTGTGTCCGGCCACGTTCTTTCGGTACTGCTTGAGGTGTTTGCGGATCAGTGGGTCGCTGGAAGCGATGGGCTCCCAGACAGAGTCCGTGACGGTGCCGAGTTCGCGAGCCTCCTGGAGTGCCTCATCGACGGCCTCCGCGAGTCCCTCGAGTTCGGCCCACTGCTCGTTTCGGATGGTCTTGAGGATCTGGGTGGTGAGCGCGATGTTGGTACGGACGAGACCCGAAATCTCGCCGAGCTGGATTTGGAGCGCGATCATGGCCACGGCCGGGCCGATCGCTGCGATGGCTGCTGCGGCCGTCATCGAAACGGGGATGAAGCGTGCCTGTACCAGCTTGCCATTCTGGTAGATCGTTCCGAGTTTGGCGCCGTCCTTCGCGGCCATCTGCCCGCCGCTCTTCAGCAGAGACCACGTCGCATCGTTGACCCGAAAGAGGCCTTGCACGCTTGCTGCAGCCTCCGCAACGTTTCCGACTATCGTGCCTACGTTGCCGAGCGAGCCCAGAGCAATCGAGAGCTGCGTTCGGTCGAATGACGGCAGCAGATCAAGGCTGATCAGTTCAAGGCCTTCGGGGACTTCACCGAACACCACTGCGACACCGGGTGTCACCTCGACAAGGGTTATGGATGGTGCGACCTCCAGAGCATCAGAGCTGTTCTGCCCCTTTCCAGCAGGTCGCCTGTCAATGCCGTCGTCATCGGCGCCGCCGTTGGCGGTTTTGACGGCCAGGCGTACCAAGTCGCTCGCTGTGTATCCGGGCCAGCCGTGCAGGATCCGGCGCCAGCGCGCCGGCACGGCGGAGGCGCCCCACCGGGCGCCGAGCAGGCCACCGGCGATCGCGGCGGTGGTGTCGGTGTCGCCGCCGGCGCGGACCGCGGCTTCGAGTGCGAGTTGGAGGTGGCGGGCGTCGCCGGCGTCGGTGGTGGTGATCGCCCACCAGGCAGTCTGCAGGGCGTGTACCACCCAGCCGTTGTTCGCGAAATCTTCGGGGGAGCCGTGTTCGGCCTGATCGAGCAGCGGTCCCCAGAACTCGGCGACGTCGGCCGGGGCGATGGACAGGTAGCCGCGGACCCCGTCGAAGGTGCCGTGCAGAACAGCGTGGCGGATCGCGTACGTCCACAGCTGGCAGGCCTGGACGGCGCGTTCGTCGTCGTGGGTGAGCGATGCGATTCGAGCGGCAGCGTCGATGCATTGTTCTGGATTGTCGAGGTAGGCGAGCGCTACGGGTGCGGTGCGCATCAGTGAGCCGTTTCCGCCTTTGCGTCCGGTAATTGCCTGGGCGCGGGCAGTCATGGCGTCGGCGCTGCCGGGACGCTGTGAGAGCACTGCGCGGGTCTGCTTGCCGATGCCCGCCGGGTTCGATTCGAACCACCGAACGAACTGTGCTGCAACGCCATCCAGACCGGCGCCGTGACCGATATCCGTGCCGGTGGCGGCGACTTCGGCGATGGCTATTGCCATGGCCGTGTCATCGGTCCATTCACCCGGTGCCCAATTCAACGACCCGCCGCCGGTCATCCCGATGGCAGTGTCCGCGCTCAGGTGGGCGAATTCGTAGCCGGCACCGAGTGCGTCACCGGCGGCGGTAGCAAGCAGAACTCCTGCTGCGCGATCGGACTGCTGTGTGTTCAGCTCCACTACGTCTCCTTTGATCAATTTTGCGCTAAGCATAGATCAGATTTGAGATAATATGCAAGAGTGAATGAATGGACAGACACGAAAGGCAAGACTCTCGGAGACTACGAGCGTCCCTCGGTGGCGGTGGATGTTGCAGTGTTGACGTACTCCGGCGGCGCACTACAGGTGTTGGTGGTCGAGCATCGCCGTCGGGGTTTGGCGTTGCCCGGAACTTTCTTGCACGAGGGCGAACTACTCACCGACGCAGCGGAACGGGCGCTGCGCACCAAAGCGGGCCTGGTCGGTACACAGTTTCACCAGCTGGCGATGTTCGATGATCTCGCCCGCGACGACCGGGGCTGGGTCCTATCGATGGCCCACACCGCCGTCGTACCTGCTGCGGAACTTCCTGCCAATGCGATCCTGGTGAACGTGGTGGGCGGGACAGTGGAGCAGGAGTTGGCGTTCGACCATGCCGACATGGTGCGGCTGGCGGTGAAGGACTTGCGAACGCGGTATGCGGCGCAGGTCGACCCCGCTGGTCTGCTGGGGGAATCGTTCACGGTGCTGGAACTGCGTCAACTCTACGAGGTGATCTTCGATCGCGAGTTACAGAAGGACGCGTTCCGGCGCCATGTCACGGGCGCGCTGGAAAGTACGGGGGAGATGTCGAACCCGGGTAACGGTCGCCCTGCTGAGATGTTCCGCAGGAAAGGGGGCGGTCGACTGCCAGCGCAAGCGTCGGTGTTACTGACCGGGTAGTAGCATCCGTTGCATCAGGTTCTCCAATCTTGAGTAGGCACTGCTGACCGGGACCTTTGGTGTGTCTGAGACGGCAACGCCTGGGCTTCCTGAAATTTGAAGGTTGCGACGCGATCAGACGACGACATCGCCGGAGCCTGCTTGGGTTGTGGGGTCTTTTCCACCTTGGTCGACGACCAGCCCGAAAAAATACCAGCCGGCTTGTCGACGGCCGGCGTCCGATAACCGCCCCTTATGTCAAGTGGCCCACGGTGGTCTCGACTCGAGCTGTCATAAACATGGGGCTCAGCCGTCTCAAGTCGGTCCTGAAGCGGAAATCCGGCTTAAACCTCACAAAACAGGTTAAACCCGGTCACCGTGACATAGCATCATCAAGATCGGCGCGCACCCGCTCGACGAAACCAGAGAGGGTACCTGTGCCTGAACCTTGGCTGTCCGCTGACGACATCGCCGCCCACCTCGGCATCACCAAAGACACCGTGTACACCTGGATCGCCGAAAAGGCTATGCCCGCCCACAAGATTGGCCGTCTGTGGAAGTTCCAGATCAGTGAGGTCGATGACTGGGTGCGAGGCGGCGGCAGTGAATCAGCCCCAGACACGGAACGGGGCTGAGTTATGCGCATCATCGACAACGTGAACGAACTGCTCGGCGATGACCTCAAGATCGAGATCGCGCCCGGCTCCAAAGTGCGCATCGCGGCATCGACATTTTCGATCTTCGCGTTCGAGGCACTGCGCAAGGAACTGGAACACGTCTCCGAGCTGGAATTCATCTTCACCTCACCCTCGTTCGCCACAGACGAGGTGACGGACAGAGTCCGCAAGGAGCGCCGCCAGTTCTTCATCCCTGCAACGGGTTACGCGGAGTCGAGCCTGTACGGCTCGGAGTTTGAAGTGAGGCTTCGCAACAAGCTCACCCAACGTGCGATCGCGAAGGAGTGTGCGGACTGGGTCCGCCGCAAGGTGCGCTTCCAGTCGAACGCCACCGGTAACCCGATGCAGCAATTCGCAGTCGTTGCCGACAAAGCCGCATACATGCCCCTCCAGGGGTTCACCACCGCCGATCTGGGCTACGAGCGGGGCAACGCGGTCTCGAATATGGTGCATCGCATAGACGAGGCGCCGATGACTGCGCAGTATGTCCAACTGTTCGACCAGATTTGGAACAACCCGGATCAACTCGACGACGTCACGCAGGCGGTCTACGACCACATCGCCAGCGTGTACGCCGAGAACTCGCCGGCACGAATCTACTTTCTGATCCTCTACAACCTGTTCGCCGAGTTCCTCGACGACATCAACGAGGACGTGCTGCCCAACGACCGCACCGGCTACCAGGACACGAAAGTCTGGCAGAGCTTGTACAACTTCCAACGCGACGCCGCGACGGGCATCATCAACAAGTTGGAGACCTATAACGGCTGCATCCTCGCCGACAGCGTCGGTCTGGGTAAGACATTCACGGCGTTAGCAGTCATCAAGTACTACGAGCTGCGCAACAAGTCGGTGTTGGTGCTGTGCCCGAAAAAGCTTGCCGAGAACTGGACGAACTACAACGCAAACCTCACTACCAACATCTTTGCCGGCGACCGCTTCAGCTACGACGTACTGGCCCACACGGATCTATCCCGAACCCGCGGTGAGTCACTTGGTCTGAGGCTGGATCGAATCAACTGGGGAAACTACGACCTCGTCGTGATCGACGAGTCGCACAATTTTCGCAACGCCGACTATGCCGAGGAGAAAGAATCCCGCTATCAGAGGTTGATGCGGAGGGTCATCCGTGAAGGTGTGAAGACAAAGGTCCTGATGCTGTCCGCGACGCCGGTGAACAACCGGTTCAACGACCTGAAGAACCAGCTCCAGCTGGCCTACGAAGGCGAGTCGGAGAATCTCACCCAGCACCTGAACATCTCCACCACCGTCGACAAAGTATTCAGTGACGCGCAACGCGTTTTCAACCAGTGGTCCAAACTCGATCCCGAGGATCGCTCGACCGGCCGCATCCTCCAGATGCTCGACTTCGACTTCTTCGAACTCCTCGACGCCGTGACGATCGCCCGGTCGCGCAAACACATCCAGGCGTTCTACGACACCACCGAAGTCGGCGCGTTTCCCGAGCGTCTCTCACCGAAGTCGATCCGCGAGCCGCTCACCGACCTGTCTGATGTGCCGAGCTTCAACGACATTTTCGAGCGGCTCCAAGCCCTCACCCTTGCCATGTACACGCCCTTGGCATACGTCTTCCCGAGCCGCATGGCCAAGTACGAAGCCCTCTACAACGTCACAACCGGCGTTGCACGATCCAACCTTGGGCAACGTGGCCGTGAGCAGGGACTCAAGAAGCTTATGACCGTCAACCTTCTCAAGCGGTTGGAGAGCTCGGTCGACTCGTTCCGCCTCACCCTGGCCAAGATCGAGCACACCGCAGAGAAGACCCTGAGCCGCCTCGACTCCCACGCTGCCTCAGCTGCGAGTGTCGGGACCGACCTTTCCGACCTCGATTTGGACATCGACGACGAGGATGACGCGAACATCGAGGCACTCTCTTTCGGAGAGAAAATCAAGATCGACCTAGACGACATCGACATCGTGTCCTGGCGACGTGACCTGTGGAACGACCGCACAACCCTCCTCAGTCTCCTCGACGAGATGCACAACGTCACCCCTAGCCACGACCGCAAGCTCCAAGCGCTCAAGCGCCTCATCGAGGACAAGGCTGCGCATCCGATCAACCCGGGTAACCGCAAGGTCCTGGTGTTCTCTGCCTTCGCTGACACCGCCAACTACCTCTACCGCGAGCTGGCACCGGTTCTCAGCGCCGCAGGGTTGGAGACAGGCCTCATCACTGGTGGAGGTCACGGCGCCAAGACGACCCTCGGGACCGGCTACGACTTCCAACAGGTCATGTCACTGTTCTCGCCTCGGTCGAAGCAACGCCACCTGATCATGCCGAAAGAGACACGCGAACTCGACGTGCTCATCGGCACCGACGTGATCAGCGAAGGCCAGAACCTCCAGGACTGCGATTACCTGATCAACTACGACATCCACTGGAATCCTGTCAGGATCGTCCAGCGCTTCGGTCGCATTGATCGCATCGGCTCGACCAACGCTCAGATACAACTGGTGAACTTCTGGCCCGACATCTCCCTCGACGAGTACATCAACCTCAAGGAGCGTGTCGAGAACCGCATGGTCATTGCTGACCTCGCCGGCACCGCCGACGACAATGTCCTCACCCTCGAGGACAACGATGTTGCGTTCCGAAAGGAACAGCTCCGAAAACTTCAGGATGACGTCATCGAACTCGAAGACGTCCGCACCGGCGTCTCGATCACCGACCTCGGCCTGAATGATTTCCGGATGGACCTGCTCGGCTACGTCAAGGAGTACGGCGATCTCGCCACCGCTCCGAAGGGCCTCCACGCCGTGGTTCCGGCGGACCCCGCCAAGGGGCTGAAGCCGGGTGTCATCTTTGCGCTGCGCAACCTAAACGCAGACGAGAACGCCAACCGCGGGAACCGTCTTCACCCGAACTATCTCGTGTACCTCGACGAAGACGGCAACGTAATTGCGGACCACACCGAAGCCAAGCACTTGCTGGACCTCGTTCGTGCGGGGTGCCGCCCCTATGACCAGCCCGTCGCCGACGTCGTCCGCGCCTTCAATGCCGTCACCGGCGAGGGCGCGAACATGGGCAAGTACTCCGAACTCCTCACCGGAGCGATTCACTCGATGACCGATGTCACCGAGGAACACGATATCGACAGCCTGTTCACCGGTGGTCGCACCACCGCCCTCACCCAGACCATCGGCGGTCTCGAAGACTTCGAACTGATCGCGTTCATCGCCGTGATCGACGCAGCGGAGAGCGACGGCGGAAATTGAGTGGTCTGCTGTATCGGTGGCCGGCCGCCGCCGAGTTCGGAGCCCGGGTGCCGAAGGAGAAGTTCTACGAACGCGGCACCGTCCCCGCCTCCGTGCGCGAAAAGTTTGTCACCGAGATACGGCGCATCACCTGGGCATACAAGCTCGCCGAGTCCACCGTCAACCTGCCCGGCAGCGACGCGGTCCCAGAGATCCAGGTGTTCCAGATTGAGGCGAAAGGCGCTGATGTGTCCGACCCGGTGCTGACCGCAATCGACAAGGCCATCTCCTTTCCGATCGTCTTCGAGATCACCCGCAGGCACGGAGAAGCCGAGCAAATCCGGATGGTGGCCGCGTACAAGCAACCTGGAACCGGCACGCCGAAGTTGAGCGCAAACTGCTCGACCGGCTGGCTGCCCCACGACACCGATCGTCGGCCGTTGCCGACCGCGATCAGCATGGCTGCCCTGTATACGGCACTGCTACGACCGTTGACGCAGGTGGCCGTGCTACCGGGCGAGGACATGTCCGTGATCGCTGACAGACTGCAGAAAGCACACGTGCTCGAACGGGAAATCACCGCATTGGAACGCAAACTCCGCACCGAACCACAGCTCAACCGCAAGATCGAGCTGCGACGAACCCTAAAGACGAAACAAGCAGAATTGGACTCACTGAGATGACGACACAGAACTGGCCAGTGGAGAAACTGCGCATGACCTCCCCTGACGTGACCGCCGCGAACATCGACAAGCTCGCCGAGTTGTTCCCCTACGTCGTCACCGAGTCAGTCGACGCCGATGGCAATCCCAAGAAGGCCATCGACTTCGACCTCCTCCGCCAGGAACTGAGCGGTCATGTCGTCGAGGGCCCGCAGGAGCGTTACCAGCTGGACTGGCCCGGAAAACGTGCTGCTGCCTTTGTCGCCAATGCGCCGATCGCGAAGACCCTGCGGCCAGTTCGGGTGGAGTCCGTCGACTTCGATACCACCAAGAACCTTTTCATCGAGGGCGACAACCTGGAAGCGCTGAAGCTGCTCCAAGAGTCGTACCTCGGCAAGGTCAAGCTGATCTACATCGACCCGCCGTACAACACGGGAAATGACTTCGTTTACAAAGATGAATTTGCTGAGTCAACGGCCGAATATCTCATCCGATCCGGCCAAACCGATAATTCTGGCACCCAACTTTCGGCAAACATGGAATCAAGCGGTAGATTTCACTCTGACTGGCTATCCATGATTTATCCACGATTAAAACTTGCCCGAAACCTGCTGACCGACGATGGAGTTATAATTGCTTCGATCGACGACACGGAGGTATCCAGTCTTCGAGAAGTAATGGATTTCACCTTCGGTAAGCAGAACTACATTGCGACAGTAGTTTGGCAAGGCGGCCGCAAGAATGACTCACGGTATGTTTCAGTAGGTCACGACTACCTCCTGATCTATGCGCGAAATGAAAATCGACTTCAAGAACAAGGAACTCGATGGAGAGAACGAAAAGTCGGCGTAGATGATGCCCTAGAAGCAGCGCGGAGCGCCTGGGAAACTAGCCGCTACGATGCAGAAATTGCCACTCAGACCTATCGTGGCTGGCTTTCAAATAAGACCGGAATCACTCCAGCCGTCAGCCGATTCAAGAACATAGACAACAGCGGACGGGTTTATAACTCCGACAAAGATCTCGGATGGCCTGGTGGAGGGGGGCCACGTTTCGAAGTTCTTCACCCCGTAACCGGCAAACCCGTTTCGATCCCAAGTACAGGTTGGAGATTCACAGAAACAAGCATGAAAGAACAGATCGAGGCAGGACTGGTAGAATTTGGAGCCGATGAAAGAAAAATTCCACGCGGTAAGACGTTCCTGGATGAGCTAGATGAGCAGGTTGCAGAGTCGATATTTACCCAAATTCGTACCACTGCCTCGCAGCGGTTAACGCAACTCATCGGCCCCGGAGTGTTTGATTACCCTAAAGACGAATATGTACTTGCTAGGTGGTTTGATTTAGTTACTAAGTCAGATCCGAACGCTATTATTTTGGATTTCTTCGCTGGCTCCGGATCGTCCGCTCATGCCGTTCTGCACTTAAACTCCCTCGATGGCGGCACGCGAAAATTCATTGCAGCTCAAATTAATGAAGAAACACCAATAAAATCACCGGCACGCGCGGCGGGATTTGAAAACATCGCTCAGATTACCCGTGAACGCATTCGCCAAGCTGGCCTAAAGTTAAGAGACGAAGCTGGGCTGGAGGGCGATAATCTCGACATCGGATTCAGGGCGCTCAAAATCGATTCCACGAATATGGCTGATGTGCTCCGCACTCCCGATGAAACCGAGCAGCTTACGCTCGGCGACCTGGAGAGCAGTGTGAAGCCAGATCGGTCGGGAGAGGACCTGCTGTTCCAGGTGATGTTGGATTGGGGTCTCGAGCTGACGATGCCGATCGCCGTCGAGAAGATCGATGAGCGTGAGGTCTTCGTGGTTGAGGATGGGGCGCTGATTGCCTGCTTCGACGCGGGGATCAGCCCCGAGCTGGTGCGCATAATCGCCAAGCGCGAGCCTCTGCGCGCAGTCTTCCGAGATTCTAGTTTTGCTTCGGATGATGACCGGATCAATGCGGAACAGGTCTTTCGCGAGGTGTCGCCGGCAACTGACGTGAAGGCGATCTGATGAAACTTCAGTTCAAGGTCCAGCAGTACCAGACCGACGCTGTCGACTCTGTGGTCGAGGTGTTCTCCGGTCAGCCCAAGCATGATGGCATCTCGTACCGGATCGACCCCGGTATGGTGAATCCGGTCTCGAATCCCGCGTTGTTCGAGGCGAACTCGGGTCCGGATTCCGGACTCAAGAATGCCGAGATCGCCCTCACCGGTACCCAACGGTTGGAGAACATACGGAAGGTTCAGCGGTCACGGAACCTTCCGCTGTCAACAACTCTGGTAGAGAGCAAAGCCGCGCCGGGGGCACCGAATCTCGACGTCGAGATGGAGACCGGCACCGGCAAGACCTACGTCTACATCAAGACGATCATGGAGCTGCACAAGCGGTACGGCTGGTCGAAGTTCATCATCGTCGTACCGTCGATCGCGATTCGCGAGGGTGTGCAGCAGTCGTTCGGGGTGACAGCCGAGCACTTTCAGCAGATCTACGGCACCAAACCACGATCGTTCGTCTACAACTCGTCGCAGCTACACGAAATCGAGCGGTTTAGCTCCGATGCCGGCGTGCAGGTGATGATCATCAACATCCAGGCGTTCAACGCCACCGGCAAAGACAACCGCCGTATCTACGACGTGCTCGACGATTTCCAGTCCCGCCGCCCCATTGACGTGATCAGCGCGAACCGGCCGATCGTCATCATTGATGAGCCCCAGAAGATCGGGGCCCCGAAGTCGTTGGAGGCACTCTCGCGGTTCAACGCGCTGATGATGTTGCGCTACTCGGCCACTCATAAGGTCGAGCACACCAAGGTGCACCGGCTCGACGCCGTCGACGCCTATAACCAAAAGCTGGTCAAGAAGATCGCCGTCCGCGGTATCACCGTCAGAGGGCTCGCAGGCTCGACCGCATACCTGTACCTCGACGCCATCGAGATCGCCAAGGGTGCCAAACCCCGCGCCCGGGTCGAGCTTGAGGTGCAAACCAAGGCCGGCCCCATCACACGTCAGGTCAAACGACTCGACGTCGGGGCTAACCTGCACGATCTCTCCAACGGCATCGAGGCTTACAAGGGCCTGTTCATCACCGACATCGACGCCAACCGTGACATCGTCGAACTCAGCAATGGCGACGTTGTCGTCGCAGGGCAAGTCACCCAGGATGTGACTGAGGAGGCGAAGCGTCGCATCCAGATTCGTGAGGTGATCCGCGCCCATCTCGACAAGGAACGGGGACTGTTCGGCCAGGGCATCAAGGTGCTCTCGCTGTTCTTTATCGACGAGGTGGCGAAGTACCGCGACTACGACCGCGAGGACACGCTCGGCGATTACGCCCGCATCTTCGAGGAAGAGTACGAGTCGATCCGCGACGAGGTACTCGGCGAGCTTGCCCTTGACAAGTCGGCTGCCGACCACCAGGAGTATCTGCGTCGTGACGACGTCCGTGCCGTTCACGAGGGCTATTTCTCCATCGACAAGAAGACCACGCGCCAGATCGACGGCAAGGTCAGTGGCCGAGGCGATGACAAGGGCCAGTCCACCGACACGGGTGCCTACGACCTGATCCTCAGGAAGAAGGAACAGCTGCTGTCGTTCGACGAGCCGGTGCGGTTCATCTTCTCCCACTCCGCTCTCCGCGAGGGCTGGGACAACCCCAATGTGTTCGTCATGGGCATGCTCAAAAAGAGCGACAACACCGTCTCCCGCCGCCAGGAAATCGGCCGAGGCCTGCGTCTCGCGGTCGACCAGCACGGCGAACGCATGGACAACCCCGCCACCGTGCACGAGATCAACGAACTCACCGTCGTCACCGACGAGTCCTACACCGATTTCGTGACCGGGCTGCAGAAAGAGATCGCCGAGTCGCTGGCCGCGCGGCCCCGTCAGGCGAGCGTCAACTTCTTCACCGGCAAGACGATCCAGACGCCTTCCGGAGAGTCCGTGGTGGAGGAGAAGCTTGCCACCGCGATCTACTTTCACCTTGTGCAGAACGGCTACGTGGACGAAGACGGGCTCGTCACCAGCAAGTACAAGGACGATAAGACCGCAGGCACTCTCGCGTCGCCGACCTCCGAGGTGCTGCTTCCCGTCATCGACTCCGTCTGGCCACTCGTGGACGCGCTCTACCTCGACCTCCCGATCCCAGCCGATGACCGGAAGCCGAAGAAGATTCCGCTCAACGAGGCAAACTTCGCCAAGAAGGAGTTCCAGGCGCTCTGGGGCCGGATCAACCACAAGGCCGTCTACCAGGTGCAGTTCGACTCGGATGAGCTGATCGGCAAGTGCACCCAGGCTCTCGACAAGAACCTCACCGTCGCGCCGATGCAGTACGTCGTCCAGGCCGGCCAACAGCGCGAGTCCCTCGACGCCGAAGGCCTCACTAGCGGTGCCGGATTCGCTGTCTCGACCACACAGACCCACACCGAGACGGCCACTGCCGGTTCGCAGGTGAAGTACGACCTGCTCGGCGAGATCACCGAGAAGACTCAACTCACTCGCCGCACCGTATCCGCCATCCTTGGCGGGGTCACGCCCGTGACGTTTGCCAAGTTCAGGCTCAACCCTGAGCAGTTCATCACTGAGGCAGCTCGGTTGATCAACGAGCAGAAGGCGACCGTCATCGTCGAGCACCTCACCTACGACCCGCTTGAGGATCGCTTCGATACGGCGATCTTCACGGACAACCAGACTAAACAGGACTTTTCCCGTGCCGGCGGAAAGCTGACGAAGCACATCTACGACTACGTCGTCACCGACTCCAAGGTCGAGCGGGACTTCGTCACCGAACTCGACACCAGCAATGAGGTGGTGGTCTATGCGAAGTTGCCGCGGGGCTTTTTCATCCCCACCCCGGTGGGCGACTACAACCCCGACTGGGCCATCGCCTTCACTGATGGCAACGTCAAACATGTGTACTTCGTCGCCGAGACGAAGGGCTCCCTCTCGACCCTGCAACTCAAGGGTGCCGAGGACGCCAAGATCGAATGCGCCCGAAAGTTCTTCGCAGCCCTCAGTGCGAAGAACGATCAGAATGTGAGGTACGGCGTCGTCACTGACTACACCGAACTGATGCAACTGGTGGCTGTGTAGCTGGAACACCACCGGTTCGTGGCCGTCTCATTTCCTTGGAATTGAGACACCCGCACCTTCGTTCGCGGGATCGGGCGCTGCCCCAGTTAGACGCGTCTCAGAAGTACGTACCAAAAGCGACGTCTCGCCGCTGTTGAATGTGCCGACTTGTGAGACGGATCGGGCATGAGCACAGTGAGTGACCCACACCGGACACCTCCTTGTACGGTCTGATTGGTCTGATGTGTCGCCCATGCACTGACTGCCGCCAGAAATTGGCTTTTGGCAAATACGGTCAGTAGGGGCATATAGGCTGCAGCACAGACCGAAACGATCGGTCTGGACACGCCGAGGCACTACCAGAGCGGACTCCTGCAGTGCCTCAGATCAGTCTGGACGGACCCATTCTGACGGAGGGCCTGATCGCCCTCGCTAACCATGAAGCACGCAGTCCTCTTCTTGTCAGTCCTGGCATGGCCTCGACTATTAAGGAAGTTGGTTGGCGATGCCTCGGCGCAGCGAGTCGCGGACGATCATCGTTCCGTTCTCTGTACGAATTGAGCGGAATCTTCAATACAAGCACTCGTCTACGGAAGTGCCGCTGCTGTCGAACTTCGACGGACGAAGCGCGGACCTGCTCCACACCCTGTTTGCCTTCCTGAACCAGCTTCCGACTAACGAATTGGTTGAACGTGACTTCATGCACTTCGGCCAGCCTTCGAGTGTGAAAACGGAGGGTCGAATACTTCGCTGGGTGATGCAGGCCGGAGAGTCAGGCAAAGAGCGGGACATCAAGCTCACCAAGGGTGATGCGGCGCGCAAGCGCACAGCAGACGGTGTCGAGTGGTCTTCGTTTCATGTCTACGCAGCGATACCGGAGAACGCCGAGTTCGGATGGATCCTCGTCGAGCGCGAAAGTGGAGACTCCCTGCCATCCGAGTGGCGCACCGAACTATGTCGGTTCTTCAGAAAGAAGCACCCTCAGTTCAAGCTCGTCCTCTCGCAGCTTCGAAGCACTTCTCTATGGCGCGAGATCGAGAATGCACTTGAAGAGAACCGGGTTCTCGCCGTCCAAGTTTCACATCGGGCCCCCTCCAAGGACCCGGGCAAGGAATCGGAGCGTGGCATTCCACGCGATGCGCTCTCGTCGATCACTGATCTCTATGAGCCTCCAACTGGAGCAGCAACAGGGATGTGGCTGAGGCTGCTGCGTCGAGCCTGCACGGTTACGAAGTCTTCCACGGGAATCGTTGAGATGGATCTTGCCGATGACACCGACGATCTCGGCGACGGCTTCGAGGTGAAGCTTCGGAAGGAGATCATCGAAATCACTGCACGAGTACTACTCGAGGACGGCCGGCAGAAGACGGTCCGGTTCAGCGGGGCGCACGAGCCCTTCGAGAGCTATGTGATCGAAGGACTACAAGGTGTCCGCGTCAACGAGATCACGTTTGCCACGGAGTGCAAGCTCCACGTAATTGATCTCGCTCGCGAAGGCGGCATCACCCTAAAGTCTAAATGGGATACTGGCGACTGGGGTCCAGCCCATCTTGAGACCCTGAGGGAGGTGAAAGATGCTGGTGCGTCTGATCAACCGGATGCGAAGGTTGTTGGCATCGGCAACGTACGGGCTGGTGCGTGACAGTCAGGGAGACCTACGTGCCGTAGCGCTGCTTGTTCTGTACGCCCTCCCTCTTGCTGCTGCGGTCTTCGCCTTCGGTTTCGGCGCGATTATCTCGGCGTCGGCGCTTCTGCCAGGTGCCACCATGATCACTGCAACGACGTTCGCTCTTGTGACGCTGACCTTCAACCGAGTCAAGGACGCGACAGCCTCGGATCGCCCGGCGGTTGGCCCGGACCCCGTAGAGCGGGCCTACCGTTCGTTCCGAATCGTGCTGTCATCGGCTGCGACATCGTTGACGTGCAGTGGCCTTCTAATTGCGATGATCCTGTTCACCACCAACCCCCTCATCGGTCGACTGGCGAGTGCTTGCGTGATCGCGATGCTCCTTCATCTGGGCGTCCGTCTGTGGCATGTACTCATCGCGATCAGGTCCCAGGCTGAAGCGATCGCGCAAGACCGAATCATTCCAGCGATACCAACAGCTCGACCAAAACTGGTGGTCAACAAGTGACGAAGTCCAGCCAGTTGGTCGTATAGGTCGGCACTCAATCTGTTTAGATCCCGTACAACATCGCATGCCGCATGCCGCTACGACATCACGGTCCCGCCGCAAATGGCGCGAGTGATTTGGGCATCCAGCTGAGAGCGGCACCTTTGGGCCAGCAGCCCGGAGTGGAGACAGGCCCGATATCGATTCGTTGCAGGTCGGCCGTCATTGACTGAAGCGTGTGGGGTCGAGAGAAAAGCACCTTCTGTCGAGAATGGATCGATATTCGGCATCTAGTCGGCCGCGGCGATTGTGCAGGTCGAGTTTGTCGAGAACCCGTGTCGAGAATCAATGTCGAATTGTTGCGAGTGCCAGGAGTTCTCGACGGTATTGAGGGCGATGGGAACTCGGTCGCTGGGACTGTCGATTGCATATCCGTTGGCAAGCCGGCGCGCAGCGGTGGCGCGGCAGCTATGGGCAGACAAGATTGCCTCGAGCGGGCATCCTCCATCGGAGTTTCGGGTGGTCGTGGTGCTTTTGATCGAGCCTCACCACAGTGCAGGTTGCACGGGGGATCCATCGGATATGTTTCGGCTCTTACGTTTCCGTGACCGAGGGCGCACTCCTTGTGCACGTTCGATCACGTCCTGGGGGATGCCCATCTGTCGGGCTAGCTCGATGTCCGTGCGTGGGGTGATGTGAGCGGCAGCAGCAAGAGCAATTCTGAGGAGCAAGTGTTGACGGGCGCGGGCACGTCCCGCATCGGAATCGCGGTCATTCCATTCGCTGAGCCATTTTGGTGAGCCCGCTTTGGGTGCGAATTCCGGTCGGCTGGCTACACGTTCGAGGAGGACGTCGAGAGAATCGAGCACCAATTCTCCTGCATCCTCGATGAGGTGGTCGTCGATACCGTCCACTTGCATTTACCCAGCGTAGACAACAACATCGGATTCGTCAGGACTTGTAGCTCGGTGATTGACCAGGCGCGCACGTAATGGAGTGCTCGCAACGAGCTGCTGCACCATCAGAAGTACTGGCTGGGAGCACTGTCCACCAGATGCCATGGCATTCAACCGGTCACGTATGGCAGTATGACGCTTCCTCGTGAGATGAGCGATTCTCTCCCGAGTGAAGGATGCCCCCAATCTGGTTCAGGTCGGGGGCATCACCCTATAGGGCAGACAGTCTCGCAACATACGGCGTGTCACGCCGCGGAATGGTCAGTGTCGATGAATCCACTATCCAGCGATTGCTTAGATGCTTCGACCGCAATCGTTCGTATCAGGTCGACGAATCGGCCGATTTTGCAACGAATACCCGACCATGGGGAATCGTCGACCGAAACTCATGACCGAAACCAAATGGTCCGAAACCCCGAAAGTAGCCGTTTTCGGCCCATCAATTAGCATCGGCACCGCCACAGGCGAACGAACAGGCTGCCGCCGACCTTCGGTAGGCCCTCGGCACGATCGACGTTCCACAGGGGCGCTCAGACGCGCAACGATGCAACGCTGACTGACCCCGACAACGAGATCCCACAAGGGCCCCCACCATGAGCATCGCCGGATATGCCCGAGTCTCGACGACCGATCAAAACCCTGAACTTCAAGAGCACGCACTTCGTGAGGCCGGGACAAAGAAGATCTTCACCGACTATGAATCCGGCGCCAAAGCCGAACGACCACAACTCACCGAATGCTTGAGATACCTCCGCGACCATGAAGACGACATCCTCGTTGTCTAGAAGATCGACCGACTAGGCCGCAGCCACCGGAACGTCATCAACACCGTCCACGCGCTCGGAGAACGAGGCATTGCATTCCGATCCCTCACCGAAGGCTTCGACACCACCACCCCCGGCGGCGAATTCCTCTTCCACATCATGTCTGCACTAGCCCAGATGGAACGCAGCATGATCATCGAGCGAACCCAAGCCGGGCTCGAGGCCGCGCGTAGACAAGGCCGTTTCGGAGGACGCCCCACCGTCATGACGCCGGACAAGATCGAGGTTGCCCGGACACTACGAGGTCGAGGCAAGAGCTTGGACGCGATCGCATTAACTCTCGGAGTAGGCCGATCCTCCGTGAGTCGCGCACTCACTGACCTAGCTTGAAACCTGTGACGTACCGCACGCCGACGCGACGTAAGGCTCGCCCGAAGTTATGGGTGCTGAGCTGGGTCGACCTGGGAATTTCATCTATGTGACTCACAACATCTTCGGTTATGTGATTCTGTCGGCCACTAGCTGTAGTGTCTTGAGCACTGAGAGACCGTAACGCGGAGCATCTTTAGCGAACTCCGGCAGTCGGTCGATCGGTGACGAGTGAAGGCTTGAGGAGCTTCCGGGCCCCTTCTCGATCGTGGAGCCGCAGTCCACCCTGAACTGAGTCGAAACCCAACACTTGGGGGACGGCGAAGAGAAGGAGGACCGAGCTATCAAAGCCAACTCGGAACGAGACTCACCAGAGTCTCAGCGTGACAGTCCTGCGATCGTAATGTTGATCCAGGCGTCATGCGTGCTCAGCGCGGTGCACGCATTTTGTGCCGCTACAAACAGCAATGCCACCTTGATGCTTTGCACCAAGATGGCGGCTGTTGCCTTACGGATGATCGCTTTCGTTTCGCAGCGTCGGATCACCTAAAGGTCGAAGTCGCAGGCGGTTCCTGGGTGCGCTAACACCTGGGGATCGCCTGTTTTTCATTTTTCAACGAGCAGGATGGCCTACGAACGAACTGGTTACCCTGTCCGCTGTCTTGTGCCTAACCTGTCCGCAGACTCTAACAACAAAGACCACTATCCGGGAATCTGGCTCGTTTGGGAACCCCCAAGCGCAGATCCATCACAGCCATCACTAGATCGCCAGAACGTAAATGCCCAGTTCAGAGACATGAACCGCCGAGTGACTCTGAGTTACATGTCTCAATCTGCCACAAGCCACCGACAACCTATCGCCGGCTGTTGTGGGCGAGTGTCAACACTCTAAGTCGACCACGTTCGGCGTTCTAAAGTCACCTTCAATCAGCCGGGTCCTGCCGCTCTCTTCCGCAATCCGGCCACCTGCGGTGTCCCCCGAAATGAACTCCGCTGCGCTCCGCTCTGAAAAAGCATTGATTTGTTTCTCCTTCTGACCTTCCGATTCTCGTCGGCGGTGACCTGCGCGCAACCCCTGGTGGCTGCGCCGGCCGATGGCTCCGACAAATTTTCTCAAAGACACTCGCTGCGCTCCCAGAGAAATTTTCCCGGCCCAGAAGTTGCACTCCGGCCCCTCATGCCGACGCGATTCTCCTTTGCCAGAAGGCGAAAAAAAAATTGGCGGGGCACGAGGCCCAGCCACTTTCACAGCAAGGGGAACCCCATGCAGCACATCCGTTTGACCACCGCGACCGACGTACTGGCAGCGATCCCGACATTGCTCGGATTCGTGCCCACCGATTCGGTCGTCATGGTCGCATTGACCGAACGCGACGGCGAATCCCCCAACAGTCGCTTTCGTCGCCCGCACCGACGTCGTAAGCGCCGCACCGATCGACCGATACCGGCAGGCAACCGCACGGCCGCGGCGAATGTGACTCCAATCGAGAGAATCGGAGCCGTATCCAGGGTCGGTCAGTCGAACAGGTCCTTTATGAGATCAGGGTCGGGGAACGCAAAATCGACTCCCGTCGAGGGTTCCGATTCGACAGTCAACCCCGCAACAGATTCGCATCCGTGATCACCCGCGCATGCTTGGTCGCCTGATAGGCAGCAGCTTCCACCGCTGATCGCTTACGCGGAGGGTTCCTATCGGCTCATATGCCCCACCTCTCGATGTATCAATAATCTCGGACAGCGAGCGAGACCGTCGTACCTCACAGGCACAATGGCGGGGTGAGCCCAGAGCGTCCGACCAACCCAGCCCGTCCAACACTTGTCGCGACAGATGTCGACGGCACTTTGATCAACGAGGACGAGTTGGTCAGCGCTCGCACCCGCGAGGTGATTCATGCCGTCGTGGAATCGGGAACACCGTTCCTGCTGGCAACTGGTCGTCCGCCGCGCTGGATTTCGCCGGTCGTCGAAAGCCTGGGATATGCACCTCTGGCGGTCTGCGCCAACGGCGCTGTTGTCTACGACAGTTACGCAGACCGCGTGCTCAGCGCCGCAACCTTGTCGGTGGAGGCACTGATCGAACTTTCCGGACTGGCGCTCAGCGTGCTTCCCGCTGCCGGCCTGGCAGCGGAACGAGTGGGGGAGAGCGCCCACGACGCGGCTACCCCACAATTTGTCAGCTCTCCGGACTACGAACATGCGTGGCTCAACCCCGACAACACGGAGATGTCCGAGGACGATGTTCTGGCGGTGCCGGCCGTGAAACTGCTGATCCGTCGGCCGGGAATGACAAGCACCGCAATGTACGACGCTCTGGCCCCGCACGTCGGGTCGCTGGCGGACATGACGTACTCGACTGAGAACGGGCTGATCGAACTCTCGGCTCCCGGCATCACGAAGGCGTCGGGCCTTGTGGCTGCGGCGAATCAGTTCGGGTTCGACCTGTCCGGACTGGTGGCGTTCGGCGATATGCCCAACGACATTCCGATGCTCGCGATGGCGAATCTGGGCGTCGCGATGGGTAACGCTCACCCTGAGGCAAAAGCCGCAGCAGACGAGGTTACCGAGACCAATTCACAGCACGGGGTCGCAAAAGTCCTCGAGCGCTGGTGGTCGTAAAACCCACCAGCGCTCGAGGACTTCCCACGGGAGTTATCCCACGGCATTGAGAATCTGTGTGACTACACCGGTGATCTGGTTGAAGATCAGGGCGCCGTTCTCGAAGTCGCTACGGAATCCGTCCGGAATCGAGTACTCGTCCGAGATGGGGAGTCCGAGGGAACCCAGATCCGATCCGTAGCTCTGCCATGCCTTGAAGATCTCGCCGACCACGGTGTACACGCCTCCGTTGGGGGAGGTGTAGATAGCGCCGTTCTGGAACAACGCTCCCAGATTGCCGAACTTGGCCTGCAGTTCCCCGGTGATCGCCTCACCGAGACGGCCGAGGTCGCCACCTTCGGCGATCCACTTCTGTGCGAGCGGTGAATCGTCGGTCAACTTCAGAACCTGGTTGACGAGGTCCGTCACGGAAGACCCGGTGCCGCCGGCAACGGTGTCAGCCGGAGTGTTGGGCTTCTGCACGGGAGGCGTGACGGGGTTGGCCGGCGCCGTTACTCCGCTAGCCGCATTGGCTGCGATCTGGCGGATTTCACCCATGCGGGCGTACGCGGCATCGCCCGGGCAGGCGGTGCTTCCGACGTCACGGTGAGCGAAGATGATCGGCAAATCGACTGCAGCACCCTGCGGGTACGGCGTGTACGGCGTGCCTTCGGAGTACATCGTGGTGCGGCCCATCGGATTGAGACCGGCCAACTTGAGCCGCCATCCGAGGAACTGACCAACCGAATTCAGCATCGCCGACGACGGCTGAACGGTGGAGTAGTCACCCATCATCGCGATACCGACGGTGTTCTCGTTGAAACCACCGGCATGTGCACCCTGGACGGGCTTGTCCAGACCGCCTGCGCGGCCTTCGAAGATCTGACCGTACTTGTCGACGAGCACGTTGTATCCGACGTCGCACCAGCCCAGGGTCTGTGCGTGGTAGGCGTAGATCGAGCGGACGATCCCAGCCGACTCGGCCTTCGTGTAGTTGTTGACACCCGCGGTGTGGTGCACGGTGGCACCGCCGAGGCCGTCGTCGTACGTCGGGCCGTCGCAACGCAGGCCTTCGTCCGCACCCCACTGCGAGCGAGTGATCACTGCGGGACCGCCGGTGGAGAACGGTGCGGCTACTGCCTGCAGATTGTCGTCCGACGGGCTGGTGCCCGGATCGATAAGGACGGCCGTGACCTCGTCAGCGGTGGTCTCGACCTGGCGAAGCGGCTTCGACACCGATGCCGGGGTGTAACCGAGTTCGCCCTCGGGAGCCGGAGCGGCCTCGGTGGTGGGCGCTACCTCTGCCGGCGCCGATGAAGCGGGCGCGGGTGCTGCATCGGTTGCCGGTGCGTCGCGCGGCGTCAGAATCTGGATGGCCTTGGTGAGCCCGACGTAGAGGGGTTCGGTGGCGGAGAGAGTGTTCGTCGCCTGTTCGGCGTCGATGGCATCGGGGGAGAACCACGGGCCCCAGATGCCGTCCTCGGACAGCGCGCGGATCTTGGACTGCGCCGAGTCGACGGTGTCCGAGGTCAACGCGACCATGCTGAACGGGGCGTCGCGAGTGAGTTGCTTAACCACAGCGCCGGGGAATTCCTCGTCCTGAACAGGCGTTTCCGTCGGCGCAGCTGGATCGGCCGGTGCCGGCAGAAGCTCCGTCGGAATCGTGATTCCGGGAGGCAGCGCGATGTCGGTGGGGATCAGTGCCTTGAGATCGCCGAGGTTGATGTCGGGCAGATCGAGCCCCGTCAGTTCCTTGAGCGGAATGACGATGTCGGGAACCGACGCGAGCAGAACCTGCGAGATCTGGGTGGGCACCGCCACGGACGACGTCTCGTTTGCCGAGCGGACGTCAGGCGTGTCGTTGGTGAGGCCGTATACCGCAAAAGGACTTGCGACAGCCAGTGCGGCTACGGCCCCAAGTACGAATGAGGGCTTCGGTCGACGGTGTGGCAAGGGATGACTCCTCGGTTGTAGTTACTTACGAGCGAATTTCAGGGCCGGTAACGGCCTCGAACAGAATCGGCCGGAACCGGATCCGAGCAGGTCGGAGGCCATGTTGCGCGGATCAACTCCATCTTTCGGTCGCATATGTCTGCAACTCGTGATGCGGATGTGACTCGTGTGACTGGTGTTGCTAAGTCCAGGCACTCTTGCCACACTAGTCACAAGAGTCCATAACGCTCAACCTTAGGGTGAGACTTTAGCCAAATCGTTGTGGACTGGACCACGTGCGGAGAACCGACTTCGCAACCCCGTGAGTCCGGTGGCGATGAGGAGAGCGTGGATGGCGAAGAACGAGCGAAGCGGAACCGCAGGTAAAAAGCCTGTAAGACGCCGTTTCCTGGTGAGTGGACCCGGTCGACGCCGTTCCGTGATGCGTATCTCCGTGCTGGGATTGATTCCCGCTCTGGCACTCGGAATTGCCGTCGGAGGTATCGGAACTCTTTACCAGGACGAGCCGTCGGTTATGCCCGTCGTGTCCGCCGATGCCCAATTCACTCTCTCCGGCCATGGCAACGGCCACGGCCGCGGAATGGGGCAATGGGGCGCTTACGGCTACGCCAAAAACCAGGGTTGGTCCGGCGAGCGAATTCTCAGCCACTACTACGGCGGCACTGTTCTCGACTCCATGCCGCCCGCTCAGATGAGCGTTCGGCTGACGGCCCGCGACGACGAAACGCTCGACGTGTACTCCGCCGCAGGCATGGTCGTGAACGGGCAGCGCACCGCACCCGGTGAAGCCGCCCACCTGACCGCGCTTCCGGGCGGCGGCGCCAGCGTCGTCGTCACCAGCGGCTGCGGCGGCGGGGTCGTCTGGGAAGCGGTTACAAACCATCCGTGGGTGGATCCGGTAGATCTGTCCCCGGACCGGCCTGCCGACCAATTCTTGACGATGTGCGACGACAACGCCCCGTATCGCGGCGCGCTTGGTGTTGTGCTCGACAACGGAGCGGCGCGCACAGTCAACCTGCTCGACATGGAGGACTACCTACTCGGAGTTGTGCCGGTAGAGGCGAAGGCCGATTGGGCCGATTCCGGTGGGGCAGAAGCACTGCGGGCCCAGGCCGTCGCCGCGCGGTCGTATGCCGCAGTCGAGCATCGCAGCTCTTACGCCGACACCTGCGACACGCAGGACTGCCAGGTCTACGGCGGCGCAGGCAAGGAAGATCCACGAACCACCGAGGCCGTGCGCAGTACAACCGGCGCAGTTCTCTCACGCGACGGCGACATCGTGGCAACCGAATTCTCTTCGTCCACAGGCGGTTACAGCTCAGGTGGAGCATTCCCGGCTGTGGCAGACGAAGGTGACACCATCTCGCCCAATCACGACTGGACGCAGATGTTTTCCGCCGGCGAGATCGCGGAGGCCTTCGGGGTCGGTGAATTGACGTCACTGAAAGTTCTCTCCCGAAACGGCCTCGGCGTCGACGGCGGCCGCGTCACGGCTCTCGAAGTTGTCGGAACAAAGGCAACCGTCGGTGTCACCGGAATGCAGGCGAGGATGAAATTGGGGCTGAAATCCGACTGGTTCACTATCGGTGACGGCGCTGGTGTGGTAGAGAGTCCGGTATCGGAAACTGTAGCGCCAGAACTAAATTCGCAAATTGGTGATTCGTCCGGTACGGTTGTCGAGACGCAGATCGAGGCAAAGTATCGAGAGTTCGGTGGCGCCACCGGCACTCTCGGCGCTCCGGTCGGCCCGGAGATGCAATTGCCCTCCGAGGCAGGCACCTTCCGCGTCTTCGAAAATGGAACCATCATCTGGACCGAGATTTTGGGTGCGCAGGTAGTTGATGCCAACGTGCTCCGCGAGTGGATACCGACGGATATGAGCTAGGGGAAGATCGGTCGATATTTACCTCGCACAAAAACGATTCTGTCGGGCCTCGCCGCAATCCGGTGCAGGCCCGACAGGTCGTTTACGGCCCGGAGATCAGATGGTGGGCGCGTCGCCGAGTAGTCGATATTCGAGCCACAGTTCGGCCCGTTCGGTAGGGGAACTGAGATCGAGTTGGAGCAGGCTCTCGATGCGAGCGAGCCTGCTGCGCAACGTATGTCGATGAATATTCAGTGCAGTGGCAGCAGCGTCTCCCACGCCGTTGTGAGCCAGCCACATGGCCAAGGTCCGGTAGAGGTCGCTGCCACCCTTTGCTTCGAGTAGCGGTCGAAGATGGGCCGCCGCAAAAGCCGTCGACCGATCGGGATCGAGAAACGCCGACAATCCACTTTCGGAGAGTTCCGCAAAACGCATCGACGGCAGGTTGCGGGCACTTGCCTCGGCTGCCGCCTGCGCGGCCTGCCTTCTGGCGCGTGAGAGATCGTCCCACCACAACATGTCCGACACGCCGACTGTTACGTCGATACCTTTGATACGACCGAGGATTCGTTCGCTGTCCGTGGCCGAGACGACGGCGATGAGCGCGCCGTCGGTGATGCCGAATGCCAGATCGCGACTCAGGCCGTCGAGCAATGAGACGGACACGCTCTCGAGTAGGCCGACGGAGCCCGCGACGTGGAAGACCTGAAAGGGTTCAATCGGAAATCCGCCCCACAGCTCTCCGGAGATGTTGCGCGCGAGCGTATTCTGGCCCTCGAAGAGCTGATGCATCGCCACCGTGCGTAAGTGATTCATCGTCAGTTGTGCATCTCGCGTGCGGGCCGTCATCAACGTGAGAAGGGAAGCGGCGGTGATCACGATGCCCTGATTCAGTGACCCGACGGCGCCGGGGCAGCCGGCGACGAGGTATCCCATCAGCTTTCCCCGCGACGTTGTCAGGGGATGGGAGATGACGTCCTCGTTCTCGCTCGTGACAAAGCTGACCTCCATCGGACGGGCCTCACGCTCGGGGGCGGTGCGCTCGATTCCCGCGGCTGCGGCGGTGTGCGATATCTCGACAGTGTGGCCGGCCGAGTCCAGCAGTGCCGCCCATCCGCCGATCAACTCCGCGACCCGGCGCACAACGGCTCGCGTCCCGTTGACCGTCACAGCGGCTTGGAGGAGTCGCCGCACGCTCTGATAGTTGTTGCGCAGGGCTTTCATGTCGTCCTCGGACTGCGCCCGGGACACTGCTTTTGTCAGTGCGATGAACGGCGTTCGCAGTGGGACGTCGAGAAGAGGCACGTTGAAACGCGTGGCCGCATCCACGAGAGCCTGCGGTACTTCCTCGTATCCGAGGCCAGTTCCGAAACCGATTCCGGCAATTCCGACCCCCACCAGGGTCCGCACGAATCGGGTTGTTCCCGCGGCCGTCATGGGTAGTGACACCCCGGTGATGAGGAGTAATTCGCCGCCGTCGAGGAAGGGCGTCGGGTCGGGGAGTTCGGAGACATGTGCCCAGGTCAGGGTGCGGTCGAGCTGATCTTGCCCGGCCAGTACTCGCAGGCCGAACTGTTCGGTCGCGCAGAGCTGGCGCAGGGTGATGGGCATGGGTTCAGTCTGGCACCTTGTTCGCGCCACTATGTAGTGCCTGCGGTCACGTTTGTACAAAGTGGAGCCTGTCGCGAGGGGGTTCGAGGTCCGACACTGGCGCTAGCCAAAAAGCGCCACCAAAATCCCACCGGAGAATCCCACAAGGAGTTTCGATGTCCAGTACGGACCAACCCGCGCTTCAGCACACGCTGAAGAAGCGGCACCTGTCGATGATCGCGATCGCAGGCGTCATCGGGGCCGGACTGTTTGTCGGCTCCGGCGTGGCGATCCAGGAAACGGGCCCCGGCGTCCTGATTTCCTACGCACTTGCCGGCGTCGTCGTCATCCTCGTGATGCGCATGCTCGGTGAGATGTCGGCAGCGTCCCCGGAAACCGGGTCGTTCTCCTCGTACGCAGACAAGGCCATCGGCCGCTGGGCCGGCTTCTCCATCGGCTGGCTGTACGCGTGGTTCTGGATCATCGTCCTCGGAATCGAGGCCACCGCAGGCGCTCTCATCATGAACCGATGGGTACCGGGTGTTCCGCAATGGACCTGGGCACTGATTCTGATGATCGTGCTGACCTTGACCAACATCATCTCGGTCAAGTCGTTCGGTGAGTTCGAGTTCTGGTTCGCGTCCATCAAAGTTGTTGCCATCATCGCGTTCCTCGGCATGGGTGTCGTCGCGATCTGTGGATGGATGCCAGGCGTCGAAGCACCAGGCATGACCAACCTGACCGGCCACGGCGGATTCCTGCCCAACGGCACGGGAGCCATGCTCGCCGCAGTCCTTGTGGTGGTGTTCTCGTTCTTCGGAGCCGAAATCGCCACCATTGCCGCCGGTGAATCGGCCAACCCGCTGGAAGCTGTTCGTGCAGCCGTCAAATCCGTCGTGTGGCGAATCCTCATCTTCTACATCGGCTCGATCGCCGTTGTCGTCACCCTGCTGCCGTGGGACAGTGCATCTGTCGCGCTCAGCCCGTACGTCGCCGTCATGGACTCGTACGGCATCCCGGCCGCGGGCAACATCATGGACGTCGTTGTTCTCACCTCCGTCCTGTCCTGCCTGAACTCCGGCCTGTACACCGCAAGCCGCATGATCTTCTCCCTCGCCGGACGTGGCGACGCTCCGAAGTCGCTCTCCCGCATCGAGAAGACCGGCGTCCCGATGCGCGCCGTGCTGGTCTCGACCATCGTCGGATTCCTGACGGTTGGCATGAACTACCTGTCCCCGGACAAGGTGTTCCTGTTCCTCGTGAACTCCTCCGGCGCGATCGCGCTCTTCGTGTGGCTCGTTATCTCCGTGTCCCAGTTGCGAACTCGTCGCAAGCTCGAAGCGTCGGGCCAGGAACTGGAACTGAAGATGTGGCTCTTCCCGTACCTCACCTACGCCACCATTGCCGCGATCATCGCGCTCTGCATCGGCATGGTCGTCCTCGACTCGACCCGTAGCCAGATGTTCGTGTCCCTGGGTCTTGCGGCGATCCTCGTGGGCATCGGGCTCTACCGCTACCGCAACGACGACAAGACGGACGACAACAAGACCGGGGCCGCCCCGGCAGAGGTAACCCCAACGGTGGAAACGACAACAGCGGCAGTCACTACAAAGGCCTGACGCCTACGTCCCCATCTGCGCGATACTTAGATGTCCTAGTATCGGCCACGGACCGAGAATTTCGAGCGCCGTGCGCACAGCAGATGGGGACAATCATGACCACACCCGAACCGATCGTCATCGTCGACGGGGCTCGCACCCCGGTCGGTAGCTTCGGTGGCGTCTTCAAGGACGTCCCCGCACACGAGCTCGGCGCCACGGCTGCCAAGGCCGCGCTGACCCGCGCCGGCGTTGCACCTGAGGACATCGACGAGGTTGTCATGGGCTGCATCGGCCAGGTCGGCCCAGACGCCTACAACGCGCGCCGCGTCGGCATCGCAGCCGGACTGCCCGAGAACGTTCCCGCCTACACCGTCAACCGCCTCTGTGGCAGCGGTCTGCAGGCAATCTGGTCCGCAGCAATGCAGATGCGCTGGGGCGCCGCCGCCATCACGCTCGCCGGCGGCGACGAGAGCATGTCCCGCATGCCGTTCTACGATTTCTCCGCCCGCGCCGGCTTCAAGTTGGGCGATCACGGTCTCGTCGACGGCACCGTCGCGATGCTCACCGACCCCTTCAGCAACGCCCACATGGGCCGCACCGCCGAAGCCGTCGCCCGTAAGTACGGCGTCAGCCGCAAGCAGCAGGACGAGTTTGCCGTCGAATCGCAGCGACGCGCAGCCACCGACGCCGCAAAGTCCGCTTTCGCCGAGGAGATCACCGCCGTCGAAACCGGTGGCCGTCGCTCCGTCACCGTCACCGAGGACGAGCACCCCAAGCCCGGCACCACGATGGAAACCCTCGCGAAGCTGCGCCCCGCATTCGAAGAGGGTGGCTCCGTCACCGCCGGTAACGCGTCGGGCATCAACGACGGCGCAGCAGCCCTCGTTCTCGCGACGGGCACCGAGGCAGCCAAGCGCGGCCTGACCGGTCTGGTCACCCTCGAAGCCGTCACGACGGCAGCCATGGAGCCCGGCCTGATGGGCTACGCTCCCGTGCTCGCCCTCGAAAAGCTCTTCGCACAAACAGGTTTGAAGCCGTCCGACATCGGCACCGCCGAGGTCAACGAGGCGTTTGCCTCACAGGCCATCGCCGTTATCCGTGACGCCGGCCTCGACCCGGAGAAGACCAACCCGTACGGCGGCGCCATCGCCCTCGGACACCCCGTCGGCGCAACCGGAGCGATCCTGACTCTGCGCGCAGCCCGCGACATGGTCCGTCGCGACCTCGAATTCGGCATCGTCACCATGTGCATCGGCGGCGGCCAGGCCCTCGCAGCCCTGCTCAAGCGAGTCTGATCATGGGAACCAAGCGCAAGCCGTCGTGGTACGACGACGAGATCACTGCAGTCGCCGAGCTGGCTCGCGGTTTCTTCGATCGTGAGTTGATCGCCAAGCGTGAGCAGTGGGACGCTCAGCATCGCGTCGACCGTTCCGTGTGGCTCGAAGCCGGCAAGCTCGGCCTGCTGTGCTGCTCCATTCCCGAGGAGTACGGCGGGGGCGGCGGAACCTTCGCGCACGACCTCGCGGTCTTCGAGGCGCAGGGGTATTGCGGCGACTACGCGCTTGGTAACTCCGTGCACAGCGGCATCGTCGCGCACTACGTGCTCGAGTACGGCAACGAAGAGCAGAAGCAGGCGTGGCTGCCGGGCATGGCGACGGGCGAAATCCTCGGTGCCATCGGAATGACCGAGCCGGGAACAGGTTCCGACCTCAAGGCCATCACGACGTCGGCTATCCGCGACGGTGACCACTACGTGGTGAACGGGTCGAAGACCTTCATCACCAACGGTGGCAGCGCCGACATGATCGTGCTCGCCGTCAAGACGGACCCCAAGGCCGGCGCCAAGGGTGTCTCGCTCTTGATCGTCGATCTGCGCGACTGCGAAGGCTTTGCGGTGGGCCGCGTGCTCGACAAGGTCGGCCAGCATGGAGCCGACACGTCGGAGCTGTCCTTCACCGACGTCCGCGTTCCCGTCTCGAATCTCCTGGGCGAGTCCGAGGGCCTCGGCTTCGGTCAGCTGATGGCGCAGCTGGTGCAGGAACGCCTCATCATCGGCGCTCAGGCCATCGGCACCATCGAGCGGGCAGTCGAGGAGACCGTCGCGTACACCAAGGCGCGTCAAGCGTTCGGGCACAGCCTCTTCGAGTTCCAGAACACAGCATTCGAACTGGCCGAGTGCCAGACGATCGCACGCACCTGCCGGGTGTTCCTCGACAATTGCATCGAGGATCATCTCAACGGTGAGTTGGACGGCGCCGACGCCGCGATGGTCAAGTACTGGCTCACCGAGCAGCAGTGTGCCGTCGTCGACCGTTGTGTTCAGCTCTACGGCGGCTACGGCTACATGCGCGAATACCCGATCGCGCGCATGTACGAAGACTCCCGCGTACAGAAGATCTACGCCGGCGCCAACGAAGTGATGAAGGGAATCATCGCGAAGAGCCTGTAGACGCCAGCTTTCGAGGACGCCCTGGCCGTCTCACTCCAGGGCGTCTTCGATGGTGGTCGCGGCAGAACGGACGCGAGAACACATGCTGGCGCGACTGATGTAGGTGTCGTCTTCCCTGATGACCACCATGCTGTTGTCCATCATGTCCAGGACGATCACGCAGCCGGGTTCGAACTCCTCCTCGGATTGGGTGAGAACAAATGCCTGATGTGTGCCGATGGTGATTTCTTTGCTGTCGGCTGAGACTTCCTGCGCAAGACGCGCTGCAAATGGGGCCGCAACAACTTCGTAGCTCGCGATTCGCAACTCGAAATCCGGGCCACGCCACGCGCAGTCGTCCAGCAGCGTGGTAGCCGATTCCATCGACCGCTCACCGGTGGACTTGTCGACGTTCAACTCCGTCGCGACGTCGTCGGGAATGTTGCACAAACCGTCGTCGGCTGCTGGTTCGGGCGACGACGTGGTGGCGGTCGGGGACTGTTCGAGCGTGGCCGTTGCCGCCTGCGCCCTCGCAGTCCCTTCGACGCTGCGACCGCATCCGGTCATCACCGAGATCAGAACGGTCGCCAGCATCAGCGCTCCGGCTATGCGTGTCATCTTCGGGCCCCACCTCCCGCTGCCCACCCGGGCAGCCCACGTGCTTGGACGCATCGGACCGGGGTATCGGTTCCACAGCGGGTGTGATCACGACTGCTAATACGCCCCCGGTAGATCAGGTCCGATACCCTGGTTCATCGTGACCGCTGCAAATTCAGAGACCGCCCTTGCTCAGTACGACCTCATCGTCGTCGGTTCGGGATTCTTCGGGCTGACCATCGCCGAGCGCGCCGCCACCCAGTTGGGTAAGCGAGTGCTGGTTCTGGATCGCCGTCACCACCTGGGTGGCAATGCCTACTCCGAGCCCGAGCCGGAGACAGGCATCGAGATCCACAAGTACGGAGCGCATCTGTTCCACACTTCCAACAAGAAGGTCTGGGACTACGTCACCCAGTTCACGGAATTCACGAACTACCAGCACCGCGTCTTTGCGCTGCACAAGGGCCAGGCCTACCAGTTCCCCATGGGATTGGGCCTCGTCTCGCAGTTCTTCGGGCGGTACTTCACGCCCGAAGAGGCACGCGCGCTCATCGCGGAACAGTCCAGCGAGATCGATGCGAAGGACGCCTCCAACCTCGAGGAGAAGGCGATCTCGCTGATCGGCCGCCCTCTGTACGAAGCCTTTGTGCGTGACTACACCGCCAAGCAATGGCAGACCGATCCCACGGAGCTGCCCGCGGCCAACATCAGCCGCCTGCCGGTCCGCTACAACTTCGACAACCGCTACTTCAACGACACGTACGAGGGCCTGCCCGTCGGCGGCTACACCGCGTGGCTCGAGAACATGGTCACGGACCCGAAGATCGAGGTCCGTCTCGACACCGACTACTTCGACGTCCGGGACGAGCTGCGCAGCGCCAACCCCGACGCACCCGTCATCTACACCGGCCCGCTCGACCGCTACTTCGACTACTCCGAAGGTGAGCTGGGCTGGCGCACCCTCGACTTCGAGACCGAAGTTCTGCCAGTCGGCGACTTCCAGGGCACCCCGGTCATGAACTACAACGACGCGGACGTCCCGTTCACCCGCATCCACGAGTTCCGCCACTTCCACCCGGAACGCGAGTACCCGGCCGACAAGACCGTCATCATGCGCGAGTTCTCACGCTTCGCCGAGTCGACCGACGAGCCGTACTACCCGATCAACACGCCGGAGGATCGCGCCAAGCTCGCCGCGTACCGCTCACGCGCCAAGGCGGAAACCGCTGACAACAAGGTGCTGTTCGGTGGCCGCCTGGGTACCTACCAGTACCTCGACATGCACATGGCTATCGCCAGTGCGCTGACGATGTTCGAGAACACCTTGCGGCCGCATCTGGAATCGGGTGCGGAATTGGCAGGGGAGAGCGAATGAACGCACGTCATCTGCTCGAGGGTGAGAACGCCGACGCGGGGGACGAGGTGAGTTACCTCGGTAAGTCGCTGCTCCAGCGGATCATCCTGCCGCGCGCCGGTGAACCGCTCGACGTGCGCACGCTCTACTTGGAAGAGTCCTGGTCCAACAGCCGGCGGGCGCACTCGACTTCGCGCACGTCGGTAGCGCTCGGCGCCGAGACCGAGGTCTCGTTTGCCACGTACTTCAACGCTTTCCCCGCCAGCTACTGGCGACGCTGGTCCATCCTGAAATCGGTGGTCCTGCGTCTGGAACTGTCCGGCCACGGCCGCGTCGACATCTACCGTTCCAAGGCAGATTCCTCGCGAATTCACGTGGAAGGCAAAGAATTTGCCGACGGTGATGCAGCTCTGGAATTCGACGTCGAGCTTGCTCCGTTCGAAGACGGTGGCTGGATCTGGTTCGACATCACCACCGATTCGGCCGTGGTTGTCGAGAGTGGCGGCTGGTACGCCCCCGTCGAGGCTCCCGGCGAAGCGACTGTCGCCGTGGGTATTCCGACGTTCAACCGCCCGACGGACGCCGTGAAGGCACTTGCCGCGCTGGCATCCGATCCGCTGGTGTCCGACGTGATCAAGGCAGTCATCATGCCGGATCAGGGCACCCGCAAGGTGCGCGACGAGCCAGGATTCGCCGAAGCTGCTGCAGCGCTTGGTGATCGGCTCACCATTCACGATCAGGGCAACCTCGGCGGCTCCGGCGGATACAGCCGAATCATGTACGAGGCACTCAAGAACACGTCGTGCCAGCACATCCTGTTCATGGACGACGACATCGAGATCGAACCCGACTCGATCCTGCGCGCCCTGTCCTTCTCGCGGTTCGCGAAATCGCCGATGCTGGTGGGCGGCCAGATGCTCAACCTGCAGGAACGCAGCCACCTCCATGTGATGGGTGAAGTGGTCAACCGCGGCATCTTCATGTGGACCGCAGCGCCGAACGTCGAATACGACCACGACTTCTCGAAGAAGCCGCTGCGCGAATCGAAGCTCCTGCACCGCCGCATCGACGTCGACTTCAACGGCTGGTGGATGTGCATGATCCCGCGCCAGGTCGCCGAAGAAATCAAGCAGCCACTCCCGCTCTTCATCAAGTGGGACGACTGCGAATACGGTTTGCGCGCAAAGAAAGCCGGCTACCCGACCGTCACACTTCCGGGTGCCGCGATCTGGCACATGGCGTGGAGCGACAAGGACGACGCCATCGACTGGCAGGCGTACTTCCACCTCCGCAACCGTCTCGTGGTTGCCGCACTGCACATGCCGGGCAACGGACGCGGCCTCGTGGTCAACACGGTGAAGGCAACGCTCAAGCACCTGCTGTGCCTCGAGTACTCCACCGTCGCAATCCAGAACAAGGCCATCGCCGACTTCCTCGCCGGCCCCGAGCACGTCGCGAACATGCTGCCGACCGCACTCGGCGAGGTACACGCCCAGCGCAAGGAATTCTCCGACGCCGTCGTACTGCCGTCGTCGACGGAACTGCCACTGCCGTCAGGTGCCGACGTCGGAGACGTGAGCTTGCCGCTCACCACCGTCGCGAAGGTGACCCGAGTCCTTCGGGCCGCCGTTCACAACGTGAAGCCGGCCAAGGCCGAACACCTCGAGCGACCCCAGCTCAACGTGCCGACCATCGACGCCCGCTGGTTCCTGCTCTCGCAGGTGGACGGCGTCACCGTCACCACCGCCGACGGCCGCGGAGTCGTCTACCGCAAGCGCAACCCCAAGCAGGCACTCGAACTGCTCAAGGAAGCCACCCGGTTGCGCCGCGAACTTGCTGCCAGGTTCCCCGAACTGAAGAAGCAGTACCAGGATGCCGTTCCTTCACTGACCAGCACGGAAAGGTGGGAACGTGTCTTCGGTATCTCCTGAGGCTGTATCTCCTGAGGTCAGGATCCTCGCCGGAATCCAGTCGACCGTCGGGCAGGTGCCTGGAGCCGTCGCCGTTGCTCGCGGAATGTCGCACTTCGGTGAGCACTCACTCGGCTGGATCGCGATCGCTGCCGTCGGCGCTGCCGTCGACAAGCCGCGTCGCCGCGAATGGGCTGGCGCTGCAGTCGGTGCCTTCGGGGCACACGCCGCGTCGGTCGTGATTAAGCGTGTCGTGCGGCGCAAACGCCCGTCCGACCCGTCGTTGCAGGTCAACGTCTCGACGCCGAGCAAGCTGAGCTTCCCGTCCTCGCACGCCACGTCGACGACGGCGGCGGCATTCCTGATCGGTCGACTCACCGGGCTACCCTTACCGGCGTTGCTGGTGCCCCCGATGATGCTTTCGCGCCTGGTTCTGGGAGTTCATTACCCGACCGACGTGCTTGCCGGTGCGGCACTGGGCGCCGCATCCGCGGCGCTGGTGCATAAGGCCGAACAGAAATATGGAGAGAAATGAGCGAGGAAGCGGCCACGGTCAGCGGACCCCCTAAGTCCCTGCCCGCCGGCATCGTCAAGGCGCTCCGCCCACGCCAGTGGGTCAAGAACGTTCTCGTGCTCGCCGCGCCCATCGCGGCAGGCACAGCCACCGAAGCCGACGTGCTCTTGCCCGTCGCGCTGGCATTTGTCGTGTTTTGCATGGCGGCGTCCGGCATCTACCTCGTCAACGACGCGATGGACGTCGAGGCAGACCGAGCGCATCCCACCAAGCGCTTCCGCCCCATCGCGGCCGGAGTTCTGCCCGTCAACATCGCGTACGGCATGGCCGTGGTGCTGCTGTCCGGTTCGATCGCTCTCTCGTTCATAGCCAACTGGCAACTTGCCGTGGTGATGGCCGTGTACATCGTCATCCAGCTTGCCTACTGCTTCGGTTTGAAGCACCAGGCCGTCATCGACATCTGCATCGTGTCGTCCGGATTCCTGTTGCGCGCCATAGCCGGTGGCGTGGCAGCCGAGATCGAACTGTCGCAGTGGTTCCTGCTGATGATGGCATTCGGTTCGCTCTTCATGGCTGCCGGAAAGCGGTACGCAGAACTGAAGCTGGCCGAACGTACCGGCGCCAAGATCCGCAAGTCGCTCGAGAGCTACACGATGACCTACCTGCGGTTCGTGTGGACGATGGCCGCGACGGCACTCGTGCTCTGCTACGGACTGTGGGCCTTCCAGCAGGACGACATCAAGGGCACCAACTGGTACGCCATTTCGATGGTCCCCTTCACCGTCGCAGTGCTGCGGTACGCCGTGGACGTCGACGGCGGCGAAGCCGGTGAGCCCGAGGAAATCGCGCTCGGTGACCGGGTTCTGCAATTCCTCGCAGTGGCGTGGATCGGAGTAGTGGGTGTCGCTGTCTACATCGTCTGAGCCGGCCACTGAAGCCGACCAGGTCGCCGACACCGCGGCACCGAGCACCACCCCTAACCGAGCAGTTTTCCTCGGCGGGGTGGTGCTTGCTGCCGTCCTCACGTTCTGGGGAGCGTGGGAGCGTCGATGGATCGCCGACGACGGACTGATCGTCCTGCGCACCGTGCGAAATCTGCTGGCCGGCAACGGCCCCGTCTTCAACGCCGGTGAACGCGTCGAGGCGAATACGAGCACCGCGTGGACGTACATCGTCTACGCCTTCGGCTGGCTGACGCAGATCCGACTCGAATATGTCGTCCTGGCAATCGCTTTGGTGCTCTCGACCGCAGCTGTGGTCTTGGCGATGCTCGGAACGGCCCGCCTATACCGCGATCTGCGACTAGGCGTCGGCGGGACGGTTTTCCTCGTTCCGGCCGGCGTTCTCGTCTACATTGCTGTTCCGCCCGCCCGAGATTTTGCGACGTCCGGCCTCGAGACGTGCCTGGTGATCTTCTGGATCGCGCTGCTGTGGTTGCTGATGGTTCGGTGGGCACAGGCGTCAGTACCGTCGACGGCGTCGATTCTGATTCTCTCTTTTGTTGCCGGGCTCGGGCCCCTCGTGCGCCCGGAGATGGCGATCCCTGGTGCTCTTGCACTGATGATGATCGTCGTGTCCGCAGGCTTGACGTGGAAGGTCCGCGCGATGATCGTGGTTGTCGCCGGACTCGTTCCGGTGGCGTACCAGATCTGGCGCATGGGTTATTACGGGCTTCCGTACCCCAATACCGCGGTCTCGAAGGATGCAGGCGGTGCAAAGTGGTCGCAAGGATTTGCCTATCTGTGGAATCTCGTCGGACCGTACTTGCTGTGGTTGCCTTTGCTGTTCCTACTGGTCGGTGCGCTGCTACTTCTTGCGATCGGCAGGAACGAGCGCACGTCCGCGCCCCAGACCGTTTCAGGGTCACGCTGGGTGCGGTTGCAGGCGTGGTTGCGCACCCCACGCGCTGTTGTCACGTTCATTCTCGGTAGCGGCCTGATTCTGGGTGTGTACTCGGTTCGAGTCGGTGGCGACTTCATGCACGGCCGCGTCCTGCTTCCGGTGTTGTTCTGCCTTCTGATCCCGGTGGCGGTCATTCCGCTTCGGGTTCCGGCGCGCACGGCATTCGGCCGCAACCGGGACACCGCGATCTTCGGTGTCTCCGCAGTGCTGTGGGTGGGGACCATCGTGTGGGCAGCCGTCGCCGCAAATACGACCGGCATGCCGGAAGGCTCGATCGTCGGACGCTCGGGCATCGTCGACGAGCGTGCGTTCTACGCTCTCAATACCGGTCACGAGCATCCGATCCGAGCCGAGGACTACCTCGACTACCCCTGGATGCGAGCAATGGTCGAGACCATCGCGGACACCCCGGACGGTGGACTACTCATTCCGTCTCCCAGTTACAACGCGTGGTTCGTCGTTCCGCCGCCAGGGCCGATAGACGAATCGGGCGAGCATGTCGTTTTCTTCCTGAACCTCGGTATGACGAGCATGAACGTCGGGCTCGACGTTCGTGTGCTCGATCAGATGGGACTGGCGTACCCGCTCGCCGCGCACACGGAGAGGCTGGAAGACGGCCGGATCGGTCACGACAAGAACCTGTATCCGGATTGGGTGGTTGCGGACACCGGGATGGTCGACGTCCACCCGTGGCTGCCCTTCTTCCTCGACGAGGAATGGGTAGCTGACGCGAAGCTGGCGCTGACCTGTCCGGAAACGCAGGAGTTGCTGACCTCCTACCGCAGTGAATTGACGTGGGCGCGATTCAAACAGAACTTCCGTCAGGCATTCGACTTGGCAAAATATCGATTCGATCGAGTGCCCGCGTACGAACTACAGCGATGTGGTCTTGTGCCACTTGAAACCCAAAAGTGATGCAGATCACTATGCCGTAGGAGAAAACATGTTGCGATCCCGTAACGCTCCCGTGATCGGCGCCGATGTATCCGAAGACGATTCACCTACCCGAAATGCTCCCGTGAGCACCAGGGGAGAAGCGCCCGGTGGTTGAGATCCATTTGTCACAACCAAACCTGTGACATAGGGTCCACCGAGCGCAGTGTGACTTGGAACGAGGTCCGCTGCCAGTCTGGTTTGTCCAGGCTGGCGCACATACCTGTTCCCCGACGGAATCCGTCGGTACTTCCCCTAGTCGGGGGTAGCTACCGCAGACGAAGAGAGAGAGCAGTATCCATGCGATTTGCCCCGACGAGGCTGACACAGCGCCTCAAGCACCGAGCACTTGCCATCGGTGCGGCAGCACTCGTGCTTCCCCTTGCCGCAGGCGTCGCCGGTAGCGCAGTTGCTACCGCTGCTCCCGCGCACGCTGCGCCGGTCCAGACCGCGCCGTGGGGCGGATTCGAAGAGCTGTGGGTGCCCTCCACGATGGGCAACATCAAGGTTCAGGTCCAGTGGGCCGCTCGCGGCGGAAACGCTGCCCTCTACTTGCTCGACGGCCTCCGCGCTCGTGACGACGCCAATGCGTGGAGCTTCGAGACCAACGCTCTCGAGCAGTACCGCAACGACAACATCACCCTCGTGATGCCGGTCGGCGGACAGTCCAGCTTCTACACCGACTGGTACGCACCCTCGAACTTCAACGGTCAGCAGATGACCTACAAGTGGGAAACCTTCCTCACGGAAGAGCTGCCCAACTTCCTCGCGAACTACGGCGTCTCGCCTAACAACAACGCTGTCCTCGGCCTGTCGATGGGTGGCAGTGCCGCACTGACACTCGCTGCGTACCACCGCGACCAGTTCAAGTTCGCCGGCTCGCTGTCGGGTTACCTGAACATCTCGGCTCCCGGTATGCGTGAAGCAATCCGCGTCGCGATGCTCGATGCCGGCCGCTTCAACGTCGACTCCATGTGGGGACCCCCGTGGAGCCCGGCATGGCTGCGCAACGACCCGTTCGTCTTCGCGCCTCGCCTCAAGGGCCTGTCGATGTACATCTCCGCAGCAAGCGGTCTGACCGGTAAGTACGACAACCCCAAGGGCTTGGTCGGCTACTACAACACGGCAAACGCCATGGGCCTCGAAGCACTTGCGCTGGCCAACACCCGTGCATTCCAGATCCGGATGAACACGCTCGGCATTCCGGCCACCTACAGCTTCCCGTCCAACGGCACCCACTCGTGGGCGTACTGGTCCGAGGAACTGTTCAAGGCCCGCGGCCAGATCCTCGACACCATGAACGCCTGGTGACCATGCTTCACCGCTTTACCGTGCATCACTGCATGACGCTGCACCACCGCAAGACCTAGACAGACAAGTGCCGTTCCGGACTTCCGAGAGGAAGACCGGAACGGCACTTCTGTTTTGGAGATGCCGTAAACAGGAACTTCGGTAACAATTGCACCACCAGTAACAGCGCGGCAACCCCTAGTCGGAGTCGTTTCCGTGTAGAAAGAGTTTCGACAGGGCTCTGGTCGCCGAGGTGGTGTGCGAGGCAGAGATGCCTCGCCGCGTAGGCACTGAACACGTGAGATACCGAAGACGTGAGACACCGAGTACGTGAGATACCGAGTACGTGAAACACCGGGTAGTAAGACACGCGGACCGGAAGTAAGGGAAAGAGAGTGAACTCATGCGAGTAGGCCTTGCCAAGCGGGACCGCAGTCGGTCCTTCGGGACCTATAGAACCAAGGTCGTCGGAGCGCTGGCAGCACTGCTGGTTCTGCCGATCGCAGCAGGTCTGACCACGGCAGGTACCGCTGCCGCTGCGCCGAGCCCGGCTCTCACCGCGCCCGCCGCAACCCAGAACCAGGGCGGCGCCACCGTCGGCAAGGTCGAATGGCTCAGCGAGCGCCGTGTCGCACTGTGGATCAACTCCCCGTCGATGGGAATCCCCATTCAGGTTCAGATCCTTCTGGCCCGCGACTGGAACGTGAACCCGTCGGCAACCTTCCCGTCCGTCTGGATGCTCGACGGCCTTCGCGCCACCGATATCGAGAACGGCTGGACCGCCGAGACCGATGCCGAGTCGTTCTACGCAGACAAGAACGTCAACGTGATTCTCCCCGTCGGTGGACAGTCCAGCTTCTACTCCGACTGGCTCGAGGCCGACAACGGTGTGTTCTACCAGTGGGAGACGTTCCTCACCAAGGAACTTCCGTCCATCCTCGAGAACGATTGGCGCACAACGCAGACCCGCGGCGTGGTCGGTCTCTCCATGGGTGGCACGGCCGCGATGTCTCTTGCCGCGCGCAACCCCGGATTCTTCAAGTTCGCCGCGTCGCTCTCGGGCATCCTCACTACGACGTCGCTCGGAATGCCGCAGGCAATCCAGTTCGCGATGAACGACGCGGGCAAGTTCAACTCCGCAGCGATGTGGGGCCCGCCGTCGAACCCGCAGTGGGCAGCCCACGATCCGTACACCCAGGCCGACAAGCTCAAGGGCGTCAGCCTGTACGTCTCGAGCGGTAGCGGCACCACCGGACCGTACGATCAGCCGTCGGGAATCCCCGGTGTCAGCACCAACTACGCCGGTATGGGCCTCGAGATTCTTGCGCGCCTGACCTCGCAGACATTTGCGACCAAGCTCAACTCGCTCGGCATTCCCGCGCAGATCAATTACCGCCCGTCCGGCACGCACTCGTGGCCGTACTGGCAGTTCGAGCTTCATCAGCTGTGGCCGCAGCTCGCCAACGCGCTCGGCACCGACGTGGAGAAGCCGGCATGTGGCGCTTCGGGTGCCATCGCGGCAACCGCAGCGGCAAACAGCTGGATCGGTGACTGCGTCACAGCCGAGTACAGCGTCGCGGGTGGCCTGGCTCAGGACTTCCGCAACGGCCGCATCTACTGGACCTCCGGCACCGGCGCTAACCCCATCGCGGGCCGTATCGCCGGTGAGTACATGAACACCGGCGCAGCTGCCGGCCCGCTCGGCTTCCCGACCACGCCTGAACTCGGAACCCCCGACGGTCAGGGACGGTTCAACCACTTCCAGAACGGCTCCATCTACTGGACCTGGTGGACCGGCGCACACGCCGTCCGCGGAGCGATCCTCAGCGAATGGGCAGCACAGGGCTACGAGGGTGGCCCGCTCAAGTACCCCACCGCAGCGGAGATCGCGACCCCCGGCAAGGCCGGCGCCGTGCAGGGCTTCGAAATCGGCGCCATGTACAACAGTGCAAACGGCACGTACGCCGTGCTCGGCATGATCATGGGCAAGTACGGCGAACTCGGTTGGGAAAACGGATGGCTCGGGTTCCCGAAGTCCAACGAAGTGGCGATCAAGGACAACGGTCGCTTCACGGAGTTCGACGGCGGCAACATCTACTGGAGCCCTGCAACGGGCGCCTGGTCCGTCGCCAACGGCCCGATCTTCGACGGATGGAAGAGTGTCGGCTACGAAGGCGGCAAGCTCGGATACCCGCTCAGTGACAAGTTCGACATCCCCGGTGGAACTCAGCAGAACTTCCAGTTCGGCTGGATCACGGTGATCGACGGCAAGACCGAGATTCACCCGTAGGACGCAACGTACGACACACAACGCACGGCGGGCGGGCCCGATCACGGATCGGTGCCTGCCCGCTGTGCGTTGCGTAACCTGATGATGGACTTTCGACTGAAGGCAAGGACGGACATTGATGTCGCTTTTCTCGGGTAACCGAAATACTTTTGCGCGCGCGATCGCAGTGGGCTCTCTGACACTGATCGCCGGTGGGATGCTCGTCGCTTGTGGAAGTGACGACTCGACGGTCACCTCCACCCCGACCACGACGTCCGTCGCGGCATCGTCGTCGGCTGCGAGCAGTTCGGCTTCCGCGAGCGCGACCACAACGGCGTCCGCAGCGCCCACCAGTCCCGGAGCGGCCGCTACGGCTCCGCCGGAGCAGCCCCAGAGCATCGAGGGTTTCCCCGGTCCGACAGAAGTAGAGGTCAACCCGCAAGCACAGGCATTCCTCGACGGTTTGAAAGCCAAGGGAGTTACTCCCGAGGGTGACGGCAGCATCGCGATCAACACGGCCAACTACATCTGCGCCGCGAATGTTCAGGGCACCTCGGACGAGGAGATTCTTGCGTTGGTGACGGCCGTCGTGGGTTCCGCGGCGACGGATGGCACTGCGATCACGTCAGAGCAGGCCACCGCCAACGCTCAGATCTACATCGATGTCGCCAACGCCACATTCTGCAAATAGATGATGGCGCGAGGCGGAAAGCGTCGGGGTTGCCTGGTCCCGCTGCTGATCATTCTGGTGGTCGCTGCCGTGGTGATCGGCGGTTGGTACATCCTTGCCGGGCGGGTGCCGACACCCGAGCCGTTGCCACCCGGACCGGAGAAACCGGCGTCGCAGCCGGCTAGTTGTCCCGATGTCCAGGTAGTTGCCATCCCTGGAACCTGGGAGTCCAGCGCTGCCGACGATCCGTATGCTCCGGCGGCAAATCCGGCTTCGTTGATGCTCAACGTCACGGGTCCTTTGCAGAATCAGTTCGACGCTTCACGTGCGGATGTCTACACGGTTCCTTACGTTGCGCAGTTCTCGAATCCGGTGGCGTTTCCGCCGGACGGGCAGCAGTCGTACAACAACAGTCGGGGTGCGGGAACTGCTGCCACCAACGACTTTCTGGTGCAGCGCCATGCCGAGTGCCCACTGACGAGTTACGTACTCACCGGCTTCTCGCAGGGCGCGGTCATCGCCGGTGACGTAGCCGCAAGTATCGGCAACGGGACGGGCGCAGTGCCGGCAGATCTGGTGCTCGGTGTCGGCTTGATCGCGGACGGGCGTCGTGATCCCGCGTACGGAATTACCGTTGGCCCAAGCGTTGCCGGTGTGGGTGCCGAGCTGTCGCTGAACGGTTTGAAGTTGCCGGGTCTGACGATGACGGGTCCCCGTGAGGGTGGGTTCGGCAAGCTGAACGACCGCACCTATCAGATCTGTGCGCCGAGTGACGGAATCTGTGACGCCCCGGCAGGAGCGATGAATCCGGGCAACCTCATGACGTCGCTGCCGCGTTTGGCGGAGTACTACAACAATCCTGTGCATGCCATGTACAACTCCTTCCAAGTTGATTCGGAGGGCACGACGGCGACCCAATGGGTGGCACAGTGGGCAGCGGACATGATCAACGGTGCGCCGACGCCGCCGCACAGTTGATCCTTTTTGTCTGGCTGGGGTGCGTCGGCGAGTAGTCTGCTGGATTGGTCGTGGCAAAGTGCGACCACTGCTCGCCTGGTCCTCTAAAGTGCTGTCACGAACGTGACTGGCGAGTAAGTTCGGATGTTCCAGCCTTGACTACGAAGGAGTGATCCATGGGTTCCACCCACAGCCTTGGTGCGCGTCGCGCGCCCCGGCTCGCAGTTCGCTGCAGGGTGGGGATGATCACAACTCCAGGTCACGGCATCCCGCGGGGTGCAGCGGTGGAGCGCACGCGCGGCGCCCCGGAGCCGCCAGGCTCTGCGTGCCTGGCAGTCGGCACTTTCGAGGAGTGCGAATCGGCTGTGTCGACGCCGCTGGACACGATCGCCACGATCGGTTCTTCGCTCGCCACGATCCCTGAGGCCGAGCACGCGCGGCGATGCGGATGATGCCGATCTGTAACATATCGATGGTTTGGGATCGATGAAGTGATTCAGGTGAGTTGCGCACGTAGTGCGTTTCGATTGATTGACGATATACCCGAGAGAGCGAAGGAAGTCTGGGGCGCAAGCATGACCAAAAATGCTTGTGTGATCGCTTCGGAGGAGATGGAATGAACGCGCTGTTCGATGGTTTTCTCGACGAGAAGGGCCGGATTCGCCTGAAAGAGGGCTTCACTCTGGTCGACTACGTCGAGCAACACTCGCGTGTGAACGCGGACGAGCTCGCGTACCGCTACATCGATTACTCGCGTGAGCGTGACGGTGAAGCACAGGAGCTGACGTGGCACCAGTTCGGTGTACGTCTGCGTGCTGTTGCCGCCCGCCTCCAGCAGGTCACCAAGCCTGGCGACCGCGTGGCGATCCTGGCACCTCAGGGTCTCGACTATGTCATTTCGTTCTTCGCGGCCATCCAGGCCGGTTCCATCGCCGTTCCGCTTTTCGATCCGGACGAGCCCGGCCACTCCGATCGCCTGCACGCCGTTCTCGGGGACTGTAAGCCGTCGGCAATCCTGACTGCCGGATCATCGGCCGCAGGTGTGCGTGCGTTGTTCCGTTCGCTGCCCGCCGCCGAACGCCCGCGCATCATCGCCGTCGACGCCATTCCCGATACCGTCGGCGAAACCTGGGTTCGCCCCGATATCGGCTTCGACGACATCGCCTACCTGCAGTACACGTCGGGTTCGACGCGAGTTCCGGCCGGTGTGGAGATCACCCACCGTGCTGTCGGCACCAATGCACTGCAGATGGTCGACTCCATCGAGCTCACCGAAGATTCACGCGGCGTCACCTGGCTGCCCCTGTTTCACGACATGGGTCTGCTGACGGTCATCCTGCCTGCGTTCGGTGGAAAGTACATCACCATCATGAGTCCGCGCGCCTTCGTTCAGCGGCCCAACCGCTGGATCAAGGAACTCGCGGCGGCCTCCGACGGTGCAGGCACCTTCGCGGCCGCCCCCAACTTCGCTTTCGAGCATGCTGCTGCCCGTGGCCTGCCCAAGGACGGCGAGCACCTCGACCTGAGCAACGTCATCGGCCTGATCAACGGCAGTGAGCCGGTCACGACGGCGTCGATGCGCAAATTCAACGAGGCGTTTGCGCCTTACGGTCTCCCCAAGACGGCGATCAAGCCGTCGTACGGCATGGCGGAGGCGACGCTTTTCGTGTCGTCGACCAAGCATTCCGACGAGGCCAAGGTCATCTACGTCGACCGCAACGAGCTCAACAACGGCCGCATGGTCATCGTCGATCAGCACGCCGACAACGCCATCGCGCAGGTGTCCTGTGGATACGTCTCACGCAGCCAGTGGGCCGCCATCGTCGACCCCGAAACGCAGACCGAGGTCCCCGACAACCACGTCGGCGAGATCTGGCTGCACGGCGAGAACATCGGCGTCGGTTACTGGGGCCGCCCCGAAGAGACCGCCGAGACGTTCCACAACACGCTGACCAACCGCCTGCCGGAAGACAGCCACACCGACGATCTGCCGCTGGACGCGCACTGGATGCGTACCGGCGACTACGGCGTCTACGTCGACGGCGAGCTGTACATCACCGGTCGCGTCAAGGACCTGGTGATCGTCGACGGCCGCAATCACTACCCGCAGGATCTCGAGTCTTCCGCTCAGGACGCGAGCCCCGCATTGCGTCCGGGCTTCATCGCGGCGTTTGCCGTTCCGGCAAACCAGTTGCCTGCCGTCGTCTTCTCGAATTCCCACTCGGGTCTGACGTTCGACGACGACGATTCCTCGGAGCAGTTGGTCATCGTTGCCGAGCGTGCACCCGGTGCCGGTAAAGCCGACCCGCAGCCGATCGCGGATACGGTCCGCGCCGCGATCTCGACTCGTCACGGTGTGACCGCACGCGACATCCTGCTTGTTCCGGCCGGTTCCATTCCGCGTACGTCCAGCGGCAAGATCGCTCGCCGCGCGTGCAAGGCAAGCTACATCGAGGGGACGCTGCGTGGTGGCTATCAGCAGACGGCATTCCCCGATAGCGTTTGAGGAACATCCCCTTCATGATCGGTAGCTTGGTGAGTTGATGGTTGAACAAGATGGTGCGCAGGACAGTTCCGTAGACGTGAGCGCTACTGCTGACGCGAGCGGTGTCGACATGAGTGTCGCGCAGCTCCGTGAGTGGTTACGCAACTGGATCGCCGACGCGACCGGTCAGCCGGCCACGACGATCACGGACGATCGTCCGATGGAGGAGTTCGGGCTCGCATCACGTGATGCGGTTGCCCTGAGCGGCGACATCGAGGATCTGCTCGGAATCACACTGACTGCCACCGTTGCGTATCAGCACCCGACCATCGCGTCGCTGGCCACTCGGATCATCGAGGGCGAGCCCGAGGTGCCGGAAGAGAGCGTCGACGCGTCGTACTACGCGCCAGGCGCCAGCACGGATGCCCACGACATTGCCATCGTCGGCTTGTCGACTCGTTTCCCCGGCGCCGGACATACGCCGTCGGAGATGTGGGAGATGCTGTCCGCGGGCCGCGACGGCATCAGCGACCTGCCCGAGGATCGTTGGGTCGAGTTCAAGTCCGATCCCGCTCTCAAGGCCGCGATCGAGAACGCCAACACCAAGGGCGGCTACCTCGACGACGTCAAGGGATTCGACGCGGAGTTCTTCGCGATGTCCCCGCTCGAGGTCGTCAACGTCGATCCGCAGCAGCGCCTCGCTCTCGAACTGACCTGGGAAGCGCTCGAGCATGCGCACATTCCCGCGAGCGATCTCAAAGGCAAGCAGGTCGGTGTCTTCATCGGCAGTTCCGCCAACGACTACCAGCTGCTCGCGGTCAGCGACCCCACGAACGCACACCCGTACGCACTGACGGGAACGTCGACGGCCGTCGTCGCGAACCGTGTCTCGTACTTCTTCGACTTCCGCGGGCCGTCCATCGCACTGGACACCGCGTGCTCGTCTTCGCTGGTCGCAGTGCACGAGGCTGTGCGCTCGCTGCGCAGCGGCGACTCCAACATCGCTCTTGCCGGCGGCATCAACATGCTGCTGGCCCCTCCCGGAACTCTCGGGTTCGATCAGATCGGCATGCTCGCTCCCGACGGCAAACTGCGCGCCTTCTCGGCTCAGGCACAGGGAATCGTTCGCAGCGAGGGCGGCGGACTTGTTGTGCTCAAGCGTCTCGAAGATGCCGAGCGTGACGGCGATTCCATCCTTGCCGTCATCGCCGGTTCCGCCGTCAATCAGGACGGCCGCTCCAACGGACTGCTCGCACCCAACCCGGACGCTCAGGCCGACGTGCTGCGTTTTGCGTACCGCGACGCCGGCATTCTGCCGAGCACCGTCGATTACATCGAAGCTCACGGCACCGGCACCGATCTCGGTGATCCCATCGAGGCCGACGCGCTCAGTCGCGTTGTCGGGCGTGGACGTGACGACAACAAGCCGGCACTGCTCGGCAGCGCAAAGACCAACTTCGGGCACCTCGAGGCCGCAGCCGGTGCTGCCGGACTGATCAAGGTTGTCCTGGCGATGCAGGAAAACAAGATCCCCGCGACGCTCAACTACCTGGGCCCGAACCCGCACATCGATTTCGAGAAGGCGCACCTGCAGGTGACGCCCGAGGCCACCGAGTGGCCCCGCTACACCGGCAAGGCCATCGCCGGTGTGTCCGGCTTCGGTTTCGGTGGAACCAACGCGCACGTCGTGGTGACGGAGTACGTCCCGGCAGCCGCTGTTGTTTCGGACTCCGATGCTGATCTGGATGTCGAGACTCTGGATGTCGAGACCGAAGCCGCCGGTGTTCTTGCCGACGCAGCGCAGTCGATGGGGCTCGTCGAAGACCAGACGGTTGTGCTCGCGGTTTCCGGCGCATTGCCGTCGCGTCGTCGCCGCGCGGCCGCTGATCTGGCGGACTGGCTCGAAACCGAAGAGGGCAGCACAACGCCGCTGGTGGATGTCGCGCGCACACTCTCGCGTCGTAATCACGGCCGCTCACGCGCCGCCGTTGTGGTCAAGACTCGTTCCGAAGCCATCAGCGCCCTGCGCGCCGTTGCTGCGGGAAAGCCCGCTGCCGGTGTGTTCTCCGCCGACGCACCGTCGCCCAAGGGCGCGGTGTGGGTGTTCTCGGGCTTCGGTTCGCAGCACCGCAAGATGGCCAAGCAGCTGTATCTGGAGAACTCGGCGTTCAAGGCAGCCGTCGACGAGGTCGACGTGCTGATCCAGGACGAGGCCGGGTACTCGGTGGCGGAGATGTTCCTCGACGATTCGTTCGAGTACAACGTCGAAACCGCTCAGGTCGCGATCTTCACCATTCAGGTCGGCCTGGCCGCGCTGCTGCGTCATCACGGCGCCGACGCCGACGCTGTTGTTCCGCACTCGATGGGTGAGGCTGCGGCGGCCTACGTGTCCGGTGGCCTGAACTTGGAAGATGCTGTCCGTGTTATCTGTTCGCGTTCGCGTCTGATGGGCGAAGCCGAGGGCGCTCTGGTCGGTGACGACATCCGCCTGATGGCTCTGCTCGAATACAGCGCGACCGAGATCGAAGCGCTGCTGCCTACGTATCCCAAGCTCGAGGTCTGCGTGTACGCGGCGCCGACGCACACGGTGATCGGTGGACCGCAGCCCGATATCGAGGCAATCGTCGCCGCCGCTGAGGCCGACGGCAAGATGGCTCGCGTTCTGCAGACCAAGGGTGCAAGCCATACGTCGCAGGTGGATCCGCTGCTCGGCGAACTGGCTGCCGAGTTGGCCGGTATCGAAGCGTCGACGTTGAAGGTGGGCGTCTACTCGTCCGTCGATCAGGACACGTTCTACAAGGCCGGCCACGAGCCGATCCACCAGGAAGCGTACTGGGTCAAGGGACTGCGCCACAGTGTGTACTTCACCAACGCTGTGCGTCTGGCAGTTGCCAACGGCCACACCACGTTTGTGGAACTTGCTCCCAATCCGGTGACCTTGATGTCCGTCGCCGCAACGGCATTCGATGCCGGCCTGCACGACATGCAGCTCATCCAGACGCTCAAGCGTAAGGAAGACGAGTCCGTCGGCGTGCTGTCGGCTTTGGCTCAGCTGTACGTTCACGGTCACGCTGTGAATCTCGAATCTCTGCTTCCCGCAGGTGAATTCGCAGTTCTGCCGCGCACTGCTTTTGTGCGCAAGCCGTACTGGCTCGACATTCGGGTCAATGCGGGCGGCTCGGGACGCGTTCCCGGTTCGCACGTTGCCCTGCCCGACGGCCGCCACGTGTGGGAAGCCGACGCATCCGTCGTCTCCGACCTGGCCGCTCTGGTGACTGCCGCTGCAGCTCAGGTTCTTTCGGATGTGACGCTCACCGCGGCCGTCCCGCACGGCGAGCTTTCAGGCGCCGCGACGGTCACCACTACGCTCAACCCGCACCCGGGCGGAGCGTCGGTGCAGGTGCATGCCCGCGAGAACGGCTCCTTCCGGTTGCTGTTCGACGCGGTTGTCACGTCGGGTGAGGCTTTGCCCGAGCTTGTCGTCGCCGCACCGGCCCGTCCGACGGGCGCTATGGAAGCTCTTGCCGAGGTAGTCGAAGATGCCGGCGACAAGTGGGATCCCCACGGTTCGCAGAGCCTCGACGACCGTCTGAGGATCGTTGTCGCGGAATCCATGGGTTACTCGCCGGAAGATCTGCCGGCCGAGGTTCCGCTCATCGAACTCGGTCTCGATTCGCTCATGGCGATGCGCATCAAGAACCGCGTCGAGTACGAGTTCGACATTCCGCAGTTGCAGCTCCAGGCAGTCAAGGATGCAAGCCTGCTCGAGGTCAACAAGTACCTGCGCTACGCCATCGAGAACCGCGAAGAGGTTCAGGCGATGGCCGATCAGCAGGCTGCCGAAAAGTTGGCGGCGGATGCCGGCGACGTCGAGGTGGTTTCGGCGTCGGCTTCGGTTGAGCTCCCGGTGGAGATGCCTGCTGCCGATCCTTCCCGTGCGGGCACTGCGGACGACGCAGGTTCCGACGTCCCGCCGCGAGATGCCGCTGAACGCTTGACGTTTGCGACGTGGGCAGTGGTCACCGGCAAGTCGGCCAAGGGCATTTTCAATGCTCTGCCCACCGTCGACGACGATCTGGCACAGAAGTTGGCTGTCCGGCTGTCCGAGCGGGCCGGCGGCGAAGTCACCGTCGACGACGTACGTGGTTCCGGCACGATCGAAGACCTTGCGGACGTTGTGCGTCAGTACCTCGAAGACGAGGGCAAGATCGACGGAGTGGTGCGTATTCTGCGCGGCCGCCCCGAAGGTTCCACTGCCGTACCGGTATTCGTGTTCCACCCGGCCGGTGGATCCACCGTTGCGTACGAACCACTGCTCAAGCGTCTGCCTGCCGGCACGCCGATGTACGGGTTCGAGCGCACAGAAGGCCCGATCGAGAAGCGCGCCGAAGAATACGTGCCGTTGCTCCGTGAAATTCAGGGTGACGGACCGTACGTCTTGTGCGGTTGGTCGCTCGGCGGCGTGCTGGCGTATGCCGTCGCAGCCATCCTGCGCAAGCAGGGGGCCGATGTGCGGGTTGTCGGCATGCTCGACACCGTCATGGCCGGCGAGGACGTTCCCGACACTGCTGAGGAGCGACGGAAGCGGTGGGAGCGGTACGGAGCCTTCGCGAAGCGCACCTACAACCTGGATGTCCCACTGCCCGTGGATGTTCTGGCAGAAATCGAATCCGATGAAGATCAGATGCAGTTCCTGATGGACATGATCAAGATGAGTGGCGTCAAGATCCCCGGCGGCATCATCGAGCACCAGCGGACGTCGTTCCTGGACAATCGCGCCATCCAGACCGCCAAGTTCCAGAGTTACGACGGCGACGTCGTGATCTACATGGCAGACAAGTACCACGACGAACTGATGACGCTCGAGCCTGCGTTCAAAACCCGTAAGGCAGACGGTGGTTGGGGCAGCTACGTGAAGAACCTCGAGGTCGTCTACATCGGCGGGGATCACCTGCAGATCGTGGACGAGCCGTATATCTCGAAGGTCGCGGCAGACCTCACCACCAAGCTGGCCCAGATCGAAACAGCCCAGATCAAAGCAGCGGAAACCGGAGTTCAGAAGTGACGACAACCACCGCGGAGAAGCTTGCTGAACTCCGCGAAAAGTTGGAGAAGGCAAAGGAACCCGGCTCCGCCCGGGCCATTGCCAAGCGCGACGAGGCAGGGCACAGCACGCCCCGTCAGCGCATCGACATGCTTCTCGATCCAGGCAGTTTCATCGAGATCGGCGCGTTGGTCAAAATGGCGGGCGAAGGCAATCCGTACAGCGACGGCGTCATGACCGGACACGGAACCGTCGACGGGCGCCCCGTCGCTGTATTTGCGCACGATCAGACGGTGTTCGGCGGCGCTGCCGGCGAGATGTTCGGCCGGAAGGTCGCCGCTGTCAACGACTTTGCCCTCAAAGTGGGCTGCCCGGTCGTCGGCATCAACGATTCCGGTGGAGCCCGAATTCAGGACGCGGTCTCCTCACTTGCGTGGTACGCCAACATGGGTTCACGTCAGGAGCCTTTGTCCGGCGTGTGCCCGCAGATTTCGGTGATTCTCGGAAAGTGTGCCGGTGGAGCGGTATACGCGCCGATCAACACCGACGTCGTGGTTGCCACCGAAGAGTCCTACATGTTTGTCACCGGCCCCGACGTCATCAAGTCGGTGACCGGCGAAGAGGTCAGCCTCGACGACCTCGGTGGAGCGCGCAAGCAGGCAGAGAACGGAAACATCCATCACGTCGCCCCGGACGAGAAGGCTGCGTTCGAGTGGGTGCGTGAGTACCTGAGCTTCATGCCCTCCTCATGGCAGGAGAAGGCGCCGCTCATCAATCCGGGCCTCGAACCCGAGATCACCGAGACGGACCTCGAACTCGATGCCTTCATGCCGGACGCGGACAACGCCGGCTACGACATGCACGACATCATTCTGCGGATCTTCGACGACGGCACCTTCCACGAAATCGGAGCCCAGGTCGCGCACAACGTGATCACCGGGTTCTCCCGCGTCGACGGCTTGCCTGTGGGGGTTGTCGCGAATCAGCCCACGTACCTCAGTGGTGCCCTCGATGCGGCGAGTTCCGACAAGGCCGCGCACTTCGTCCGCCTGTGCGACGCGTTCAACATCCCGCTCGTCTTTGTCGTCGATACACCGGGTTTCCTTCCCGGCGTCGATCAGGAAAAAGTCGGCGTCATCAAGCGCGGCGGGCGTTTCCTGTTCTCGTACATCGAAGCCACTGTGCCGAAGGTGACCGTGGTAGTTCGTAAGGCGTACGGCGGCGGGTACGCCGTCATGGGTTGCAAGCAGCTCGGCGCCGACATCAACCTCGCGTGGCCGACGGCGCGTATCGCTGTGATGGGCGCCGAGGGTGCCGTCAACATCATGGGCCGCCGTCAGCTTGCCGAAGCGGGCGACAACGCACCTGCCGTGCGTGCGCAGCTGATCAACTACTACAACGAGTTTGTCGCGACGCCGTACATCGCGGCTGAGCGCGGATACATCGACGCGGTGATCGAGCCCTCACAGACGCGTCTCGAAATCCGTAAGGCTCTGAAGTTGCTCAAGGACAAGACGATTTTCAAGAACCCGCGCAAGCACAACTTGATGCCGCTGTAACCGTTCAGTTGTCGCGGCCCGGTACTTCTTTTCGAAGTGCCGGGCCGTTGTCGTTGAATTGTCCTAGTCAACCGTGTCCTGTGCCGTATCCAGCGCTGTATCCAGGGCATCGAACTGTTCACGCAGCGCCTCGATCGCTGCCCGCACAGCGGGCCGCTCGCTGTCGGTTCGCCAGGCCACGTAGATGTCGCGTCGCAGCGGCGGAAGAGTGTCGCGCATCCGAACACCTACCGGTGGTATCACTCTCGCGAGACGCGGAATCAGCGCTACGGCAAGCCCTTGCGCCACAAATTCCACTTGCGCGGGGAACTCGGCTACCTCGTAATCGATTCGTGGGTCGAATCCTTGTGCGCGCAAGACTCTGACGGTGAAGGTGTGGAAATCCGTGCCGCGCGTCCAACTCGCCCACGCGTGGTCCGACAACTCGCGCAGCGCAACAACCTTGTTCTCCGCCAGCGGATGTGACGCGGGGATGGCGACCACCGCGACGTCGTCGTACACCGGGGTGAACGAGAGCCCGTCAGGGAGTTCGATGGGCAGAGTGCTCCAGCTGTCGACCACAACAACATCCAGGTCGCGGCGGATGAGGGCGGGGAGAAGTTCCTCGGATTCCCCTTCGGTGAAGGTGATTTCGAGCTGGGGATGCGCCCGTTTGATCTCGGCGACAGCTTTCGGCAGCACCGTCCGACTGGGAGAGACGAGTGCACCCAGGCGCAGTCGTCCCGTCACCTCGCTGTGCAGCGACGCGATTTCGGCTTCGGCCTGCGCGAGGACCGAGAGAACCTCGGCGGTTCGCCGGGCGAGGACGCGGCCCGCTTCGGTGAGCCGTACCCCGCGGCCTTGGGGAACGAGGAGCGCCACACCAACTTCGCGCTCGAGTTTGTTCAGCTGTTGTGAGATGCCCGACGGCGTGACGTGCAGAGTGCGCGCGGCAGCGGCAACTGATCCGTTTTCTGCGACGGCGTGCAGGGCACGCAGCCTTTCGAGGTTCAACACGGTAGTAATGCTACGCAATATGCGATCCGAATATTTGCTTGTGCTGAATAGTTAGCGGCAGGAACATTGTGGGAGTGACCACCTTGACCTCGCCCACGCGCACGCCCACCCGAATTACTCAGGCTCGCTTCGATCCTCGATTACTGGTCATCGGCGGCGCCGCTGCTATCTCCGTCAGTTCGATTCTGATCAAACTGGCAGATGTGTCGCCGTCGACGGCGGTCTTCTTCCGGTGTTTCCTGGCCTTGCCGCCGCTGGCCCTGCTGGCGTGGCGCGAGTATCGACGGGTGGGAATGCCAACCCGAAGGGCGCTGGTGCTGCAAGCATTGGGCGGCATCCTGCTCGGGCTGGACTTTGCTCTGTGGTCGCAGTCGATTCTCATGATCGGCGCCGGGATAGCAAGCGTCGTCGTGAATGTGCAGGTGATCGTGGTGCCCGCACTGTCCTGGCTGGTGTTCGGCAATCGCGTTCCGCTGCGCTTTCTGTTTGCGTTGCCCTTCATGTTCACCGGAATTGCCTTGGCGGGCGGTGTGTTCGGCGGCGCAGCGGCCGGGACGGATCTGCTGTGGGGAACAGTGCTGTCCCTGATCTCCGGAATCGCCTACGGCGGCTACATCTTCGTTGTCGGCCGGATCGGCGCGGCCGACCGTGCGGCGAGTCAGGTACTGGTGTCGACAGCCTCGGCAGGTATTGCCGGTTCCCTGATCGGATCACTGTGGGGACAGATCGATTTCACCCCCGGCTGGGAAGCGTTCATCTGGCTGGCCGCTCTTGCTCTGGTCGGCCAGGTGTTCGGCTGGATGCTGATGGGCTATTCGCTACCTCGGCTGCCTGCGGAGGTGGGTGCGACGCTACTGCTCATGCAGCCGGTACTCGCCGTGCTGCTGGCGGTCGTTCTCCTGGGTGAACGGCCAAGTGCTGCGCAGCTACTCGGGTGCGTCGTAGTTGTCGGAGCGGTCTCGGCCGTCTCCGTACGTCGCAACCCGAGTAGGTAGTGCAGGCTAGTGCACCCGCATCTCGCCGGGCATCCACATGCCCGAGCGGGTTGCGGTGCCCGTCTCCACGTCTGCGGGAACGGCATTCGGGAAGTACCGGTCGTAACGTTCGAGAGATCCCCAGTCGCGGGCCCAGTCGTTCTTCAGGTACGTCGGGACTGCCGTGGCCTCGGCCAGGACCTCGGTGAACCCGAGCGGCCCGCCGTTGTCCGCGGACTGCCACGTGTCGGTGGAACTGACAGCCAGTGGCCGGTCCGGGAGGATGCGGAAGTTCGGCATCTCCGCGACGCCGTTCACATGCGAGAACGGACGCTGGCACGGGAACTGAAGGCCGACAGCCCAGTCCAGGAGAATCGGCTGCTCGCTGCCGAGGTACGAGTTGAGCGACTCGAGCTTCGGCACGCGCGGCGGCGTGAACGCCATCCACTGATCGCCGGTGAGGTTGGGATCGAAGGCAACCACGCGGACGGCGTCGGCGTCGGTGGCGAGTTCGTCGATCGGGATACGAACGTTGCGCCACGACGGCGCCGGCCCGATGTCGCGGGGCATGTACGAACCCTGCAGTGCCACTGTCCCGTCCGGCTGCGTCTTGCCGTACTCGACCAGCAGTGACTGGCCGTAGGTCACCGCTCCGGTGTTGTCGACGGACCAGACGCGTCCGGCTACCGACATGACAACGAGTGGAGATTGTTCACTGCGAGCAGGTAATTGGTACCAGCTCGAGATCAGTGACGCCGGTTCCTGCACGCCGGCCTGGTAGCTGCCCATGATGGGCGTGGTGGCCGGGTCGAGGCCGTAGGGGAGTTTGGCGGTGGACCCGTTGACGCCGATATTGCCGGTGCCGCCGCTGGTTCCGGAGTCCGAACCGGTTTCGAATGTGGGGCCGACGCTTTGGGTGTCGGTGTTTCCCATGCCCTGCTTGACTTCGATGTAGTCCGCGGTCAGATCGGTGGGAACACCATTGGCGGAGAAGCCCTTCGCCTCTTCGCCGGCCAAGGGGTCTTCGGCATTGAATCCAGGGCCGGGGATGGGCGCCAGGTTGCCGGAGTTGACGTCGGTCTCGGCCAACACGTCTTCGGCCATGCCGCAGGTTTTTCCGGCGAGGGCTTCGATGTTGCTACGGCCCAGTGAGTATGCCGGGTACTGGGAGACGGCGCCCTTGAGGAGAGAGAGGACTTCGAAGAGCACCATGAGGCCGGCGATCACGGTCAGAGGTGCTGCGGCAAATTTTCGAATCCGCTTGCCCTTGACGGTGTTCGGCTTTTCCGGTGCCGCCGCAAATCCCTCACGCAGGTACTGCCAGGCCGCGACGGCCAGAGCGAGCCCGAAGAGTGCGAGGAACAGGGTGTTTGATTCGTGTCCGCTCAAGGAAACAGTCTTGTCGAACCACGGCACACCGTAACTCGAGACATACCAGTAGCCGTTGATGCCGGCAAAGGTCAACGCCAGCATCAGGAGCAGGCCGGCCACGAACACCGAGCGGTTGCGGCGCGATCGCAGTGCCGACGCGGATACAGCAACAGCTGTCAGTGCCGCGAGCGAACCGGCGATGCCGGCGTACGCACCGAAGTGGTGAGTCCACTTGGTGGGGTTGAACATCATGAAGAAGATGGTGCCGAAGACAACTCCGACCAGACGCCACGACGGACCCGTAGCGGCGCCGGGAACCCGGCCGCGTCGGAGCAACACGAAGAGCGTCGTGAAGAGGCACAGGATCATCGTCAGGAAGGCGAATCGGCGGGCTACCGAGCCGTCGACCGTGTCGACAAAGAGGTAGTAGTACCGCAGGAAGTCTTTGTACCACTCGAGATTCGGTCCGATGATGGTCCGGACGCGGGTGGCCTCGAGAACGCCGGCCAGCGTCTGATCAGCAAAGATGACGACAAGCACCAAGGTTCCGGCCGCCGCGATCGGTGCAAGCAGTGGCAGTGTGCCGACCTCACGGTGACGCTTCACGACGATTCGGATGAGGGGCCGGATACCCGCGAGAAGTGCTGCGATACACATCAATCCGGTGGGGGCAGCAGCGAGCGTGAAGGCGCCGATCAGCACTGCAACGGCAGCCGGGAACAGTCGGCCGGTCGCGATGGCGCGCTCGATGGAACACCACGTCAGCAGGGCGCCGAGCGCGACGATGGGCTCGGGTCGCAGACCGTTGTTGTAGGCGAGCCAGAATGCGAGGAAGACCATCCCGCCGGTCCACAGCGCGACGTTGCTCCGGCGGACCGCACGTCCGAGGCGTGGAACAACTTCACGGCTGATGACCATCCAGCACAGGATTCCGGCAATCAACGCGGGCAGGCGCATGAACGGGCTGGCCGTCGAGATCTTGGCCATCACCGCCAGCACGTCGTAATACCAACCGAACGGGGCTTCGGGGACGCCGAACCAGCGGAAGTAGTTGGCCATGTATCCGGCGTCGGGAGCAACGCGGGCCATGGTGAGGAGATAACCGTCGTCGGACGTGTTTGCGCCGATGAAGTGCCACAACGTCAATGTGCCGACAACAACGCCGTCGAGTCCGGAGAACTTCCACCAGCGTGCGGGGAGGAAGCGGCGGTGAGTGCGGCCGTCGATTCCGTCGAGCTTGGCGAGGGCGATCAGCGACACGATGGTGGACAAGACGGCCACGATCATCGCAACCAGCTTGAGCGTCGTCGGACTGGACGAGAACCGGGAATCGACGGTCATCGAGAATCCGAGACCCTCGGGGGCCGCGCCGTCGGGGAGGTCGCTGAAGACACCGACCACCTGGGGGCGGAAGTCGCCGTCGAGTTGTCCACGAACGGGGTTGCCGTCGGGGTAGGTGAGTCCCTCGAATGCTGCGGCGGTCCGGTCGACGTCGGAGTTGAACGTGATGGCGGTGCAGCGGCTGGACTCGACGTCCTCACGCGAAGCCGACGCCACGACGACATTGCGGTCAAGGACGTCGACGTTGCTTTCGGACACACGCACGAACATGGAACTGAGGGCCGCACCGTCGCCCTGAGCGGGGGCCGTGGACATGAGGATGCCGCCGCCCGCGGGAAGGGAGCCGACAGCGGTGCAGGGTATCGACGCGTTGATGTCGATGGGGACCTGAGCCATCAAGGGTGCCTCGACGTCGCCGATGACGCCGTTCTGCGGCCAGTTGACCGCTGCCGTCGTCTGCACCACAGGAAGAAGCGGGGTGGCGAGTGCCAGAACGAATCCGATGAGGCCCGCGATTATCGCGATCAATCGCGTTTGTCGGAAGCGCATCCGTGCATCCGGACGGGATGGCGGCGAACTCGGAGTTAAGGGTGGCACTGTGGCGACGTCTGGCACGGCTACCGATGTTATGCGAGTGTTACCCGTGGACCTACCGTGCCCGGGAGGTTTGGTAGGTCCACCGGTAACAGTTATGACTGGTAACGAATCGGACCTGGTGTCCAGGTGCCCGAACGGGTCTCGGTTGTCACGTCGATCTGAGCGGGTTCCGCCGCCGGATCGAGCGGTGTGTACTGCTCGAGCGAACCCCAGTCGCGATCCCAGTCGTTGTCGAGATACGTCGGCAAGGTGCGGGCTGCGAGCAACTCACTGGTCCAGCCGAGCGGACCGCCGCCGTAGTGGTCCTGCCAGGCATTGGTGGACTCCGCACCGATGCGATCGGGAAGGATGCGCCAGTCCGGAACTTCGGCCACGCCGTAGAGATGATCGACCGGACGCTGGCACGGGAACGCAAGACCCACAGCCCAGTCCATCAGTACCGGATCGGTGGATCCGACGACGCTCTGCAGAGTGCGCATGTCGGAAACCCGCGGCGGGGTGAGTGCAACCCACTTCTCGCCGCCGATGTCGGAGTCACTGGCGATCACACGCACGGTGTCGGCATCGGCGGGGAGCTGATCCATCGGGACACGCAGGTTGCGCCACGACGGAGACGGGCCGATATCGATCGGATCGATCTGGCCGAGCGCTGTCACGCTGCCGTCGGCCTGCGTCTTGCCGTATTCGACGTGGACAACTGCACCTGGTGTGACGATGCCGTCGGTGTCGACGTAGCGGATACGCCCGGCGGCAGCGATGGTCAGCAGCGGCGCCGCGTCACTGCGCTGCGGCAAGGCGTACCAACCGGTGGTCAGGGAAGCGGCTTCCGACGAGCCGAAGCTGCCGAGAACCGGAGTGGTCGCGGGATCGAGGCCGAACGGGAGCGCAACGTTGCTTCCGTTGATTCCGGCCGTCGACGCCGATCCGCCTCCGGTACCGGCGCCCGTTCCCGGGGTGGTGGTGCCGTTTGCCGACGTGGTGGTGTCGAGGCTGTTGGCGCTGCCGGCAGCCTTGTCCTCGGCATCTGCGGTCAGGTCGCTCGCCACTCCGTCCGGGGTGAATCCTGTTGATTCGGTTGCCCCGAAAGCGCCTGCGCCTGCCAGGTCGGCGGGGCGGTCGATCAGCTGCAGAACACCGGTATCGGGATCGGATTCGACCAGGACCTCACCGGCGAGGCCACAAGTTCCGCCGAAGACGGATTCGACGTTGGATTTGCCGATCGAGTACGCCGGATACTGCGCGACCGCGCCCTTGACCAGGGACAACACCTCGAACAGCACAACCGCGCCTGCCGCGATCGTCAACGGGGACGCTGCGAGCAGGCGAGCTGTCCGGCCGTTGTTCTTCTTCGGAGTCGACTTCTCGAGGGGTTCACGAACGTGGAACCACGCAGCCAGCAGCAACGCGAGAATCGTCAGGCCGAGGAACGCGGTGGAGAAGCCCTTGCCGGCGATGGACGGCGGCTTGTCCCACCACGGGACGCCGTAACTCGAGACGTACCACCAGCCGTTGGAGCTGGTGAACGCCACGGCCAGGATGAACAGGATGCCTGCGGCAAAGAGCGCGCGGTTCCGTTTGGAACGCATGCTCGACGCGCTGACTCCCACCGCGGCGAGCACGGCCACCGTTGCTGCCAGCCCCGCATACACGCCGAAGTGGTGAGTCCACTTGGTCGGCGTGAACTGCATGAGGAGCAGCGACGCGAACACGATGCCCAGGATCCGGCGCGACGGCCCGATCGCGGTGCCGGGAATCCGGCCCTTCCGCAGGATCAGCATGACGCAGAAGATCAGTCCGACGATCATCACGAACATGCCGAAGCGGCGTGCCAACGAGCCGTCGGGGGAGATGGTCATCAGAGCGTCCCAGCGAACTCGCTCCTCGAACCACGGGACGTTGGGGCCGATAGCTGTTCGCACCCTGGTCGATTCGAGCACCGTTGCCAACGTCTGATCGGCAAACACCGCAACAAGTACGACAGTTCCGGCCGCGAGGACCGGCATGATCTGCGAGAAGAAACCCACTCGTTTGCCTCGGGCGATCAAGATCTGCACGATGGGGCGCGCCCCGGCAAGCAGTGCACCGATCGCGATGAGTCCCGACGGGCCGGCAGCGAGGGAGAACGCGGCAATCAGCACCGCAACCGCCGCAGGCAGCAAACGGCCTGTGGCAACGGCACGTTCGATGGAGCACCACGTCAGCAGAGCGCCGAGCGCGATGATCGGTTCGGGACGCAAACCGTTGTTGTACGGCAACCAGAACGCCAGGAACACGAGGCCGCCGGTCCAGATGGCAACCTTGTTGCGGCGCACCGCAACACCGAGCCGCGGGATCACCTCGCGGCTGATCACCATCCAGCACAGGATGCCGGCGATCAACGCGGGCAACCGCATCCACATGCTGGCAGTACTCACCTTGGTGAACGCCGCGAGGACGTCGTAGTACCAACCGAACGGTGCCTCGGGAACACCGAACCAACGGAAGTAGTTGGCCATGTATCCCGAATGTTCCGAAACCCGGGCCATGCCGAGGAGGTATCCGTCGTCGGACGTGTTGGCGCCCACCACATGCCACAGCAGGAGCGTGCCGATGACCAGGCCGTCGACGCCCGTGAATTTCCACCACCGCGCCGGGAGGAACCGTCGTGCGCGTCGGCCGTCGACGCCGTCGATCCGGTGCAGCGCGTACAGCGAGACGATCGTGGAGAGTGCCGCGACGATCATCGCAAAGAGTTTGAGAAGTGTTGGGCTGGAAGAGAATCGGGAGTCGATGTCCATGTTGACGGACAGGCCCGCAGGTGGAGCGCCTTGCAGATCGGTGAAGATGCCGACAACCTGCGGACGGTAGTCGCCGGTCAGGGTTGTAGTAAGGCCGTCGATTCCGGTGACGGTGGCGACGGTCTGCTGGTAGTAGCTGGTGATGGTCAGCGCGGTGCATCCGGTGAGTTCGCCCAATGGCGCCGAGATCAGGACCGATTCGCGGGCGATGGCCTCGAGGCGATCCGCGGTGGTCCGAACGGTCAGGCCGCGCGCATCGCGGTCGGGCGCACCGTTCGGCATGGTCGAGACCAGCGTGCCGCCGTCTTCGCCGAGCTGGCCAAGTGCGGGGCACGGGATGGTGATGTCGAGGGAGGTCGGGGAGTAGGAGATCAGCGGCGCCGAGACGCTGTTCAACGACCCGTCCTGCGGCCAGCTGACACTTGCTGCCTTCTGATCGACCGGGAGGAACGGGGTGGCGAGCGCCAGCAGCATGCCGAGCAGACCGGTGACGATCGCGATGATTCGTGCCTTCTGCACCCGTTGGGCATCCGACTCGGGGCGAGCGTCGGGGCCAGTGGGGGGAGACTGCGGGGGCACTACTACGTCAGACGGCACAAGGAACGATGTTAGGCGAGTGTCGCCCGTTACATCCTGAGAGACGACTTAAGGAAGCGCTACTTGTTGGTCGTCTTACCGCTCACGAGGTCACGGACGTCCCACACCCAGACGTCGTCGACCGAGGTGGCGTCGAAGCCCACCAGAGCGTTGACCGTCTGACGCAACGCGTTGTCGTTGCTTGCTTTCGGGAGTACCAGGACGTCGGCACGCCAGAACCGCAGGTCGGTGAGGGCGTCGGCGCGGGTGGTGGCGTCGACAACGGGAATCTGACCGGTCTCGTTGGTCTTGACCAGAAGCGACGACGTGGGGCGGAACTCAGCCCCGTAGATGCCGCCACGGGTAATCGAATGAGGGCCGACGAAGTAGCCGCCGGCGATCGGGAAGCCGAAATCGGCATCGATCTGCCAGCGCATGGCCCGCGCTTCTTCACCGCTGGACACGGGAACCGACACGAGGCTGCCGTCGCTGACGTAGTTCTCCCACGATCCGCTGGTGATGAACTTCGGGGTGTCCGGGCGTTCGACGGTATCGATGCGCGTCGGAATCAGGACAACCACTGCGAGCGCCAGCACCGCCAACCACGCGCCGGGCAATATCAGGCCAGGGCCGCGAGAATTGCCGCCGCGGGGATTACGAAGCTCCACCAGTGCGCGATACGTACCCAATGTCAGCAGCAACCCGATGGCGGGAATTGCACCCATGGCAAAGCGTGACTCCAGGACCGACTCGAACAGCGGCAAGTGGGCCAGGAACTTCCAGGGCAACGTGATGCCGGTGTGATCGCCCTTGTAGACAAGCTCGGACCCCAGTGACAGCACGCCCATCACGACGATGACGGCCGCAGCGGCGCGAGTGAGCTTCATCTTCCACAGCCATACCGTCGCGAAGAAGATCAGAATGACGATCGGCCAACCGAAGTACGAGTTCTCCTCGGTGGGGTTCATGCGGTACTCGGCGCCGGTCTTGTCGCCGCCCACCGATTCGGTGGGGAGGGTGGTGAACGCGCCGAAGTCGGCTCCCGCCTGGCCGTGGCCGACGCCGTCGTAGCTTGCGGGGCCGAAGAACTGTGAGTAGAGCGGTATCGCAGTGATGAGGATGGACACGATTGCGCCGACGGCCAAGCCGGGCAGGCTGCGCTTGATAGCAGCCCGCGCTCTCGGAAGATCCGAGAGTGCGTACACCGCGCCGAACACCATCGCGGACATGGTGAAGATGAGGAGTGGTTCTTCGCCGAGGAAGATCTGCCACGCCATGAGCAGGCCAAGGACGACGCCGTCCCTGACCACATTGGTTCCACGTGAAACGCGGATAACCTGCATGAAGATGAACGGAATGACAAAGAAGGCCACAAAATTCGGGTGACCGTTTGCGTGCGAGATCATGGCAGGGGCAAATCCGCAGAACCCGCCACCAATTGCGGCCGCACACTTCACCCGAACGGAAACGCCCGTCAGCACATGCCGAGAAAATGTCCAGTACCAGGCGATCGCGGTACCGGCCAGGCCTAAGGTCAGCCCGATCGCATAAGTCGGCGTCGGCCCGAAAAGCAAGGTGAGCGGCGCCAGCGGCATGCTGATGCCGAACATCGCGGTATTGGCCATCAGGTTCACACCGAGCGGATAATTCAGCAGGTCGCTGTACAACGGTGTGCGGAACTGAGAGAGCGCATGCGCGGTGTCGGCGAAGAACCATTCCCACATCGACTGGTCGCGGCCCGCGTTGACCAGATAACCGGACTCCAGGTTGCGCCAGAGATTCGACATCACCCAGAACGCGGCCAGGACAAAGAGCACCATGATCGCGAGATCGACCATCCGGCCTCGGCTGATAACTGAACGGACCCGCCCTGGTGTCGCCTCGACCAGCTGTTGTTGAGGTTCGGGCAGAGTCTCGGTCATGCAGTCGGCGCCTTTCGGATGAAACCAATCTCGGTGGTTGCCTCGGTGGTTGTCTCGGCGGTTCCTCGGTGGTTACGAGGTACCCGCTGAAGGTATCGATTCGATAACTTATCCCGCCAGCGTAACGAACGATGGCCTGGAGACCAGCCTGCAGCTGCGCGAGCAGGCCGTATTCGGGGCAGTTCAGGCCCGCTCGTGCCTCATTCGAGATAACCGGTCGGTCGAGTTTGGCGGCTTTGTGACATGGGTACCTCGGAGGTGTCCTGCTCGAATTCGTGTACCCCGAATTCGTTCACACAGCCCCGACGGATCGCGTTCTCGACAAAGCGGGAACCCATCGGGGTCACAACCTGATGGGATGGTGCTTGTGCATGACGAACACACGGGTTTGCGGCGGCGCAGGGGGTAAACGCGCAGCGAGTAGGAACAAGGCTCGTAACGGGGCTCGCATCGGGGCTGTCGGGGCAGTGGCCGCCCTTGCCGTCGCGTTCGGCAGCACCAACGCGTCGGCAGGAGTCGACAACGCGAGTTCGATCACGGACGTCAAGGGAAACCGCATAGAAGTCCTGCAGATGGACACAGCCATCCACACAGTCCCGCCGCTCGACAGTTCGCCACTGAGCGTCGAGTTCTTCCACGACGGCGTTGCGTCGGTGCGCATCGACGGCCCAGACGCGGACAGTTTCACCGGAACCCAACTGACGATCGGCTACCAAATCGGCTACCCGATCGCGTTGACCGGTGCCACGGTTGTCCTCAACAGCCCCGGACTCGACTGGGGCGTGGAGAGCGGAACCAACCTCGGAATCGGGTTCATTCCCGAACCGGCTCTGGGACTCGACATCTCGAATGCATTTGTACTCGGTGGAGACATCATCCCGTCACAGGAACTTGACGTGGATTTGGCGCCGGGTGGAATTACCGACGTGGAGTTGCTCGAAGATCAGACATTCGACGGCCGCGAAGCGACGGTGCGGATGCAAGGAATCCACGGATACGTGCAGGGTGCCATCGGTCCGGTCACCATCCGGCCGTACGCAAAGGCCGTGACATCCAATGGGGACACGGTCGTCACATACGGAGCGCCGCAGAGACTTTGACTTTAAAGGGCAGAGGCTTTGATCGTTACGACTCTCACCGTCACGCTGCAACAGTGTGACGGTGAGAGTTGTTGGGAGCCTGCGTATTCGACCGGTATTCGGTAGGGATCGACCGGCGGTGAGTGCGGGAGGCGCGGACGGCCTTCATTGCGAGTGCCACCGCCGCCCACGCCGTGCATGCCGCCGTCACAAGAAGTAACAGCGCCCAGTCGTGGGCAAAGAATCCCACAATCGCAGCGATGGTGAACGCCAGCGACACAAAGACGATGCGACCGGCAAGATCTGTCGAGAGCAGGTAATCGACAGCAGGTTCGTCGGCTGGGTGACTTTCTACCTCGGCGTCGTCGGTGTCGTGCGCGTGCAGTGTTTCCCGGGTGGGGAGATCCAGAAGTGCACCCCACTGCGCCGCAGCGACGGTATGCGGCAGATCCTTCGGAAGGCTCTCAGGTTCACGTGTCTGCGACACGTCGATAAGAGCCCGCGCCAAAGTGAGCACCGCGATCCGATGCTCTGTCGCAACACGGAGCAGCTCGTGAAATGCCTGCTCGGGGCCGTACGGCTTACCTCGCGCAATGACAAGAGTGTGCTCTGCTGCGTCCAGGATCGCGCGATGTGGAACCAATTCGTGACTCTGCGCAACGAGTTCGCTCAATGTCATCACCTGCCCCGCCACGATGGGTGCGCAGTTGTCATGTCAACCGCGTCGTGAAGCAGTCGAATACCCCGGTGGTGGCGAGGACAAACTCGACCCCTGTCTGACTAGGGGTCTAACTGGGGCCGGGTGTGATCAGGGTTGGGGTGCCGGCGCGTTCAACGCACCGAGGCAACTCTCGATCAGATCGGCCACGATGAGCTTGGCTTGTGCAGGGCTGTGAACTCGTCCTTCCCAGGTAGCAAATGTCACGATGGCCAAAATGCTGAGTGTGCCCGCGCGAAGATCCGCGATATCGGCCGGCAACTCCGACGCCGACGCAATGCGCTGCTGAACGTCGCGAAAGGTCGCTGCCTGCAGGTGGTCCCGGATGACCGTCGACATTCCCGGATCGAAGATGGACTGCACCAGAAAGCGCGCGTACAAACTGTGCTCACGTTCGATCGTCTGCTCGGCCAACGGCAGCACCGACGCCTCCACGAGTTGGCGCATGGTCGGCGGTTGCTGTGCGACGTCGATCGCGTTGAGGAGATCGTGTCGGCGCTCCGCAGCCGGCTTCATGCGTGACTCGATCACCGCGGACAGCAAGCCTTCGCGTGAACCGAAGTGGTACTGCGCTGCCGACTTGTTTGCCTGCCCAGCCTCGATCTGGACGTCGCGCAAGGTCAGTGCTGCTAAACCGCGCTCCGCCACCAATCGCTCGGCCGCATCGATCATGGCCGTGCGGGCATCGGTTTTTGTCACGTTATGAAGTTAGGGGTGCGGAGGGGGCGCGTCAACGACCGTCACCGGCAAGCCGACTGTGAAGAATATCCCGTTTGTTTACTGTTATCGGGGGTACCGCGTCAGTTGCGGGTGACAACCACGAACGGTCCCTGCTCGGTGATCGTGAAGCGAGGATCGTCGAACAGCTCCTTGGGGAAGGTGACCGTGTACCGGCGGACATTGGGATCGTTGGGGTAGACGTCCTCGGCCAGGCGCAGGGTGTATCCGTCGGCGCCCTGGCGGAAGACAAATGCGTCGGGACTGCGCCACGGTGCGGCATCCAATGCGGCAATCAACTCGTCGGGTGTCTCGAGTTCCGACCACTGCTCGATCAGCTCCGCGCGGGCCCGGAAGTCTGCCAACGGATTTGCGTAGTGCGACGTCAATCCTTGGAAACCGAAGTACGGGTAGAAGCTCAGGAAGCCGATATCGGCTGTCAGGACCACCAGATCGTGGGGCTCGCGGCCCAATTGTTCGCGGATGATGCGGTCGATGTCCGCGTAATTCGCTTCGGCTCCCGGCGGGCGCTTGTCTCCGCGCTCGCCGTTTCCGTCGGTATCGCTGTATGCCACAGCGATATCCGGTGCCAGCACCTGCGGGATGTTCTGCGCAAAGGAAATCGCGCCGATGACGCCGAGAGCAACGAGTACTGCTTTGACCCGCGGATTCTCGCTGGTGGCCAACACGATCCAGCCGGCGAACTCGAAGAAGCCGAACACACCTGCCGCGGCGAGGAGCCCGATCAGAACCGGCTCGAGCCGGAATCCGAGAAGAGTGCTGCCGGCAACCGTGAACATCATCGACAACAGGGCCCACAGGTACACGGCGATCACGCCGATACCCAGCGCCCGTGCCCTGCGTGAGAACAGGAACCGGGAAATCAGCCAGATCGTGCCCAACATGCACAGCGCGCCGACGAGTGAGAAGTGCAGCATCGGGAAGGGGAGTACCGCGCCGGAATCCGGGAGGTAATGCATAGCGGTGCCCGACTCGGCGGGAGCGCCCGAGAGCGCTTCGAGCAGGTAGGGAGCCCAGACAGTCAGAGCGACCACGCCGGCGATGACGGCGATGACGATCAGTCGGATCAGTGGTCCGAGTGCGGCTTTCCAGGTGTTCTGGGCGCGGGCTGCGAGAACCGCCGCGACGATACCCATCAGTGTTACCGCAAACGCGGCAAATCCGAGGTACAGCGTGTAGACGGTCGCTGCGTATCCGAGGAACAAGCCGGTGCCGAGAACTGCTCCCGCTCCGGCAAACCGGGACGAACCCGGGCGATCGAGGGCGCCCCAAGCGAGGATGAGCACCGGCGGGATCAGGAGGTTGACGACGGCGCCGTACGCCTCAGGGGAGTTGTACGCCAACACAACCGCGGTAACGGCCAACGCCGCGACTACCGCCCAGTCGCGTCGAATGAGCTTGGTCCACAACACGAGTGCAATCACGGCGACAACGGCGATCGAGCCGATCGCATAGGGCTTGAAGGCTTCCCAGCCGTCCATGCCCAGCAGATTTGCGACGCGTCCACCGACCCAGAACCAGCCGGCCGGGTAGAACGGCGGGAGATCCACATACGTCATGTCTTGCAGCGCAGCGGAATCCGTGAGCCGAGTCAGGTATTCGGTGCGGAATTGTTGATCGACCGAAACCCCGTGCAGATACAGCGTGGTTGCGGCGAGAGGGAGTCCGAGCGTCGTGGTGACGAAGCCCGAAAGCCCCGCCCACGAGAGGAGCTTTGCAGTTCGCTGCGCTTTGCGGGCGCGGAACATCAGCACGGCGACGCCGATCACGGCGATACAGACAACCTGCAAGACCGTCGTGACGGCTTGAGTGACATTCGACGACGTGAACGCCGGCCAGTCGACTTGGCTGAACGCGAACAGTCCGACAGCGGCGACGACGACCGCTACCAGTGCCGCGAGCACCATTTCCACCACCGTCGCCGCGGCATTACGCCACGGCGACGGGGAGGCAGTTGTCAGAGCTGGTTCAGCTGTTGTCTGTGACACGAAAAAGAGCTTAGACGGGCAGCTTCCGGAAGATAGGTCGCGGCACGTGGCGCAGAGCCATCATCACGAAGCGGAACGGGCCCGGGGCCCAGACAATTTCCTTGCCCTTGTCCGACGCTGCAACAGCAAGCCGCGCGACGTCTTCCTTGTTGACGGTCAGGGGTGCTTCCTTGACGTGGGCGCTGAACTTGGTGCGCACCATGCCCGGTCGAACCACCGTTACGCTCGGGCCGAACTCCGCCAAAGCCTCGCCGAGGCCCAGATAGAAGCCATCGAGACCGGCCTTGGTGGAGCCGTAGACGAAGTTGGCGCGCTTCACGCGCTCACCGGCAACCGACGACATCGCAATGATCTTGCCGAAGCCCTGAGCCTTCATCTTCTCGCCGATCAGCACACCGACGGAGACTGCCGCGGTGTAGTTGACGTTTGCGACCAGGACAGCCTTGCGCTGGTTCTGCCACAGCTCCTCGGCGTCACCGTCCAAACCGAACGCAACGATCGCGACATCTACGTCGCCGCCGGCCCATGCCTTGTCGATGACGTCGGGGTGGCTGTCGAACTTCACAGCGTCGAAGTCGACGACCTCAACCTTGGTGGCGCCCTTGGCTTCGAGTCCCTTGACCGCGGCATCGGTGCCGGGATCGCCGGGCAGCGTCGCCAGAATGATGCGCAGCGGCGACTTCTTCAAGTACTCCTCGCACATCGCGAGGCCGATCTCGGACGTTCCACCGAGAAGCAAAACAGTTTGCGGGTTACCTACAGCGTTGATCACAGTTCCAGCCTTCTGGACATATCGGAGGCGAAAACGCCTGTGGGGTCGTACTTTCGGCGCGTCGCCATCCACTCGTCGATGCGCGGGTACATGGAATGGAAGGTCTCTGCGGACGTCCGCGAATCCTTGGCCGTGTACAGGCGTCCGCCGAATTCGAGGACTCGCTTGTCGAGTTCGGTGACAAATTCGTTGAGGCCCGGCTTGATGCGGAAATCGACGCAGATGTTCCAACCCGGGATCGGGAAGCTCAGAGGAGCCTGATTGCCCTCGCCGAACAGCTTGAACACATTCAGGAACGAGTGATGACCGCTGCGCTGAATATCGACGATGATCTTCTTGAACTCCTCGACAGCCTCCGGCGGAACCACGAACTGGTACTGCAGGAATCCGTTGGATCCGTAGGCGCGGTTCCACTCACCGAACATGTCGAGCGGGTGATAGAACTGCGTCAGATTCTGGACCTTGCCGCGGTACGTTCCCGACTTGCGGAACCACACCTCACCGATCGCCGAGAAGTTGAACTTGTTGGCGAGCCCGTTGGGGAAGATGTCGGGGAACGTCAGCAACTGCGGCGCGTCGAATGCAAGCGGGTTCTTCTGCAGCTTGGCCGGAAGCTGGTCGAGCTTGGCCAAGGAGCCCCGCGAGATTGCCGCACGACCGAGCTTCGGCGGCGCAGCGATTGCGTCGAACCAGGCGCTCGAGTACTCGTAGTTGGCCTCACTGCCGTCGCTGTGCAGTGCGATTGTCTCGTCGAGGCTGTTGGTGACATCGCCGTCGGCGATGAAATATGCCGTCTCGGTCGGCGTCATCTTGATGGTGGCCCGCAGGATGATGCCCGTCAGGCCCATACCGCCGATCGTGGCCCAGAACAGCGCAGCCTTGGGATCGTTGCGCCCGCCCTTGGGGGTGAGGGTGCGAACCTTGCCGTCAGCCGTCAGCAGATCCAACGACACGACGTGGTTGCCGAAGCTACCCGCGCTGTGGTGGTTCTTGCCGTGAATATCGGAACCGATGGCGCCGCCGATCGTGACCTGGCGCGTACCTGGCAGCACGGGAACCCACAGGCCGAACGGCAGAGCAGCCTTCATCAGCTGATCCAGGTTCACCCCGGCGTCGACGTCCACCAAAGCGGTGTCACGATCGATGCGATGAATACGGTTGAGCGCATTCATGTCGATGACCAAGCCGCCTGCGTTCTGCGCCGGATCACCGTACGAACGGCCGAGACCGCGCGCGATGACACCGCGTCGCAAATGCGACGGCTTGGACTCGTTCTTCTCCGCAACCTGGGCAACCGCACTTGCGATCACTTCCACGTCGGGGGTGGACAACACCTGTGCGGTGGTGGCGGCGGTGCGTCCCCAACCGGTGAGGGTGCGGGCTTGGGTGTGGAGAGCCTGCTTGGGCGTCTCTTCTGCTGTCGTGGACATCAACGTAGAGGTTACCTGGGAGTAGAGCCGGACGACTTGGGCTGGAGTCGTTACGCTCGTCGTCGTGCCCGAAACGCCTGCGAACCACCAGCACGAACCCCACGTCCCTCTGCCGGTGGAGATTCCCGTCACGACGGACCTCGCCGATGACGCTCTCGACCTGAAAACGCAGATCGTCCGGTTTGTTGCGACGGGCGGGTTGTCGGCGATCGTGGACTACGGGCTGTATGCGCTGCTCCACGCGTTGGGGCTGTCGTACACCGCAGCAAAAGCTCTGAGCTTCGTTGCCGGTACCACCACGGCGTATCTGATCAATCGCCGGTGGACGTTCAAGGCCGAGCCGTCGCGCGCCCGGTTTATCGCTTTTGTCGTGCTGTACGCGGTGACCTTTGCCGTTCAGGTCGGGCTCAACGCAGTGATGTTGCATGTGCTCGCCGACGAATGGTGGCGCATGCCTCTGGCGTTTGTCATCGCGCAGGGCACCGCAACGGTCATCAACTTCATCGTCCAGCGAGCTGTGATCTTCAATATCAAGTAAGAGTTGCAGCAATTAAGGGCTGTGTGAATTAAGGGCCGCGTGAATTGGCGCATTCGTCCCGTTCTTGAGGGAGAATGCAGGTCATGATCATCGTCCTCGACTCCTCCGCCTTGGTCCGCGGCGCACGGTTCGACAATTCCGTCGCCGACGCCAAAGCTCGCGGACTCCGCGTTGTGGTCCCGCGCCTCGTTGCCCTCGACGTCGCAAATCGCTACCGCAAGGAATCCGCGGACATGATCGCCGCTCTCAGCGTGCAAGCGCGGATGTACGACCGACTCGGTCTACGCCGGGACCTCACCCGATTCATCGACGCCGCCCACGACAAAGCGGACAGCTATGTGCAAGATCTGGTCGACGATCTGCAGGGAATCGGCATAGAGGTCATCGACCCTGTCGACGTGCCGCACCTACTTATGGCCGAACGCGCGATAGCGATGCAACGGCCGTACGTCGACAAGAAAAAGCGTGACGGCTACCCCGCGACACTGAACTGGTTGACCCTGCTCGATCTGGCCGATCGGAATCCCGGCACCGAAATACTGTGGGTCAGCGATGACACACGGGCGTTCGGTGACACGCAGGAAGCGTCGTGGCATCCGGATCTACTGCGCGAACTCGACTCACGTTGGTTGGACAGCCGCGTCCGATGGGCGCTGGAATTCCCCGTCTTCGACGGGCCGGCGCAGGTTGAGGCGACGTTTGTTGAGGAGCGGGTTGTCTTGCCGGAGCTTGTCGAAGTGCCCGAGCCTGTTGAAGTGCCCGAGCCTGTCGAGGTGGCTGAGGTTGTGGTGCGCGAGGTTGTGGAAGTCGCTGAGTCGGTTGGATATGCCGCGCCGGCTGCTCCTGTTCCTGCTGCGCCGGTGGCACCCGCTCCTAAACCGGTACAACGTGCAGCCCGCACCCGCGTTGCACCCCAGCGCATTCCGCCCGCACCCAAGCCGACGTCCGGTGGACTACGCAACCTCGGGAAAGTGATCGGTGGGCGGAAGCGAAAAGTCACTATCGTCGAAGATCTTGACGAAGTCGACCTCGCCGGAAACTGACCGCCCTTAATCTAGGCGGATGTCCCTGTCTCCGATAATCACTCGCCGAACCGGCACGCGGTTCGGCAGCCCGAGTACCTCGTCGCGGATTCTGTACAACGTGTGTCGCGCGATGGTGCGTCCGGTTGTCGGAGTGGCGCCGTTGACATACGGCGCAATTCGGCGCGCAGCGGTATTGGACTCCGCAGCACGGATGCGAATTCCGTCGGGAATCGATCGAGAGATGATTCGTTTTCCTGATTCCGGCGGGGGATCGGGCTTCGACGGAGAACTGGTGCGCACAGCCGGTTCTACGGCCGATATTCGCGACGGAGCGGTTTTGTACCTGCACGGGGGCGGTTTCATGTGTTGCGGCCTCAACACACATCGTCCAGTGGTTGCGAGCATTGCCAAGCGGACGGGGCTGCCTGTATTGCATCTTGCGTACCGGCAGTTGCCGTACACGAGCATCAGTGGATCGGTTGATGATTGCCTGAGTGCGTATCACTGGCTTCTCGCGCAGGGCGGATTACCGGAAAAGACTGTCTTCGCCGGTGATTCGGCGGGCGGATTTCTGGTGTTTGCCACAGCGTTGGCGGCGGCTGCCACTGATCTTGCGCCTGCAGGGTTGGTTGGGTTGTCGCCATTCCTCGACCTGGACTGCACCGCAAAATCTGCACACGCCAATGCTCGACGCGATGTCATCGCCCCGGTTTCTGCTTTGACAGCAATCGGTTCGTTGGGCGGCGTAATGCCGTCGCCGGTCGACGGAGACCTTGCAGGGCTTCCGCCGTCGCTGCTGATAGCAGCGGAATCCGAAGTGCTCAGAGTGGACGCGGAACTGATGGCGCAACGACTTTCGATAGCCGGTGTCGAATGTTCACTGCAAATCTGGGACGGGCAGATTCACGCTTTCCCAGCGGTGTGGCCGAGTCTGCCCGAAAGCCGTGCAGCTCTCCGTGACGTCGCAACGTTTATTCGGGCGCGCATCGCCTGAGTCTTGACGGTGTTCATCTGACGCTCGTCTTGCTGGAGTTTCTTGTCGGACCCTCGGAATAGGGTGTGGTGCAAGTTCGAACCGGGGGGTTCAGTGAGCGATATTGCACCAGATGACGGGGGTCATCGCCAGTTGGTCGATGTGTTGTCGTGCGCTGCCGAAGAATTGGTGCAGTGCTCGTCTGCGGCGTTGACCGACGACGGAATCATCTCTGCATTGCGAGATCTCGAGCGAACAGTTCGGCTGATCGATGCTGTTGGTTATCAACTCGTGGCCGAAGGAATGGAACGTAGCCTGCACGTGGGACAGGGGCTTCGGTCGCCGAATCAACTGCTCGTGCAGGTTCTCCGTATTTCTGCGTCGGACGCGTCACGGCGTGTGCGGGCGGCACGGTCTGTGGTGCAACAAGTTTCGGCCTTCGGGGAGCAGACTCCCGCGGTGCTCCCCGAAACCGCTGATGCAGCACGTGACGGGGATATCGGCCGTGATCACATATCGGCGATCGCGGATGTCATGCACAAAGCGCCTGCGGCACTTGATTTCGAAGACCGACAAAGCCTCGAAATGGTGCTCGCCGAATACGCGCGCACGGGCACTCCGGAAGGAGTGACGGCTGCCGGCATCGAGGCATTGGCTTGGCTCAACCCAGACGGTGAACTAACCGATGACAGGGATCGGCGACGTCGGCGGTACCTCAGTGTGCGCAGACAGGACGCAGATCTGATGGCACGGATCTCCGGTGAGCTCGATCCGGTTGCAAAGGCACAACTTGATGTTGTGCTGGCCAAATGGGCGAGACCAGGGATGAACAACCCGGATGATCCGGAATCACCTGGCGGGGACTGCTCTGAGGTGGGCGAGTCGGCAATTGCGGCAGCAGCGTCACGTGACACACGTACCGCCGGTCAGCGAAACCACGACGCATTTTCAGCGCTGTTGAAATGTGTCCTCGACGGAGGTGTGATGGGCAACCATCGCGGCCTTCCCGCGACAGTCATCGTCACCATGACATTGGAGCAGTTGGAGGAATCGATCGGTGGCGTGGCAACCACGGCAACCGGCGGTATTCTGCCGATTCGGGACGCGCTCGCGATGTCCGAGAAATCCCATCCGGTGTTGGTTCTCTTCGATCATGACGGCCGCCCGCTGCATTTCGGTCGTGGGAAGCGCCTCGCGACTGTTGATCAGCGCCTGGCACTTATTGCAGCTGACCGGGGATGTACGCGGCCCGATTGCGACGCACCACCCTCGCGGTGCGCTGTCCACCACATGACCGAATGGAATGATGACGGGCTCACCGATATCGAAAACCTCACACTCGTCTGCGACAGCTGCCACGGTCTCGTCAAAAAGGGCTCGCAGGGCTGGATCACCAACGCGCGGAACGAGAACGACGGGTACACCGGAAGAACGGAGTGGACACCGCCGGCGCATATCGATCCGGAACGGCGGCCTCGAGTGAACTCCCGGCACCATCCACGAGAATTGCTGGAACGAGCGCATTCGATCATTGCGTGGCGCAAGAAACTACATCGAGGAGACCCGAATCGGCAGAGACGGTCTTCGAGAGAGGATCAAGATCCTGAGCCGAATTGAAGAGCTTGATACAGGTCAACGTGGCAGTTCAACGCGGCGGTCCCTCGTCGAGGACGAGGGAATCTGACCGCTGTTGGCCTTGCGCGTCGAACCAGATCAGGTCGACCGTATCGCCAGGGTGACGCATGCTCATCGCGATATTCAGGTCGGACGTCGAGGCGATGGGAGCTCCCCCGAAATTCGTGATCACGTCACCTTCGGTCAACCCGGCAAGCTCTGCTGGCGAATCGAAGCTCACTGCAACCACTTCCGCACCAGGCGGGGAGCCCACGTGATCTTTGACTGCTACGCCGAGCACCGGCGTGGGGCCTACACGTACCGTCTCCGAGGAGCGACCACTGAGTATTTGGTCGACAATCGGAAGCGCCGTGTCGATCGGGATCGCGTAAGACTGCGGGGCGGGTGAGACTTCCGTTCGATCTTCGATGGCGATGGCATTGCCGGCGCTACTGACTCCGATCAATTCGGCAGCAGCGTTCACAAGTGGTCCGCCGGAATCGCCGGGCCGGATGTCGGCATTTACCTCGATGAGGCCCTTCAGCTGATTTCGTGAGCCATCCGTCGAATTGCGAGTGTTGACTGTGACCCCGAAACCGGTGATAGTGCCGAGCGCAGGAAGTGGAACTCCTTCTCCATCGGCATTTCCGATGGCGGTAACGGGATCGCCTCGCGCGGCTGTCTGTGAGCTTCCCACGGTGGCAACTGGAAGGTCGGACGCTCCGACGAGCCGGAGTACTGCGAGGTCTTGGCCGCTGTCGTAACCGAGTACTTCTACGTCGTAGATCAGTCCATTGGACATGTTCACGGCCGTGATTTCGGTGCCACCGCTGATCACGTGATGGTTGGTCAAGACCACCCCGTCCGGAGACAGGACAATACCTGTTCCTGCCGTGGTGGTGAACCTGGCGGACGAAGTGATGGTGACAATGCTGGAGACGACCCGCGCGACCAGTTCCTGTGGCGTCAGCGAAATCGCAGGCGGCGGCGGGGTGGTGGTGATGACCGTGACGGGTGACTGGGCGTTCGGTTGCAGTGAGTTCGGTATTAGTGAGCTCGGTGTCAGCGGCGGCGCGGCCAGCGTGAGACCACCGAGTCCCAGGACGAGCAGTACGGCGATCCACAGGCCCCGTTTGGTGCCGCGGCTACCACTGTCTTCGCTCATCCGTGGACCCATGTCGTCGGTGTACCCATGTCGCCTGTGTACCCATGCCCGTCGGTTACCAGTACCGGTGTATCTATTTTGGTGCAGATTACCGATTCGGCGGTGGTGCGGTCACAAAACGGGGCACTAGAACCTGGGCGCCTAGAACCTGGGCCCCTAGAACCTGGGCAAGAGTCCTTGTGTGCGAAGTGCCTCGAGTGATGGTGCGGCACTATCTTTTGCAGACAGTTCGTAGGCCAGGGGGTGACCTGCCCGGTCGGTTGTTGGCCAGGCGATGTTCAGTTCCGGATCGAAAGGGTCGAGGTCGCGGTCGAATTGCGGGGAGTATTCGATGCTGCAGAGATACATGACAGTCGATCCGTCCTCGAGGGACAGAATGGCGTGCCCCAGGCCTTCGGACAGGTAGACCGCTTTGCGGTCGATGTCGTCGATCAGGACGGAATCCCATTCGCCGAATGTCGGGGATCCGACGCGCAGGTCGACGATCACGTCGAGGAACGCCCCTTTGACGCAAGTGACGTACTTGGCTTGCCCGGGAGGTGTGTCGGTGAAGTGGATTCCGCGCAGACTGCCCGCTGCAGAAACCGAGCAATTAGCTTGCGCCAGTTCGAGGTTGCGGCCTGTTGCGGCCGTGAATGCTGAGCTCTTGAACCATTCGAGGAAAACGCCGCGGTTGTCTCCGAACTGTCGGGGAGTGATTTCCCAAGCTCCGGAAATTTTCAGTTCGCGGATGTCCATGTCACCATTCCTTGCCGTGTTCGAGTAGGGCGAGGAGGTAATCGCCGTAGCCAGATTTACCCAATGTTTCTGCTTGGGAGCGCATTTGGTCGGAGGTGATGAATCCCTGCCTCCAGGCAACTTCTTCGGGTGAACCGATTTTGAGGCCCTGACGATGCTCGATTGTCCGCACGTAGTTGGCGGCTTCGAGAAGGGAGTTCGAGGTGCCGGTGTCGAGCCAGGCGGTTCCACGGGGGAGGATATCGACTTGTAGACGACCCGCGTCGAGGTAGTGGCGATTGACGTCGGATATCTCGAATTCGCCTCGGTCGGAGGGCTTCAGGTCTCGCGCGATGTCCACAACGTCGCTGTCGTAGAAATACAGTCCGGGTATGGCGTAGTTCGATTTCGGGGATTCCGGCTTTTCCTCGATGGAGATCGCGCGTCCGGCGTCGTCGAACTCGATGACCCCGTAGGCAGTGGGATCGGAGACCCAGTAGGCGAAGATCGCCCCTCCGTCGATGTCGGAGAATCGCTTCAACTGGGTGCCCAGACCCGGACCGTAGAAGATGTTGTCGCCCAAGACAAGTGCAACAGATTCGCTCCCGATGTGTTCGGCGCCAAGGACGAATGCTGTTGCGAGTCCGTTCGGTTCGTGCTGGATCGCGTAGGTCAGATTGACCCCGAATTGGGAACCGTCACCGAGTAGGCGCCTGAATTGTTCGGAGTCGTGCGGCGTGGTGATGATGAGAATGTCGCGAATGTTCGCCAACATCAGGGTGGAAAGCGGGTAGTAGATCATCGGCTTGTCGTAGATCGGCAGCATCTGCTTGCTCACTCCGAGAGTGATCGGGTGCAGGCGAGAGCCTGTGCCGCCGGCCAGAATGATTCCACGCATACGTGCAGTGTCCTGCACGTGCGCATATCGAAGCAAACGCATCGGGAACCGATGGGCAAACGGATCGGGCACCGATGGGCAAACGGATCGGGCACTGATGGGCAAAGCGGTCAGATCCGACGAGCAAACCGGTCAGGCGCCGACGGGCGGTAAGGTTCGAAGGGTTCGGCAAGCTTGAGGAGATGAACGTGCGACTGCTGGTCACCGGGGGTGCCGGGTTTATCGGCGCCAATTTTGTTCACCAGACGGTGACTTCGCGTCCAGGCGTCGAGGTTACGGTTCTCGATGCTCTCACCTATGCCGGTAATCGGAGCTCACTTGCCGAGGTGGAGGATCGTATCCACTTCATTCACGGTGACGTCGCCGATCAGGGCTTGGTGGACGAGTTGGTATCGCGATCCGATGCGGTGGTGCATTTTGCGGCGGAGAGCCACAACGACAATTCGTTGAGTGATCCGGAACCGTTTATCCGAACCAACGTGATGGGCACGTTCTCGCTGCTGCAGGCTGTTCGGGCGCATGAGGTTCGGTATCACCACATCTCGACGGACGAGGTGTACGGCGATCTTGAACTGGATGACCCGACGCGATTCACCGAGTCGACGCCGTACAACCCTTCGAGTCCGTATTCGGCGTCAAAGGCGTCGAGCGATCTGATTGTGCGGGCATGGGTGCGTTCGTTCGGGATCGAGGCAACGATCTCCAATTGCTCCAACAATTACGGCCCGTTTCAGCATGTCGAGAAGTTCATCCCGCGCCAGATCACAAATCTGATCGACGGTGTGCGTCCCCGGTTGTACGGGGAAGGTCGCAACGTTCGCGATTGGATTCACGTCGACGATCACAATCGTGCGGTCTGGGACATCCTGGAACGAGGCAAGTCGGGCGAAACGTACCTGATTGGCGCGGATGGTGAAACGGATAACCGGACGGTGATTGCAGCCCTGCTCGAGATTTTCGGGCGCAAACCAGACGAATTCGACTTTGTCACTGACCGTCCAGGGCACGACATGCGGTACGCGATCGATCCGACGCGAATTCAACGGGAACTGGGATGGCAGCCGTTATATCGCAATTTCCGCAGTGGATTGGAAGCCACCGTGGAGTGGTATCGCGACAACGAACAGTGGTGGCGTCCACAGAAGGCTGTCACCGAGGCAGGCTATTCAGCTTCGGAAGCTGTCGTGGACTGAGCGGCTTACTGGACTTGTCAGCTCAGGCTTTGCTGGGAGCGGGTACCCGGGAACGCTCGTGCACGAGAGCGTTGCGCAGGACCCGCGATCCCGAGAGCGCAGCCACGACGCCGGCAAAGACTTCGCAGAGGGTGAAGAGCAGCCTCGACGCCAGCGCGAGGCCGAGCGCGACGCCCGCATCCATGAACGGCGAAAGCGCCGCGACGATGACGGCTTCGCGGACACCGATTCCGGACGGGACGACAAATACCAGGACACCCGCGCACATACCGAGGGCGAGAGCCCCGATGCATTGGACGAGCCCACGAATTTCGAATCCCGCCGAGCTGGACGCGAGCAGCCACAGTTGGATGCCGTAGAGCACCCAACTAGCTGCGCACCAGCCCAGCGCGAGGGCTATTTTGTGCATTGTGAGCGGTTTGTGCAGGGGTGCGCGGCGGAGCAATTTCAGCGCGAGGTTCACCAAACGGGTGAGGACGGGTGGGTACGCGCAGACCAATGCGATCGGTACCAGGATGATCACGCCGACCGCTGCTACCGTGCTGACCTCGAACAGAGCAGGTAGACCGAAGAGTCCCACGACCAACGCCGAAGTTGTACTCAACCCGACCGTGACCAGCACTGCGACAAAGCCTGCGGCCCGGGACACGCCGGCGCGCCTCACGAGTTCCGTTTGCAGCACAAATGCCCACACACTGCCGGGAAGGTACTTGCCGAGTTGGCCGACCAGATAAGCGCGGGCAGCGTCGAACGCCGGGATCGGTTGTTCCAGGGCACCGAGTGCGTGTTGCCAGGATCGCACTGCGGCGCCCATGCCGAGGAAGATGAACAGCGACGACGCAGCGAGCGTCCACCAGTTCAGTTCGGTGATCGTGCTTTTGACGGCGGCCCATTGGGACTTCACCGCAAAAATGATTGCAATGACGATCGCGACGGTGACCAGAACTTTGAATCCGTTGACGAGCAGTCCGCGCAGAGTGTTCGGCTTCGCGGCTGGCTCGACATCGTCGACCGGCATTTCGGGTTTGGGATGTTCGGATTCGGGGGGTGTACTCACGCGCCTGAAACTTCCCACCCGTTCGTCATTTGCCTGACGATACCAACCAGGGTTCTCCCAGCTACACAACGAGTGGTTTGTCGGCCCGTTCGCGCCACCAGGTGAAGGCGTCGCGCAGAGAATCCGGGAAGGCGGCTAAACCGTCGAAGCTTCCGGCGGCGTAGATCGCCGCAACTGCCTCGATAGCTTCTTCGGAGATGCCCGAACGGCTCATACCGATCCGGTTGACGCCGTGCAGTGACACCGGATTGCCGAAGGCCTTGGCAAACGGAGGAACGTCTTTGACCACCACGGTTCCCATGCCGATCATGGATCCGGATCCGATGACGCGTCGCTGGTGAGCGACGGTATGCATCCCCAGATTGACGCCGTCTCCGACGCTGACATGCCCGGCGAGCGTAGTCCCGGACGACACGACACACCGGTCACCGACCTGAACGTCGTGTTCGATGCCGACACGGTTCATCACGAAGCAATCGTCACCGATTTCGGTGCGTCGTTCGCTGCCCTGGTGGACGGTGGTCAGTTCACGGATTGTGGTTCGGGCGCCGATGCGGATTCCGAGGCCCGCGCTGTCGGACCACGAGGTGGGATGGTGTGCGCCGAGGATCTCCGGTGGTGCTCCCAGCACGGCTCCCGCCCCGATCCAGCAGTCGTCGCCGATGTCGAGTGGACCGGTCAGGACTGCGTTCGGTCCGATCGTTACACCGGTCCCGATCAGTACTTCGGCGCCGACCAGGGCGGTGGGATGGATATGGCAGTCAGGTCGTGAAGACATGCGTGTTCCGGAATCCTCTCGAAGTATCGAATTGCGTTTCGATACGCTTCGTTGGTTGTCGGAGTATTTCGTTCCGACGACAGTCGGATGAATCTATCGGAGGTAACTCAGTGATCGCGATATCCAGTATCTCGTTCGGGGAAGAAGTCGAGCGCGAGGTGCTGGACACTCTGCGATCGGGGATCGTCGCGCAGGGCCCCAAGGTCAAGCGGCTCGAGGACGAGTTCGCGGCTTTGGTCGGTACTCGTCATGCGGTGGCGGTGAACAATGGCACCACGGCGCTGATCGCGGCACTTCAGGTTCAGGATCTGCAGCCCGGTGACGAGGTTCTGACCACACCGTTCACATTTGTTGCCACGTTGAATGCGATTCTCGAGGCCGGTGCGACGGCCAGGTTCGCCGACATTTCCGAGTCCGATTTCAATCTGGACCCCGCTGCCGCTGCAGCCCGAATCGGCGATCGTACGAAGGTGCTGATGCCAGTCCACCTGTACGGCCAGTCGGCTGACATGGGGGCGTTGATGCCGTTGGCCACGACGCATGGCCTGACCGTCGTCGAGGATGCCGCTCAAGCTCACGGTGCGACCTTCGAGGGACGCGGCGCCGGCAGTTTCGGGTTGGGCTGCTTCTCGTTTTACGCGACGAAGAACCTCACGACCGCCGAAGGCGGAATGATCACCACTGACGACGACGCGACAGCCGACCGACTTCGTGTCCTGCGTAACCAGGGTATGCGGGCTCGCTACCAGTACGAGATGGTCGGCCAGAACTACCGGATGACCGATCTACAGGCAAGCTTGGCGCTGCCGCAGATGGCGACGTACATGCAGCAGGTCGAGGCGCGTCGACGCAATGCGGAAGCGTTACGAGTCGGTTTGAAAGATGTCGACGGGCTGATCCTGCCGGCTGAGCTGTCCGGCCGCGGACATGTCTGGCACCAGTTCACCTTGTTGTTGGCCGAGGACGCACCGATTTCTCGCGACGAATTGAGCGAGCGTCTCGCAGCGAAGGACATCGGCAGCGGGATCTACTACCCCAAGGCTGTGTACGACTACGAGTGCTACCGCGAACATCCCCGTGTGGTGATCGAGGACACGCCGGTTGCGACGTCGGTGGCGTCGCGGTGCTTGAGTATTCCGGTCCACGCGGCATTGTCCGCCGGAGATGTCGATCAGATCGTTGCCGCAGTGCGCGGCGCTATGGAGGCCTGAAAATGACCACGAGCAAGCCCCGTATTGCCCTTGTCGGCTCCGGTCAGATGGGTTCGCTGCATGCGCGTGTCATCGCGCAGTCGGCTTTGTGCGAGTTGGAGTTGTTGATCGAGCCGCGCGAGGAACAGGGCAAAGCTGTTGCGGAGCGGTTCGATACGCGCTGGGCTGCGGATTTCGACACACTCGACGGTATCGACGCTGTGGTGATCGCCGCAGCCACACCGGCCCACTACGAGTTGGCCGGACGGGTTCTCGATCTGGGTAAGCCTGTTCTGGTGGAGAAGCCGTTGGCCGCGACATACGAGCAGAGCGTCGACTTGGTCGATCGTTCACGCGCGTCCGGTGTTCCGCTGATGTGCGGTCTCCTCGAACGCTTCAATCCAGCTGTTCGCACTGCACGCGAGTTCTCCGGCGATGTGTGGCAGGTTAACGGTATTCGTCACTCTCCGTTCGTTTCTCGCATTCCGACGGGCGTCGCGACAGACTTGTTGATTCACGACATCGACTTGGCTATCGGATTTGCCGGTTCGGAGCCGAGTTTGGCTAAAGGCGAGTTCGGATACTTCCATCCGACTTCCGTGCAGAACCGGTCGGAAGATTGCGCCGACGCTGTGCTGCGTTTCGATTCGGGTGCGGTGGCGACTATTTCGGCCAGCCGAATCAGCCAGCGCAAGATCCGTCAACTGTCATTGCTCGAGGCTGATCGACTCATCGAGATCGATCTGCTTCGTCGCGACATCACGATCTACCGTCACATCGACGACAACATGCCCACCGATCGGGACGGCTACCAGCAGCAGACGGTCATCGAGATTCCGACGATCCGTTACAGCGAGGAGCCGCTGGCCGCGCAGTTGACGCATTTCCTAGGGTTGGTGCAGGGAACGGGTGATGCGGACGGTGAGCGGGCGTCAATTCTGCCCGCTCACCGTGCGGTTCACGAAGTCACGGAATCTGCGCTCGCTGCGACGCTTTCTTCCTGATTGCGCCGCGTTCGGAACGCCCAGGCGCCTTGAGACAAGGCGACCAGTAGTCCGACGCCGGCGATGCCCCATCCGAATGTGCTTCCAGGCGGGGCGAATTCGATGGTGAGTGTCGATCCGGCGTCGGCGCTCGGCGGTAGATCGACTTGCAACAAGCCGCCGGGGCTGGCCTTCGTTTCCACTGACTGGCCGTCTACGGTTGCGGTCCAGCCGGGCCAGGCGAGCAGGGCGAAGGTGACCGTGCCTGATCCGGTGTACTCGACGGTTTCCCGGGTGTCCGTTGCGGCGGCGTCGCCCTGAACATCGAGTCCCGGTGTGGTTGCGGAGACACGACCGTCCGGCCACTGGTGATCGGTGGTGCGGCGGCCGACCGTGACGACGCGATCGGGCGAGACGGTCCAGTCGCTCTCGGGAAGGGCGTCGAGTGCGTTTTTTCCACCGTACGGTCCGGAATTCTGAACGACGACGGTATCGATGCGCATCGCGTCGAGCCAGGACACGCCGGTGCCCGGTGACTCGGCGAGTAGTCGATCGACTGCGTCGGGGCACTGGACGCCGCCGTAGTAGTTCAGGCACAGGGCTTGAACGAAGTCGTTGTAGCTGATTCCCGCGTAGCTGTTTACGGCGTCGACGCCCGCAGGCTGCCAGGCATTTCCGAACAGCAAATCGCCCCACTGTCCGGTTTGGTTGTCGAGCGGAATGTTGACGGGATCGGCGATGGCGAAAGTTGTTCCTTGGTATCGGTCTTCGAATTTCGATTCCAGGAACGCGATCTGCCGCGGGAACTTCCACGGTGTGACGTTGTAGTTTCCGGTGAACCAGAAGTTTGTCTGGGCACTGAGCACTACGACGATTCCGGCCGCGAGTGCACCTGCCAGGTAGCGGGGCTTCCGGTAGGCCACGATCAGAGCGACGGCCGTCAGAACCACGGTGATGAGCAGCGATGCGAAGTGAATGCCGATGTCTTCGGGGACATTCGACCAGGCGAGATAGAACTGGAGCGCCAACAATCCTGCGGTGATGATCGATCGCGCGCGGATTCGATCACGCTGCAAGCCTGCGGACAGAGCAACCGCCGTGACAACGATGGCGGGCAGTTGGCCGTATTCGAGAAGTCTTGCCGGCCAACGGAACAGCCACAGATTCGACGGGCCGAGAAGCAGCACCACGTAGATTCCGCCGAAGACGAAGAGCGAAACACTGTGACGCCCCAGCGCCTTGAGCGAACTCCATCGAATCCAGGGAGCAAGCGGGATCAGGAACCAAGCCAGGTAGACCAGGGGAATCGTCATGGCAGGTGATGCAAATGCCGTGACGTACGGCTGGTTGGAAGGTCCTGAAACGTTGATCAGATCACCGAGATCGGGGCGTAGCGAGCCGTCGTTCGCGATGCCGGACTGCGTGCGCACGGATACGCCGGTGGTGAACAGAAGTGGCAGGTACACGATCAGCGACAGCATGATGATCGCCGTGGCACTGATGAGAAGTGACCGGATACTGCCTGCCCGTTTGATCGCGATGCATTCCGCGATGACGGCGATATAGACGACAGCGACGCCAACCGCTCCGTACGGGTTGCCGGTGGTCATGGCGAGATAGCCGAATGCGATCGGTACCAGCGGATTCACGCGCCCGAGTGCACTGGCACGCGTCGACCACCACACGTGCGGGATCCACGCGAAGGCGATCAGTCCGGATGCCCAACTGGAAGCGTCGAAGTAGAGCGTGTAACCGGCGAATGGCATGGCAAATCCGGCGATGAATGCCATCGACCGGTTTGCGCCGTACTGCCGAGCCACGAGGTAGACACCGACGGCAAGTATGGCCATGAATTGCATTTTGACGAGCGTGATCCCGATGCCGAGGTTCGGAATGAGCGCGATGGCAACCGAATCCAGAAGGATCACGGGATTGTATGTCCCGTAAAGGGCTTCGGCGGTGACGTTTCCACCGGCCCACAATTCGGGAATGAGGGTCGGCCACGAACCGGACAGAATTCGTTCGCCGATCGTGTGCCATCCCGGCGTGAAAGCTGCTGCACTGTCGTCCCAGTAGTAGAACCAGCGATTGGAAATCAGTGGGATTGCCGCGACGATCGAAACCAGAGCGGCGAGCAGAATCGGCGGCACTACGCGTTGAGCAAGCGGCAAGTCAGATTTCACGATGTGCTTTCGTCGTCGAGTCGATGGCTGTACTTCGGAGCCCGGGGCGTGCCCTATCCCTCAGAGCCCTGTTTCTCAGTGCCCTGTTTCTCGGAGCCCATTTCCTTGGAGCGTAGTATTCCGACGAGTTCGAACTGCAGTCGGGGAAGAAGGAGATCGGCACGTGGCGACATCGCGGACGGAACCCGTTCGTGGGGAATCAGCTACGCCGGAGCTTTCGGTGGTCATCCCCGCATACAACTCAGGAGAGGTACTGGAGTCGACGGTGCGACAGTTCGCCGAGTACTTCAGCGCCAACCCTGCCAAGAGCACCAGCCCAGTCGAGATCATCGTCGTGGAGAACGGTTCCACGGATAACACTGCGGACGTGTGTGCCGCGTTGTCGGCTGCCTGGTCCTGGCCGGCCGTGACTTTCCGTCCCATGACCAGTGACAAAGGCATGGGTGCGGCACTGCGCGCGGGAATCATCGCGTCACGGGGAGAGCGGGTGTTGCTCACCGCGGACGATCTGCCGTTCGGTTTCGGCGACATCGAAGGCGCGAACCGTGTGATGGCTGATTTGGGGTCTGTTCCTCCTGTCGTCATCGGTTCGAAGGCCCACGCGGAATCCGAGGTGCAGCGTGGCCTGTTGAGAGCGATCATGACCGGTGGATTTGCCACCCTTCGGCGAGCCATACTGGGTACCCGGACGGGTGATCCGCAGGGAACGTTCATCGTCGACGGCACCTTGGTGCGCCAGATCGCGCCGGCTTTGGCCGAGCGAGGTTTTCTGTTTACGACGGAACTGGACTACGCGCTGGAATTGGCGGGCGTGCGCCCTGTGGAGGTTCCGATTCGTCTCAGTGACGATCACCTCGCGCATGCAAGCCGGATTTCGCCCAAGGACGTCATTCAAATGGCAAACGGATTGTTGTCGCTTCGCCGGCGGAAGAAGGAGCTGGCCGCGGTGGCCGGCCCGGGGTACCGCGGGTAGAACCAGCGTGGCCTGGTGCTTGCCGCGGGGGTGAGCGGGTTCGCGATACCCTGCGAGGTGTGGATACCGTGAAAGTGACCGATGGCCAGTCCGACACCGGGCAGTCCGACAGCGGGGTCGAGTTGATCGAACATCGTGCGAGCTCGGATCGCCTGGTAGCGCAGCGCACGTTGTTCACCGGAACCTCTCCCGTCGCCAGTGACGAGTTGTACGCCGTAACCAAGGTCGGCATGTCGACACGATCTCGGTTCGAACTGCGACTTCAGCCCGGAGCTGTTGCGCACACCAATACTTTCTTCGGTCGATTTCCGGCCAGCTACTGGCAGCGGTGGACGGCTGTCACCGAGGTCACCGTCACCGCGCGCGTCGTAGCCGAGACGGCCTGCCGCGTTCAAATTCAGGCGTCCGACATCGGTGGTCACCGTCGTATCGTGACCAATGTCGTTGTTACCGGAACCGAGCAGATTTCCATGACTGCGCCGCTCGACACTTTTGTCGACGGCGGCGCGCTGTGGTTGCAGTTCGAAGCGCAGGGCGGCGGCGCAGTTGTCGACGACGTCGAATGGTCCGTCGTTTCACCGAAGCTGATCCGGCCGGTAGCGGTAGCGATCTGCACGTTCAACCGCGCCGACGACTGTGCGCGCACCGTCGAGGCTCTTGCGTCCGACGAACGCGTGTTGGGGTTGCTCGACGCGTTGTACGTCGTCGATCAGGGCACCGATCCGGTGGAGAGTCGTGAGCTTTTCCAGGAAGTGTCGAAGAAGTTCGGATCGCGCCTGCAGTACCTGCGGCAGGCGAACCTGGGCGGTGCCGGCGGTTTCACGCGAGGACTGTACGAGGCTTCGGAGGCCGGACCGCACTCCGACGTGATCTTGATGGACGACGACATTCTGTGTGAACCGGAATCGGTCCTTCGACTGAGTGCGTTTGCGAACATGACAACGGAACCGGCCTTGATCGGCGCTCAGATGCTTTTCCTGTTCAATCCCGACTACTTGTTGGCTTCGGGTGAACGCGTCGATCTGGGCACCCTTCAGCGCGGTGTGCCGACCGACGAGCACGGGGTCCGTAACCGGAGCGTGCTCGAGAAGCTGCCGGAACGCCGAGTGGACGCCGAATACAACGGTTGGTGGACGTGCCTGATCCCCGCTGAAGCCATCGAACGCATCGGGCTGCCCCTCCCGGTGTTCTTCCAGTGGGACGACGTCGAGTACAGCCTGCGCGCCGGACGGGCCGGAATCCCCACCATCACGTTGCCGTCGGCCGCGGTCTGGCATGCGGACTTCTACTGGAAGGACGTCGACGGTTTTGCCCACTACTTCAGTACTCGCAACGGTCTGATCACCGCGGCACTCGATCCAGGGTTTGCGCCGAAGACACTGGCCAAGCAACTGGCGCGAGACATTTCGCATTCGATAGTCGGTTTGCAGTACGGCCTTGCGCACACACAAATCCGGGCGATCGAGGGATTCCTCGAAGGCCCGGCGGGCCTGGCCGACGGTGGGCAGACGGCGTTGGCGACGATCAACCAGGAGCGAAAGCGGTTCCCGGAGACGGTGACTCGTCCGGCGTCTGAGTTGCCGGGAAGGCTGCCGATTCGCCGCGTTGCGCCCAGTCCCAAGACCGGCCTGTGGACCGATCTTGTTCTTGCGAAACGCGCTGTGATGCAGGCTCGCAACCAGCTCGAGCGGGGTCCGGTGGCGATCTCCTACGAGGACGCGCAGTGGTGGCACGTCGGACGCTTCGATCATGTCTTCGTGACCGACGCTTCGCAGGGTGGCGTGCGTGAACGCCGCTTCGACAGTGAGACGGCTGCCGAGATGAGTGGTCGCCTTGCCGGCGTGATCAAGCGATTCCTGGCCGAATCGCCAAGTGTTGCTGAGGCATTCGCCCGGGAGTTCCCGCAGCTCACCAGCCGCGAGAACTGGGCTCGCCTGTACGAGAAGTGACTCTCACCTGATTATCTTGGCTATCACCTGTTCGTTGTCGAAGGTGTAACCGACGTACTCGAAGGAGATGCCGGTGCGTGTGACGTATTCCGTCCACGCCCGGTATTCGTGGTTCTGCCACCCGGGGTAGTTGAAGAATTCGTCGAACACGATGATCGATCCTGGGACAAGGCGGTCTCCGAGGAGATCGAGCACCGTTTTGGTCGACGAGTAGAGGTCGGCGTCGACGTGCAGGAACGCCACAGTTTCACGTTCCTGGTCGAGGAATGTCGGTAACGTTTCCTCGAAAAGCCCTGGAACAAGTTGTGCCCCAGGTACTTCGGGGAGAGATTCCTGAGCGAACTCACCGGCCGGAAATCCGGTTCGCCATGTTTCCGGTAGCCCGGAGAACACGTCGAAGCCGGCAACGATGCCATCACGTTCGTGAAATTCGTCGGCGATGATCTTCAAGGTCATTCCGGATGCGACGCCGAATTCGAGTGCCATTCCTGGAATCTCGACCAAATTCAGAGCGTGTCGCAGTGTGTCGTGAGGATGACCGAACGTCTGCGCCACCCGCATGTGTTCCAGGATGAACGACGCGCTCGACGCGGTTGCTTTCAGATCGACTGCGTAGGCAAGGTCGCGGCGTTGGCGGAATTCCAGTTCGTCGATTCTGCTCCGAAGGCCCGCGATATCTTCGCGGGCCCCGGCCAGTTCGTCGTGCGAGCGCGTTAGTTCGTCGAGAATCTGCCGTGTGCGCTCGGCATTATGGCGGTCGGCGTTCTCGATCACCTCGGATACCGCACGCTGAAGCTTGGTCCTGGCGCTGGAACGGAACTGCTCGAACATGGCAACCTCTCGTCGGGATCACTCCCATGCTGCCAGGGTTCGGCCGTTACTGCCTTCGGCCCCGGTAATGATCCTTGATGCGGCGGGAGAGCACCTTGATCTCTCGCGTGCGTTCCGCCTGCAGTCGGGCGTCGCTGCGTGCGGCGTTCCACGCGTTCTCCCGCTGTAGTTTCCGATAACTTCTGAGTCTCCGCTCGTCGATATCACCGCGTTCGAGTGCGCCCACGACTGCGCACCCAGGCTCGGAGTTGTGTGCGCAATCGGAGAACCGGCAGGCCGAGATCAGTTCCTCGATCTCGGGGAACGTCTTGTCGATACCCTCGCCGGCGTTCCACATGCCGACGCCCCGCAGCCCCGGAGTGTCGATGAGCGTCCGGCCGCCGGAAAACGGAATCAGTTCTCTTGTCACGGTGGTGTGGCGTCCTTTGCCGTCGCCGGCCCGCACCCGGCCTGTCTCGAGCACCCGGCCCGTTTCGAGTACGCAGCTCGCGGCGGTATCACCGAGGAGCGCATTGGCAAGAGTTGATTTGCCGGCGCCGGAAGGACCGAGTATCGCCACGGTGCCGTCCAGAACTGCGTCGAGTACGTCCATCCCCTCGTTGGTTTCTGCGCTGACGGCGAGCACTGTTGCGCCGGGTGCGATGGCGGAGACTTCGGCAAGTACGGCGGAAATATCAGGAGCTGCATCGGATTTGGTGAGCGCGACGACAGGTGTTGCGCCGCTTTCCCACGTGAGTGCGAGTAGTCTCTCGATGCGCCCGAGGTCGACGTCGCCGTCCGACGCCGTGGTGATGACGACGGTGTCGACGTTTGCGGCCAGTATCTGACCTTCGGATTTTCCGGATGCCGCGGATCGAACGATGCTGCTCGATCGCGGAAATATCGAAGCGACCGTGGGTGTTTCGGTCTCGCCCGTGGTGTTGGCGAGCGCAGTGTTGGCGCGCGTGACTTTGGAGACTGCAACCCAGTCGCCGGTACACAGCGAATTGCTGCCACTGAGTGCGCGGACGGTACCGGTCGCGACGGCAATGTCACACTGGCCGCGGTCCACGCGTATGACGCGCCCAGGTTCCGTGTCAGGTGAATTGACAAGCAGTGCGTCGAATGTTTCCGAAAGTGTTGCGTTCCAACCGTATTCGGTCAGTAATGTGCTGTTTTCTGGCATGGTGAAGGTGTCCTCGAGTACGAAGAATCGTGAGTATTGACGGTGCGATAGGTGCAGAACACGACAGTCATCAATACTCACTCCTCGAAAATCTCAGGACGCACCATGCGTCGGTGCAGAATCGTCTCAGACGGTGGCAGAGCGGTGCAACCGAATTAAATTAACTCGGGCGCTCGAACTTCTCTTCCCGGCCGAGTTTGCGCAGTCGCATCCACTCGCGCAGACCTCCGGGATCGCGCCGCGTGATCAGGAAGTACCAGCCGAACCGAATCCATTCCTGCGGAAGCAGTTTGCGCATTCCGGGCTGTGCAAGGATGTACCCACGGTTGCGGTAGGTGAAGAAGCGCTTCGTATCGTTGTCCGGGTATTGCGTGTGCATCCGCCCGCCGAGAATCGGCTTGAATTCCTCGGCGCCGTTGGGATGTACGTAGGCGGTCTTCAGGCACGTGCCGAATTTCAGGCCGGATCGTACGAGTCGACGGTGTACTTCCACTTCGTCGCCGCGGACGAACAACCGAAGATCCGGAACACCGACGGCGTCTATGGCGTCGGCGGTGAACAGTGCGCCGTTGAAGAGGGATGCGATCCCCGGCAGGAGGTCCTCGTCGCCGAGTTCGGAGGTGTCGAGTTCGCTACGCAACCGACGCCACGAGGTGCCGCGGCGCAGGGGGAACGCCAGGCGGTCGGGATCGTCGATGTCGCAGACGACGGGAGAGACCTCGGCAAGGTCGTGTCGGAGCGCGCACGCGAGCAGTGTTTCGAGCACTTCGGGTCCCTCGGGGCGACCGTCGTCGTCGGCGAGCCAAACCCGGTCTGCGCCGAGTGACAATGCATACAGAATGCCAAGGGCAAATCCTCCGGCACCGCCGAGGTTGTGCTTCGAACCGATGTAGCTGGTGGGCAGGGAAGCGCCTTCGACCAGTTCGCGCACCGCGTCTTCGTCGGCGTTGTCGACGACAACGAGGTGATCGAGCGGCCGGGTCTGCGTGCTGAGCACCTTCAGCGATTCGGCCAGCAGTTCACGACGCTTGTGTGTGACGACGACCCCGATGATCTTCTCGGGTGTGCTCACGCGGGCGTCTCCCGTTCCATGTCTCTGATCACGTGGCGGACGTGTTCGGCGGCGTCGTCGCCCTCGTAGGCACGGACGACGTCTTCGATGTCACCGTGCATGCGGATCTGACCGTGGTCGATCCACATCGCGCTGTTGCACAATTGGGCGAGGAACTCGTTGGAGTGGCTTGCAAAAACCAGGATTCCGGAGCGTTCGACCAGTTTCTGCAGGCGTACGCGGGCCTTTTTCATGAATTCCGCGTCGACGGCGCCGATGCCTTCGTCGAGGAGCAGAATTTCCGGGTCGATGCTGGTGACAACACCCATGGCGACGCGCACGCGCATGCCGGTGGAGTAGGTGCGCAGTGGCATCGAGAGGTACTCGCCGAGTTCGGTGAATTCGGCGATCTCATCCATTTTCGCGAGCATCTGCTTGCGAGTCTGACCGAGGAACAGGCCCCGGATGATGATGTTCTCGTAGCCGGAAATCTCGGGGTCCATACCGACACCGAGATCGAAGACCGGGGCGACGCGGCCACGGATGGTTGCCGTTCCTCGGGTCGGTTCGTAGATCCCGGAGAGGAGTCGCAACAAGGTGGACTTGCCGGCGCCGTTATGGCCGACCAGTCCGATGCGGTCGCCTTCTTTGAGGGTCATCGTGATGTCGCGGAGAGCTTCGACGACAACAACATCGGAGTCGTTACGGCCGATGGATCCGCCGGCCTTACCGAGGAAAGCCTTCTTGAGCGAGCGGGATTTGGCGTCGAAGATCGGGAAGTCGACGCACGCGTTCTGCGTGTGGATGCTGACTGGCTGACTCATGTGTTTTTCCTCTAGACCCAGTAGGGCACGCGTGCCCGGTACTTGCGGAGTGCCAGGAGTGCGACTGCCCAGCCGACGACGGTGAGGGCGATGACGATGTACCAGTGGTATGCCTGCTGATCGGTTCCGATAAGTGGTGCTCGGATGATCTCGAGGTAGTGGTACAGCGGGTTGAGTTCGGCAAGCTTCACTCGCTCTGCGGCTTGCCCGCCCTGATCCTTGAGAGCCTGCGTCGTCCACATGATGGGGGTCAGCACGAACAGCAGCAGGGTGAGGCTGCCGAGGATGGGTGCGATGTCGCGGTACCGCGTGGAGAAGATGCCGAACACGATCGATACCCACAGTGTGTTCGCCACGATCAGCACGAATGCGGGTATTGCCGCGAGCGCCGTCCAGCTCATGTTCTGCCAGATGCTGAACGCGAACAGGAGGACTATGTAGATCGCGAAGTTGTGCGCAAAGAACAGCACTTGACGCCACACCAGGCGATACACGTGCACGCTCAGCGCCGACGGCAGCTGCTTGATCAGGCCCTCGTTGGAAATGAAGACTTCGGAGCCCTCGAGGATGCTGGCGCTGATCAGGTTCCAGACGATCAACCCGACCGTGACGTACGGCAGGAACTCCTTGAGCGGGATGTTCAGCAGAGCGGAGTACAGGAGGCCCATCGCCGCGGCCTGGACACCGGTGGCGATGGTGATCCAGAAGGGGCCGATCACTGACCGGCGGTACCGCTGCTTGATGTCCTGCCAACCGAGGCTCAGCCACAACTCGCGCTGCCGTAGTCCATCGCGCAGGTCTTTGAAAGCGCGATGGAAGGTCTGGGAGTCGGACACGGGCACAGGTTGCTCCGACGTCTCGGATTCGGTTGCGGATGCTGACACGGAGGTCGAGCCTACCGGCCCCGGTGCAGTGCGAACTTTTCCTCGGGTGTTGTGGTGGCCGGAGTTACAGATATTGGCCGGTGCCGGGGGACTGTTGGTCGGGGTGCCCGGGGTTCCCCGGTGTGTGCGGGACGCCGATGCTCATGCCAGGAGGTAGTGCACCTTGACGCATTTGTTCGAGCTGGGCACGTGCCGCCATCTGCTGGGCGAACAGCGCTGTCTGGATGCCGTGGAAGAGGCCTTCCAGCCATCCGACCAGCTGTGCCTGTGCGATCCGCAGTTCTGCGTCGGTCGGAACGGAGTCGTCGGTGAAGGGCAGTGTCAACCGTTCGAGTTCTTCGCGGAGTTCCGGTGCGAGGCCCTGCTCGAGTTCGCGGATCGAGGATCGGTGGATTTCCTTGAGCCGTACTCGGCTGGCGTCGTCGAGCGGTGCGGCGCGCACTTCCTCGAGGAGCTGTTTGATCATCGTGCCGATTCGCATGACCTTGGCCGGCTGCTCGACCATGTCGGCGATCGATTCGCCTTCGGGCTCCCTGGCGTCTTGCCGATCGGCGTTTGTCTCCGCGCCGTTTGTCTCCGCGCCGTCGGGGCCGATGACCAGTATCCGTTCTTCCTCTGGCTTGTTCATAGCTCCATCTTGTCGTGTCAGGGCGACAAACTGCACTTAACCCCGAAAAGGTAACCGAAAAGTAACTGTACTGACGGGTATTTCGGTGTCTGCCTTCGACTACAGAGCCGCATGCCCCTAGAGTGTCGAGCATGGCTTACGACGTTGCCCGCGTTCGGGGATTGATTCCCTCACTCGGTGACGGCTGGATCCACCTCGACCCGCAGGCGGGTATGCAGATTCCCGACGCAGTCTCTCGGACAGTGTCCACCGCATTCCGGGCAGCCGCGTCGTCGTCGTCCGGTCGGCACGTCTCGAACCGTCGTAGCGCGGCAATCCTGGACAGTGCTCGTTCCGCCGTTGCAGATCTCGTCGGCGGTGATCCGGCGGGTGTTGTCCTGGGCTCGGACCGGGCGGTCCTGCTGGCCTGGCTGGCGGAGTCTCTGAGTTCGCGACTGGGCCTCGGTACCGGCCTGGTGCTCTCCCGGCTCGACGAAGAAGCAAATGTGGCGCCCTGGCTGCGCGTCGCCGGTCGGTACGGCGCACAGGTGCGTTGGGCGGAAGTTGAAATCGAGACGTGCGAACTACCTAGTTGGCAGTTCAACGAGCTTATTACCTCCACGACGCGACTTGTAGCTTTGACTGCGGCTTCGCCGATCGTGGGTTCGGCGCCCAATGTGCGTGCCGCGGCGGATCGGCTGCACGAATTCGGCGGCCTCATGGTCGTCGACGCTGTTGGTGCTGCTCCCTACGCGCATTTGGATATGGCCGAACTCGGCGCCGACATCATCGCGGTCAGTGCGCCGTCCTGGGGTGGTCCGCAGGTTGGTGCGCTGGTGTTCCGCGATCCCGGCCTGCTCGACCGTATCCCCGCCGTCTCGCTCAACCCGTACGCGCGTGGTGCCGAACGTCTCGAAGTGGGTGGGCATCAGTTCGCGCTGCTGTCCGGGCTCACCGCGTCGATCGATTTCCTCGCAGGCCTCGATGAATCGGCCACTGGCAGTCGCCGCGAGCGCCTCGAAACGTCGATCAGTTCACTGCAGAACTATCAAGACGGCCTTTTCGAGCACCTGCTGCGGTCCCTGTCCGCGCTGCCTCATGTCATGGTCATCGGGCATGCACCGACGCGGGTTCCGACGGTCAGCTTCACGCTCGACGGTACGGCTGCCGACAAGGTGGCAGCGCATCTCGCAGACAAGCGGATTGCGGTCATGAGCGGCACTCACGGCAATTCACGCCTCCTCGACGCGTTGGGTGTCAACGACGAGGGTGGCGCGGTCACGATCGGGTTGGCGCCGTATACGACGCGATACGAGATCAACCAACTTGTTGCCGAACTCGGCACGCTCGGCTGATCTCGTACCTGTTACGTCACTTCACGGTGAGGATGACCTTGCCTACCGTTTCGGGCGAATCCAGCAATTGGTGAGCTAACGGCGCTTCGGCGATCGGAAGCTCAATGGAAACGACCGGTTGGACGGAACCGTCGGCGATCAACGGCCACAGTTTGGCTCGAACGTCGGCCACGATTTCGGCTTTTCCGCCTGGCCCCGTTATCGGACGCCCACGTAGGCCCGTCGCGGTGATGCTTCCGCGTTTCCCCAACAACTTGCCGATGTCGACTTCGCCCTTGCGTCCGCCCTGCATCCCGATGACGACGATGTGCCCGTCCGCCGCGAGGGCGTCCACGTTCCGGCCCAGGTACGACGCTCCCATGTTGTCGAGAATGATGTCCGCGCCGTGTCCGTCGGTGGCTTCGGCGAGAGCGGCGACAAAGTCCTGTTCGCGGTAGTTGATCGTGATGTCCGCACCCAGCTCACGGCAGCGCGCCAGTTTTTCCTCCGAGCCGGCGGTCACGGCAACTCGCGCACCGAGAGCTTTGCCGACCTGGATGGCGTGAGTTCCGATTCCGCCGCCGCCCCCGTGGATCAGCAGAGTGTGTCCGCGGCGCAGTCCGGCGCGCATGACCACGTTGGACCAGACCGTGCAGGCGACTTCCGGCAAGGAAGCAGCGACTCGCAGATCCACTCCCTCGGGTACTGGAAGGAGTTGTGTCGCAGGTACTGCGACCTTCTCGGCATATCCGCCACCGGCAAGCAGTGCGCACACTTCGTCGCCGACGGCCCATCCGGTGACACCTTCGCCGAGCTGGCTGACGACGCCGGAGCATTCGAGTCCGAGGACGTCACTCGTGCCGGGTGGCGGCGGGTAGAAACCTTGGCGTTGCAGGAGGTCGGCTCGGTTGACGGCGGTCGCGGCGACGTCGACCAGAACATGCCCGCGAGGCACTTCCGGATCGGGCTGCTGCGCCCAGGTCATGACCTCGGGGCCGCCTGGCTGGTCGATAGTGATGGCGTACATGGATACGACGCTAGCGAATCGCCCCGCAATAGGAGGGTTTGGCGCTACCGTCGCTGTCGTGACTTACTTCGGGAACATGCAGAACGAGATCTACCTGAGCGGCCTGGGCGGCACCGTCCCGTCGCTGCCCATGACAGCGGCTGGGCTGGAAGCTGCCGCGCGTGAGCAACTCTCACCCGAAGCCTTCGGATATATCGCGGGCAGCGCTTCGACCGAACGCACCGCAGCATCGAACCTCCGGGCGTTCGAGAAGCACGCGATAGTGCCACGCATGTTTCGAGGTGCCGCCGCCCCCGATGCCCGTGATCTGAGCGTCGAGGTGCTCGGTACGCGTTTGGCTGCGCCGATTTTGACCGCGCCGGTCGGAGTGCTCGGCTTGGTACACGACGACGCAGAGGTTGCGGTCGGTTCGGTCACGTCGGAATTGGGTATCGGCTCGATTTTGTCGACTGCGGCCTCGTCGACTATCGAAGATGTCGGCGCGGTGTCGGGAGATAACTGGTGGTACCAGTTGTACTGGCCGGCGGACGACGAGCTTGCCGAATCGCTTGTCCGCCGTGCTGACATCGCGGGAGCGAAGGCCATCGTGGTGACGGCCGATACGCCCGGCATGGGTTGGCGTCCAAGGGATCTGGAACTGGGGCACTTGCCGTTCCTGCGGGCGAAAGGTATCGCGAACTATCTGTCCGATCCGGTCTTCCGCGCAAAGTTGGCGACACCGCCCGAGGAAAGTGCGGAAGCACTGCAGATTGCGGTTCTGACGTGGGTGTCGCTGTTCGGCAATCACGCCGTTCGGATGGCGGATATCGCGAAACTTCGCCAGTGGACGTCACTTCCGATCGCGGTCAAGGGAATTGTCCATCCCGACGACGCGCGCGCCGCGGTTGCGGCCGGTGCCGACGGAATCATCGTGAGCAACCACGGTGGTCGTCAGGTGGACGGGGCGATATCCGCGTTGGACGCGTTGGGGCCCATAGCGTCGGCCGTAGGACATGAAGCTGACATCCTGATGGATTCGGGTATTCGGTGTGGTGCCGACGTGATCATCGCACTGGCGCTCGGAGCAAAGGCGGTTTTGTACGGGCGACCGTGGGTATACGGCTTGGGATTGGCCGGAGCGGACGGCGTCCGCCATGCTTTGCGGAGCCTGCTCGCCGATTTCGATCTCACGATGGGACTGGCTGGGGTGTCTTCGGTGGGGGAAATCGACAGGTCCCTATTGGTGGCCACTTCCGGACATTAGCGCCTTTGGCCGCTTCAGGACTTCAGGCCTCTGAAGAAGACTGAATGTGGCGTATGCAGGTCTAAACTGGGGAGCCGTGACAACTGACACGACAACCGACGAGGCACCCGTACTCCGGGAGCCGTCCAGCGTACCGGCGGAAACGTCGCCTTCGCAGCAGGAAATGCTGCCCGCGCAGCAAGAAACTCCGTGGCTGACGCCTGCCGAGATGCGTGCCTGGCGCGGATACATGGACGGCAATCAGCGGCTCATGGAGGTCTTGAACCGGGAGCTGCAGGATTCGCATGATCTCTCGTTGGCGGATTACCGCATCCTCGTGATGTTGTCGGAAGCCCCGGACGGTTCAACTCGGATGAGTGACTTGGCAGACGGTGTCCTGTCCTCTCGTAGCCGCCTCACGCACCAGATCCGTCGCATGGAGTCTCAGGGCATAGTCGAGCGCACTACCTGCGCCGAGGACGGGCGTGGCGTGCTCGCGCAGATCACCGACGAGGGCCGACGACGCCTCGCTGCTGCCGCACCCACCCACGTCGCCGGCGTGCGCAAAAATCTCGTGGATTTGTTGACGCCCAATGAACTGGAAGTGCTGGCAGACGTCTTCTCGAAGGTTGACGCGGCCATCGGCGATCGCTGAGTAACGGGGAGCCGTTTTCACAGTTCGCGAGTGCACCGGATAGTATCGCCCACGGAAGCGTGGCAGAGCGGCCGAATGCACTCGCCTTGAAAGCGAGCGTGGCGTTAAACCCACCGGGGGTTCAAATCCCTCCGCTTCCGCCAACAGTCCCTCACCTGCTTGCGCAGGTGGGGGACTTTTTTGTCGCCAGCTGCAGAGACACGGTTCAATCTATTTGTTGCAGTACGCAACCTTGCGGGGGTATTCAAGAATGAATCGCGGATTTTGTGGATGCTCAACTGAACAGTTAGGCCACTAATTCGCGTAATTACCTGACCATTCGGATAGGTATTGACGTGGTCTTGGGCAACTTTTATTTCCACTTCGATGTTTTGCAATCGAAAGCATATTAGAGAAGCGCCGCGATGCGGTGTCGCGCCGTAACTGTGCTGACTGACTATTGTTATTGTTCGGTGACCGAAAGAATGAAATAAGTTCTGTCCGTTACTGTTTCGACTCCGAATTCAGGAACTCTCCCTAAGTTGGCAGAGGAGAGCAACCCCACCATTCGGTACGAAATGTGCAACCATGGCACCGGCGCCTTCGGTTGGACATTCGCTGTCGGTGTTAACCGCGCACCGTCGTTCGTACGCGTAACGAGAAAAATCGAGACCTATTACGGTCTTATTACTCGGAGGTGGTTTTACCGATGCTCGCCGAACCCGTTATAAATAGTGGTGACACGGCCTGGGTGCTCATTTCCGCAGGGCTTGTCCTCTTTATGGTTCCAGGTCTCGCGTTCTTCTACGCTGGATTGGTGCGCGGCAGTAACGCGCTGGTGATGTTGCAGCAGAACCTGGTTCCGCTCGGCTTGGTGTCCATCACCTGGGTTGTCTTCGGCTACAGCTTTGCGTTCAGCGGCGACTGGGGATCCGGCTTCCTCGGCGACTTGAAACTCTTCGGCTTGCAGGACATTCACACCGCAGCCGCGCCGGGATTCCACTTGATCGAGGGGGCTGTTGCAGTCCCGACCTTGGCGTTTGTCGCCTATCAGATGATGTTCGCGATCATCACGCCTGCTTTGATCACCGGTGCCACGGCAAACCGTCTCAAGCCGTTGGGGTGGGCTGTTCTCCTTGTTCTGTGGTCGATCATCGTCTATCCCCCGATCGCGCACTGGCTCTTCAATCCTGAAGGCTGGTTGGCGCTCCGTGGGGCGCAGGACTGGGCCGGCGGAATCGTCGTCCACGCGTCGGCGGGCGCCGCAGCACTCGCGATCTTGTTGGTTGTCGGCAAACGCCCGGGCTGGCCGAACGCGGAAGCCGTTCCTCACTCCGTTCCGTTGGCTCTGGTCGGCGCTGGCATCTTGTGGTTCGGCTGGTTCGGTTTCAACGCCGGCGACGGTCTGGCTGCGGATGGTGTTGCGGCGCAAGCCTTGATCAACACTCACATTGCCGCTGCCGGCGGCATGGTCGTCTGGCTGGTCATCGAGCGGTACACCGAGGGTAAAGCCACGGCGATCGGTGGAATCACCGGCGCGGTCGGAGGTTTGGCGACCATCACACCCTGCGCCGGCTTCGTCAGTACGTTCTCCGCCTTGGCAATTGGTGTGCTTGCCGGATTGATCTGCCACTTCGGATTGGCGCTCAAGTCCATCTTCAAGTTCGACGACGCACTCGACGTCATCGCCGTGCACTTTGTCGGCGGCATCCTCGGATCGCTGCTTCTCGGTTTGTTTGCAGAGAAGGCGATCAACCCGATCGGCCGCGACGGACTTCTGTTCGGTGGCGGACTCGGTCTACTCGGTGAGCAGGCTTTGGCTCTGATCACCGTCATCGCCTTCTCGTTTGTCGTGACCTGGTTGATCGCCATGGGAATCGAGAAGACGATCGGGCTCAAGCTGGCTCCGAAAGACCAGGTGAATATCGACCGTCGTCAGCAAGGCATGGACGCATACCGCTACAACCCGGCGTTTGTCGAAGCAGGTGGAGCACCGCAATCGACCGGGTTCGACGGGGGAGTCGTAGCCGACGGAGAAAAGCTTGCTCCACATCCCGATGCGCCGAAGCATGAACTGATCACTGCGGTCCTCCAGACCATCGAGTCGGAGAAGTTGCGTGAGGCATTGCTGGCTGCGGGAGCGGAGTCGATCGTGGTTTCGGAAGCCCATGTGTCCGCGAGTGATTCGGATTCTCTCAAGTTCCGCGGCCAACGCAACGACGTCGTCTTCACCGACCGATTGCGGGTCGAAGTTCTTGTACCGTCCGACCGCGCCCAAGCCGTGCTCGACGCAATCAACCGGCACTCCCTCGGAAGGAGGAGCGGATTTGTGCAGCAAGCCGCGGAACCGTTGTCGGGGTCGAGCGCACCCGGTACCGGGACCTGACCAGCTTTCCAGCTGACCACACGGAAGTGAAGAGTATGAGCGAGAAGGAGTTGTCGGAATGCATCTGACACCGAGAGAACTCGACAAGCTGACCATCCTCATGTTGGCTGACGTGGCTCTGCGACGAAAAGCAAAGGGGCTCAAGCTTAATCACCCGGAGTCGGTAGCTGTCATCACGGCGGCTGCATTGGAGGGTGCTCGCGAGGGGAAAACTCTCGAGGAAGTCATGGCGGACGCGTCGCACGCATTGACCGTCGACGACGTCATGGACGGTGTCGCGGACATGATTCCGCGCGTGCAGGTCGAGGCGGTGTTCCTCGACGGTAGCCGCCTCGTCACCGTGCATTCGCCCATCCAGTAGCCGTAACGAACTCAGGCTGAAAGACCAACTCAGGAGCACCCGAAGATGGCAACAAAATCATCGAAGAAGAATTCCGGCGACGAGAAGAAGGTTCCGGTCGGGGGATACGTCCTGCGGGATGAACCGATCGAGATCAACGAAGGTCGGCCGCGTCTGAAGCTGCGTGTGCGAAATACGGGTGACCGGCCCATTCAGGTGGGATCGCACTATCACTTCATGGAGGTCAATCGAGCATTGTCCTTCGATCGTGAGAAGGCGTTCGGCTGGCGTCTGGACATCCCGGCCGGTACTGCCGTGCGCTTTGAACCGGGAGACGAGAAGGAAGTGACGTTGGTGCCGTTCGGCGGCAAGCAGCGCGCCCACGGATTCAACAGTTTGGTGGACGGTTGGGCTCCCACGCACGCCGCGTATCGCCCGCGCTTGCCCCGTGCCGTCGCTCTTGCAGATGAGCTCGGCTTCTTGTCCGAACCACAATCCGACTGAGCCTCGTTCACGGTGGCCGAAGGAGAGCAATACTCATGACAAGCATTTCACGGCAAGAGTATTCGGGCCTGTTCGGTGTCACGAAAGGTGACCAGATCAGGCTCGGCAACACGGACCTGTACATCGAGGTCGAGGAAGATCTTCGAACCATCGGTGATGAGTCGATCTACGGCGGCGGCAAGACTCTGCGCGACGGTATGGGCCAGGATCCGGCGTCGTGTAGTCGCGATGGCGCACTCGATCTGGTGATCACCAACGTCGTGATCCTCGACGCCACGATCGGCGTCGTCAAAGCCGATGTCGGTATCAAGGACGGCAAAATCGTCGGGTGGGGCAAGGCCGGCAACTCGAGCACGATGGACGGGGTGACGCCGGGACTCACGACGGGACCGGCAACGGATGCCATCTCCGGTGAGCAGCTGATTCTGACTGCCGCTGGTATTGATCCGCACGTCCACCTCGTTTCTCCTCAGCAGGCGTACCACGCGCTCAGTGGTGGTGTGACGACGCTGATCGGCGGCGGTATCGGGCCGTCGGACGGTACCAACGGCACCACCATCACCTCGGGTATCTGGAACATGGAGATGATGCTCAAGGCCAATGAGGGTCTTCCCGTCAACATCGCCATGTTGGGTAAGGGCAACTCGTCCGGATATCCGTCATTGATCGAGCAGATCAAGGCAGGTGCCGCGGGACTGAAGGTCCACGAGGACTGGGGCGCAACACCAGCCGCGATCCGGGCGTCGCTGCGTGCGGCCGACGAGATGGACGTTCAGGTTGCCATCCACACGGATACGTTGAACGAGGCCGGCTATGTCGAAGACACCATTGCAGCATTCGAGGGCCGCACCATTCACACCTATCACAGTGAGGGCGCCGGCGGCGGCCATGCACCGGATATCCTGAGGGTGACCGGTGAGGACAACGTTCTTCCAGCGTCGACCAACCCGACGTTGCCGTACGGCATCAACACGCAAGCCGAGTTGTTCGACATGATTATGGTTTGTCACAACCTCAATCCCAAAGTGCCGTCCGATGTTTCGTTTGCCGAGTCACGCGTTCGCGCGGAGACGATCGGTGCGGAGAACGTGCTGCAGGACATGGGGGTCATCTCGATGTTCTCGAGCGACTCGCAGGCAATGGGCCGTGTCGGGGAGAACTGGCTCCGGGCGATCCAGACAGCCGACTGCATGAAACGTGCCCGGGGAAAGCTGCCGGAGGACTCCAAGACGCACGACAACTTCCGGGTCCTACGGTACGTCGCGAAGACGACGATCAACCCGGCCCTGACATTCGGGTTGTCCCATGTCATTGGTTCCATCGCGCCGGGAAAAATGGCGGATCTTGTTCTCTGGGAACCCGCTTTCTTCGGTGCGAAGCCTAAAATGATCATCAAGAACGGAATGATCAGTTGGCACGCCATGGGAGATCCGAACGCATCGTTACCGACCCCGCAGCCGGTGATCTACCGGCCGATGTTCGGTGGGTTCGGTAAGGCCCTGCCCGAGAGTTCGGTGTCGTTTGTGTCCCAGGCCGCGTTGGATGACGGCATCAAGGATCGACTAGGACTCGAGCGTCAAGTTCTTGCCGTCGAGGGCACTCGCACCGTGACCAAACGCGACCTCGTGCGAAACTCTGCCACTCCGGAGATCAAGGTCGATCCGGAGACCTTCGCGGTGACGGCGGACGGCGTTCACGCGTACGTAGAACCGGCCGAATCCATTCGCCTGAACCAACTTTACTTCTTCAGTTAGGGGACTCCTGTGTCTGAAACAATCGCACACACTCACGGCGAGATGACGGCGCCGACAGGCAAGCCTGCTCGAGTCGACGCGCTGCTCGGGAAGGAGACTGACGAAGAGTGGGCCGGTCGACTCGAGAAGGCAGTAATCGACGTACTTTCACTCGATCAGTGGGAAGCGCAGAAGAGCCGGTTGCGACGCACGACGGTCGGCGGACGTGAGTTGGCGGTGTCACTCGACCGCGGTGTTCAGTTGCAGGACGGCGACATTCTGCTGTGGGACGAGCCGGAGAACACCGTCGTTGTCGCGCGGATCAACCTCAAGGACGTGCTCGAGATCGACCTCAGTGCATTGCTCGACGTGACGCCGGAGAAGATGATCCAGACGTGTCTCGAGTTGGGTCACGCTGTGGGTAACCAGCATTGGCCGGCAGTGGTGAAGGGAATGAAGGTCTATGTTCCGCTGACGGTAGACAAGGCGGTCATGGGTTCGGTGATGCGCACCCATGCGTTCGAGGGCATCGAGTACACCTTCATTCCTGGCTCCGAGGTCATTCCCTACATTGCTCCGCACGAGGCACGCCGACTGTTCGGTGCGGCAGCGCGCGAGGGTGAGGGGCATACCCATGACCCCCTCGTGTGAAGGGTCGCAGCTGAGCATCAACCGTGCGATGCGGATGATGCAGTTTTCCGATTCGATGTTCCCGGTCGGTTCCTTCTCGTTCTCGAACGGGTTGGAATCGGCCGTGGCGCAAGGAATTGTCACCGATGCTCCGTCGTTGCGGGAATTTGTTCTCTCGGCCGCGCATCAGGGTGCGACATGCGATGGTATCGCCGTGCTGGCCGCCCACCGGGGTGCGTCGGACGGTAATTTCTCGGCGATTCTGGCGGCGGATCATGCCGTGATCGAACGCAAACTCAACGAAGAGTCCCGAACGATGACTACCCGGATGGGTAAGAAGCTGGCGGAGCTCGGCGGCCGACTCGCCGGTGAGACGTTGTTCGGCAAGTGGCTATCGGCGATCGAGGCTGGAGAAACCCCCGGCACGTATCCGGCGGGTCTCGGAATTGCCTTCGCGGAGATGGGTTCTCCGGAGCATGATGCCTTTACCGTTCATCAGTACGGTGTGGCGATGACGTTGCTCGGTGCGGCGCTCCGTATCGTTCGGGTAGATCACCTTGCCACGCAGGAGATTTTGTTCGAGGTGAATCAAACCGCAGACGGCGAGTATACGGCCGTTCGCGAGTACGGGCTTGATGACATGTCCAACTTTTCCCCGATGATCGACATTCTGGCAGCGGTTCACGTCAAGGCGCATGTCCGAATGTTCATGAACTAGAAGGAGAATCATGAAGAAGACAACTCGCATCGGAATCGGCGGTCCTGTGGGTTCGGGCAAGACTGCCCTCATCGAGGCGATTACGCCTGAATTCGTGAAGCGGGGAACCAGTGTACTGATCATCACCAACGACGTGGTTACCACGGAGGACGCCAAGCATGTGCGCAAGGCACTCAAAGGTGTTCTCGTGGAAGAACGTATCGTGGGAGTCGAGACTGGTGCGTGTCCCCATACCGCCGTTCGCGAGGACCCCAGTATGAACCTCGCGGCGGTCGAGGACATGGAACGCACGTTCCCGGACACGGATATCGTGTTCATCGAAAGTGGTGGTGACAATCTCACTCTGACGTTCAGTCCCGCTCTCGTCGACTATTTCATCTACGTCATCGATGTAGCTGCGGGAGATAAGATTCCGCGTAAGAACGGACCCGGGATCTCGCAGTCGGACATCCTGGTCATCAACAAGACGGATCTGGCACCGTACGTGAAGGCCGATCTGGGTGTCATGGATCGAGACTCGAAGGGAATGCGCGGTGACAAGCCGTTTGTCTTCACCAATTGCATGACCGGCGAGGGAATCAAGGAAGTGGTGGACCTCATCGTGCACGGTGTCCTCTTCGACGAAGAGGAAGTGGGAGCGAGCGCCAAGTGAGCGCTCCAGCTGCCTCGGGGGCCGCGCGGTCGCTCCCGGGGCCGATCCCGACCGTTCCGGAACTCGACCAGTACCAGGATCAGCCGAAGCAAGCCCCGGCCGGCAAGGTGGGCAAGACCGGGGTGCTCGAGATGCGTTTTGTCGATCGCGGCGACAAGACGATTCTCCGGGACATGTATCGGAAGACGCCTTTACTTGTTCAACAAGCGCTGTACTGGGACGAAGCGTTGCCGGCAATGCCGTGCGTTTACATGATCTCGACGTCCGGCAGTGTGCTGCAGGGTGATCGGCTGTTCCTGACCATCGACATGGAACCCGGATCCTTGGCGCACGTCACGACACAGTCGGCAACCAAGGTGCATCAAATGGATGCGAATCATGCGTCGCAGTTGCAGAAGGTGACCTTGGCTGAGAATTCGTATCTCGAACTGATGCCGGGTGTGACTATCCCGCACCGCAATGCGAGGTACTTCGCACGCACCGATGTCACGGTGGATCCGTCTGCAACGCTGCTATTTTCGGAAATTGTGATGCCTGGCCGTAAGTACCACAGGAGCGCCCAGTCCGATACGGAGCTGTTTGTCTACGACCTGTACTCCACCCTGATCAAGGCGCGGCGCCCGGACGGAGCGGATCTCTTCACCGAGAAACTGGTGATCGAACCGCAGCGTTTCCCGGTGCGATACAAGGGAATCATGGGCGAGTACGACGTCTTTGGCAACGTCATTCTGCTCACTCCGAAAGAGAATGCCGACGAGATACTGGAACAGGTTGTTCCGGGGCCCGATGGGAAGGTCTTCTCGGGTGCGAGCCGACTACCGAACGATGCCGGGTTGATCTTCAAGGTCCTGGGGCCCGAGAGTGAACCGGTCAAAGCCAAGGTTCGTGATTTCTGGTCGCTCGTTCGAAAGTCGGTTCTGGATACCACTATTCCGCCCGTCCCGCTCTGGGGATGACGCGGTTCGCCGGGAGAAGAAGTGTGAGGGATGTGCGATGACCACCATCACCAAACCCTGGGACGATATCGCGGACAGGAACGTCGTGCTGCGATTCATCGACACCAACCTCAAGGGCTCCGGGCAGGTGATGTTTCAGGGCAATGCACTGACCGGCCTATTGTTCCTCATCGGTATTTTCTGGGGTGCGATAGCCGCCGACACGATCACCGTGGCGATCGGCGCGGTAGTGGGTTTGGTGGTGTCCACGGTTACCGGGATGCTGCTGCATTCGGATGACGATTCGATGCGCATCGGTTTGTACGGATACAACGGAATCCTGGTCGGCGCAGCATTTCCCACGTTCCTTGCCGGCGGCGTGATGCTGTGGATTTACCTGGTTGTCGGTGCTGCGGCGTCCACTATCGCCTTTCTTGCAGTTGCCAACGTCTTCAAGACCTGGGGTGTGCCGGCGCTGACCTTTCCGTTCAACCTCGTCAATTGGTTCTTCCTTCTGGCCGCCTTCCAGTTCCTGCGGATCGAAACGTCGGACCTCAGTGCCGCACAGTTCCCGCAGCACATCGGGGATTCATCGGTTCACGCCGACATCACGTTCGGCTTCCTCTGGGACACACTGTTTCGCAACGTCTCCCAGATATTTCTGATCAACAACACCGTCACCGGAATAATCTTCGTGGTCGCCTTGCTCGTTGCGTCCCGGTGGGCGGCGGTGTTCGCCCTCATCGGTTCCGCCGTAGCGATCGGTTCGGTACTTGCGCTCGGCGCAAACACTGTCGACGTCGGTAACGGCCTCTACGGGCTCAGCTCGGTGTTGACGGCTATCGCCTTGGGGTCGGTGTTCTACAACCCGTCGTGGCGTGTGTTTGTCTATACGGTCTTCGGGGTGCTGGTGACGGTAGTCATTCACGGCACCCTGGTCTCGGCCTTCGCGCCGATCAGTCTGCCGGCGGGTACCGGTCCGTTCGTGTTTGCGACGTGGCTGTTCCTGCTGCCGAAGAAGAAGTTCGTTCCCGTCCAGCACGACACCATCAAGGGCGGCGCCGCAGAGGGCAAGGACTCGATCGCGAAAGCAAACGGCTAGAGAACGGGAGATACTCTACGGTGATGGGGACATGACTGCCGTCGTCGGATCGCCCCACCGCCACTTCCCTTGAATAGAAAGCGTCTCTCATGACAGGCACCAGCGCCCCTCGCATCCATCTCGGTCCCGTCGAGGATCCGCACCTTGCCGACGGGATTCGCCGAGCCGGTGGAGTGCTCGTTCCACTCGCCGAGGCCGAGGGCGTCGTCTGGGCGCATGGGCCGGACACGTTCCCGTCGTCGCTGCCCGACTCGGTTCGCTGGGTGCAGTTGCCGTTTGCCGGGATCGAGCCCTGGTTCGACGCCGGCGTCATCGACGACAAGCGGGTCTGGACGTCCGCTGCCGGCGCGTATGCGGGCAACGTGGCCGAGCACACGATGATGCTCCTCCTTGCTGGAGTACGCTCTCTCCCCGAACAATTGGCGGCACAGTCGTGGCGTAAAGAAGAATTCGATCCGCGAGTGGGCACCCTGCAGGGCTCGACGGTGGCGATCGTCGGCTGCGGTGGAATCGGTCGCGCGTTGATCCCGTACCTCGCCGCATCCAAGGTCGAGGTTATCGCGATCACCCGCTCGGGGACCCCCGTCGAAGGAGCCGTCGAAACGCTCTCGGCCGATCGCACCGGTGAAATCTGGTCCAAGGCAGACCACTTCGTAATCGCTGCACCGTCGACGTCGGCGACCCGGCATCTGATCGGCAAGGCGGAACTGGACCAGATGTCGGAGTCGAGCTGGATCGTGAACATCGCCCGCGGAAATCTCGTCGACACGGATGCGCTGGTCGACGCCCTCGAAGCCGGATCGATCGGCGGTGCGGCACTGGACGTCACAGATCCCGAGCCGCTGCCGGACGGACACCGGTTGTGGAAGCTGCCCAACGCGATCATCACTCCGCACGTCGCCAACCCGGCTACGACGCTCACGCGCGTCCTGGCAGATCACGTGGCCGCCAACGTTGCTCGATTTGCTGCGGGTGAGGACCTCGCTGCCGTGATCGATCCGTCGGCGGGCTACTGACCTAGATCAGACCGACAGCACACGCAGATCCTCGAGACCGTCGACAACCGGGATCCGCCAGGCCGCAAGTTCTTCCGGTCCCTGCTCGTCCCAGAGCTCGAACAGTTCCGAGTCGGTCGACGCGATGGTGCGCTCCACCATCTCGATCAGCCACGTGAGCCGCTCGCTGGTCAAGGCGTCGGCAAAGGCGTCGAGAGCAAGTTCCTCGACGGCAGGATCCCGTTTGCGATCGGCGCGCACGATGAGCACCAATTCGAGTAAGGCAACGGCGATCTGGCCGCCGTCCACCTCGAGGTAGTCGTCCTCGAACGCCCATTCCACGGACTCGAAGGTGAAATCACCGTGCCCGATGGATGCAATCAAATCCCCCGCACCGTCGTTCTCGAACGGTCCCGATCCCCACGCGCCCACTGTTGTGCTCTTCTCTGATGTGTCGACTCAGCGCGCTTCCAGCGCGATCTTCGCTCCGAATCCTAGAAGAACCGTGCCGGTCACACGTTCAAGTGCCTGCCGCGCTTTCGGCTTCTCGAAGGTGCTACGGGCGCGGGAGAGAAGCACGACGTAGGCGCTGAGCCACGCGATGGAGATCGCTGCGTGGATGATCACCAGGAGTGCGAGTGACGGACCCGTCGGCCATCCCGCTGGAACCAGTTGCGGCAGCAGGCTGGTGTAGAAGACCGCGATTTTGGGGTTGAGGAGGTTGGTGGTGAAACCGGTTTTCCAGGTACCGGCCTTCTGCGAACGCGGTGCGTCGATGCTGCGCAGTTGGGATGAACGGCTGCCCCACAGCGCTCGCGCCCCCAAATAGATCAGATAGGCAGCGCCGGCGAGTTTCACGGCGGTGTATGCCTCCGCGGAAGCGGCCAGCAACGCCGACAAGCCGAGCACGGTGAGCAAGCCCCATACGAGCAGTCCGCTGATGATGCCTACCGCTACCCGGAATCCGGACGATCGACCGCCGGTGAGCGCTGCCTGCGTCACGACGGCCATGTCCGGTCCGGGCACGAGTGTGAGGAGTGCCAGTACGGCGGCAGCGGCCAACAGGGCGGAGATCATGGACTCAGTATGGGGAGTTGCCTCCTTGTGAACAAATCATGTCGCGTTGGGTCGGAACTGCATGGACACGCCCGAAACGGCAACGGTTCGGCGAATCTGAGGACAAAGTTATCCACACTGTGTAGAACCCTGTTAGTCGAGGTAGGTGGAATAACCTTGATGTAATTCACGTAGTTGTGCACAGGTTATGCACAGTCGTGGGCTGGATGTGAATGAAGTTATCCACACCTGTGTGTGCATCGGTGGAGAACTTGCCAAGAGTGACGCATACCCGGCTTTTGATCGACTCAATCCTCCGGTCGAATCGGCAGCCACGACCGAACAGTCTGACAGGGCGTTATGTGAGAAGGTGGCCACTTATGCGGACGTCAGTGGTACTCGGAGTGATTCTCTCGGTAAGTGCATTCGGCCTCGTCGGTGTTGCGCACTCCGATACAGCTGTCGCTCACCCCGAGACAGAGATCGCTCGTATCGCACGGATCGAGCAGTTGACGCCCACTCGCAGTGCAGTGTTTGTCGACTCCCTGTCGATGCGCCGCGAAGTTCAGGTTCAGGTTCTGCATCCCGCGAGCGCGCCGGGCCCTCGGCCGACGTTTTATCTCCTCGACGGGGTCAGCGCTGGTTCCGAGTCGGGATACACCGAAAGCACGTGGACGCAGAACACCGACATCGAGGCGTTCTTTGCCGACAGGGACGTCAATGTGGTTCTGCCGGTGGGAGGTACCGGTAGTTTCTACACCGACTGGCGCAGCGACGACCCGAACCTCGGTGTGAACAAGTGGGAGTCGTTTCTGACGCGAGAGTTACCGCCCCTCATCGATGAGGTATTCGCCGGGAACGGCACCAATGTTGTCGGCGGCGTATCCATGGGCGCGCTGGCTGCGGGCAACCTGATCACTCGGAATCCGGACTTGTACACGGGATTGGCTTCGTACAGTGGGTGTCTCGACACCACGGCGCCGTACTCACAGGACTTCGTGCGCGCCACGGTTGCCAGCAAGAACGGCGACGCCACGAATATGTGGGGGCCGGCCGGGGATCCGGATTGGCGCAATCACAATCCGTCGGGCAATGCGGAGGCGTTGCGTGGCAAAACGATCTACAGCTCTGCGAGCAGCGGATTGCCTGGAGTGCACAACACAGCCCTCACTCTGGAAGGAGTGACGGCGATAATCCGGGGTGGGCCGCTCGAAGCGCTCGTCTATTCGTGCACCCAGGCCTTCGAGAGCAGGCTCGAAGACCTGGGTATCGCGGGAGTGTTTGCCTACCGGGACAGCGGAACCCATTCGTGGCCCTATTACGAGGATGCACTGCACGATTCCTGGCCGATACTGGAATCCGCACTCCGTCGCTGAAGAACCACGCTGAGGATCTACTCTGCGAGAGCCAATTCCAGCAGCTTCATCGCATCGTCGCGAGTGTGCGCGGCAGCGATGAATCCGGCCTTGTGGCAGAACACAGACGAGTCGACACCGGTTTCGGCCGCCAGATCCGAACCGTTGAGGCCGCGCCACTGCTCCGGCAACAGCTTTCGTGAACCGAACTTCGAATCAGCCGGCTTGACGGTCTGAATCGACCAGCCGCCGTTGGTGTTCGGGAAGATCGTGAACAACAGCTCGGGCTGAGCCGACGCCGCCCGGCCGTGCGGAATGAAGCGTTCCAGGACGACAAATCGCGGATCCGACGCTTTGGCGTACGTGTCCGCGAACTCCTTCTCAGCCGCCGCGTCGCCGGCGTACTTGGCGCGCAAGCGAATCAGGATCTGGGTTGCGAGCGCAACTGCGAGTTCGAATTGTGTGTCGAACTCCTCGTCGGTGGACGAGATGGGATTGAACAGATCCAGAACCGCGGACAGGTCGAATGGCTTGGTGCCGAACTCGTTGAGGGTGTAGATCTCCTGACCGTTGTCGACGGCGTCGATGCCCTCGACCAGGCGGCCGTCGATGCGACGGCACACGGACTCGTCGCCGTTGCAGAACTTCAGGCCGTATTCCTGCCACAACAACCCGAAGGCCGAGTACAGGATGCCGTTGTTGCGTTCGCCCGCACCGCGCTGGTGGTGGTCGAAACGGCCGGCTGCCGGCTCGTAGCGTCCGCCGACGTCGAGCACGATGTCTGCGCTGTTCAGGACGTCCTCGTCACGGGTGCGGACGACGGTGGCGTCGGGGTACAGCTGCTTCAGGAGCGATACGCCGAAGACGTCGTCTGCGTGGAACTTGCCGTTATGGGTCGCGATGATCACCAGTCGAGACTAGGCAATCGGCTCGCTGATGCCTATTCAGCCGACCGTGCGGATGCGATCGGTGGCCGGCGGAGCAACTGGTGAGCCGGAGGTGAACAGGGCAACCAGGGCGTCGAGGTCGTTGCCCGCCCCGGTTGTTTCGATGGCGCTGCGCAGGGCTGTGAACCCGTCGCCGCCTTCGGCGAGGAACTTGTTGACCGCAACACGATAAACCGTGTCCGGGTTGATGTTTTCGCCGTTCAGGCGCATTTCCGAGACGCGTGACCCGGCGGGGGCCTTGCGGTCGAGTGTGTAGGTGAAACCAGCAGACGGGGCGAGGATTCGTTCGAACGGCAAGTATTCCGGCGAAAATTGGAACTGCTGTTCCAGCGCGTCTTTCAGCGCCGCCCCTGTGATGGACAGCACCTCGAGGCTGTTGCCGAACGGTTGCACCGCATGGGCCTGGCGGTATGTCACTGTTCCGTTGTCGAGGTCTTCGCGGATTCCGCCCGGATTGGTCAGAGCGATTTGAGCTCCCCGCGCGGTGCCAGCCGCCAATTGAGCGTCGGCGATCAGGTTGCCAATGGCGGATTCTCCGCTGGGGGTCTGGTCGCGAGTCAGATCGGCGGTGATTGTCCCGACGGGACGTTGTGCCACTTCGGCAGCCGCATTCCATGCTTGATCGGCAAGCGCTGCCGTGTCGGGGTCCGGCGAAATATCGTGTGTCACTATCTGATTGAACGACGATGTCTGATCGCGCAGGACGTCCCGAGTGGTGCGGTCGATCACGACATCCGCGACGGAGACGATGCGACCGTGCGACGCGCCCTGCATCACCACGCGGGGATTTCCGGCGGGATCGGGGTATTCGCAGTTGTACTGCTGATGACTGTCCGCGGTAAAGATGACGTCGACTTTCGGCGATGCTCGCAACGCGATGTCGCGAGCGGGACCGGATGTGACGTTGCAGTCGTTTGGCCCACCCGCAATGTCCGGTTCGTCGCCGCGGTGCAACAGCACGGTGATGGCTTTGACGCCGAAGAAGTCGAGAACGTCCGCGGTGCGATCGATTGCTTCGACCTCGTCGCCGAATTTCAGGGTCGAAACGCCGTCCGGTGCCACGATCTGAGCTGTGTTACTTGCCGCAATCGCAATCACGCCGAGGGGAACGCCGTCCACGATGTCGACCGTGAAGGGCAGCGTCGCCGGTGTGCCATCCGTGTATGTCATGTTGGCCGCCATCAGCGGGAAATTGGCTCCGCCGAACGTGGGGCTGAAGGTGCACGCATTTTCCGCGGAGCATCCACCCGATTCCATCCGACGGAATTCCGCGAGGCCGTCGTCGAGTTCGTGATTGCCGATCGCCGACGCATTGATCTGCATCCGGTTGAGGAGTTCGACTGTTGGTTCGTCGTTGAACATCGACGATTCCAGTGCGGACGATCCCCAGTTGTCACCCACGGAGTAGAGCAACGAATTCGACGCTTGGTTTCGCAGCTGGGACACGTACGCGGCGAGGTATGCGGCGCCGCCCGCGGGGGTGTACGAACCGTCGGCCTGCATGATTTGGCTGCGTTCGCCTTCTGGTGGCAGCAGACTGCCGTGGAGATCGTTGAACGCGAGCAACCGGACCGAGACGGTATCGGGGCTCTGGGCGCTAGCCACGCCAGTCACACTCAGGGAGGTTGCGAGGAGAGAAGTCGCGAGCACAGCACAAGCGCGTGTGATGCCTCGCGTCATACTTCGTGCTCCTTCCTCCGGACCGGTTTCGAACCTTCCTGAGTGTGCCTGGCCGCGAGAACGAATTCTAGGGCTGGGCGTAACAGTTATGTATCAAGTGTCACGCGCTGACGCCGATTCCCGCCAAGCGCTTGGCTTCGTCGGTCAAGGCAAATGCGAGGAAGGCATCGTTCTCGTCCGGATCGCCGATGGTCATGCGGACGCCCTCGGTGCCGTACTGGCGGATCAGGATGCCGGATTTGGTACTTGCATCGGCGTAGCCGGGAGAGAGTTCGCGAAGCGGCAGGTAGACAAAATTCGCCGACGATTCGGGGACGGTGTAGCCGGCCTCGATCAGTGCGGTGCGAACGCGAGTCCGCTCCGCGATGACGGCGTCGGTGCGGGCGAGGAGTTCGTCGGCTGCGGCCAGCGACGCGATGGCGGCGGTCTGCGCGAGCGCGCTCACCGAGAACGGTGTGTGGACCTTGCCGAGCGCGACGATGATCTCGGGATGGGCCACCGCGTAACCCACCCGGATGCCGGCCAAGCCGTACGCCTTCGAGAACGTGCGCAGTACAACCACATTCGGGCGATTGCGAAACAGTTCGATGCCGTCCGCATCGGATCGGGAGTACTCGTAGTACGCCTCGTCGAGAGCGACGACGACGCGGGGCGGGACGGCGTTCAGGAAGCTTTCGAGTTCCGCTTTCGACAGTGCATTGCCGGTCGGGTTGTTGGGGTTGCAAATGAAGATCAGGCGCGTGCGGTCCGTGATCGCGGCGAGCATCGCGTCGAGATCGTGCCCGAAATCCTCGGCCAGCGGGACCTTCACCGACACTGCGTGGCCAACCTGAGTCACCACCGGGTAGGCCTCGAAGGAGCGCCACGCGTAGATGACCTCGTCGCCCGGATCGCATGTGACCTGTACCAACTCTTGGCACAGCGTCACAGAGCCGCAACCAGCAGCGACGTTTGCCGGTTCGACATTCAAGAATGACGCAAGCGTCTCGATCAATGCCACCGCGCCGTTGTCGGGGTAACGATTCGCGTGTCCGACAGCTTCGGCCACGGCATCACGGACGCTGGGCAGCGGGCCAAGTGTCGTTTCGTTGCTCGCGAGTTTGATCGCACCCGGAAAATTGCGTCCGGGAACGTAGGCGGGGATCGAAGCGAGGTCGGGGCGAATGTGTGGGGTCACAGTCCGATTATGCGCGCTCTGATTCGGTGCGCTCGAGCCGTCCACGTGTCAGAGTAGGAAGCATGTCGGGAATGTTCCGAGATGCCGCGAATCTGCGGGTGGCCGACGGCGGCGTCGCCACTGTGCCACTGACCGTGGTGGAACCCGACGGCCCGACCCGTGGCGCGATCGTCGTATTGCACGAGGCGAGGCAATTCAGCAAAGCGCTCCTCGAGTTGATGGCTGCCCTTGCCGTCGACGGCTGGCTGACCGTCGCCCCGCATCTTTTTCACCGTGAACCCGAGGTAATCCAGGGCGATGTTTTTGGTGACAACCTCTTTGCCGACGTCGACGCGACCCTCGATTGGCTCACGGGCCGCGACGTCCCGGCCGACACCATCGGCGTCCTCGGTTTCGACGCGGCAGGCACCGCGGCGATGCTCGTCGCAACCAGTCGTCCCGTCGGTGCGGCTGTGAGTGTCGCCGCTCGTGGGATCGTCGAAGCGCTGTCCGTCGACGCGCAGGCATTGCTCGACGCAGCGGTGTCCCTGCAAGCCCCGTGGCTCGCCCTTTACGGGGAGGACGATCCCGACACTCCACCCGAGCACGTCAACAGACTGAGGGAGGCGACGGCAAAAGCCGACGTGGCGACCCTGGTGGTGAGCTACGCAGGATTGCAGCATCGAGCCGACGAACCACCACAAGTCCCCGAAGGCCGGGACGACGACGATCCCTGTGCAGCCGCGATCATCGACGCCCGCACCCGGATCTTCGACTGGTTCGACGGCAACCTGCGATAACGCCATGAATCAGGGCTCTGACCACTCGTTTTGCCTTTGGTGGTGAGAAGTGTGTAATCTTTCGTCCCGGCGGTCCGAAAGGATCGGAACCCCCAGGGAGGCGTGCCAGAGCGGCCGAATGGGACTCACTGCTAATGAGTTGTCCCTTTTACGAGGGACCGGAGGTTCAAATCCTCTCGCCTCCGCCACGCCGGTGATTTTGACCGGCGGGTAAGAAATGATAGAAAGTACGACGGCAAGACACGCAAGACCAGCAACACAACAGAACATGCGCCCGTAGCTCAACGGATAGAGCACTTGACTACGGATCAAGAGGTTAGGGGTTCGAATCCCTTCGGGCGCACAACAGAAAGCCCCTCACCAGCAGAGATGCCGGTGAGGGGCTTTCTTGTATTTCTGCACATGCACACGGATGCATCCGATTGGCCTGATGTCTATTGGCGACGTAGGCCTCCGCATCCCGCTGTTATGTCCATCACCTAGCGATGTCGGTGACGCCGCTGCCGTGGATCACGTGACGCAAGTACCGCTCCGGCGTGGTGAGGACAGTGAGATCCTGCTCCGGGTCCCCGTCCAATACGAGGAGGTCCGCGTGAGCGCCCGGCGCGAGGGTGCCGATCTCTCCTTCCATGCCGAGCAAGCGCGCAGCAGTGCTGGTGGCGCTGCGTATCACGTCGAGGATCGGCTGAACGCGCGCACGGATCGTGAACTCTTCGAGTTGACGCGTTTGCAGATGCCCGAGCAAGTCGGTGCCGTAGACCAGATTCACTCCTGCCCGGTGGGCCTGTTCAAGCGCGCCGACGGCCGCTGTCCGAACCTCGTCGAGCTTCTTCAGTGATCCTGCGGACAGGCCGGATGCAGCACCGGCCTCGTACATCGCCTCGTACGTGATGATTGTCGGGACCAAGAAGGCGTCGTTCTCGACGAGCAGGCGGATCGACTCGTCGTCGATGAGGTTGCCGTGCTCGACGCATCGCACGCCAGCCCTCAGCGCCTGATTCACCGAGCGCGGGTGGTAGGCATGCACCGTGACGTACCGATTGTGGTTCTCAGCCTCGATGACAGCCGCACGTATCTCTTCCTGTGTGTACTGGACCGCTGAGATCTCGTCAGTCGGGGATGCGACCCCACCGGAGACGACAAGCTTCAGGTGATGCGCGCCCTTGCGGAACTCGTCGCGGGCCGCGTGGCGAACGGCATCAACGCCGTCCGCGATCCGTCCGAAGTCGGGTTTCAGCTGACAGCAGGGCGCAGAGGTGTCATTGAGAGAGCGGAAGTCTCCGTGGCCACCGGTCTGCGATAGTGCTTTACCGCCGAAGATCAGTCGCGGCCCTGGGACCAAGCCCTCTTGCAAAGCACGGGCCATTCCATGGTCGGCGCCACCGACATCACGCACGGTGGTGAAACCACGTCGGAGCATGTCGCCCGCCGAGCGCAGCGCTCTGACAGTCGCGTAGCCGGGCGTCCATCCAGCAATTTCGGCGGTATTTGTCGTCGTCACCAGGATATGGACGTGTGCGTCGACCAAGCCGGGCATGACGGTTCCCCCACCTGCATCGATGATTCGAATGTCACCGGGCGAAGCGGGGGGCCGCCCTACCCCGCTGTCGACGATCCGCCCGTCGGCGATATCGACCCAGGCATTCTTCTGCCGCTCGCCAGTCGAGGGTTCGAGCGTGTGGGCGTTTATTACCCGAGTGTGCATGGTCTCTCCTTGAAAACGATTGATTGTTGTCCGTGGGCTGCGGGAATGTTCGCGCCGAGGCCGGGATGCGCGCAACATTAGATGCATAGTTGCGATTCATGCAACACTTTGTTCATGTGAAGTTTCCCCAGAGAGGCCTGAGATTGCGGTGATAGCGTGACTGCGACCAGTGACGTGTTTCAGGTCGTCAGCGACGCTTGATGCCATGTATTAGATCCAGTGAAAAGAGGCGCTCCGAGGTGACGGTTGGGACGATGCTCGCGCAACGAGCAGAGCGCGCGAACCTCGGAGCTCAGGCCGATCGGGTCCTACAAGTTCTTGCACAGATGCCGCAGTTCGCCTCGTATGCATCTGGCCGCGAAGTCGCCGAGCGAGCTGGGGTGAATGTCTCCACTGTTGTGCGGACCGCCCAGCAGCTCCAGTTCGAGGGGTGGAGCGATCTTCGTCTAGCGCTCCGAGCCGAATATCTCGACTCTCTCGTGACAACAAATCCCGAGCGCCCCGAATCAACGGAGGCGGCGGCGCAAATGCTGAGGCAGGACGTGGCAAATCTCGCCGCCGTCTCGTCCGCGGCCAACGTCACTGCTATCAAGAGCGTTGCCGACGCGATGAAAGCGGCCCGTCGAATCGTGTTGATCACCAGTGGATCCGGGGCAGGACCCGCACAGGTACTCAGTTACCTGGCGTCCGTCTACGGATACGACATCCGCCTCTCGGCCGGCTCCGCAACGTCGCAGGCGATACACGTGTCACACCTGGACGAACGCGACTGTGTCATCGTCATCAATGTTTGGCGCCTCACCAGTACATTGCGTGGATTAACCCGTCTTGCACGCGAAAGGGGCGCGACTATCGCCGTTCTCACCGACCTGCACTCGTCACCCCTGAACACATACGCCGATCACGTCGTGATCACCCCGATCGAGGGTATCTACGTGACTCCGTCGCTGACAGCCATGGTCGCTGTCGTCCAGGCCATCCTCGCCGAGCTCGAAAGCTCCGATGCTCGTTTTTCGGCCGGACGCATCGAGCAGGCTTGGGACACGCTCGGTCTCATGGACGATCAGGCTTGATGCATAGTCCCGCCGCCGATGAGTTTCACCTCTCCGCCGAGTCTTAATTCCCGTATTGCCATCATCGAGAGTGTGGGAGCGCACAGTGAATCAGCTACTACGGGTCCAGAACTTCACCATCTCCAGTGACGGAGTCGCCGCGGGTGAGAACCAGAGTTTCGAGAGCCCGTTCGGGTTCGACCATCGCGATATGTTTGCGTGGGCCGGAGCCACGGCCAGCTGGCCGAATCGAACCGACCCCGGTGGAAGTCGAGGGCTCGACGATTACTTCTCTCGCGACTTCGCCCAGAATATCGGCGCCGAAATCATGGGCCGCAACAAATTCGGATTCCAGCGTGGACCCTGGAAAGACCTCGAGTGGCAGGGATGGTGGGGCGACGAGCCGCCATTCCACACGCCCGTGTTTGTCATGACCCACCACCCAAGACCGTCGTTCACCCTTTCCGACACGACTTTTCATTTTGTCGACGCAGACCCGACGACCGCGCTCGAGCAGGCCCGCGAGGCCGCACAGGGTAAGGACGTCCGGCTCGGCGGTGGGGTGACCACAATCCGGGAGTTTCTCGACGCGGATCTCGTCGACACCATGCACGTCGCGGTTTCTCCGGTCGAGCTCGGTTCCGGGCTCCGTCTCTGGGAGTCGCCGGACGAGCTGCGTGACCGTTTCAATCTCGAGATCGTGCCAAGCCCGAGTGGGATGACCCACCACCTGTTCTGGCGAAAATAACTCAGAGCGGTAACGCGCCGCTGATGTAATCGCAGGCACATCTGTCGTAAATGCCCGATAATGATCCGTGCCCTCAATTGCCTCGTCGCTGTTCTGGATTGCGCTGATCGCTGCGCTCGCGCCCTTTGTCGCGGGCCTGTTCCCGCGGCGCCTGGTACCGGAAGTTGTGCTGCTGTTGGTCGCCGGCGCGGTTGTCGGGCCATTTGCGCTCAACTTGGCGGCAGAGAGTGAGGCCATCGGGATCCTTCGGGAACTGGGCCTCGGCATGCTGTTTCTGCTCGCCGGCTACGAGATCGACCGCAAGGAACTGAGCGGCGCTGGTGGCCGGCGAGCGCTGTACACGTGGCTGTTCTGCCTCGCCTTGGCGTTTGCGATTGTCGCGCTCTTGGGGGCGCAGGGTGTGATCTCCGCAGAAGCGGCCGTTGCGATTGCGATGACGTCAACGGCGTTGGGCACCCTGCTGCCGATTCTCAAGGACAACAAAATCCTCGACACCCGGCTTGGCCGGACGGTCCTCAATCACGGCGCTGTCGGCGAACTCGGCCCTGTCGTTGCGATGGCCGTATTGCTCGGTGCGCGTGGCGCTGTCCTGTCGCTGGTGGTTCTCGCGGCATTCGCGCTGATCGCGGTCATTCTTGCGGTGCTGCCGACCAAGCTGATTTCGCACGGATCGTGGACGCACACACTTGTCCGTTCCGGCGCGGACACCACAGCACAGACCACGGTTCGCCTGACGATCTTGTTGCTGGTCGGGCTGGGTGCACTCTCGGCCGTATTCTCGCTGGACGTTGTTCTCGGCGCCTTTGCGGCCGGTTTCATCCTGCGACGCCTGATGCCCGACGGCAACGAGCGGTTGGAGATCAAGCTCGACGGTATTGCTTTCGGATTCCTCATTCCGATCTTCTTCATCACTTCCGGAATGGCAATCGACGTGTCGGCGGTCGCGGAGAATCCCACCGTCCTGCTGGCGTTCCTTGTTCTCATCATCGTGGTTCGCGGTGTGCCGGTGTTTTTCACGACCAAGTTCGAGAAGGTCGAACCGCCTTTCAGTACCAGGGAGAGTGCACAGGTCGCGCTGTACGGGGCTACTGGGTTGCCGATGATCGTGGCCGTCACCGGTGCTGCTGTCAGTGCCGGTCAGATGTCGTCGGACAATGCGTCGATTCTGGTGGCGGCGGGCGCAATTACCGTTCTGCTGCTCCCGATGTGTGCAACGTTGCTGAACCGTCCGGCGAAGGTCGCTTCGGTCGTCTAGAGACCCAACTGCTCGTCGAGCCAGTCGAACATGCGTTGGTCGGTGAGGCGCCTCGCCATCGGTTGGCAGTGGAAACTCGCGCCTTCTGCTGCCGTGAACGGAACCACCGTGGTGGGCCCGCCGGACAATGAGGCGAGGCGTTGCGATTGCCCCGGCCAGAACTGTTCGTGTTCTGGATCGGTGATCAGCAGGGGAGTGGTGATCGAGCCCGCAACATGTTCGAGGCGGTATTTCCGTACCTCGGCCAGAGTGTTGTAGTAGCCGTCGGTCAGGTAGGGCCGGGCTCGGAACCGCCAGGTGCGGGCCGTTTCCTTCGACGCTCGCAACCCCATCGCCATGTCCCGGTCGAAGGCCTCCGACTTGCCTTCTTCCAGCAAGTTCTGCATGCCGCGCGGTATGTGAACGAGCCACGACGCGGATACGTCGACCACGCCGGGATCGGCGATTGCCGCGGCGATCCGATGCTCGAACGCCAGTGACTGTGGCACCCAATAGCCGCCCTGACTGATGCCGCACATCGCCAACTTCGACGCGTCGACGTCGGGTCGGTCGATCAGGAAGTCGACGACAGGGGTGATGACAGTTTCCCAGTCATGGCGGAACGGAATATTGTTCTCGAACAACATGGACTGCTGACCCGGTCCGTCGAACATCAGCACGTTGTAGCCGCGTTCGAGCGCTCCGGCGCCGCCGTTGACCCACATCGAACTGATGGGGCCGTCGCTGCCGTTCACCATGATGAGCGTCGGGCGTCGTACATCTCCGGGTGGACGGAAGAAGTACCCCGGCATCGTGGTGTCCTCGTACGGAATCCGCACGCGCTCCACGGAGTGCGAGGTGGTGTCGACAAAACCGTCCCACGCGCTGCGGTGATGCCGGAACGTGGGAACTAGAACAGAGTCGTCGGTCAGTCCGTCGACGGCATTGACGGCCACAGCGAAGTACGACGCTGCCCGCAGGTACGCACTCGACGCGCTGCGCGGATGTCCGGCGCGCGCGGATTCCTCGGCTTCTTCGAAGATCCGCGATCCGAGGTCGAACCACGCGACGTACCAACCCTCGTGGTCTTTGTCGCCGACTTCGGCGACGGCAGCAAGAACTTCGCCGGTATCGGAGGCGCCGTACGTTGCCTGTCCGAGGAGGACTCGCAGTTCGTAGTCGAACGACTCGTTGCGATAAAACCCCGTGGTGAACGCCTGATGTGGGTGGGAGAAGAACGTCGACGCGAGTGACATGGGCACACCCTTCGGTAGGTCCGTGTATGTCAGGATCGCCCGAAATCGCTGTTCAAAAACCTTTCCTGTCGCCGCAATACCGCACAACCCAGGGTGCACAGCCACAAAGACATTCCCAAAACCTGTGCACGTTGGGCGATTCCCAAGCCCAGATTACCGCCGCCGGCCAGTTCTATGCCGTTAGTTGTCAACATCCACACCGTCGCAAGGGAAGTCACGATCAAAAGGCCCAATCCGACGGTGCGCAACAGCGGATGCTCGCGATAACGGAAGGCCCCGACGGTGAACGTGATCATCGCGGTGAAGATCGCAAAGACCGCTACGCTGCTGGTCAAAGCATGAACGTGATGTAGTTGCGGCAGTAGTCCGCCGGGCTCGCTCGCCGCGCAATCCGGGCCGGAGCAGTCCAGCGGAAACGACGCGTCCGCAATCGTGGCCACGCCGAACACAGCCAGTGCAATCCAGCCCGCCACATAGAATTTGCGTCGCTCCGTAACCAGTAGCCCGAGCGTCGCTGACACCAACATCAAAACGGCGGAGATAACGTCGGCGTTACCGAACACGTCGCGGTACTTCTGATTTGCCGCGTCGAGTTCACTGAGGAACGACGTCACCGGATCAAGTCCGGTGTCGAGGAAGAACTCCAGAACCCACGACGAGTACACGATTCCACCGAGAATCAACGCACCCGCCAGAACTACTCGCGCTCCACCAAGTCCGCTCACCTCACGAAGCTTACGGAGACAGAAGAGTGTTCCGGACGCGTTCGGCTGCCGTCGACGGATCTTCGTGCTCCCAGATGCGGATGACGGTCCAGCCCTGTTCGGCGAGGCGTGCGTCGGTGTCCCGGTCTCGCAGCACGTTGGCGGCCAACTTGTCCGCCCACCACTGCGCATTGTTCTTGGGGTATGTCGCGTGGAGCGGGCAGCAATGCCAGAAACAGCCGTCGACGAACACGGCCACCTTCCGCCGCGGAAACACCAAATCGGCCCGTCTACGAACACCTTTGACGGGAGCCCGATCGACGAAGTACCGCAGTCCGCTCCGATGGAGTTCGCGCCGGATCGCGATCTCGGGTTTGGTGTCGCGTCGACGCTGTGCGCTCATTCGAGCGCTGGTTGTCGGATCCGTCGCGGGCACTGTCTTCACTTTCGTGGGGTTCAGCTGTCGGAGTCGTCGCCGTCGTCCGGGTCTGACCAGGTGGGGGCAAACCTGTTGCGACGCTCCACTTCACCGTGCACGATGGTGACAAAATCGTCAAACGAGAGTGTTTGACTCTCGGTGGGACGGCCGTTGCGGGGAGGTGGCTCGTCGACGTCGAAAAAGCGTACGCCGCCATCGGTTTCGTACAATCCGATGAACACTTTTTCGAAGAGGTCGTAGCGCGTGTCCTCGGCGCCCAGATCAACCCACGCCTTACCCGGAACGCCGACAACCGCACGTTTGCCGCGGCCGGAACGCTTCGACAGCGTCGTGACGTGGTGGGCGAACGAGGATTTGCCGGTGTCGCTGGTCTTGGTGGGGTCGCCGTCGTCGCACGTGGCGTACGGCTCGAACATGACGGCCACCAGAACGCTGTAGGGCTGTCGCTGATGCAGAACCATTGCCTCGCCACGCAATTCGTGATCATTGCGGACGATGTTCTTGGTCCAGCGGCCGAGCTTCCCGCTGCGGGGGCTGTAGTCCTGGAAGTTGTACGTCTTGATCGACACGCACAGGATCAAGCCGAGTGTGGGGTCGAGTGCCTTGACATCCAAGCGCTTTCGGCCCTTCGCGACATCTACCGTCGCTTCCTGGCCTTCGCCCGTCGCAGTGGGGGTGATGTTGGGGTACAGCGGGCGCAAGGCGTCGGCAACCGTCTGGGCGAGTTGATTGGAAAGCCGCTGCGCGTAGTTCTTCTTCTCGCCGCGGTCGGCGTCTGCCGCAGGTTTGTCGCCCGCGAGTCGCAATGCGTCCCACAGTGGTTCGTGCTGGGGTTCCGGAAACAGCGTTTCCGGAAACAGGGTCTCCGGCTCGGGAAACAGTGAACCCTCGCTCATGCCACTGCCCCGTTCATGCCACTGCCTCGGGATATCCGCCCATCCGCTCGAGATGGCTTTCTACGTCCTCGATGAATCCGGGAATGAAGCGAAGGTTGCCCATCCGTGCGCGTTTGAGGAAGCCCGCAGTAGCCCGAGCGGACAGCAACCGAGTGTCTTCGAGGAATCCGCTCAGATCCTCGTAGTCGTGTTGAACGGGCCACGTCGAGGTGTGGACGCGGAACGCTTGGCGGTTACGGCCCCACGCGGCACTCGGCCAGGCGTCGCCAGGTTCGAGGGGTGTCTCGTACTCCGCGTCGTATTCGATGGGATCGACCAGACGGCTACCCACCCACGACGCCATTCGCACGCTCACGGCATTTCCGACGAGCTTCCAGCGATGGCTGTGGCGTAGGCCGGGAACGTCGACGGCCGGCAGTGTCCAGTCGGGATCAAAACCCTGTAGACGTTCGGCGTCGACCAGGCCTGGCGTGACGATCTCACCCGAAGGTAAGCGGACGGCCGGCTGGCTGGGGATTCCGACGGAAGAACCGCCCTTGAGCGTCGGTACGGCGTTGACGGCCCAACCGAGTCCGCGGGTGCCCTCGGTCCAGTAGAAGCCGCACGGGAAATCGGCAGGGTCGCCGCCGAGTCGCTCACCGGCATCTTGTCCGAAGAGGATTTCGCGGGGATCTTCGGTGCGCGATGCCAGCATGATGACGCGCTGGCGGCGCTGAGGGAGGCCGAATGCCCGGGCGTCGACAACGCGGTACGCCCACGTGTAACCGAGGTCTTCGAGAGCGTCGGTGATGTGCCGCATGGCTGCGCCCTTGCCTAGCTGCAGCATGAATGGCACGTTTTCGATGACCAGCCACCGTGGACCCTTTTTGCGCTTGACCAGTCGAAATACTTCGTCGACGAGGCCCGAGCGGGCGCCGGTAATGCCCGCAGTCTTACCGGCCTGCGAGAGGTCCTGGCACGGGAAACCGGCAGCAACCAAGTCGATATCGGCCGGGAGCGCACGCAGTTTCGTGACATCGCCATGCAAGGGGACGTCCGAGAACCGGGAACGGAGAACTGCCTGGGCGCCCGGGTCGATTTCACACAGCAGTTCGGTGTTCCACCCGTGCTCCGACAGACCCAACTCGAGCCCACCGATACCGGCAAACAACCCCACCATGCTTTGCGACGACGTCACAGCACCCTTCCTCACGAACCGACTTGTAAGCACGTTACTCGAGAAGTCCGACAGCTTTTGCCACAACTTTTCGCGCACCGGCATTCCGCACGTATCGGCGGCCGTATCGGGCTGTGAATCGCCTTACACACACAGTCCCAGGTCACCGACGCCGCGGAAAAGGTCCCTGATCGCAGTAATAATCACCAGCCAGCAGTGCTCTCGAGGGCATCGTCCATTACCGTGGTCGGGTGAGCATCCAACCTTCCGATAGCGCATCCTGGCCTGCGGTATTGACCTGGCAGGCGCACAACGCTCCTCGCATGGAGTCGGTACGCGTGCAGTTGAGCGGAAATCGCATCAAGGCGTCAGGCCGGATCATCGGTGGCGCGTGTAGCGAACATCCCGCATTCAGCGCCTCATATGACCTGGTCACAGACGAGGCCGGTATCACGCGCAGGTTGTCGGTGCGTACCGCCCTCGCTGCGGGTGAGCGTCAGATGTCGATCAGCCGAGACGAAGAGGGAACCTGGATGGTGGAGAACGGCGCCAACCACCAGCGCTCGTCCTTCTCCGGCGCGCTCGACGTCGACGTGATCCTCAGCCCGTTCTTCAACACCCTTCCCATCAGGCGTTTCGGGCTGCAGAACGACACCCAAGATGTCGAGGTTCCGGTTGTGTACGTCAACCTGCTGGATCTGCGGGTCGAAGCCGCAACCATCACGTACAGCAGCGGTACCGACGGCATCAGCGTGATGTCACCCGTATCGAGTGCAACGGTGACCGTCGACCACGAAGGATTCATCCTCGATTACCCAGGACTGGCCGGCCGGATCTGACAGTCGGGATCTGACAGCGGGGATCTACCTGCGTTGCCGGATCACGCCGCCGCGGCGGCCGGCGTCGCGCATCCGGTCGATCCAGCCGGATTCTCCGACGCTCACCTCGGTGATGTCCCAACGCTCATGCCCTTCGTAGGCTCCTCGCGCGGCAAACCCGGCATCGACGAGTTCCGCTGTCGAACCGTGCGCGTGCAGTTCGCTTCGCGCCCTCTGCAGTAGAGCGAGAGCCTCGTCCAGTGCGACCAGCAGAGCGTCGCGGTTGCCCTCGCACATTGCCCGCACCAGTCCCGGCGCACTGCCGGCCACGCGGGTGCCGTCGCGGAACGATCCGGCGGCCAACCCGAGCGCGAGTTCACCACCGGCGGCGCCGGTGATCGCCAACGATTCGGCGAGCAGGTGCGGCAGATGAGAAATCCGGGCCACAGCCCGGTCATGTTCGAGAGATTCGGCCGGAACGACGACGGAACCGCAGTCCAGAGCGAGGTCCGCGACCTGCGTCCACACATCTGCGTCGACGCCGTCGTCGGTGGCCACGACCCACACGGCGTCGATGAACAGGTCTGCGTCGCCAACAGCCCAGCCAGACGCGGAGGTTCCGGTCATGGGATGGCCGCCGACAAAGCGGGCACTCAGGCCACGACGCTCGACGGCTGCCTTCACCTCGCCCTTCACACTTACGACGTCGGTGATCGGATTGTTCGGGGCATGTGCGGCAATGGCTTCGAGGGTGGCGTCGACGGCCGGCATGGGCACGGCGATCACGATGATTGCGCCGGTCTCCTGAGCTTTCCGAAGAGTGGCAGCAAGATCGGTGTTGGCTTCGAAACCGTCGGCGCGCGCTGCGTCGGCCGACTCGCTCGAACGGTTGTAACCCCACACCTCGCGACCGGCGCGGGCAGCGGCGCGCAACAGCGAACCGCCGATCAAACCGAGGCCGAGGACGCAGACGGGAGGGGCAGAATCGGTCGCAGACACCCGTTCAGGTTGGCATATCCGGGCGCGGACTTCACTCACGGGCACTAGCCGGGCTACCGTTGCGCCATGGGTGCACAGCGCGCGAGTAACAAGAGCGCCTCCTCGAACCAGTCGGAGGAGTTCGAAGGCTTCGGCGTGGCAGTGGTACGTGACGAAGGCAAGTGGACGGTCAAGGCTTTGACCTCTGCGGCTTTGACGTCGTTGTCGAGCGCCGAAACCGAACTCCGCGAGCTTCGTAGCTCGGGTGCCGTTTTCGGCCTAATCGACGTCGACGAAGAGTTCTTCATCATCTTGCGTCCTGCGCCGACGGGAACGCATCTGCTGATTTCCGACGCGACCGCCGCGATCGACTACGACATCGCAGCGGACGTCCTCGACGCGCTGAACGTTGAAATCCCCGACATCGATCCAGATGACCTCGACAATGTCGAGCCCTGGGAAGAGGGGGATCTGTCGGTCCTGGCTGATCTGGGGCTACCGGAACCCGTTCTCTCGGTGATCACCGCCGATACTGATCTGTATCCCGACGAGCAATTGGCGATGATCGCGCAGCGACTCGGATTCGAATCCGAATTCTCTGCCGTGCTCGACAAGCTCCCGCGGTAGATGTCACTCGCTGACGATCAGCGCATGATCCGTGCGGCCATCAGTGCCGCGCGCAGTGCATCGGTCTCCGACGTTCCCGTTGGCGCGGTTGTCTTCGACGCGGACGGCGTCGAGGTTGCCCGTGCGGCCAATGCGCGGGAAGCGTCGTCCGATCCCACGGCTCACGCCGAGATTCTCGCGTTGCGTGCAGCGGCGAAAATCTACGGCGACGGTTGGCGTCTGGAAGGTGCGACGCTCGCCGTCACTCTCGAGCCGTGCACGATGTGTGCCGGCGCGTTGGTTCTCGCCCGTGTCTCCAGGGTCGTTTTCGGGGCCTGGGAGCCCAAGACCGGTGCCGTCGGATCGCTGTGGGATGTCGTTCGGGACAGAAGATTGACCTACCGTCCGCAGGTGCGCGGTGGGGTGCTCGAAGACGAATGTGCTGGGCTTTTGGAGGATTTCTTCCGCGATCAGCGGGGCTGATTCCGCTATTCCCGAGCGAGACGGATTCCACATCGGGGTGGCAGTAACCGGCAGACGCAGGCATGGTGGAGGACAGATGCCGTCACGGTATCTGCGAATTGCCGGAAGGTGATTTGTTTCGCGTTCACTCAAGGGAGTACTCGTGGGAATCGCAGACAAAGCTCAGAACAAGGCAGAAGATCTCGGCGGCAAGGCCAAGGAAGCTACTGGCAGTGTCACCGGCAACAAAGACCTCGAAAACGAAGGCAAAGGCGACCAGGTGAAATCGGCGGTCAAAGACGCTGGTGAGAAGGTCAAGGATGCTGCTTCCAGCGTCAAGGACAAGCTGACCTAACGATCCGCCACCAGGCGATTTCGGTCTCGGGCACACCATCCGGTAAAGTCACCAACGGTGGCGTGTCCGAGCGGCCTAAGGAGCACGCCTCGAAAGCGTGTGACGGGTAACCCCCGTCCGAGGGTTCAAATCCCTCCGCCACCGCCAAAGCTCCCCACCTGTTCACGCAGGTGGGGAGCTTTTTTTGTGTTTCTTGCCGGTGCTGCAGCTGCGTTGAGAGTCGCTCGACACAACGAGTAGGACACAACGAGTAGGACGATCGAGACCCGCCTGCTGACAGTGGTGGGCAGTCAGAACCGCACGGTGAACACCACGTGCCGATCGTCGCGGGCCGCGCGCTGGAAAAAGTCCACCACTTCCTGCAGCCAACCCCAGGCGTACGTGCGCTCGTCCACGCCGTACTCCGGGTTGCGGTCGTCGAGCGGCATCGCGTCATAGCCTGCGCCGAACTCGAATTCGGTGATTTCCGCCAGGTACGAGGCGACTTCGGCGACCCGATTGGGCGTCATATAGGTAATCAGTTGGTCGTCGGTGTTCGTGTTGAGGTCCTCGTCCCCCAAGATCACGCCACATGCCGGCCAGTTCTCGGGCGCGCGCTGGTACCCGCCGTTGGAGAGGGAGCACAGGATCGGGTCCCACGCCTTGTCCGTGTCGCATGAGAACTCGGAGCGCCCTGTCTCCTCGATGTCCTCGACCAACGCATCGAGTCTGTCGTCGTCGCCACGTGCGTCGAGAAGTTCCGCTGCCACGTGGTCTGAAAGCGCGAAATGTACCCCAAGTTCCATGGCGTGATGCTAACGGCTGCCCCTGGTGGTCAACTCGGGTTCAAATCCCTCCGCCACCGCCAAAAGCTCCCCTGAGGCGCCTGAGCAGCCAGCGCCCGTGATTCTCGCTTCGGGAGAGGCGGATTACGGTGCTGCGGCGTAGAACGACTCATGGGCTCCTGGTTGGTCAGTGATTACCGAGGTCACTGACCAACCAGGAGCCCGCGAATGCGATCACCACAGGCGATCCTGGGAGCCGTGGCAGGAAGCAGGATCTTCCGTGGATTCTGCAAGGTCCACGAGGCGGCGCAGATTGCGTCGACGTGCCAACGTGAGGGGACTATTAGCTATGTCGGGCGGATGGGTCGCCCCGACGCATGGGGTGTCACTACTGACCGTTGGCAAGTTCCCGCAGTTTTTGGCGCGACACCTTGCCCGCGGCCGATCGCGGAAAGTCCACGACAAAGATGTACTCGCGCGGTCGCTTGAAGCCGGCGATCTGCTCACGTACGTGTTGGTCCAGCTTTGCGCGGAGGTCTTCGTCGTCGTTGAATCCGGACGCCAATTGGACGATCGCCACCACTCGTTGGCCCCACTCCGGGTCGGAGACGCCGATGACTCCGACGTCGGCAACGTCTGGATGTTCGAGCAGTGCGCCCTCGACTTCCGCTGGATACACGTTCACGCCGCCGGAGAGAATCAGGTCTGCGCGCCGATCCAATATGTACAGGTAGCCGTCGTCGTCGAAGCGTCCGACATCTCCCGACGTAGTGAATTCGCCCCACTGCGCAGCAGCGGTCTTCTCCGGATCTCCCAAGTATTCGAATGGGCTGGTCTTGAAATAGATAGTGCCCTCTTCACCGGGGGGAGCCTGCTCTCCGTCCAGCCCTCGGAGCACTACGGCGCTCGGGTCCGGTCGCCCGACGGTGCCCGGATGTTCGAGCCACTCGGCGGTGGAGCACACGCACACGAGCCCCTCGGTGGAGCCGAGATATTCAACCAGAACCGGACCGAACCAATCGATCATGGCGCGCTTGGTTGCCGGAGGACACGGAGCCCCGGCATGAAAAAGAACATCGACACTCGAGATATCACAGCTGTTACGAACGCCTGCCGGTAAATCGAGAAGCCGCTGAAAATGCGTGGGAACCATATGGGAGGAAGTAATGGCTTTGTCGCTGATCGTTCGAAGCACCGTTTCGGCATCGAAGCCAGGCAAGACGTACAGCGTGTGCCCAGCATGCAACAGAGAAAGTGAAACACCGCCCGGCGCAGCGTGATACACGGGCGAGCACACCAAATGCCGTCCAGGTCCATGGGGTATTCCCACGTTCCCGAAGAACGGACCGGTCGCCTGGAGCGGGCTCTCGGGCGTTGCATCGATCATCGGGCGGCGGACGCCCTTCGGTCGGCCAGTTGTGCCGGAGGTGTACATCATCGCCGAGCCCAGCGAGCGGGTGGCGGGAGTTTCGTCGGCGAAGAGGGTAAAGGCTTCGTAGCTGGACCAGTCGGCCGGCGCGCCACCGATAACCACGCGGTGCGGAACTGCGTCCTCTATCCGGCCGACAACCTTGTCGGCGAGCTCTGCGTGAACAATAAGGACGGACGCGTCGCAATCGCGCACGATGTACTCGACTTCAGGTCCCGCCAGATGAGTATTGATCGGAACGAAATACAAACCACTTTGCGTGCATGCCAGAGTAATTTCGTAGAACTCGGTACCGTTCAACAGTAGACCCGCGACGACATCGCCTCTGGTCAACCCCAGATCGGCGAACTTGTTGCTGAGCTGGTTGGCCTTACTGACAAGCTCACCGAAAGTTGTTGTCTTGCCTTCCATAACGATCGCGGGCCGACTGGGATCACGTTGGCCCAGAAGCCAGGCGCCGGGCATTGCTATGCCCGTCGGCTGTTGGCGATCCTCGCGCTCGCTGTTGACCACGGTAGACATGAATGTCCTCTTTCCTGGAGGGATATCGGTGACTATTGCGAAGTGTTCGTAATTTTTTCGGACGTGTGCGTTCGCCCACGCATTCCAAGTACCACTGGAAATCCGATGGCAACCAATGTCCAGCACTCTGTGGACATTGGTTGCCAAAGGTCGACCGCATAGCGGCTAGTGGCGCGACGGCCCCGTGATCACCTGCAGTTCGGTGAAACTGTGTAGACCCCAAGGGCCATTTTCGACTCCGATGCCACTGGACTTGTGACCGCCGAACGGGAGATGCGGTAGAACACCGCTGCCATGCCCGTTGATCGAGACCTGACCGGCGTCGATCTGCGGAGCGAGCCTTGCGGCATGTTCGGCGTCGCCCGACCACACGGACGCGGTAAGTCCGTACTCTCCGCGGTTGGCGCGGACGATGACGTCGGCCTCGTCTCGGAACGAGACGATGGGAAGCGCCGGACCGAACTGCTCTTCGTCGACGATGCGCATACCGTCGTCGACCTGGTCGAGGATGGTCGGCTGGTGAAAGTAACCCTTGCGGTCGATTGGTCCACCGCCGGCGGCGGCCCTCGCACCGTTGTTCAACGCATCCGCAACCAAGCTCTTGACCAGATCGAATTGCGGCTTGTTGTTGATGGGCCCGAGCACCGTTCCGTCGACAGTGCCCTCGTCGACCTTGACGGATTTGGCAATTTCACTGAGGGCCTCGACCAGTTGAGGCTGAATACTTTCGTGTGCGTACACGCGCTTGACGGCCAGACAGATCTGCCCGTTGTTGTTGAATGCACTTTGGAACAGGCTGGGTGCGATCTTCTCGACGTCCACGTCTCCGAGAATGACGGCGGGATCGTTTCCGCCGAGTTCCAGAGTGATGCGCTTGAGGCCGTCTGCAGCCCCGAGAGCGACCTTTCGCCCGACCGAGGTCGAACCGGTGAAGCTGACTTTGCGCGGAACTGGGTGCGAAACCATAGTTGCGCCAAGCGGATCCGGCCCGGTGACCACGTTGAGTACACCGTCAGGGAAGGTGCCACGAAGGACGTTGGCGAGCGCAAGCGTTGCCAGCGGTGTGTACGGAGAGGGCTTGACGACGATAGTGTTGCCCGCGCGCAGTGCCGGCGCGATCTTCCACATCGCAAGCGCGATCGGAAAGTTCCACGGGGTTATGGCACTGACGACCCCCATCGGTCGACGGGTGACCTCCTCGAAGCCCTCGGCATCGTCTCGGATGATTTCCCGAGGGATGTCGAGATCGGCGTAGTAGCGCAGCCACATCGCCGCGACGCCGAATTCCATTGCGGCATCGGTGAGGGGCTTGCCCTGCTCCATCGTCAGGATCGGGGCCAGTTCGCCGATCCGGCTCTCGATGACGTCTGCGGCTCGGCGCAATGAGTCACGCCGAAATTCGTCGTCGAACCGCCAAGATTCGTACGCGGTCAGAGCCGCGGCGAACACACCGTCGAGCTGATCCGGCGTGACGGACGGTGCCTGTGCGAATACCTCACCCGTCGCGGGATTGATCACCCCGAAGCTACCCGTGGTAGGGAGATCGCGTCCGTTCGATGTTGCTGCGGCAGAAAAGAATAGCGAATCCGTTGAGGTCATTCTCGATCCATTTCGTGGTCAGTGGTGCGCCGGCGTCAGCACCGGCTTGATTGCCTTGCCGGAGAGCGAATCCTCCACGGCCTGGTTGATCTGATCGAGCGTGTAGGTCTGGACGAGCTTGTCGAAGGGGAACCAACCGCGTTGCCACAGATCCACCAGCTGCGGGAGAAAGACCTGCGGGACCGAACTCCCTTCCAGCACATACGTCACTGACTTGCCTGCCAACAGAACTGGGTCGATGTCGAGCTTTCCGGAACCGCCGCCCACCAACACCGCCTTACCCGGGTTATCGAGGATGCTGACAGCCGTTGTGATAACAGAGGTCACTGCGGTCGTTTCGAAGGAGAAGTCAAGTCCACGCCCGCCGTTCTTGATTGCCTCGACGAGATCCGGTGCATCGCCGCGCACCGTTCGGGTAGCACCAACTTCTACAGCCGTTTCGAGCCGAGAGTCGACCAGGTCGACCACGACGATGTCACGGGCACCTGCAGCCTTGGCTGCCATCACTGCCGCAAGTCCGACACCACCGGCTCCGAACACTGCAATACTTTGTCCAGCAGCCAGTTTCATTTCGTTGAGAACCGAACCAGCGCCCGTCTGCAAGCCGCAGCCGAGAGGACCGAGAAGCTCGAGCGGCAGCGCTTTGTCGACCACGACCACATTGCGTTCGGTTGCAATGGCGTGCGTGGCAAAGGACGACTGCCCGAACCACCGGTTCGCCACCGGGTTACCATTCCGATCGAGCGCACCCGTACTGAGATCCGCGCGGCGCCCCGTGAGGTTTCGAGACATGAATTCGTCGCAGTAGGAAGGGCTTCCGGCAAGGCAGTTGCGGCAGCGACCGCAGGATTCGAAACTCATCAGCACGTGGTCGCCGACTTCGACGCCTCTGACCGCGCTGCCGACCGCTTCGACGATGCCGGAACCTTCGTGGCCGAGAATGATCGGCCCGGTCTGCGCCAGGAAATTGGGATCCCGTAGCAGAAGGTCGGTGTGGCACAACCCGGCGCCGACCACCTTGACGAGAAGTTCGTCCGACTCCAGCGGCCCGAGCTCCACTTCCTCGAGTTCGAACTTGCCGTCGCTGTCACGCAGAACGGCGGCTATTGCGGTAGTGGTCATGATTTCTTCTCCGTGGGATTAACGAGCTCGAGCGCATCTGCCCAGACGCCTTTACCTGCGATAATGCGACGCAGCTTCATGATCTTGCGTTGTTCGTTCAAGGTGGCAGCGCCGACCAGTCGATCGCCCGAGCGGTACAGCGCCACAAATTTGTCAGTGTCAGGATCACCGGAGGCAAAGACCACTTCATCGGCGACTGCCGTGCCGACGAACTGGATGCGGCTCTGATACCAGTCGCTCCAGAAATAGGGGACGGTCTCGTACGGCTTGGCATCTTCCGGCGCAACGGCATTGATGGCAGCCTGGTGCGCCTGATCGGCAGCATTGGTCCAGTTCTCGAGCCGCACCGACAGTCCGTCGAATGCAGGGTTGGGCCAGTGGACGACATCGCCCGCCGCATAGACGTCTTCAAGCGAGGTCTGAAGGAACTCGTTTGCCATCACTCCACCATCCACCGGGTGCAGTTCGATACCCGAATCTGCCAGCCACCCCGTCGCGGGAGACGCTCCCACACCGACGACAACAAGCTCAGCCGGCAACGAAGTGCCGGTACTCAGCCGGACCGCCTCGACGTGAGTGGTGCCGATCAGCCCCTCGACCTGAACATTGCACAGGAGTGGAATTCCGTTGCGTTCGTGAAGCTTTGCGAGCGCCTGGCCAACGGTCTCGCCGACTGCACGGACGAGTGGAATGGGGGCGGCCTCGACGATCGTCACGTCTGCGCCGCGATCTCGGGCGGACGAGGCGAGCTCGGATCCGATGAATCCGGCGCCAACTATCACGAGTTTGATTCCAGGGCGGAGTCTTTCACGAAGGGCGAGTGCGTCATCGAGAGTGCGAAGCCCGACAACGCCCTCCAGATCCGGCATGTCAGGAAGAGAGCGTGGTGACGCACCTGTCGCAATGATCAACTTCTGGTACGGAAGCCAGTCGTTGTCACCAACACGCACGCGGTGCGATGCGGGGTCCAGTCCCGTCGCCGGCGCCCCGAGGCGAAGCTTCACATCGAGGGCGGCGAGCTCCTCGGCCGAAGTGTGATAGTCGGGCGCGGCGCCGTCTTTCAGGAACTGCTTGCTCAGGGGAGGCCGGTCGTAGGGAAGATGGAACTCGTCGCCGACCAGCGTGATCGGTCCCGCGAACCCCGCTTGACGGGCGGACTCCGCAGCCCGCAGACCGGCCAGTGACGCCCCGACGACAACCAGTCCGGCTCCATGATCGATATCTGTTGCGTTCACGATCATGTCTCGTCGAGTGTCAGAGCTTTGGCCGGACATGCACGAACAGCCTCCCGGGCGAGGTTCTCGTCACCGGCATCGACCAACTCCTTGTGGAGAATCAGTGAACCGTCGTCCGCCACCTCGAAGTAGTCCTCGGCTACCGATTCGCAGATTCCGATTCCTGTGCACCGCCCGCGATCGACAATGATTTTCATAGCGTCGTTCCTGTTCTTTGCTGGAGTTTGTTATACGCGTACCGGGAGGTGCTTGATCCCGTTGATGAAGTCGCTGAAGAGGTACACCGGCTCGCCGACCTCCATAGCAGGAAGTTTGGTGAGGATTTGTGAGTACAGTGCCCGCAGTTGGGCTTTGGCGACCATGTGGCCGAGGCAGTAGTGGACCCCGCCGCCGCCGAAGGAAACATGGTTGTTAGTGAAACTGCGCTGCAAATCGAATCGATGGGGATCCTCGAAGACGTCCTCATCCCGGTTTCCCGAGCCGTAGAACATGACGACCTTGTCGCCCCTTTTGAGCTGAGTTCCACCCAGTTCGAAGTCCTGAGTGGCCGTGCGCGCGAAGTTCTGGACGGGTGAAGCGTGGCGAATGAACTCCTCGATCGACTGCGCGATGCGGCCGTCGAAGTCTTCCGTCAGCCATCGCTTCTGGTCCGGATTCTTGTGCAGTGACAAGGCGGTGTGGCTGGTGGTCTGTTTGGTGGTGTCATTGCCGGCGACGCTGAGCAGGACCATCGTTGAGGCGATTTCGAGCTCGGAGAGAGGTTTGCCGTCGAACTCGGCGTTTGCCAGCGCAGTTGCGATGTCGTCGGCCGGATTCTCACGACGGAAATTGACCAAGTCATTGCCGATCTCCGACAGTCTTTCCATCTGCTGCATGGCGTACTCGGCCGGTGTCAGATCCGCTGGGCATTCGTCCGGGTCACCTGCGTTGACGAAGTTGTCGCCCGCTTTGGCGAACTCTTCGACCAGACTCTCGGGGACGCCGACAAGATCGGCGACAGTGAGCATCGGCAACTTCGACGCGACTTCTTCGACAAAGTCGAACTCGCCCGCACCGACGACTCGGCCGACGATCTGCTCGGCGCGTTCTTCGATCTTCTCGCGTAGACGCTTGACGGCCTTCGGAGTGAACGCCGAGCTGATTACCTGGCGGTATCGGGTGTGGTAGGGCGGATCCATCACGAGGAAGGTTGGGGCACCGACTGTTTCGCGGTCAATTGGCGGGAACATTACACCCCGCGCCGAGTCCTGATCGGAGCTGAAGATTTCGTGATTCTGGCTCACGAAGGCGATATCGGCACTTTTGACGAGTGCCCAGAACCCTTTCTCGCTGTCGTCGGGTTTGAAATGCGGGCGTTCCATCGGCTTGTGCCAGCTCACCGGAGCATTCTCGCGCAGCCAGGCGAATGTCTTGTCCCGCTCGGCAAATGTCCGACCCCAGAACTCGACACTTGTGACATCGATGTTCGGGGCAGTCACCGGGTGATCGGTGAATGGAAGTGAGGTGGTCATGCAGGTACCTTTCCGTGGCTCCTGGCGGTGATTTGTTCGGTCGACGAGGTTCCTGATCGTCGCAGGTGTTGCGTTCTGGGACAGAAGATTTCCCTCACGGACGCCGATTCGAGAGAACCAAACTGCCGGCGGCGCCGAAGAAGTATCCAACTCCCTGGACGAAGCTGATTTCGACTTCGGGAACCTGCTCGCAGGCCTCCCCGCGTAGCTGACGGACCGCCTCCTGGATGGCGAACATTCCGTACATCCCGCTGTGTGTGTACGACATTCCACCGCCGTTGGTGTTCATCGGAAGTCGGCCTCCCTTGGACGTATGTCCTTCGGCGACAAAGTCTCCCGATTCACCGTGACCGACAAACCCGAGATCCTCGAGCATGTAGAGCGGAACGTGGGCGAAGGCGTCGTATGCCATCAGGTGGTCGACATCGTCGCGGGTGATTCCCGCGGTGGCGAAGGCATCGGCGCCGGCATCACGGAATGCACGGAACGATCCGGGCTCGTGCATCTGCGAAACCAGTGGGCCTTCGGCAGATTCGCCGGAACCGAGCAGGTACACATGCCGATCGGATCCCGGCATGTCTGCCGCCCGTTCGGCACTGGTCAGGATCACGGCGCCGCCACCGTCGGTGAGCACACAGCACATGTCACGGGTAAACGGGTAGGCCACCGGTGGACCGGACAGCACTTCATCCACAGACGTCGGCTTGCGACGGAAAGCTCGCGGATTGTCGAGGGCCCAGTTGCGCTGTGCAACAACAACCTCAGCCAGGTGCTCAAGCGTCATTCCGCGGTCATGCAGAAAGCGCAGCGCCGGGACTGTAAAGGTCGAGTACGGCATATTTGCGCCGTAGACGGCCTCGAACTGACCGGTCATGGAATCCAAAGGCGTCAAGTATGGTGGAGCGCCAACGCGGGACCGTCCGGACTCGCCATGCGTCACGAGCACGACGTCAGCGGCACCGGAAGCAATGGCGGCCGCGGCGTGACGGACATGAAGCATAAAACTGCATCCACCAACGCCTGTTCCGTCCAGCCAATGAGGCGTGATACCCAGGTGGTGACTGACTTCCATCGGAAGCAGGCCGGTGGTAGCGACGCCGTCGATGTCCGCTGGCGTGAGGCCTGCGTCGGCCATTGCGTTGCGGGCGGCATTGGCGTGGAGATCGAGGATGGACATGCCTGGCAATACACCGATTTCCGTCGTCTCCGACGCACCGACGATCACGATGTTTCCGTTGTGCATAGATGTCACATGGGTTCTTGTCATCTGGCCGACTCCTGCAGCGGCGTGAACATGGGGAGCTTCGTGTCTCCACGTTCGACGAACGTGACTTCGAGCGCGAGGTCGAGCGGGAGGTTCCCGGGGTCGGCATCCACCCCGATCACGTTGCTCATCAATTGTGGTCCCTCGTCGAGTTCGACCAGTGCGACGACGATGGGGGTCTCGGAATCGAACGGGGGAATCGGTCGGTAGTTGATTACGTAGGACACCAGTCGGCCTCGGCCGCTGACAGGGGTCCACACCACGTCGTCGGAGTTGCAATGCGGGCAGAAAGGTCGTGGATAAAAGTAGTGCTGTGTGCACGACTGGCAGCGTTGAATCGTGAGTTCCTCCCGCTGCGCACCCTCCCAATAGGGAGCGGTGGCCGGGGTCGGAACCGGTACAGGCCCTGTCATCGACAGTCCTTTCGTCGTATGGGTCTGGGATCAACTCATGAAGGTATTCAACGGAATTCAGTCCGTTAGCGTTGCAAAAAGAACATGTGCCGTTACTGTTCGCGTAAAGAAATACGTACCGTTACGTTTCATTTAAAGGAACACGTTCCGCTAGTTTTGCCTAAACGGAACGCGTTCTGTCACGACCAGAGTGATCCAGTTCATCCTTTATGTCAAGGCCTGGTCGAAAATCCGAAAAATCGAACTGTCCTCCTTGGATGAGAGACTTGCCAATCACATACGTAACGTGTTCTCTTTAGTTGGAGAGCGTTGTAAGGCAACGTTTTCGGCGTTCTCGTCGATCCGAATCACACTTACCGTCCGGTAACCCCGGTCCGCTCCTGCGGAATATCACTTGGATGAAATCGAGGTTCTACATGCCGATCGACAGCTCACTCGTCGGACGCACCGGCAAACCTGTCTGGAAGAGTTGGACGTCGAAAGACGCACTGCTGTATGCCCTGGGTGTCGGCGCCGGTCAGCCTGACCCGCTGGACGAGCTGGAGTTCACCACAGAGAACAGTGAGGGCATCAAGCAGATGGTGCTCCCGACCTTTGCCAATGTGGCTTTGTCGGGCGACGACTCCTTGCTACCCGACGATGTGGACTTCACCAAGGTGTTGCATGCATCGCAAGCGCTCAGCCTGACGGGCCCGCTTCCGACCGACGGCCGCGTTGAAACCACTGGCACGATCACCGGCGTCTACGACAAGGGTTCCGGTGCCTTGATCATGACGGAGACCGTTGCCCGCGACTCTGTCGGCCAGATCGTGGGAACTCTCGAGTCCGGGTTGTTCTTGCGAGGCTACGGGGGGTTCGGCGGTGAGCGAGGGCCGTCGACCGCATGGGAATTGCCAACGGGCAAACCGGATCACGTTGTCACATACACGACTCGACCGGACCAGGCGCTGCTCTACCGACTCAGTGGCGACCGGAATCCCTTGCATTCGGACCCGGCATTCAGTGCCCGCGGTGGGTTCAATATTCCCATCTTGCACGGAATGTGCACCTATGGCTACGCCGGCCGGGCCCTCCTGCATGTTGTGGCCGATTCGGACCCGAAACGCTTCACTGGGATGTCCGGGCGGTTCACCAAATCCGTGTTGCCCGGACAGTCGATTACCACCTCGATCTGGAACGACGGCAAAGGCGTTCGGTTCCGGACGGTCGACGATCTCGGTGACGTCGTCATCGACATGGGCACCGCCACAATCCGCTGACTCTCCACTCCATAACGATTCGCCGCGATGTTCGTCGAGGCACTAACAAAGGAAAGATTCATGGGTTCACTCGAAGGTCGCGTAGCGATCATTACCGGCGGCGGACGAGGCATCGGCGCGTCGATCAGCAAGTTGTTCGCCGCACAGGGCGCAAAGCTTGTCATCAACGACCTCGGCTCGTCACCGGACGGCCAGGGCGGGGACCAGGGACCGGCGCGTGACGTCGCTGCTGAAATTGTTGCCGGTGGCGGTGCCGCTGTCGCAGACGGCGGAGACATCGCCGACGTCGCGACCGGTCAGCGGCTGGTCGATCTCGCACTGGAGAACTACGGCAAGCTGGACATTCTTGTCAACGTTGCGGGAATCCTGCGTGACAAGATGATCTTCAACCTCCCGGAAGAAGACTGGGATGCGGTCATCCGCGTGCATCTGCGTGGCCACTTCAGCACCATCAAGCCGGCGGCAGCTTACTGGCGTTCGCTGCGGAATCCCGACGGCCACTTCCGCATCATCAACTTCACTTCCGATTCCGCACTGCAGGGTTCGCCGGGTCAGCCGAACTATGCGGCAGCCAAGATGGGCATTGTCGGCTTGACTGCCTCCACTGCGAATGCCCTTGCGCGATACGGCGTGACGGCCAACGCTATCGCTCCGGGTGCCGCCACCCGACTGACACAAACCATCCCCGACGAGAAGCAACTGGGATTCGATGCAGTCCCCGGCAACGACTCGCCGGACAATATTGCGCCCATCGTCACGTACCTCGCCGGTACGGGTTCCGATTGGCTGTCGGGCCGCACCCTCGGCGCCTCCGGCCTCGAGGTGAAGTTGTGGAACAACCCCGACGTCATTGCCTCGGTGTCGTCAGACGGGCCATGGGACCTCGACGACTTGGCCGCCAAGGTCGAAGGGGAGTTCCGACCGTTGGCAGACGGCCTGCACCCGTCCTTGTTCATGAGCCAGGTTCCTAGCTGACCAACGCATACTCGGCGAGAACGAGTACCGGACGCTGAGCGTGTGAACTGGGGTTGGGGCCGGGACGATATCGTGGTGGCTGATGCGACAGTGTCAGATTTCGGTACACGATTGGGGACAGCACGGATGGCCGCAGTGAAGGTTAATGGCCGCACACCTGAGGCGAAGGCATTCCGTGTCGAGCGAGTCGTGAAAGCGGCCCGTGAGTTGGCATCCGCCGGTGGCTACGAAGCCGTGCAGATGCGGGAGGTCGCTCGTCGTGCCCAAACCGCCCTTTCGACGCTGTACAAGTACTATGCGTCCAAAGACGAGCTGATCACGGCCGCCGTCAGTTCAGAACTGGACTCTCTGGCCGAGGACGTGCTCCGCCGTCCGCCCAGACAGCGGACGGCGGAGGGTCGTGCCGGAGAAGTGTTTGTCCGGGCCTTCGTGGCGATGGTCAAGGATCCGGGGTTCGCACACTCCGTGCTGGCCGCGGGCAATACAGTGCTCGAGTTCGACCCCGATCGAGTCCGACATTCTGCAGAAGTCACCGACATAACACCCTGGTCCACCCCCTTCACCTCTATTGCCGCAGTTCAAGCGTGGGGCCCCGACCATCGCTGCAGCCCAATGCAGTTACGCGCGCTGTGCATGGTGGAAACCCTGTGGGTCGCCAGTGTCGGCAGTTGGCTGAACGGGGAAACGTCAGCCCACGAGGTGAAACGGCGCCTGCGCTTGGCGGCGAAGCGCTTGCTTGCCGCGGATTCCGCTGACCCGAAAGATAATTCAGCAGACAACGGCTGACCGGAACAAACCAGTCTGTACAACTGAATAAGGCGCGATTGCGGCCCCGACTTTCCGAAGTCGGGGCCGCAATCTTGCCATGCCTGTGCCTTCCGCGAGGCCTGGATCGTCTCTGCGAGTGAACTTCAAACCCGGAAACAATTCTTCAAATGTGTCTTGTGTCACGCTCGTGTGTGGAATACCCTCCACAAGAACATATTTCGATGCTGAGTCGGTTTTCAATTGACAGCGTCCGATCCGCGGGTGGATTCAGTGCCTGCGATGAGCTGTTCACCAACCGTCGTCGAGTGACCGGACAACCGACCGCTCACGGCTGAGCAATTCGCTCGCTTTCCGAGGAGAAACCATATGGCCCTGCGCCGTTCGTCTATTGCGCTCTTTATCGTCGGCTTGATGCTGATCACTGCTGCGGCGGTGATCAGGTACGTTGTTGTGCCGAATATGTCCAAGCTGCCCGCAGATACCAAAGAGGGCGCACTGTTCGAGGGCACACTCCGCCAGATCGACCCCACGACCTTCGGGCTTGACGCGGGCACGCCGATCACCATTGACCGCTCGTTGAAAGTTGATCGGGTAGTAGGAGATACCGCGCTCGTCACGTGCACAGTGGTCACCCATCTTCCGAGCGGTGACGTCACCGATGTCCGCTCTTTTGCGGTTAATCGCGAGGATTTCACCCAAGCCGCCCCGCCGGACGGAGTGTCGGTCGAGGACCAACGCGGCGGAATCACGCTGTCCTTCCCGATGAACCCCACCACCGACGACGCGCTCGTCTACGACCAGGTGACACGCACTGCTCAACCTGTCACCTACACCGGAACAACGACGCTTGCGGGGCGCGAGGTGTACGAATTCACCGGCACGGCAACCGCTCCCATCGTGGACCCCGCGGTTCTGGGTCCGGTCATGGCTGGAATCGCAGCTCTCGTCCCGGGCGGGGATGGCTCCACACTGCCGCGTGAGATAGTGCGGACCTTGATTTCCGCATTGTCGCCTGACCGGGCGGCTGCAGTGGAACAAGCACTAGCGGCTGCGCCCGACCCGGTGCCCCTCACGTACACCTCGGTGAACATGCTCGACGCCGCTGTCGACACTCATTTCGGTACGCCCATCCGCATCGCCCAGAACCAAACCGCAGTGCTCAATATCGCGTCGGGAGGCGCGTTGGTGCCACTTCTCGATCTCTCCCAGGTCCGGGCCCAGACCTCCGACGCGTCGATCCAGAAGGTTGCCGACAAGGTTGCACGGGGAGAACGGCAGCTGAAGATAGCGGAATTCTGGGTTCCGCTCGTGTCTGCGCTGGTGGGGGTGCTCCTTCTCGTCGTCGCGATCGTTCGGCGCAAGCCCGGTCGCGGTGGTGGCAACCACCTCGAGGTCTCCGGTTCGGGCACCGGCAATCCGGACGCGGAGTTTGTCCGCGCCCGCGGCTGACCGTCCTCAGGAGCGTCGCGCATTCCACTCTGCCGCGGCGTCGTCGATATCCTGCTTCAATTTCTCGAAGAACGACGGCGCCGGGGTAGGTATCAAATAGGCTGCGGCAGTGAGTGATTGACTGAGGGCGATTCGACGCTCGTCCAACTCGTCGTCGCTCAGGAGGGCCAGGTCCGACATTGTGAACACCTCCTTCGAAGCGTGGTGCTACTTTACCAAATCATTACCAAGTGCCGCAGATGACCTCTCGTGCCCAGTCGTCACGGAGCACATTCACAGAGTTCCCACAGTTGGCAACCCCTGACATCCGTTGAAGCTGCAACTATCGTCGAACGCATGAAAAAGATGTGGTGGATCGGCGGAGCAGTAGTCGTGGTCGTGCTCGCCCTACTCGTGGGGCCGTGGGCGTACGGGAAGTTCATCGCAGAAGATGACGCTCCCGCAGCCGTGGTGTCTACGGAAGGTGCCGAGGCGGCGTCCGGGTCGATTGACGGTGCGTGGACCGTCGTCGCGGGACAAGGGGACAACCAGACGGCAGCCGGGTACACCGTGCACGAGATTCTCAACGGATCGAGTGTGACTGTCGTAGGCACCACAGGAGAGGTGAGTGGCAATGCGACGGTCGACGGTGAAAAGCTCACGGCCGGCGAAGTGACCGTGCAGGTGGCGAGTATCAAGACCGACTCCGACCGGCGTGACAGCCAGTTCACGGGCAACGTGATGGACACCAGCACCTATCCGACGGCGACGTTCACGATGGACTCGCCGGTGGATCTGTCGTCGGTGCCGACGGATGGGACAACTGCGACGGTGACGGTGCCTGGCACGTTGACGCTCAAGGGCCAGTCCAAGCCGGTGTCCGTGGACATGACGGTTCTGCACTCCGGTGACACGCTGATCGCGTCCGGCTCCATTCCGGTGACGTGGACCGACTTCGGTGTGCAGCCTCCGTCCCTCGGGTTCGTAACTGTCGACGGCAGTGGCAGCGTGGACTTTCTGGTATCGCTCGACCAGTCCTGATCAAGCCCGGATGGCGGTGCGTTTCCGCCGCCAGGGAAGATTAAGGACATGAACTTGAATTCGCGGCGCGTCCTCAGGTACGAGTGTTGTCTCGGCGGACGGTCCCACTAATGCGATTGTGGAAGCCGTTCCGCTCAGGCGAAGACCCGGATCCGCGGTTCACTCTCGCAAACGAGCGGACATATTTGGCCTGGGTGCGCACCGCGACTGCGTTCATCGCGTCGGGCGTCGGCCTGGAGGCTTTTGGCGGCGACATCCTGAACGAGAGCGTTCGCTCCGGTCTGGCGGCGCTCCTCCTTGTTGGCGGAGCGCTGATTGCCATCACATCTTTTGTCCACTGGATCAGTGCGGAGCGGGCATTGCGAGCTGAACGCTCACTGCCGGTGCCTCTCATGGCGCCGGTAGTAGGGATCGTTCTGGTGATCTGTGCGACCGTCCTCGTGGTCGAGGTTGTGAACTAGCTTGACTACCGTAGAGCCGTCCGACGCAATCAGTCCTTCGGGCAGGAGCGCGATCAGCCCTCCTGACAAGGGATTACAGTCCGAACGCACGTCGCTCTCATTCGTGCGTACAAGTCTGTCCATCCTCGGTTTGGCCGTGGCGTGCCTGCGCTGGTTGCCGCCGTTCGGTTCGGTGGCGATGATCGGTCCGGCAATCGCGGCTGTCCTGATTGTTGCCGTCACGATCTACGAGCGTCGGTCGAGATCTGCGCGGCTCGAGCTCTTTGCCGGGGAAAAGGCAACGCCCGCTTTGGGTATGGGTGCTGTACTGGCGGTGAGCCTGCTGGTTCTCGCGGCTAGTGGGTTGTGGATTCTGGTGACGTGAGTTCGGCTTTCGGTGACCATCCGGGAGGCCCGAACACATAGCCGCCGCGATTGCGCCATGACGTCGACGCTTTCCAATCGCGGGCAATGGCAGCGTATTCGCGCGTTTGCAGTGTCCAGATGTTGTACGTTCCGACCGGCGTCGTGAGTCCGTATGTCGGCCGGTGTGTTTCAGCGGCAAAGCTGCCGAAGATCCGATCCCAGACGATGAGGATTCCGCCGTAGTTGCGGTCCAGATATTCGGCGTCCGACCCGTGGTGAACGCGGTGGTGTGATGGCGTATTGAAGATGAATTCGATGGGACGCCAGAGCTTTCCGACCCGCTCGGTGTGTACGAAGAACTGGTAGACCAGGCTGACGGAGAAGCCGACGAAGATCATCCACGGCGGAATTCCGAGGAACGGCAACGGTAGCCACATGATTATTTCGCCGCTGTTGTTCCACTTCTGACGCAGGGCGGTGCTGAAGTTGAAGTATTCGCTCGAATGGTGCGCTTGATGTGTTGCCCAGATAACTCGAACGCGGTGTGCGATGCGGTGATACGCGTAGTAGAGGGCATCGATTCCGAGTAGCAGGATCACCCAGGTGTACCAGGCGCTCGGTGAGAGATGCCACGGTGCGAGATATACCCAGATGGCGGAATATCCGATCAGGGCAAGGACTTTCCAGAAGGCGCTGGTCGCGATGGAGACCACTCCGAGTAGGACGCTCGTGCGGGCGTCGACGCCACGGTAACCGCCCGTCGCGGGGTGTGCTCGGCCGTCGGCGCGGTCGGGATGATCCTCGAGTTTGCGTGCTGCTGCCCATTCGATCGCCAGGAAGAGGGCAAACGCGGGGATGGCCAGCGCTACCGGGTCATGGAGTGGTTCCAGGAGAGACTTCCAAGATTCGAGGAGGGTGTCCCACACGCTAGTTGTCCTGTCCGTTCACGGGTTTATCGTTACATTATGCATTAATGTGTAACGACATGGAAGATGCATTCCCTTGCGCCTTTCCATAGGGGAATGGTAGGAATTTCCGGTGCACATCACCGCAAAGGTGGACTACGCCGTGCGAACGTTGGCGGAACTCGCAGCAGCTGGTCCAGGCCCGGCCAAAGCCGAGTTTCTCGCAACGTCGCAGGTGATCCCCCATAAGTTTCTCGAGGCAGTTCTGTCGGATCTACGACGCGGCGGCCTTGTGACGAGTAAGCGCGGACCCGAGGGTGGTTACTGGCTTGCCCGTCCCGCGTCGGAAATCACGATTGCCGACGTCATCCGTGCAGTGGAAGGTCCGTTGGCGTCGATCCGTGGGGAGCGCCCCGAGGATGTCGATTACACGGGTCCGGCGACGCAGCTCAAGGATGTGTGGATAGCGGTCCGCGTCAATCTTCGCGCGGTGCTCGAGAACGTCACGATGGCGGATGTGGCCGACGGCCACCTACCTGACTTTGTGAATCAGTTGACGGCGGATCCGGGGGCCTGGAAGCGGCGCTGACGTTGGGGGCTGTAGCGGCGCTGACGTTGGGGGCTGTAGCGGCGCTGACGTCAGTTCCCGGATCGGTCGAAGCGCGTCATGTCGAGTGGCGCGGTATTCGCGGAGTTCCCGCCGGATGATTTCGCTTCGTACATCAGATGATCGGCATGGACTATCGCGCGGGAGAACGCGGTGTAGTCGAATTGCTCCACGTCTGGGGTGAACGGCATCGTGGAGGCGCCGATACTGACTGTCGCCAGGGGGGCGTCCGTGGCTTCGACAACTGCGCGGGGCAGAGTCGCTATGCGTTTGCGTAGTCCGTATGGCGTTCCGATCATGACGAGCGTGAATTCTTCGCCGCCGGTGCGCGCTGCGTATCCGAATCCGTTGACGTGTTGTTGAAGTCGGTTGCCGGTTCTGATGATGACGGTGTCGCCGACTTCGTGCCCGTAGGCGTCGTTGACGGCTTTGAATTTGTCGATGTCGACGACGGCGACCGCAACGTCGACGCGGTTGGCGTGTGAGGTCGACCAGACCCGTTCGGCCATGTCCCAGAGTCCGCGCCTGTTGAGGAGGCCGGTCAGTGCGTCGACTTTCGATCCGTTGGCGCGTGCGAGTAGTTGCCGCCAGGCGAGTTGGATGGTGGCCGGGATGAAGATGACGGCGCACAGGATTACGTCGGTGCGCGCGATGACGCCGGCAGTGGGCAGCGTCCCGCGGGTGATGGCGAGGATCGCCAGGGAAATGATGAACGTACAGGAGAAGGCAAGGTGGAAGGCGAGCCATCGAAAGTTGAGAAAGTACGTGAAGTAGGCGCCGGAGGCTACGAAGAGCACCGCGCCGAAGAGTGCTGCATCGTGGCTGGTGAACGTGATGATGACGGAGGCTGTTCCCAGATCTGCCCAGATCCCGAACAGTTTCAGAGCGCGCGACCCGCGAACTTTTCCGAGGAACCAAAGGGCAGTGGGGATGAGGTTTACGGTCGCGAATGCGATGAGCCAGGTGCGCGCGAACTGTCGGTCGGGGCCTTCGCCGCTGATCAGGAACAGATAGGCAACCAGGGAAAAGTTGAGCGAGCAGAACCCGATGGTGAAGTTGACGAGCCGCAGCATTGAGCCGGGGCCGTTCTTCGATCCCCACAGCATGACCGAAGGCGGCACCGGCCAGCTTTGTAGGAGTGGGTCCATGAAATTCCTCAGTTGTTCAAGATCGGGTGGTTGATCCGCAGCGGTTAATCCATGCGGTTGGTTAATCGATGGCAACCGTTTTGACCATTGTCTGGTGTAGGCGTGGCTTTTGTCGAGGCGGTGCCGATCCGCGAGCCTGGCGAGTGTGACCTACCCGACAATTTCCGCGAAGCTGTGCCGGAATCCACAATTTTGCATGACTCTGCAAACTTGCAGATGTCTGCAAGTTCCGTAACGTGGAGAGAGTGATAACCGAGCCAGGTCTCCGAGACCGCAAGAAGGCGGCAACCCGCGCTGCACTCAGCAGTGCGGCAGAACGGCTCGCTCGGGCTCTCGGAATCGAGTGCGTCACCGCCGACGCGATTGCGTCCGAGGCTGGAGTGTCGACGAGGACATTCCACAACTACTTCTCCAGCAAGGAGGAGGCGGTACTCGCCAGCTTCGAGGAATCGGTAACTCTCTGGATCGAGGCGCTTGCATCTCGGCCCGCGGACGAACCGATTCTCGACGTCCTCGAGGATCTTGTGGTCGAAATCGTGACTGGCTCCGGTCCGACAGCGAGTAAGACAACAAGTATCTGGATGCTGTCGGACGCGAGTCCCGCTCTCTATCGGGATGCTGCGGACATGCATCAGCGGATCAACCGTGCAGTCATTCAGGCATTGGCCGAACGTACCGGCACGGATGTCGAGCGTGACCTGTACCCGACACTTCTCCTCGGAGCGGTGGCCGGAGCCGCTAAATCGGTGATCGACATCTGGTCCGGCGGAAAGTCGGATGCTTCCGGACCGGAAGAACTGGTCCATGACGCTTTTCGGCAAATTCGTGCAGGGTTGCCTGCGCCGCCACCGCGTCTCTGAGACACCGCGTCTCTGAGACACCGCGTCTTCAGCACGCACACCTAATACCTGTCCACGTACACGCACCGAAACAGCAAGGAGCCCGTCGTGGCCACCTATCTCTATCGGATCGGCAAGTTCGCCTACCGGCGAAAAGGCGCGGTCCTCAGCGTTTGGTTGATAATCCTGGTTCTGATGGGCGTCGGGGCTGCGACCCTGTCCGGTCCCACCAAGGACTCCTTCAACATTCCGGGTACTCCCGCGCAGCAGGCCCAAGACCTGATGGCGGAGCGTTTCCCGGACGCTCCCAACGCTATGGATTCGTTGAGTGCCCGATATGTTCTCCAAGCGCCTGCAGGTACGACGTTGGCTGATCCGGCAAACGTCAAGGCCATGGACGACATGCTCGCGCAGATCCGCGCGATCGACACGGTCGAGGACGCTGCCAAGGTCGATCCGGCGACGGCGACGCCGGAACAGGCCGCGAAAGCGTTGGTCAACCCGGTTGCCGCCAATGATTCGATGACGGCGATGTTCCAGGAGCAGGCCGCTGCTGCCGGAACTTCCGAGGCAAAAGCAAGCTCAGACGCTGCGGCATTGTCGCCGCTCAGCGCGGACGGCACGGTCGGATACATCGAGGTTCCCTTTGTCGGCGCTGTCACCGATGCCGATGAGGCGATGCGTGAGTCGATCAATGCTGCTGCCGATGTGGCACGGGCCGAAGGACTCAACGTCCAGGTCAGTGGTACTGCGGCACAGGAAGCCGAGATGCCCGGTGGGCTCACCGAGTTGATCGGTATTGCCGTCGCTGCCGTCGTTCTGGCAATCACGTTCGGTTCGCTTGTGGCCGCCGGACTTCCGCTGATCACCGCGATCATCGGTATCGCAATCGGCAGCCTCGGTATTACCGTCGCGACGGGCTTCATGGACCTCGGATCGATGACGCCGACGTTGGCGATCATGATCGGTCTGGCAGTGGCGATCGACTACTCGCTCTTCATCATGTCCAGGTTCCGGCATGAGCTGACCTTGACCGACGACCGATCGGAAGCCGCCGGACGCGCAGTCGGAACTGCCGGTTCCGCAGTCGTATTCGCTGGTCTGACGGTCATCATCGCCCTCGTGGCATTGCGTGTCGTCGGCATCCCGTTCCTCTCGGATATGGGTGCGGCAGCGGCATTTACAGTGCTCATCGCAGTGCTCATCGCCTTGACGTTGTTGCCCGCGATCCTGGGTATCTTCGGCCGGAAGGCTTTTGCCGGCAAGATTCCGTTCCTCGGCAAGAAGGCTCAGGAGTCCGAGGATTCGGGTAAGCCAACGCTGGCTCTGCGCTACATCAGCGCCATCGTGCGACGCCCGCTCGTTCCTTTGATCGGCGGCGTTGTACTTCTGGGCGCTTTGGCTTTGCCGGCAACGGGATTGAGCCTGTCATTGCCGTCGGAGGCAACGGGTGATCCGGCAACAAGTTCGCGTCAGGCGTACGACTTGATCGACGAGGGCTTCGGTGGCGGTAAGAACGGTCCGCTGCTCGGTGTCATCGACGCACAGGGTGCAGACGTTCCGGCCGGCGAGGCATTCGAGAAGGTCGTCTCGACGATCTCGGGGCTGAACGGCGTCCAGAATGCACAGATCGTCAAAGTCAACCAGGCTGGCGATACCGCGCAGATGTTGATCACTCCGACAACCGGTCCCACCGATCCGGCAACCATGGAGTTGGTGAGCAGTCTCCGCAGTGCCGAAGCAGGACTGGCTGATTCGATCGGTGTGAGCTACGGAATCACAGGTCAGACTGCACTCGAGGGTGATATCTCGGATACCTTGCAGGACGCGTTGGTTCCCTACCTTGCGGTAGTGGTCGGCCTGGCATTCATCCTGTTGCTCTTGGTGTTCCGCTCGATCCTGGTTCCGCTGACCGCGACGTTGGGCTTCCTGCTCAGTGTGCTCGCGACATTCGGCGCCACGGTTGCGATCTTCCAGCACGGCTGGTTGGGAATTATCTCGAACCCGCAACCTTTGGTGAGTTTCATGCCGATCTTCCTGATCGGTGTGGTGTTCGGACTCGCGATGGACTACCAGGTGTTCCTCGTGACGCGCATGCGTGAGGAGTACGTCCACGGAGCTAACGCCAAGCAGGCTGTCACCATCGGCTTCAATCACGGTGCCCGGGTTGTCAGCGCTGCCGCGATCATCATGATCTCCGTGTTCGGTGCCTTCATCGCGGAGCCGAACTCGTTCATCAAGTCGATCGGGTTTGCGCTCGCTGCCGCAGTCTTCTTCGACGCCTTCATCGTTCGTATGGTGATCATTCCGTCGGTCATGGCGTTGCTCGGCGACAAGGCGTGGTGGCTGCCCAAGTGGCTCGACAAGATTCTGCCCAACGTCGACATCGAGGGTGAGAAGCTGAGCCAGCAACTCCGCGCCGACAGGGAAGCGGAATTGGCTGCAACATCTGCCTAACTGCACAGCAGGGTCCCACACACGTACCGCAATCGACTCCAAGTCGGTTGCGGCACGTGTGTTTTTGTCGGAGTTCCCGGTGGCCGAAAAAACCTTGCGGCACTTGTCGGCAGAGATTGGTAACCTTCGCTCACTATGCTGATCAGGCTGCTGCGCACTTACCTAGAGCCCTATCGTGGCGAACTGACGGGCGTTGTCGTCCTGCAGTTTATTTCGACTATGGCTGCCCTTTACCTTCCCAGTCTCAATGCCGACATCATCGACAACGGTGTGACAAAGGGGGATACGGGCTACATCCTGTCAACGGGTGGGGTGATGCTCCTTGTGACGTTGACGCAGATCCTGTGCTCCGTGGGTGCGGTGTACTTCGGTGCTCGTGTTGCCATGGGCATCGGACGCGATCTACGGGCGTCGGTGTTGCATCAGGTCGGTACTTTCTCGGCCCGCGAGGTCGGCTATTTCGGTGCGCCGTCCCTGATCACCAGAAATACCAACGACGTCCAGCAAGTGCAGATGATGGTCGTGATGAGTTGCACCATCCTCGTGATGGCTCCGATCATGTGCGTCGGCGGCATCATCATGGCGCTGCGTCAGGATCTGAATCTGTCCTGGATTCTGGGTATCAGCGTGCCGTTGCTGGCGATTTCGATGGGTTTTTTGATCGCGCGGATGGTTCCCGGCTTCCGGCTCATGCAGGGTCGTCTCGACGCGGTCAACCGTGTTCTACGCGAACAGATCACCGGTATCCGGGTTGTCCGCGCGTTTGTTCGCGAGCCTTCCGAGGTGAAGCGCTTTGGTGTAGCCAATGACGAATTGACCGAAACGGCGCTCGGTGTCGGAAAACTGATGGCGGTGATGTTCCCGCTGGTGATGCTGATCAGCAACGTCACCAGTGTCGCGGTCATCTGGTTCGGTGGGCATCAGATCGACAGTGGAGCCATGGAGATCGGCTCGCTCACCGCGATGCTCAGCTACATCATGCAGATCCTGATGGCCGTCATGATGGCTACTTTCATGGCCGTCATGCTGCCGCGTGCATCGGTCTGCGCAGAACGTATCTCCGAGGTGCTCGATACAGCGTCGTCGGTCATTCCGCCCGAGAACCCGATTCGAGAACTGAAGAACCCGGGCGTCGTCGAACTTCGCGGCGCTCAGTTCCAGTTCCCCGGCGCCGAGGAACCGGTGTTGCGCGACATCACTTTCCGGGCCGAACCAGGCAAGACCACCGCGATCATCGGCGGCACCGGATCCGGTAAGACAACGCTGCTCAACCTGATTCCGCGACTCATCGACGCCACATCCGGGTCGGTATCCGTCGGTGGTGTCGACGTCCGCGACATCGACACCGACCTGCTGTGTTCCGTTATCGGACTTGTTCCGCAGAAGCCGTACCTGTTCTCGGGAACCGTCGCAACCAACCTTCGCTACGGCAACCCGGACGCAACAGACGAGTGGCTGTGGGAATGCCTCGAGGTCGCTCAGGCTGCAGACTTCGTCCGCGCGATGCCGGAAGGCCTGGACACCCCGGTGTCGCAAGGCGGTACGACGGTTTCCGGTGGTCAGCGTCAGCGTCTGGCCATTGCGCGGGCACTGGTGCGCAAGCCACAGATCTATTTGTTCGACGATTCGTTCTCGGCCCTGGACCTCACGACAGACGCGAGACTGAGAGCGGCGCTGCAGCCCGTTACCCGGGACGCCTGCATCATCGTTGTCGCGCAACGTATTTCCACCATCGTCGAAGCCGATCAGATCATCGTGCTCGATGACGGTGCGATTGTCGGTGTCGGTACCCACGACGAACTGCAAGTCAGTTGTCCCACTTACGGCGAAATTGTCGCCTCACAGCTAGCCGTACAGGACGCATCATGAGCAATCGGCCGAGTTCCTCACCTCCGATCGGACCTCCCGGCGGTGGTGATCCCACCAAGAAGGCCATGAATTTCGGCCCTTCGCTGAAGCGTCTTCTTTCTCGGCTCAGCCCCGACAAGCCCGCTGTCATCCTGATTTTTGTTCTGGTCACGGTCAGTGTGGTGCTGTCTTCGATCGCCCCGAAGATCCTGGGTAATGCAACCAACCTCATCTTCGACGGCATTGTCGGTAAACAGCTTCCCGCCGGAATTACCAAAGACCAAGCAGTGGCGGGTCTGCGCGAGCAGGGCCAGAATCAGTTCGCGGACATGGTGTCCGGCATGAACGTGGTCCCCGGTACCGGGATCGATTTTGCCGAGGTCGGCCGAGTGCTGATGATCGTGCTGCTGCTGTTCGTCTGCGCGTCGCTGTTCAGTTGGTTGCAGGCGTACCTGCTCAATATTGTCGTGCAGCGCACGGTTCGACGCCTACGCGAGGACGTCGAGCAGAAGATTCATCGACTTCCGCTGCGGTACTTCGACACTCATGCGCGAGGCGATGTTCTCTCGCGCGTGACCAATGACATCGACAATGTTGCGCAGAGCCTGCAGCAGACGCTGAGTCAGCTGGTGACGTCGGTGATGACGGTGATCGCGATCCTCGTGATGATGCTGGTCATCTCGCCGATTCTGGCTTTGATCGCCATCGCGACGGTTCCGCTGTCGATCATCGTCACGGCTGTCATCGCCAAGCGCTCGCAGAAACACTTTGTCGCACAGTGGAAGAGCACCGGCGGCATCAACGCGCAGGTTGAAGAAGCATTCACCGGACACGAGTTGGTCAAGGTGTTCGGCCGGCAGAACGAGGTCGAGGAGCGTTTCCGCACGCAGAACGAGAAGCTCTACCAGTCGAGCTTCAAAGCGCAGTTCATTTCCGGTCTGGTTATGCCTGCTGTCATGTTCCTCGGCAATCTGAATTACGTCGCCATCGCAGTTGTCGGCGGTATGCGGGTGGCCTCCGGCACGATGACGCTCGGTGATGTGCAGGCGTTCATCCAGTACTCACGCCAGTTCACGCAGCCGCTCACGCAGATCGCGTCGATGACCAATCTGCTGCAGTCCGGTGTTGCATCCGCTGAGCGGGTGTTTGCGCTCCTCGACCAGGAAGAGCAGTCCGTCGATCCCGCCGACGCGCAGTCCCCGGCCGTGTCCAAGGGACGGGTGGCATTCGAGGACGTCACGTTCAGTTACAAGCCGGAGCAGCCCCTCATCGAGGATCTGTCGTTGGTGGCCGAGCCCGGTCAGATGGTTGCCATCGTCGGCCCCACCGGTGCCGGCAAGACCACCCTGGTCAACCTGATTCTGCGGTTCTACGAGCTCAATTCGGGTCGCATCACTCTCGACGGTATCGATATCGCGAAGATGACGCGTGACGATCTGCGGTCGCGCATCGGCATGGTTCTGCAGGATGCCTGGCTGTTCGGCGGGACGATTCGGGAGAACATCGCGTACGGCAAGCCGGGCGCCACCGAAGAGGAGATTCAGCGGGCCGCCAAGATGAGCTACGTCGACAAGTTCGTGCATTCTCTGCCCGAGGGATACGACACCGTCATCGACGAAGAGGGCAACAACATCAGTGCCGGTGAGAAGCAGCTGATCACCATTGCTCGAGCGTTCATCGCGCAGCCGTCCATTCTGATTCTCGACGAGGCCACCAGTTCTGTCGACACGCGCACCGAGCTGCTGGTTCAGAGTGCCACCGCGGTTCTGCGCAGCGACCGTACAAGCTTTGTCATCGCTCACCGGCTTTCGACGATTCGTGATGCGAACTTGATTGTGGTGATGGAGGCCGGGCGCATCGTGGAACAGGGAAGCCACGAGGAGCTGCTGCTCTCGCGGGGTGCGTACTACCGGCTCTACAACAGTCAGTTCGTGGGCGCGGAGATCTAAGGCCTAAGTACACTGAAGCAGACTTGGTCCGCTGGGTGGACCACAATCTGTGTACTGGAGGCGCTCGGCGGTGCATTCGTTGCTGGGGAAGGCGCGCCTGATACTCGATTCCTTCGACGCGGATTCGGGCGCGCTTTCGCTGACCGAGCTTGCGAACCGAAGCGGCGTTGCGAAGGCGACGGTGCATCGAATAGCCGGTGAACTGGTGTCACTGGGCCTGCTGGAACGAGTCGGGACCAAGTACGGATTGGGGTTACGGCTTTTCGAACTTGGCCAGTTGGTGCCTCGTCAACGGATTCTGCGTGAGGCGTCGCTTACGTATGTGCAGGATCTTCATGCGGCAACCAGGGAGACGGTTCACCTCGTGATTCGTGACGGTCTCGAGGTTCTGTACATCGACAAGATCTCCGGTCATCACGGTGTGGACCTGCCGTCGCGGGTGGCCGGCCGGCTGCCGATGTATGCGACGGCCACCGGCAAGGCGATACTCGCGTACTCGCCGGATTCCGTGTTTCGAGCGGTGGTAACCAACGGATTTGTCGAGTTCACCGACCGGACGGTGAACTCGGAGGACGGGTTACGTAGGCAACTCGATGCCGTTCGCTCGGAGCAATTGGCGGTGGAGAGCGAAGAGGTTCGGCTGGGGACGTCGAGTATCGCCGCACCGATCTTCGGAGGACACGGGGAAGCGGTTGCCGCGATCGGCGTCTCGAGTCCGCGGTATCGAATGGATACCGAGCGCTTTGCCGAGCCGTTGCGCGCGGCAGCTGCCGGAATCAGCCGGAAGGTGTCGGTTCTCGAACGCTCTGCGTAAGCGTTCCTATCGACGCACCCACAGCAGTGCTATCACTCCGAGAACCGAAGCCCCGGTCATGGAGATGGCCACTGCAAGACTGGTATTACCCAGCAGGCCGACGATCGGTGCAACCACTGCGGCAGCGCCGAACTGCGCAAATCCGATCAGCGCGGCCGCTGAGCCCGCGGCTTCTCCGTGACGCGACAGGGCAACCGCCGGTGCGTTGGGCATGACAAAACCCGTTGCGCACAGCATCAGCAGGATGGGGACGGCAAACCCGACGAAGCCCAACGAGTCGGTGGCAGCAACGGCAACAAATGCAGCGCCGACGACGCTACTGCCCCACATTGCCCAGATCGTGATGGAATTCGGCGACCACCGTCCGAGCAGCACGACGTTGAGTTGAGACGAGCCGATCAGCACTACGGCCCCGCCGGCGAAGGCAAACCCGTACGCTGTGGCGCTCAGACCGAACTGTTCCTGCATTACGTAGGACGACGCCGCGATGTACGACCACAGCACACCACGGCCGAGACCGCACACGAGAACCAACACCATGAAGTGAGCATCACGACCGAGTGCAATGTAGCTTCGCGCTATCGCGCCGATGCCCTTGCCTGACCGATTCTCGGGTGGAAGTGTTTCCGGGAGTGACGCTGCGGCGAGTGCAATCATGGCGATACCCAGGAGGAAGAGAGCGAGAAAGACTCCGCGCCATTGTGTTACGGACATCAGTGCCCCGCCGATGGACGGAGCCAGGATGGGCGCTACGCCCATGACCAACATCAGTCGCGAAAGTACCACCGCCGCATCGTGTCCGGTGAAGAGATCACGAACGATCGCCATCGCGATCACACCGGTGGCCGCGGCGCCAAAACCTTGAAGGGTTCGCAGCGTCGTGAGGACTTCGATGGACGGCGCAAAGAAGCACGCCAACGATGCGCCGACGTGAATCACTGTGCCCACGAGCAAGGGGCGTCGACGCCCGTAGATGTCGGAAAGTGGGCCGATGATCAACTGACCGAACGCAAGACCGAGAAGCGTCCCGGTCAGGGTCAGCTGAACCATTGTCTCCGACGTGCCGAATTCCTGCGTGATCTGCGGCAGCGCAGGAAGATACATGTCGACGGTGAACGGCCCGAGGGCGGTGAGGATTCCGAGAAGCAGTACCAATCGGATCCGTGCACCGCCCGTCGGGGCGATTACCGTTCGTTCAGTTGTGCTGTTGGTCAAGGAAACCCGAAACAACACTGTAGTAGTCGTATGGCCGCTCTTCCTGAAGATGATGCGACGCCTGGTCCATGATGTAGAGGTGGCCATGCGGGATCATCCGCGCCAGCATGAGCGGGTAGTCCGGGGTGAGGAACGCGTCGTGCATTCCCCAGGCGAAGAGCGTCGGTGCCTGGATCTGGCCGAGTTCGGCTGTGAGGTCCTGCCAATCGCCACGAGGGGAGTCTGCCGAGGCAGCCAAGGCCATTTCCTCGGGGTCGAGGCTTTGCTCGTATCGCATCTGGAGGGTTTCGGCGGGCAACTTCGATCCGTCGAACCATTCTAGGCTGGTGATCAAGGTGCGGAGTTTTTCGAGGGTGGGGCCAGTGCCGCCGTAGTAGACGTCGCGGGCGTTGCGGCCGCGACGGCCATCTTCGGGGAGGGGCGCGAGCGGGCCGTAGAAGACGGGCATACTGCCCGTGATCACCAGGGAGCGAACGCGTTCCGGGTACTTTGCCGCGAGATTGAGCGCTATGGTGCCGCCCCACGAGTTGCAGACGAAGTCGGCGCGTTCGATGCCGAGTTCGTCGAGCAGAACAACCATCTTGGCGGCGTGGAAGTCCCACATGGGGCCGGTGATGGTGCACTTGTCGGACCGACCGTATTGCAGGAGATCAACGAGAATCGCCCGTCGATCCGAGGCGAAGAGAGGGGCCACCGGCCCGAAGTCGGACCACGCGGTGCAGCCGGGTCCACCTCCGTGCAGGAAAATCGTGGGGTCGCCCTCGCCGAGGTCGTAGTAGTGGAATGTGACGCCATCAGCTTTGGCGTACAAGCTCTTCGGTTGATCAGCCATGGCTATACCTGACCTCGAGGTGACAGCAATGGGAAGTATTGCGGTCCGGCAGGCGAACCCGGTTCGTGGCTGCGACACTTCCGAATGCCTAGCGTGCTGGCATGAGAACAGAACTCGAGCACGCGCGTGATCGCGCAGAGGCGATGATCGGAACGCGGGAAACACGAGAGCTGGGAACGGTGCGCCCGGCGGAGTCGATTGCCTTTGCGGTTGCCGCCGCCGAGACCGACCCCCGGTTTCTGGACCCGGAGCACCCGGCATTTGCGCTCCACCCGATGTATCTGCCTTCGCTTTTGCGTGGTCCGCAGGGCGGATCCGATCGGGAGTACCGATCAGACGGCATGTTTCGTGACGAAGTCCCGGGCACAGACGGCATCGATGTTCGCTTGATGGCAGGCGGGCAGAGTGTGACGTTCCTGCAACCAGCCCCGTTCGGCGAGCCGGTCACCGTAGCGCGGGTACTCGATACCGTGGCGATCAAAGGTCGGGCTCCTGACGAGTTTCTGCTGCTTTCGGTCACCAAGACCTATCGGGGTGCGCAGTCCGGCGCATTTGCCGAGGTCGTCGAGAAGTTCATCGTCCGATGACCGAAACCGTAGTCGTCGGCACACCGATCGAGTCGGTCGCTTTGGTATGCGATCCGGTCCGAGTCCTTCGATTCGGGGCGTCGACGCACAATTCGCACCGTATTCACTACGACGCCTCCTATGCTGCGACGGAAAAGCTGTCCGCGCCGGTTGTCATGGCTCAGTTGCAGGGCACGCTCTTCTACCGTGCTGCCGCACAGTTTGCCGGTGGATATGAAGGCGTTGTCTCCGTGTCGTGGCAGAACCGTGCGCCTGCTCCTGTCGGAACCACACTGGAAGTCTCGGGTGAAGTCACTGAGATACATGGTGAGAAAACAACTTTGACTCTACAAGAGCACTCCGATGACGGCGTCCTGTGTGCTGTCGGAACCGCTGTGGTGGTCCGGGTCTGCTGAGCGAACCGAATCCGTTGGCGTAGACCGCGATGTCGCCCAAGATCTGTTTCATTCAAACGTTCAGTGTCGAGAGGACTTCACATGACTGGTGTCGAGGCGTCGGAAGCCACGTTCGCGCTGCCCGAGCGGCCGCGAGCGGCCGGTCGGCAGGATTGGACGGCATGGCCGGGTTACAACGCAGCCGGCAGCGGATACCGCGGTTACTGGTACCCGGTCACGTGGTCGAACCACATCACCAAAAATCCCAAGAGCTACACCATTTGTGGTGAAAAGCTGGCGATCATCCGCGACGCCGGTAAGGCGTACGCCCTGCATGATCGGTGCCCGCACCGCGGTGTTCCACTGTCCGAGGGTGATCAGCAGTTCCCGGGCACCGTCAGTTGCCCGTACCACGGCTGGACGTACCGTCTCACCGACGGAAAACTGGCTGCGGTCATCACCGACGGTCCGGATTCCAAGATCTGCGGCAAGCTGAACGTCCAGACCTATGCGGTCGAGGAGCGACTCGGTCTGGTGTGGGTGTACATACCGATCGCCAACGAGCCGGCACCGTCCATCGACGACCAGTTGCCGCGTGAGCTCGTGCAGAACAAGGGCATCGTCGGCGGTCGCATTCAGCCGCGAGAAGGTAACTGGCGCTTCGCATGTGAGAACGGTTTCGACGAGGGACATGCGAAGTACCTGCACCGCACCGCATTGTGGCGCTTGTTCAAGCCGATGCCTACGTGGAACATCACGAGCATCATCCCGGAGGGTCGCTGGATTTACCGGGTACAGGAAGAGGTGTACTGGGAGGCCGACTTCCCGGGCGTGGGAACCTGGACCAATAAGCGGTGGTGGAAGAAGAAGCCCGACGAGACCCAGATTTCGCAGATCGGAAACGTCGGTGCCGGTCTGGATGTCAATCCTGTGATCGCAGCACAGAACTTTCCCGGTTTTGCTTCGCTGTCGATGCCCGGCGTCCTGCGCATCGCGTACCCCAAGTTCATTCACTACGAGTTCTACGTGCCGGTGGACGAGGACAACCACAAATATGTCGGCCTCATGGTCAACTTCGTCTCCGGTGCAGCAAAATTGGGGTTCTACGCCAAGTACCTCGGCGCGATCCGCTGGCTGTTTCACGGCCAGTTTTCCGGGCAGGATGCATGGATGGTCGAGGTCACCGACGCGCCGCCGGAGAAGCTGTACCGACCCGACGTATCGCTGACAACGTGGCGAAATCTGGCAGAGGAAGAGTACGCCGAGAAGATCGCCGCCGCGGCCGAACACACCCCCAAGGCGCCGGTTCGGCCCACCCGCGAGCGTCGGACGGCTGCCCCGCGCCCGGCTCCGGTCACCGACGCCCAGATCCCCACCGGCACCCGCGAATAGGAGAAACGCATGTTCAAGATTCTGACGGCAGTCGCTATCGGTGCCGCTGTTGCCGTGGCAGTTCCCAAACTATGGCAGTTGGCGGGCGAACGCAGCAATACCCAGGTACATCAGGTCAATCCATGACCACTGCGAGGGCCGACGCTCTCGCAGGCCTTGACGACACGCGCCGGGAATGGGTCGAGCAGGCCTGGGCCAACGTCGATCGCGCGAGATTGCGAGATCTCACCACCGGGGTTGTGGACATCCCCAGCCCCACCGGCGACGAAGCACCGCTGGCCCGCCATATCACGGCGGTCTTGACGGCGTCGGGCATCGAGGCCCATACGATGGATCTCGATGACCGGCAGGCGAACTCGTGGGGACGATTGCGCGGTGACGGGTCCGGGCCGGATCTGTTGCTGTATGCGCCGATCGACACCGTCACGACAGGTGATCCGGCAGAAGATCTACCGTGGGTGGGAAACGAGTTGCGAGCCGACCTGACGCCGCACGCCCAGGTCGACGAGAACTACGTCATCGGGTTAGGTGCGTCGAATCCGAAAGGCCATGCCGCCTGCATCATCGCAGCGGCCGAAGCAATTGCCGCAGCCGGTATTCCACTCCGCGGTGACCTGGTGCTCGGATTCGGTGCCGGTGGTATGCCGACCAATGCCCGCCCCGGTGTCGGAAACCCCCGGCGCAATACCGGTCAGGGCGTCGGCTGCTCGTTCCTCCTGGAACAGGGAGTGTGGGCGGACTGTGCGCTGATCGCCAAGCCCGGCTGGACGGTCTCCTGGGAAGAAGTGGGGCTGGCTTGGTTCGAGATCACGGTGCACGGGCTGCACACCTACGTCGGTTCTCGCCACCGGCTGCCGTATCGCAACGCGATTACCGCGGCCGGTGAGGTTGTCGCGAAACTGGAGGAATGGTTCCCGAAGTACTCAGCGGCGCATCAGGACGGATTGGTTGCGCCGCAAGGAATTGTGGCCAATATTCGTGGCGGGTGGGAGAGAACAGCGTCGTTCACCCCTGAGCAGGTGCGCCTGACCGTTGATCTACGGCTGAGTCCACGGACGACGCCCACCGCCGCCAAACGTGAACTCACTACCGTGGTTGCGGACATCGCACAATCGCTGGATCTACAGATCGAGGTCGAACAGGTACTGGCAATACCGGGGGAGGGTTCGGATCCACGGATGTGGTTGCGGCACTCGGCCGTCGACGCGTGGAAAGCCGCTGAGGGGAAGCCTCATCAGGACTTCTTCGACGCCAGTGGTGCAACCGACGCAAACATCTTGCGCAGCCGCGGCATCCCGACGATCCGGGTGGGTATGCCGAAGGTGGTCGACGCTCCGTTCGAGGTGGACTTCGCGATGGGGATGAACACAGTCGATCTAGCTGCAGCAGAAAGATTTACGAAGTATCTGATCCGAGTGGCCCTCGACACCGTCACCCGCTCGCTCGAGGAAGTAGGAATCGACTGATGGCGAAGATAGTTCTGGGTGTCGGTGCTTCCCACAGCACATTGATGAACACCCATTGGGAAGAGACGACGCACAAGGCGGAGGCCGAACGCTTCCGGGACGCGCTGCATCTGACCCGGGAGAAAATCGCGGAAGCGAATCCCGATGTTGTATTGATACTCGGCTCCAACCACTTTCGTGGTTTCTGGCTGGATCTTATTCCGGCTTTCACGCTCGGCGTCGGCGAGTGTATTTCCAGTGGCGAGTCCGGTACACCCAAGGGCCCGCAGCAGGTGGACGTGGACTTCGCGAGGCACCTTGCAAACGAGCTGATCGAAGGTGGCCGGTTCGATCTTGCCTACTCGGCTCGATTGCAGATCGATCACGGTCAGTCCCACGCGATTCAGTACCTTCTCGACGGAATCGATGTTCCCATAGTTCCGTTGGTGGTCAACGTATTCGCGCCGCCGCTGCCGACTTTCAAGCGATGCGAGGAAGTGGCGAAGGCTCTGCGCGACGCCATTGCGTCGTACCCGGCGGATACCCGCGTGGTGGTGATCGCCTCCGGCGGTTTATCCCATCGGCTGCCCTGGCCTGACTGGCGTGACCCGCACGGTGAGGACGAGGATTTCATGGTTCAAGCCTGGCTGGACGGTCGGGAGAATTGGTCCGACTACGACGTCCGACGGCGTCAGATCATCCGTGCCGCCGATGCCGCGATCACACCGGAGTTCGATGACCGAATTCTTGATCTGTTTGCCAGTGGTAAGGCAAGTGAGCTTGCCGAGTTCACGACGCAGCGGATCGAGGACGAGGCGGGCAATGGTGCGCAGGAGCTACGGACATGGCTCATGATGGCGGCCATGCTCGAGTACATTCCGGGAGAACGCCTTGCCTACGAAGCGATTCCCGAGTGGCTCACCGGTATGGGCGTCACGGTTCTCGATCCAGCTGGAACAGTCAGCGTAACAACATAATCTGCCACCTTCAGCAAAGGAAGTTTCTCTCATGACAATCTGGAACGAACTTGCCGGACTCGATTTCGAGTTGACGACCGTCGACGCGGGCGGTGTCCCCACGCGCTCTCTGCAGGCCGGATCCGGCGACGAGGCCGTGATCTTCCTGCACGGCACCAGTGGACACCTCGAGGCATTTGCACGCAATATCGCGCCGCACGCCGAGTCCTACCGGGTTCATGCGATCGACATGCTCGGTCACGGCTACACCGGTAAGCCTGATTACCCGTACGAGATTCCGCGTTACGTAGAGCATTTGGTGAATTACCTCGACGCGGTCGGGCTGGATCGTGTGCACCTGGTGGGCGAGAGCCTCGGTGGTTGGGTCGCCGCCTACCTGGCCAGCGAGCAGCCCGAACGTGTCCTCTCGTTGCAGCTGCTCGCGGCTGGCGGTACCGTCGCGAATCCGACGGTGATGGAGCGTATCAAGACCTCGACAGCCAAGGCCGTTCAGAGCGACGACATCGAATTGACCCGCGCCCGCATGCAGTTGCTCATGCACGATCCGGCCAATGCAACGGAGGAATTGGTTCAGGCGCGTCACAGGATCTACCACCAGCCCGACTTCGTGGCCAACATCCACAACCTTCTTTCCTTGCAGGAGATGGAGGTTCGCCAGCGGAATCTGTTGCGCCCGGATCGGATGGCACTCATCAAGGCGCCTACCCTGGTGGTCTGGGGACAGGAAAATCCGTTCGGCGACGTTCCTGAGGCGAAGAAGATGGCCGAGGATATCCCGGGTGCTCAGCTCGAGCTCTACGCGGAGTGCGGTCACTGGCCGCAGCACGAGCAGGCAGCGAAGTACAACCCGCTGAGCCTCGAGTTCCTGGCCAAGGCGTCAGCAAGCGCGAAGGCAGCCATCTGAGAACCAAACAGACTGCTGCGTAACAGAGCCGGCCTCTCGATCAGGAGGCCGGCTCTGGCGTTTTCCGAAGGTACAGTCATCGTCTCACCCTGAGGAGTTCTCGTGAAGAAAGTACTTCTACTGACGGCAGACGCCGACAACGGACTTGGCAGCGCGATCCGTGACGCCGTGGGAAGTGAGGCCGAGGTAGTTCGCTTGCCCGAGCGCACTACGGAAGCACTACATGCACTGTTGCCGATGTGTGATGTCGTGGTGGGTGACTGGAGTGGTGATCTGCCGCTCGGCAAGCAGGAAGCCGAACTCGGACGGCAACTACTCCTTGTCCAACAGCCAGGTGCCGGAACCAATTTCATCGACGTGGATGCGTGGCGCGCCTTCGGGGTTCCGGTCGCGAATACACCCGGCGCCAACGCGGAATCGGTTGCGGAATGGGCAGTGCTGGCGGCAGGTGCGTTGTGCCGCTCCATGTTCTGGGCGCACAACGAGGTCACCGGCGGGTCCTGGCCACAGGAATCCATCTTGACGCGAGATTGTCGCGACTTGGCGCAGCGCCGGGTCGGCGTAGTAGGGGTCGGTTCGATCGGCCGTCGGTGTGCAGAGTTGTTCGGGGCCTTTGGTTGTGATGTCTACGTCACCGCGCGTTCGAGACCGCGCGAGCCTATGAATGCGACCTTTGTATCGCTCGAGGAACTGCTGCCTCTCTCCGACGTCCTGGTGCTCGCCGTCCCGCTCACGGAATCAACTCGGGGACTGATCAATTCCGATCGAATTTCGCAGTTGCCCAACGGCGCGATCGTCGTCAATGTGGCGCGCGGCGCTGTTGTCGACGACGTTGCATTGGCACGAGCTCTGCGTTCGAAGCATATCGGCGGCGCGGCCCTCGATGTGTTCGACGTTGAACCACTGCCGATTTCGAGCCCCCTTCGCGGATTCGATTCGACGCTCTTGAGTCCTCACGTCGCAGGGGGCAGCGCCGGAGCGCGTGCGTCGATCTACTCGATGACGGCGCAGAATGTCGCAGGCGCGCTGCGCAAGCAGACAATTCGGTGGACATTGTGACCGAAGGCCGTGTTACCGCAGTATTTCGGTTCGCACGTTCCTCCAGGTGCGGTGTTTCGCCCAGGTAAGTTCCTGTCCCCGGTCCGCACGGTGGACCCGGTTGGTTCTCGGTCATAGGTAGGCACGGCTAGGTTTGCTCTCCACAACCCGCAACTGCGGCACAGATCACAAACAAAGGTGTGAGTAGATGGCCTCGCTGTCAAAGTTTGGAAGGACTGCTCTTGTTTCGGCTGCGCTGCTGCTGACCGTTGCAACCGGCGCATGCAGCCGCCCGGCGACGCAAAGCACAGCTGATTCCGCCGGAAGTGGACCACTGCGTATCGCAGTCGGAATCGACGCTTCCTATGCTCCGTTCTTCGTGGCGGATCAGGAAGGTATGTTCGACGCCGCAGGTCTGGACGTCGAACTTGTCCAATTCGGTCGTGGTGGCGAGGCCGTCGACGCACTCTCGACCGGGCAGGTCCAGATCGCCGGTAGCTCCGATACGACAACCATCGCCCAGTTGCGTCAGAATCCGTCGTTGCGCGCGATGTATTCGTACGAGGCGTCGGGCGACTACATCAAGGTTGTGCTGCGGAACGGCGTCGACTCACCGGCTGCGATCAAGAAGATGGGCATCGTCCCGGGTCTGAGCCAGATTTCGACGGACAAGTATCTCGCGGCCAATTCGATTGCCCCCGGCTCGGTGGAGATGATCTCGGCAACCCCGACGGACATGCCCGCGCTGCTCAGCCGCGGCGACATCGACGGGTTTGTTCTGTGGGAGCCGTGGCCGGCAACAGCCCTGGATCAGGGCACCGGCCACGTAGTGGCAGTCACCGGAGACTACGGCTGGTTCTACCATCACTGGGCGATCACGACGGCTCCCTGGCTGTCGGCCAACGAAGAGACCGCGCGGACCGTTGCGAAGGTGCTCGACGAAGCAACGCACAAGGTCGAGTCGGATCCTGCAGCTGCAGCGTCCGCGACCAAGACCGCTGTGAACGTCAGTGAGGATCAGACTATTGCCGCGGTCGACGAGATCGACTTCTCCGTCGTGAATCTCGAAGCTGCGGATATCGAGTCGGCACAGTCGATCGTCGACTTCTACAAGTCGATCGGTGTTCTCAGTGAACAGCCGGATCTCGAATCGGCAATGCTTCTGGATTGGTACAAGGATGGTGCACAGTGAGTATCGCAACAAGTAGTACGGGCACGACCGGCCCCGGTAAAAAGAACACGGGTGTGGCCATTGACGTGGTCGACCTCGGGATCAGTTTCGGCGCGGCGGAGATCGTCGCCGGAATCGATATGCACGTGCAGCCCGGTGAATTCGTATGTCTGCTCGGGCCGAGTGGCTGCGGCAAGTCGACGCTGCTGTCGTCCATGGCCGGTTTCGTGGAACCCAGTGCCGGGGAGATTGTGTGCGACGGAGACGTCGTCGACGGCAGTAACCGCCACGCAGGCATGGTGTTTCAGAGTTCCGAAGCGCTATTCGAATGGATGACCGTAAGCCAGAACGTGGCGTACGGACCCCGGATGCGCGGAGCGAACCGCAGCGAGCAGGCCAGTATCGCCGCCGAGTACCTTGCGATGGTCGGCTTGCCCCACGCCGGGGCAAAGTTCCCCTCGCAGCTCTCCGGCGGTATGCGGCAACGTGTTCAGATCGCACGAGTTCTGGCCAACCAACCGTCGCTGGTTCTCATGGACGAGCCGTTCGGTGCGTTGGACGCTCAGACTCGTCAGGTTCTGCAGACCGAACTCGACCGTATCTGGCGGCACACTCGATGCACCGTGGTGTTCGTGACTCACGATATCGACGAGGCGCTGACATTGGCTGACCGTGTGGTTGTGATGTCGGCCGGCCCGCGGGCTCGGATCAAGAGCGTCTACGAGGTCAATGCGGCTCGTCCCAGGGACCGTAACGATCCCGAGGTGATCGAGCTCTACGAGAAGCTGCGCGACGATATTCGGGCAGAAGTCGTTGCGTCGCTGCGGAACCAAGGCATTGAGGAGGACGAGCTGTGACGGCTGTAGTGACCGGTGGTTCAGCCGGTGTGAGAACAGTAAAGGTGACACAGACGCAAAAGCGTTCGTCGGCGCGGCGATCCAAGATTGTCAAGGCGACACTGATGTATGCCGCTTCAGCGGCAATCGGTCTGGGTATCTGGTCGTTCCTGGCATGGTGGTACGGACCGACCACGATTGCATCACCGGCCGAGGTCTGGTCTGCGGCACAGGAACTGTGGGAAAGCGGCGTTCTGTGGTCGTCGATCACTGCGTCAGGTCAGCGAATTCTGATCGGTTGGTTTCTGGGCGTCGTGATCGGCGCTCCCGTCGGAATTCTGATGGGCCGCATCGCCATCGTACGACAGCTCCTCGATCCGTACATCGAGTTCTTCCGGTTCATTCCGCCGATCGCATTTGTCACTCTTGCCGTCGTCTGGTTCGGCATCGGTGAGACGTCGAAGGTTGTTCTGATCTTCTACACCTCGGTGTTCATCGTCACGGTCAGCACGATCGCCGCGACTGTTGCGATCAGCGAGAACAAATTGCAGGCCGCAGCCAATCTTGGTGCGGGCAAGCTGCAGATCATGAAAACGGTGGTCCTGCCGTCTTCGATCCCGGGTATCGTCACCGGTGCTCGCCTGGCCATGGGTAACAGCTTTCTCACCATCGTGTCGGCGGAGATCGTCGCCGCCGACCAGGGTATCGGCTCGATGATCTGGCAGGCCCGAAACTACGGTCGAATCGACTGGACGTTTGTCGGCATCATCGTCCTCGGCATCATGGGCTTCATCTTCGACCGGATTCTCCGAATTCTGTCCTCGCGGTACCTCGCCCGCTACGGCGTCAAATAGTCAGGAGCGCAGCATGAGTAAACCGCTGAGCATTGCAGAGCAGGCCGGAATTCCCGGCCCGCCCGAGGTCGTCGACGTCGAGAGCGAACGACGTCGACGTAAGACCGCCGTCATCGGCGGATATCGAATACTGTCGAAATTCGGTTTGGACGAAGGAATCTCGGGACACATCACGGCCCGAGATCCCGAAGAACCTGAAACGTTCTGGACGGCGCCGTTCGGTCGGCACTTCTCCCAGGTCCAGCCCGAAGAACTACTGCATGTGGCATCGGACGGCACGGTGATTTCCGGCGACGGACCGCTGAACCGGGCAGCGTTTGTCATCCACAGCAAGGTCCACGAGGCTCGTCCCGATGTGATCGGAGCTGTTCATGCACATGGTCTGAACGGCAAGGCCTTCTCTTCGCTGCACTGCCGCCTCGCTCCGATCACTCAGGACGCGTGTGCCTTTCACGAGGACCACTCGATCTACGAGGAATATCACGGGGTGGCACTCGACGAAGAGGAGGGTATTCGCATTGCGACGGCCCTTGGATCGAACAAAGCGGTGATCCTGACCAATCACGGCCATTTGACTGTCGGAACCTCTGTCGAGAGCGCAGTGTGGTGGTACGTGTCGATGGAGCGTTCGATGCAGGCAGAATTGGCGGCGCGAGCCGCCGGTGATCCGGTCGTCCTGCACGAGAAGATCGCTGCGCAGACCTACGAGGCTGTCGGCACCGAGAAGGTGGGGTGGTTTGCCTACTCGACCATCATCCAGAAGATTGCGGCAGACGAACCCGAGGTGTTCGCGCGCTGAATTTCGTGAGTACGGGCCCGTCGACCGAAAGGTCGGCGGGCTCTTTTCATGTTGTCCCGCAAACGTTACCGAGGTCTGTTGAGCGGACCGGTTTCATTTGCGAGGGTCCGTCGGCGCAATACCGTATCGGGTGTGAACACAACGTCTTCCACGGCGGCCGACAACGAGATCGGCGTCGATATTCTGATCATTGGTGCCGGCCCCGCCGGGCTGTACGGCGCGTACTACGCAGGCTTCCGCGGCCTCTCCGTTGCCGTGATCGATGCCCTTGCGGAACCGGGGGGACAGGTCAGTGCGATGTACCCGGAGAAGGCAATCCTCGACATTGCGGGATTCCCTTCGGTCAAGGGACGCAATCTCATCGAGGGCTTGATTGCCCAGGCTGCCCCATTCGATCCGGTGTACTTGCTGGGTATGCAGGCTCGTGAGTTGTCGCATGACGACGCCGGCCGGGTGCGAATCACCACCAGTACAGGCCAGGTGGTGGTCGCCGGCGCGGTTGTCATCACCGGCGGCATCGGAACCTTCACGCCCCGTCCGTTGACAAAGGGTTCGGAGTTCATGAATCGGGGATTGAGCTACTTCGTCCCGGATCTGTCGGCGCACACGGGGAAAGACGTTGTCATCGTCGGCGGCGGCGACAGCGCATTCGACTGGGCTGTCCACCTCGAACCGATTGCCAAGTCCGTCACTCTGGTTCACCGACGAGATCGATTCCGCGCGCACAAATCCACAGTTGCCAAAGTTCAGGACAGCAGTGTCCAGGTTCTTGTGAACGCGGATGTCTCGGAGGTACGTGGAAACGGGTGGATCGGCGAGGTCGACATCACCCACAAACTGGACAAGAGCACGTCCACGTTGCCGGCTCAATCCGTCATCGCAGCACTGGGATTCACCGCTGACCTGGGCCCGATGATGGACTGGGGGATGGAGATCGACAATCGCCATATCGCCGTCAACACGCGGATGGAAACCAATGTTCCGCGCGTGTACGCAGCCGGGGACATCACGGATTATCCCGGGAAGGTCCGATTGATTGCCGTCGGCTTCGGCGAAGCCGCGACTGCCGTGAACAACGCTGCGGCCGTGCTGGATCCGGAAGCGGAGATCTTTCCCGGACACTCTACGGAACAGGAGGGTTAGGCAATGGCATTTGTCATCGGTGAAGCATGCATCGACTACACGGACCGATCATGCATGGAAGAATGCCCCGTGGATTGCATCTACGAAGGTGACCGCAAGCTCTACATCAACCCGAATGAATGCATCGACTGTGGCGCTTGTGAATTGGCGTGCCCGGTAGAAGCGATCACCGTCGACCGCAAGGCAGACCCGGACTTCAAGGAAGACAACAAGCGCTTCTTCCTCGACATCTTGCCCAACCGCGGTGAACCCGTCGGAAATCCGGGTGGTTCGGCAAAGATCGATATTGTCGGCGTCGACACTCCGATGGTTGCGGCGTTCTGATGGGAAGCGGCACGCGATTCGGATACGTGGATTCGTCCTTCGGGCAATTGCATTACGCGCAGCAAGGTTCGGGTGAGACGATTCTCCTGCTTCATCAGGCACCCCGTTCGTCGGACGAGTTCCGCGAGCTCATCCCACTTCTTGCCGCCGACTTCCACGTGGTCGCGATGGACATGCCGGGGTACGGCAACAGTGCTCCGGTGCCCGGGCCGCAGACCATCGAGACCTATGCGCGAGGTGCGTGGGAATTGCTCGACGGGCTTGGCGTCGACCGAGTCACGGTTCTCGGCCACCACACCGGAGCGGCAGTGGCGCTCGAGATGGCGGCATCGAGCCCCGAGCGGGTAGCCGCCGCCGTGCTCTCGTCGTGCCCGTGGGCCGACCGCAACTACCGCGAGGGGCACTCGGGACCCGGTGGGATCGACTGCGTCGACCGAGCCGCAGACGGCAGCCATCTCACCAGTCTGTGGGAGATGCGACGGCCGTACTACCCGGAACCCGGCACCGCGCTGCTCGACAGGTTCATCCGGGACGCGCTTGCCTACCGGGTTGATCCGGCGGAGGGCCACAAAGCCTGTGCTCGCTACGTCATGGAGGAAAGAATCGGTTCGGTGACCGCGCCGGTTTTGCTGATCGGCGCGCAGAGAGATCCCTTTTCGATGCCTAATGTCGCCCCGCTGCGTGCACATCTGACGAGTGCGGCAGTGGTGGAAACAGAGATCGTCGAATCCGGGACCGTAGCGCTCATCGAAGAGCACGCCCCGCAGATTTCATCCGCCGTCCGCATGTTTCTGGAGAATTACGCAGGTAGGCGCCCCGTGTAAACTCTGCGGGACGGGTTCACTGAGCGGACCGTGTGGCGTGCGTCTCATCGCATGGTCACCATAGTGTCGGTTCCGAAAGCACCTGCACCCAACGAGCACCCCGACTGATTCGGTCCCGTGGCAATCGGGCTCGGCAGGCTGTCACAGATCGTTCAGGAGGACACTCATGGCCGCTCCACAACAATCCGTCGGGTTCGGATCAGTACTGCCCATCGCGCCAAGTGCTGCTGCGCCGTTGCAGCCCGCAGGTGAACTGTCCTCGGTCCTGGGCAAGGCTCGAATGATCTTGGACGCTTTCGACACCGACCACAGTGACTTGTCTCTGACGGAACTCACTCGGCGCAGTGGGGTCGCGAAAGCCACGGTTCACAGGTTGGCCGGCGAGCTGGTCGAGTGGGGACTGCTCGAGCGCGCGGGCACAAAGTATCGGCTCGGCCTGCGATTGTTCGAGCTTGGCCAGTTGGTGCCCCGTCAGCGGATTCTGCGGGACGCCGCTTTGCCCTACATGGAGGACCTGCTGCTGGCGACACAGGAGACGGTTCACTTTGCGGTGCGGGACGGCATCGACGTCCTGTACATCGAGAAGATCATCGGACACCGCGGCCTCAATCAGCAGTCGCGGGTGGCCGGCCGGCTCCCGCTGTACTGCACCGCCACCGGCAAGATCATCCTTGCCTTCTCGCCGCAATCGGTCTTCGACGAGGTGGTCGAGCAGGGTTTCACCGCCTTGACCAGTCGGACGACGATGTCAGTCGGTGTGCTGCGCCAGCAACTCGAGCGGATGCGTAAGGAACAGCTCGCGGTGGAGGTCGAGGAGACGCGGCTCGGTTACATGAGCGTCGCGGTACCGGTGTTCAGCGGCCCGCGCACTCTTGCCGGTGCGTTGTCCGTGACAGCGCCGACGGCTCGGCTCAACGTCAGTCGCATCACCGGGGCCCTGCGCACAGCAGGCGTCGGGATCACCCGCAAACTTCATGCCATGAAGTGCACGCATTCACCGAGTGACCCGCTCGCACTGCGCACGATTTGCAGTCCGGTGATGTGTTCGTTCAACGGCTGTGGCAAGTAGGCTCTACCGCCGTGCGCGGAACATGCTCTTCTCGCTGTCCCAGGTGTGTTGGCCAACGCCCCGCTCGCGCAGCGGTGCTTTCTGCACCTTCCCGGTTTCGGTGAGTGGCAACGAATCCACGATGTCGATGTACCGCGGGAGGGCAAAGTACGGCAACTGTTGCTGGGCAAAATCCAGAATCGAGATGGGATCGAAATCGGCACCGGGACGGAGTATTACAGTCGCCATGACGTCGTCCTCGGCCAGCTCCGACGGCACCGGGAAGACGGCAACCTGACTGATCGACGGATGCAGCGCGAGAACTGTTTCCACCTCGGCTCCGGAAATATTCTCACCTCGCCTTCGAATCACGTCTTTGATGCGATCGACAAATCGGAACCAGCCGTCTGCGTCACGAATCACCCTGTCGCCGGTGTGGATCCAACTGTCTGGCTCCGGAATCGGGTCGCCCAGATAGCCCTGTGAGCACGAGCCGGCAACCGTGGTGCGGACAACCAGTTCGCCAGGCACTCCGTCGGGTACGGCGCTACCGTCGTTGATCACCGCAGCGTCGTAGCCGCTCATCACCGTGCCCATGTATCCGGCCCGTCGATTTCCGGGAAGCGTGCCGATCACAAGATTGGTTTCGGTACTTCCGAATCCGTCCACGAGTTCCACACCGAATCTCTTGGCAAACGGTTCGATCAGATGCGCAGGGGTTGCGGGCGCCAAGGCAATCCGGATGTTGTGCTGCCGGTCCTGTAGTGCGGGGTCCGCGTTGATCAGCATCGCAACCATCGCACCTAGCAGATAGTCGACAGTCGCCCCGATCTCACGAACCTCACTCCAATGATTACGGACCGAAAACCGTTGTCCCAAGACAAAAGTAGACCCGGCCCAGACGGACTGAACAAAGGCATTGAGAGCATTGGTGTGAAACAGGGGCAGACAGTTGTACAGCACATCATCGCGAGTGAGTCCCAACGAGGCGCCAACGCTTTTGCCCCACTGCAGGAACTGCGCATGCGGGCATCGCACACCCCGGGGTATACCGGTGGTGCCGGAAGTGAAGAGTATCGCGGCCATGTCGAGGGGATCCACTGCTTCGGGTTCACAACCCGGATTCAAACCGGCCGTGGGGACGTGTGGTTCGCCCATGACCCACACGGTGCCATCGAATCCGGATACAACGTTTGCGCATTCGGGTGAAACCAGGATGCGTTGCACTTCAGCTTGTTCGAGTGCGCTGACAATACTGTCGGCGCGAAGAGCAGTATTGAGCGGAACGGCCACCGCGCCGATCCACGCGCATCCGAGAACAAGGTCTGCCAGTTCGATCCTGTTGCCGGACAGTGCCGCCACACGTTCCCCGTGGCCGACACCCTCGCTGCGGAGAGCAGACCCCATCGACGCAGCGCGTTCGAGCAGTTTGCGGTAGGTGACCGTGATCCCGCCGACGACAAGGGCCGGGTGCTCCGGACGCTCCAAAGCTCGCCTCCGGAGCAAATCCGGAAGCGAGCGCGGAATGGCATGTGTGTCGCAGGGCATGAACGACTCCTTGCCGATGACTCGTAGGGTGCGTAATTGTATCCCTCTCAGGGGACGACGACCGCCCGACCGGCAACCTTGCCCTCACCCATCAACTGCAGTGCACTTGCGATGTCATCCAACGGAAATTCCTGCACTGCAACGGAAATCTTGCCTTCGATGAGCAGTCGGATCATCTCGGGTGCCAGTTCAGCTTGGCGGGCAGTCTTGCGAATCATGTTGACGGGCAGGATCCGGACGTCGCTGAGCAACCAGTTCGGCATGTCCAGCGTGAGACTCTTACCCAACGTGTATCCGATCAGGGCCGCCCGGCCGCCGGGGACAACACTTGCCAGCAGGTGGGGCAAGCCGTCGCCGCCCAGCGTGTCGATCAATGCGTCGACGGTAGGCTCGGATCCCAGCACACCGGCCAGTTCGTCACCTTGCCCGACGACGGGACGCACACCTTCCGGGATCAAGGCAGCTTGATCTTCGCGCGGTACAACACCGATCACCTCGGACGCTCCTGCGAGCAAAGCGAACTGCGCTGCCATCGATCCGACAGCACCCGACGCTCCGGCGACGACCACACGTTCGCCGGCTGCAACGGCTGCAACATCATTCACGGCCACGTAGCCAGTTGTGCTTGGCAGGAAGAACGTTGCCGCAACGGCCGGCGACAGTGCGGGATCAAACGGTGTGAATGCCTTGTCTGCTGCCACCAGATACTCGGCCCAGCAACCGTTCTTGAACAGGCCGACGCCACCGCCTCGGACCAGAAGGCGAGTGCCCGGCTCGTACGTGTCGGATTCGACTACCGTCGCCGCTCCGTCGGTTCCACCGATGTGAGGGAGATTCGGCTTGACTCCGAAGTTTCCGCTCGCGACGGTGATGTCGAGATGGCCGAGCGCAGCAGCGTCGATCCGCACCAGGGTCTGGCCGGATTCACGCATGGGAATGTCGATGTCGTCGATTACCGGTGAGGTGCCGAACTGATGGAGTCGGGCCGCGCGCATTGTGTCTCCTTGTATGGATCTGTAAATGGTTGTACGAATATGAGTGCGGTCAGGACAGGATCGACTGGTCGCGAAGTCCGGTGATCCGTTTGTCGCTGTAGCCGAGGACCGACTTCAGGACGTCGTCGGTGTCCGCGCCCAGCACCGGTGCAGCGCGCCGAATCGAACCGGGTTCGGAGTTGCGGCGAACAGGGATTCCCTCGTGGAGGAATGTTCCCGCGAGGGGGTGCTCCTGTACGGAATAGAAATTGCGTGCCCGCAGATGCGGATCACCGTCGACCAGGTCACGTCCGTCCTGGATGGCGCCTGCCGCGATTCCCGCCGATTGCAGGCGCTCCATGACGGTTTCGGGTTGCAGAGTCCGGGTCCAGTCGGCGATCGCGTCGTCGATTCGTTCGAGGTTGGCTCGGCGACCCTCCACGCTCCTGAAATCGGGATGGTCGATCCAGTGCTCCGCTCCGATGATGCGGCACAACGTATTCCATTCCGTCATGCCGCGGATGGCAATCGAGCACCACCGGTCTGCGCCGTGGCACGGGTACACGCCGTGCGGCGCCAGTTCGCAATGGCTGTTGCCGATCGGATCGGGGGACTGTGAGCGAGCCGCTCGGAGAACACTGGTGCCCATGTGCGCTGCCATGGCTTCGAGTTGTGACAGGTCTACGTGCTGGCCTCGCCCTGTCCGGTCGCGGTAGTCGAGAGCCGCCAGCGCCGCGACTGCTGCTTGCAGTCCGGCAATTATGTCACCGTGGCCGTAGATGACTCCGACAACATCGTCGGCGTTCCAACCGGTCAGCGAGGTCAATCCGGTACTTGCAGATACGATGTCGGCGTACGATACCCAGTCCTTGCGAGGGCCGGTGTGACCCATCCCGGACATAGACACGTAGATGATGTCCGGGTTGAGTTCCCGCAGTTGTTCGTAGCCGAGCCCCATCTTGTCCATGACCGAGGAGCTGAAATTCTCGACCACTACGTCGGATTTCCTGATCAGGTCGCGTAGGACCGAAAGACCCTCGGCGGATCGGGTATCGAGCGTGATGCTGCGCTTGTTTCGGTTGACGTCGTTGAAGTACCCGCTGGTGTTCGGATTGTCATGAGGCCCACGCGACAGATGCATGAACGGTGCAAAGCGAGTTGGGTCCGGGCGTCCGATCGATTCGACCTTGATGACTTCGGCTCCATGGTCGGCGAGGATTCGGGTGCCGTACGGGCCGGCCAGCACCCAGGTGAGATCCAGCACGCGGACACCGTCGAGGCTGAGCGCGCCCGTGTCGCTGAACTCCTGAGTTTCATGCACTGCCACAGTCGTGTTGGTGGACAAGAGTTCCTGATGCTGACCCAACCGGGCGGCCTCGAGCGTTCCGATGCGGTGGCCTTCGGGGAAAGCGAAGCCGAACCCGAGATCGCGGTAGGTGCCGTGATCCCCGGTCACGTCAGTGAAGAAGTCACGGTCGTTGAGTTGTGGGTTGCGCAGGAGTTCTTCGGGCCGGTCGACCGCTGCCCACGGCAACTTGCGAGACTGGGCGCTGACTGCAAATTCTTCCTTCGGCCACTTCGAAATGAAGGCTGACAGAACGTCGAAGATGTGTTCCTGGTGTGTCTTTCGGTAGACCGCGTCGGACCACTCGGGTTGGTCGAGATCGTCCTGGGCGTCGTTGTCGATCAGCCAGGCCAGCATGCCGTCCCACATGCGGGGGCTACCGCCGAGGCCGCCACCGACATAACCGTCGGCGGCCTGGAACAGTCCGTGCGGAACGAGTGGATGTACGCGGCCAGGACGCGGCGGGACACGGTCCTCGTGAATGTAGGCAAGAGTGCCCGCTTCCAGTGCGGCGGCAACACATTCCTGAGCACTGATCTCCAGCAACGGGTTCTGGCCCGTGGACCGCGAACGCAGTCCGAGCAGCACGCCGATTGCGGCGTTGATTCCGGCGAGCTGCTCAGCCTGGAGTTCGGGGAGCAGGAGTGGAGGGTGTTCGGGATCACCGACCTGAGCCATCATTCCGCCGAGTGCTGCTACGGTCAGGTTGGTTGCCTGCCAATCACTTCGGGGACCCGATGTGCCGAATGGCGTCACCCGGACATGCACGAGGGAGCCTCGGCGCTCTAGCGGAACGCCGGTCGCGCTGCCGTCGAGCAGGACATCCGCGCTGCGAAGTAGTGTGTCGAATTCGGCGCGGTCGTTGCTGTCGCCCAGATCGAGAACTACCGACTTCTTTCCCGCATGCCAATGCAGGTACGAATCACCCTGGGACTCGGCGCGACTCGGGTCACCGGTGGGTGGTTCTACCAGAATGACCTCGAAACCCAGCCCGACCAGGATGCGCCCGGCGAATCGCGCAAACGGACTGGAAATCTCTACGACCCGTACCGGGGGATGCACCACAACTACTCCGTTTCAATCGAAAGATATCGCCGAACCGACTGGTGTCGAACGTAGTTCTCGGGTCCGGTGGGCGACATGATTCCGGTCTGCCCACCGGACCCGTTCTCACACGCCGCTCAGGCTGCGTTCTGCTCGACCCATCCCGAGAGAAGTACAGCCGACGGATCGATGTCTGCGGAGATCTTGCCCTGCTCGCGGAAGAACGCAACCAGTTCGTTTGCCCGCTCCACGTCGTCATCGGTGAATCCGCGTCCGCCGAAATCGATTTGGGTCACGCGGTCGGCAGCCTCGGCCGGGTCCATCTGGATAGCCGAGGCAATTGCGGTTGCCGCCCGATCCGGATCCGAGTTCACGATTGCCGACGCTTCCGAGATCACCTTGAACACCTTGCCTGCGGTTTCTTCGTTCGCGGACAACCAGTTATCCGACGCGATGATCCACTGCGCGTACTTGGCGCCGAAATCACCGGTCGTGGCAACTACGCGTCCACCGGTATTCACACTCTGTGTCACCCACGGGTCGAAGGACAGGAAGCCGTCGATATCGCCACGCGCCAGTAACGCGGGCTGCTCGGGCGGACTGGTGCTCACGAGTGTGACGGTCGCGGGGTCGATGCCGAGGCTGGCGAGGTACTGGTTCGTGAAGTAGAGACCGATACCGGGGAAGACCCCCATGGTCTTGATCGACTTCGGTTCGAGGCCATTGCGCAGCACAACCTGGAAGTACCGGTCGGATTCCTGGAAGACACCAAGAGCCCGCAGGCTCGGGTTAGCAGCCATGACGGACAGCGCTGTCGAGTCGGCATTGCCGGATAGCTCCGAAGTTCCGGCTACAACGTTCTGAGCACCCGCTGCTCCGCCTTCCGTCTGGATGACCTGGACGTCGAGACCAGCGGCCTCGAACATGCCCTCGTGGTCAGCTAAGAAGATCGGAGCGTACGACGGGTCCACACCAACAGCGATGCGTACCAGGCCCCCACTTTCCGCGGAGTTGTCGGTAGCGGGACGGGTGCATCCGCTGACGGCGATCGACAGGGCGGCGAGAGTAGCGACCGCGCCCACCCATTTCTTTTGAAATCTGTTGAGCATGATGGCCTCTCGGTAATGGGGGAGCTTTCAGCGTCCGGTGAAGATGGGGGAGCGCTTGTCGAGGAATGACTGAAGTCCCTCGGCAGCGTCGTTCGTCTTGATCAGTTCGAGCACTGCGTCGAATTCGAGGTCCAGCGCTTGATCGAGCGGCAACGACATTCCCTCGTCGACAATGCGTTTGATCATCCCGATGGTGGCAGTGGGTTTCGATGCGAGCTCACGCGCAAGGTCAGCGCAGTGTGCATCTAGGTCGTCGTCTGCAACGACAGCATCGACCAGGCCGATGTCGTGTGCGCGCTCGGCGCTCAGTCGATTGCCTTCGATCATGAGCACTTTGGCTCGGTGTGCGCCGATGAGGCGCGGAAGCCGTTGGCTGCCACCCGCACCCGGAAACAGTCCGAGGCCTATCTCGGGAAAGCCGATGGTCGCCGACTGTGCCATAACGCGGAAGTCGCAGGCCAACGTCAGTTCGGCGCCGCCACCGAGTGCGTGCCCGTTGATCTTCGCGATAACGGGTTTGGGAGCCGTCTCCAGGATCCGCTGTACCTCGACCCACGGGCGCATCGCCCGCTGAGTCTCTTCGGTCAGCTCGCGCATCACGGTGATGTCGGCGCCGGCGACGAAGAACCGGCCAGTGCCCGTCATGACGATGGCGCGGATGCTCTGGTCCGACGCGAGTACCGGCAGTAGTTCCAGAAGTTCGGCGATCAGGCTGGGATTGAACGCGTTGGCGGGAGGTTTGTCGATGGTCACGGTGGCGATCGAGTCTGTGACGTCGACGGTGACGAAGTTGTAGGTCTGTCTCGTCAATTGAGCTCCTGTCAGCGGGTTGGAGGTGTACACCGGTCGAGCCGGAGGATGCCTGGGGGAAGTATGGAGTGGGACTCTTGCGCGGCGATACATCTCGGGTTCGGTCAGTAGACCAGGGCCGGATCGAAGATCGATGCTGTTGCTGCGCGTTCTGCCGTGATCACGGCGATTTTTAGTCCTGTGACAGGATTGAGTCCGTGACTTCTGTAGTGCCGACCCAGCCCGAGCCCGCTGTCGACAAGCGCCCCGAGTCGATTTTCACGATGGGAACCAGACTCGAGGACCGGCTCGGACGAACCGGCACCATCCACACACCGCACGGCGATATCGCGACGCCGTCGTTCGTGGTGGTCGGGACCAAGGCGACGGTCAAGGCTGTGCTCCCCGAGTCGATCAAGGAATTGGGCACGCAATCGGTTCTCGCAAATGCGTACCACCTGTATTTGCAGCCGGGTGCCGACATCATCGACGAGGCTGGTGGCCTGGGCAAATTCATGAATTGGGACGGACCCACCTTCACGGACAGCGGCGGCTTCCAGGTGATGTCGCTTGGCGTGGGGTTCAAGAAAGTACTCGCGATGGAAGCCGTCGGCGTGCAGTCCGACGACGTGATCGCGAAGGGCAAAGAGCGTCTTGCGACGGTCGACGACGAGGGCGTCACGTTCAAATCGCACCTCGACGGCAGCAAACATCGGTTCACCCCCGAGGTGTCGATGCAGATCCAGCATCAGCTCGGCGCCGACATCATGTTCGCGTTCGACGAACTCACCACGCTGCTCAATACCCGCGGTTACCAGGAGCGATCGGTCGAGCGAACGCAAGCGTGGGCGATTCGCTGCATCAACGAGCACGAGAAGCTCACCGCCGAACGCGCCGACAAGCCCTATCAGGCTCTCTTCGGCGTGATCCAAGGCGCGCAGTACGAGGATCTGCGTCGTCAAGCGTGCCGCGGCCTCGAGTCGATCGAAGGCGAGAACGGGTACGGGTTCGACGGCTACGGCATCGGCGGCGCCCTTGAGAAGCAGAACCTCGGCACAATTGTGCGTTGGTGCAACGAGGAACTGCCTGAGCACAAGCCGCGTCACATGCTCGGAATCAGCGAACCGGACGATTTTTTCGTCGCAATCGAGAACGGCGCAGACACCTTCGACTGCGTCAATCCGTCCCGTGTTGCGCGCAATGCCGCGATCTACGTGCGCTCCGGCCGGTTCAACATCAACACCAGCCGATTCCGCCGTGATTTCACCCCTATCGACGACGAGTGTGACTGCTACACCTGCGCCAACTACACCCGCGCGTACATCCATCACCTCTTCAAAGCGAAAGAAATGCTCGCGTCGACGCTCTGCACCATCCACAACGAGCGATTCACCGTGAAGCTGGTCGACGACATCCGAGCCAGCATCGAAGGCGGGTACTTCCACGACTTCAAGGCGGACATGCTCGGAAAGTTCTACGGCCCGAAGGCCCCGCAGACTCAGGCGTAAGTCGGTTCGCGCTTCTTCACGTAGGCGATGACGCGGTAGGTGATCGGCATGACCAGAATCTCGACAAGGGTTTTCCACAGGAATCCGACCAACACGTAGTTGATGAAGTCTTCCCATGTGCTGATGCCGATGACGCCGGCCGCGATGGAGCAGAAGATGAGGGTGTCGGCGAATTCACCGACGACGGTCGAGCCGATGAGACGTGCCCACAGGTGCTTCTCCTGCATGCGCTTCTTCATCATGACCAGGACCAGGGAGTTCAGGAGCTGTCCGACGAGGTAGGCGGCCAGGCCGGCGACCAGGAGTCGGGGAATGACACCGACAACGGTTTCGAGGGCGGCCTGGTTCTCGTAGAAGGCCGCCGACGGCAGTTGCACAGCGATCCAGAAACATGCGGCAGCAAGAATCAGTGCGCCGAATCCGAGGTAGATCGCGCGCCGGGTGGCTTTGAAGCCGTAGACCTCACTGAGAACGTCACCGAGGACGTACGCGAGTGGGAAGAGGAAGAAGCCACCGTCGGTGATGACGGGCAGGATCTGCAAGGGCCCGAGGGATAACTCGGAATCCGCGAAGAAGGCGACCCCCTTGGTCGCCGCCACATTCGAGATCAGCAGCGTTGCGGTGAACAGCGCGACGATCGTCGGATAATAACCGAGGCTGACGTGCGCAAATTTGGTCTCTTGAGTCGATGAGTCTTGCTGATCCTGAGCTGTCACGTCCGCAATCCAAGCACCTCAGGGTGTCTCCAAGCGAGTTGGCGACCGTCCAGTTGCCCAGAACACAGCAGAAAACCCGGCAATTCCTCGAGGAACTGCCGGGCTTTCGCGAGGGCTCTGAGTTATCCCTTGACTACCTGGGTGCCACCGGCCAGTTGGTCGTGCTTGCCCTGTTTGGTGGGGCTGTTGTTGATGGTCACTGCGATGACGATATACGCGATAAACGCGAGGAGACCGCCGATGATCGGAATGATCGACAGCAATGTGAACGCATTTCGGATCGCGGACTGCTGCGGTGTGGGCTTGGGAGCGCCGGCAGGTCCATGCACCGAAAGGCCGAGCATCTTCTTGCCCAGCGTCCAACCCTGGGTTACTTCCATCCCCACGAAGTACGCGAAGGTCAGGATTCCCGAGAACAGTCCGGAGATCAGAATCAAGCTGTCCGCGTCACTGACCAGGACTGCGAGAATTGCCGCGACGATGCCGACGATGATGCCGTCGATGATTCGCGCAGCGAGGCGCAACCACAGGTCACCCGGCTGAGCGCCGGAAGGCAGTCGTGTCGATCCGCCGTAAGCGCCCTGATCATTGAACTGCGGCGGCGGGGGAAAGTTCCCGCCCTGAGGCGGCGGCGGGTATCCACCGGGCGGTGGGTAGTTCCCCTGCGGTGGGGGGTAGTTGCCCTGCGGGGGCGGGTATCCACCGGGAGGCGGGTAATTCCCCGGGGGCGGCCCGGCAGGAGAGCCTCCCGTCGGCTGGTAGCCGCCACCGGGAGGTGTGACGGGAGGTGGGTAGCTACCGGGCGGCGGTGATTGCGGCTGGCTGTACGGATCTTGTGGTGATTGGTTTCCGTCGTTCGGATTCTTGTTGGGGTCGTAACCGCCGGTTGTCATTGTTTCCCCTCAGTCGTGAATGCGCGTCGAAGCGTTCAAGCCGGACACAGCATTCGAGTGTGACAGTGATTACGACCTTAACCGCCATAAGCGATAGATGTTGGTGTCACTTACGCCCTCGTGTGTTGATGTCACCTGTGGTTTAGGCTGCGTTTCATGACGAGTTCCGGGGAGAACGGCGAGATATCTCCCGATAAATACGTGCCTGAACCCGGATATGGCGAGGTTCCCAGCCTCCCGCAGGAAGGTTACGGAGAATCTGCGGGACAGCAGGAGTCGTATTGGGAGATTCCGGCGACACCATCGCCAATCGAGCAGTACCCGGGTTATCCACCGCCGTCGTACACCCCGACCCCAGAGCCACAAGCGCAGTATCAACAACCGCAATACCAACAACCACCGCAGTACCAGCAGTACCAACAGCCGCCGCAGTACCAGCAGTACCAGCAGCCACCGCAGTACGGACCTCCCAGCCAGTTCGGTGGGTACGTGCAACCGGTGGGAACGAACGGCCTTGCGATCGCGTCATTGGTGACGGCGATAGTCGGCGGTTGCTTTTACGGACTCGGCGCGATTGTCGCGATAATTCTGGGCGTCGTCGCGCTCAATCAGATTAAACAAACAGGCCAGCAGGGGCGTGGGCTCGCGATTGCGGGTATTGCCGTCGGTGCCTCGGTTATCGCCATGTGGGTGATATTCGTGATTTTTTATAGCGGCGGTGGGTTCCGTCTAACGCCAGCGTCGATGCTGCGCAGGTGATGCGACTGCGAGCGGCGGTTCCTGAATTGCCGTGGTGTGAGCATCGGCGGGGAGGGGTTTGCCGAAATAGTAACCCTGGCCTGTGGTGCATCCTGCGCGAGTGACGGCTGCTGCTTGTTCGGCAGTCTCGACGCCTTCGGCGATGGACTCCATTCCCAGTTTGTCGGCGATCGCTGCGATGGACTCCATCACGATGAATGCCCGCTCGGACGAGTGCTGCGCGTCGCTGAGAGCCCAGGTGAGGCTCTGGTCGATCTTCAGGATATCGAGTGGCAGTTCCGACAGAGCCGCAAAGGACGCAAAGCCGGCTCCGAAATCGTCGAGCGCTATCCGGATGCCTTCTTTGTGCAGCGTCGCCAGCGTGGCGGCGGCATTCTGGCCGACGACGCCCAGTTCGGTGACTTCTACGATGACTTTGTTGTGCGGGGTGCCGGAGCGGTCCAGGGTGTCGATTATTTCTCGGGCAGCATTGTCGGTCGACAGCTGGCGTGGCGAGAAATTCACCGCGATATTCAACTGATCATCCCAGTGGGAGATGTGTGCGCAGATCAAGTCGAGGGTTTGCAATCCGATGGGAATGATCAAGCCGGACAATTCAGCAGATCGCATGAAATCTTGTGGTTCGATGACTCCACGAAGGGGATGGCGCCAGCGTAGGAGTGCTTCGTAGCCGGTAACAGTCGAGGTTTCCAGGTGTACCTGGGGTTGGTACAGCACTTCGAATTGATGGTCGTCGAGTGCCTCGCGAAGCTCGCGAACCATGCGGATTCCTTTTCGTTCTGTTCCCGCCCTAACGCACTGCCGTGCGGTTGCCCTCCAGCGGGTGCTTTGGTCATGTCGAGGGCAAGCCCCGCTTGTAACCTGCCCAGGGCTCCTCGTCCTGGTTCCCTTCACCTATGCCGAAACGGTACTTCACTCCGCGGCAATTGCCAATGATTAACTATTGTCTAAGATCCCTTGACGGGATCCAGGGGATCGACAGATGTGAAGATCCAGGGGTCGCCCGGAACCTTCTGTGGATCGAAGCGATCAGCCAATTCCGTCGGCGAAACTACTTCACCAGGTTCGGCCAATCCGATGCTCGACGCAATCAGAGTCAGAACTTCGGCTGGGGTGCGGCCGAGGTCGCGTTGATCGGAGAGCGTGACCGCCCCGTCCCGTTTGGCCAGACGCTTGCCTTCGGAATTGAGTGCGAGGGGGACATGGGCGTAGATCGGCGGTGTGATGGCCAGGAGTGTTGCCAGGTAGGCCTGGCGCGGTGCTGATGTCAGGAGGTCGTCGCCGCGGACAACCTGATCGACGTTCTGGGCGCCGTCGTCGACCACAACTGCCAAATTGTATGCGGGAACCCCGTCTCCGCGGAGTAGCACCACATCGTCGACCATTCCGGATGTGTTGCCGTGCAACATATCTCGCACGGAGAATGACGTCGTCTCGGCACGCAGGCGCAGTGCGGGTTTACGGCCGGAGGCCAGCTTGTCGGCTTGCTCGGAAGGAGTGAGATTCCGGCACGTTCCGGGGTAGGCGCCGTCCGGGGCGTGTGGCGCGGAGGGTGCCTGCTGAATTTCCTTGCGGGTGCAGAAGCACGGGTACGTCAGCCCGCGATCGGTCAGCGACGTGATCGCGTCCGCGTACCGCGGCAGTCGGTCGGACTGTTTGACGACGTCGCCGTCCCAGTCGAGGCCCAGCGCTCGCAGGTCACTCAGTTGACGTTCCATGGCGCCTGGCCGCACACGATCCAGATCTTCGACGCGAATGAGAAAGTCGCGACCGGAGGTCCGGGCAAACAGCCAGGCAAGGAGGGCAGTGCGAAGGTTTCCCAGATGTAGATCGCCGGATGGGCTCGGTGCAAATCGTCCTGATCCCGGCACGTCAGCCCCTGGATACAAGAGCGTCGGGAATTTCCATGTCGTGGAGGGTGAGCTTTATCTGACTCTCCAGGGCGTATTCGAGATAGTGCGGCGGATACATGCCGGGATTGCCTATCGCGTCGAGTGCGAGTCCGTCGACGGTTGCGAGGAGCAGCGCTGCGCGGGTTTCAGCTTCAGGCAATCTGATTCCGATCAGAACTGCGCAGATGCCGGTGCGAATAGTGAACAGCATCGTCCGGCGAATTTCCGCCAACGATTCGCTGGTGACAGCCCGGATGGCAAATGCGGCAAGGACGTGTGCTTCGCGCGTGCGCTGCTCGTCGAGGGGAAGCAGTTGTGACAAAGCCTGGAACAGCACAACGTGCGGGTCGGTTCCGGCTGGGGATTGGGTGAGACGGCTCAGCATTCGCTCTGCCAGAGTGCGCAGAGCAAATGTGAGCATCTCGTCCTTGGTCGAGAAGTGGTGCTGCACGGCGCCGATCGAGACGTCGGCGCGCTTTGCCACCTCGCGCACACTCGCATTCTCGAGTCCTGATTCGGCGGCAACATCGAAAAGCGCCGTGGCCAGCAAGTCCGGGTTGGTGGCTGATTTCCGACGTTCAGGCATGCGACGGACATTACCCGCGTATCGAAGCAATCCGCACGTCAGGGGTGGTTTTTCAGACGGCCCTGCCGAGATATGCGAGGAGTTTGGTTGCCTTGTCGGCATCATCGGCAACCGGGATCTCGGGGCCGCACACCCCTGCCATACGAATGGAATCACCGAGGCCGGCAGCAATCTGTGACACCCAATCGACGTCCTTTTCCGGAATCGAGGTGTCGGTGCCCGTAGCGGCTGCAAGGTCCCAGCCGTGAATGACCAGATCGAAGCACAGAAAACCGTCGACGGTGGCTCCCAGGTTGGTGCGGCCGAAATGTCCGTCGTATTCGAGGGTCGACTTTTCCGGATCGTCGAGAATCGCCTGCATCGAATCGCGCACTGCTGCCCAGGCGGCGGACGGGTTGTCGTCGACGGACGGTCCCGGCGCCAATTCGAGGCCGACGACCTTGACCATGTCGCGTTCGCTGTCGATCACGTGCCGGACCACATCGCGAGCCGTCCACCCTTCGCACGGAGAGTTGTTGTCCCACCGGTCCTCAGGTACTGCGTCGATCCGCTGGGTGAAGCCGGCGGCGAGGTCACGGTAGCGATCTGCGGGGGAGATATCGGCTGTAGTCATGCCACTGATTCTTCAGGATGGGGTCGGGGCGGCGATTGATTATTCGGACATCTTCCGAGAACGTGACCACTGTCCCCGGGGCCGTGCCAGTCGGGAGCTTCACTACGCAGTAGTTCTCGCAGGTACCAGCTCATTTCACGAACCTAGCCAGAGCTACCGACACCGTGGTTTTCCGATGATTCTTGTCAGTCGATCGGACCGAACCTGTATCCGAATCCGCGCACGGTCTTGATGTACTTGGGATTGGCCGGGTCGGATTCGATTTTCGACCGCAAGCTCTGAATATTGGCGTCGACGGCGCGAGTCTTGGTTGAATTCGTTTCACCCCACACCTTTGCGAGGAGCTGGGTTCGGGAGTAGACGTGGCCGGGGTGCATCGACATTTCGAGGAGCAGGCGCAATTCGGTTCGCGTGAGGTCGAGGCGTCGACGGCGGATAGTGGCGGTCATGGATCGGCGGTCGATCGTCAACTCGCCGTGGCGCTCTCGCTTGTCCGTCTGTGGGGTGGGCGTACTGCGGAGGAGGCTCGTTATCCGAGAATCGAGGCTGCGAGCGTCGAGTGGGTTGATTGCGAAATCCGACGCGACTTGTGGTGGTGCATCGTCGATGTCTTCGGGGGACTCGACGATCATGATGATCGGAATCTCGCTGCGGAGACGGATTTGGCGGGCGACCTCGAAGCCGTCGATGTCCGGGAGTGAAAGATCGAGAACGGCAACGTCGAAGCTGTCGGTGCCGAGTGCGTCGAGGCTGTTTCGTCCGGACGCGAACAGATGAACGGTGTGGCCGACGCGCTTGAGTTCGACGCCGAAGGTCTCCGCTAGCGCAGGCTGATCCGTCGCCGCGAGAATCACGCTCATGTAGTGCCGCCCTGTTGCTGCTCGTCTCGGTAACCCGTCAATACCGACAACCCGTCAATACCGACTTCAGTCAGTGTCGCAGATCACTATCGGCCCGGCCACTTCGGGCACGAGGAGCGGGAGCTGACAAACAAGAACGACCAGGGTTCAGGCAATGCGCTGCTACGCTGCTTTTCGCACGTCGATACGTAGCCGGGGGGCTCAGATGGGGAACGAAGTACTGCAAGCAGACGCCGAGTCGCTACGGGCGTTGGCCGACGCGGTGAGAAACCAAGGAGCCGTGATTGCCGGCATCGACGTGTCGGGAATTCTCGCTGACGCGGCAGCGGCGATGCCCGATTCGGCGAGCGGCCCGGCCGCCGCGAGGGCCGGTGACCCGATTACCACCGGATACCGCGCTACCTCGGAGATGTTGACGTCCATGGCTGACGCTGCCCAATCCAGTGCGAGCAGCTACGACGCTGTCGAGGTCGCATTCCGGAACCGGCTGGCCACCTACCAAGCGGCCGTGTAGATGGCGACGATCTCGCAGGTTCGCGCCTGGGATCCGACTGGTTTGGCCGCCGCTGCAACGGCATTGGAGCAGAAGAACCGGGACTTCATGCACGCTGTGGAATCAGCGCATCGCGCGGTCGACTTCGCGCTCGATCAGTGGAAAGGCGAAGCCTCGGCTGCAGCGTCGGCGCGAGCCTTGGCTGACAGTATTGCCGCGACACATCTGACCACAGGAGTATTCGCCGAAGCCGACGCGTTGAGTGAAGCTGCTGCCGCGTTGGGGCCGGCGCGGGCGGCGGTGATCGACATTGCGGACAGTGCGATCGCCGAGGGCATGGCTGTCGCCGATGACGGCCGGGTGAGCGCACCTCGGTACGGAAGTGGTAACACTGCACTCGACATCTTGGGGCAGGCTGCGTTCGACGAGAAGGCGCACAGCTTCGAGGCGAGACTGGTTCCGGCCTTGCACACGGCGGGAAGCCTCGACGAGGGTGCTGCCGCGGCCTTGTCGAAGGCAGCAGGAGACCTCGCTGATCTCGCACAGTCCCCAAGCGCCCAGCAGACGATGAGCGCGGGGGTGGCCGCGATCCTCGACGGCAACGCGTTCCCCCCGGTCGGTGCGAGGGAGTTCAACGAATTCTGGGAATCGCTGTCCCCCAACGACAAAGATGCTCTCGCGGCTTTCGATCCGGGAATCGGGAACAGGGACGGGATGCCAGCCGCAGATCGCGATCATTTCAACCGGATCAACCTCGGCAACCTGCAGTCGTCGACGTCGACCGAACTCGCCGACCTCGACGGCAGGCACCCCGATTGGGCCAAGGGTCGCAACATTCCGTCGGATGCGGGCAGCGTGGACGAGGCGGACCAGCAGGCGCGCCGCGACTACGAGCGGTGGCAGCAGCAACGCGCGGACCTGCAGCAGCGTCTCGACGGTTACGGCGTCCTCGCCGACCAGATCGACCCCACTCTCGCCGAGGAGGGTGATTCGGAGAAGTATCTGCTCGGTGTCGACGACAAAGGTCGGGCCATCGTGGCACTGAATAATCCCGACACCGCGACGAACGTCGCAACGTTCGTACCTGGCACCGGCAGCCACCTGGGAACCATCGGCGGCGACATCGACCGCTCCCAAATGATGTTGGACTCGACGGAATACCAGCGACGGTTCGCGGGGCTCGAGGGATCGACCTCCGTGGTGACCTGGTACGGATACGATGCGCCGCAAACGATTCCGCAAGCAGGGCTCGACGGGTATGCCGATGGTGGGGCCGGATCGCTGGACCGGTTCCAAGACGGTCTCCGTGCATCCCACGACGGCACGCCTTCGCACAACACGGTTATCGGACACAGTTACGGATCGACCGTGATCGGCGCTGCGGCCTCGGGCGGACGATCGATCGACGCGAACGATCTGTTTTTCGTGGGTAGCCCCGGAGTGGGGATGGACCGGGTCGAGGGACTCTCCCTCGAGGGCATCGATCCCGGACATGTCGGCGGCCACGTATACGCCACCGCCGCGGCCAATGATCCGGTTCCGATGATTGGGGACGTGTTCGGCAGTCTCTCGCATGGCGCGAATCCCGCGAACGATCTTCCATTGATCGGATTCGGTGCCACCGTTGTCGAATCCGCACCCGGGACCGGGATCGACGCCGGTCTGCTGGGTGAGCTCCCCAGCCCGGCCGCGCACAGTGAGTACTGGAAAAACAACAATCCGGCTCTTGCCGGTATGGGCCACGTGATCGCCGGACTAGGAGCGCCATGACCAACGCAACTCGACGCCGTAAAGCATTCGGCTCGAGCAGTATCGCGGTGGTAGTGCTGCTGTCGGCGTGTACGACGACGGAGAACGGAAAAGTGATGGAAGCCGACATGAATCTGACCCGCCCGCAGGCCCAGGCCAAGGTGATCGAGTATCTGACCGAAACGATCGCGGCACTGCCGCCGGGTGCCTACCTGACGCGGTATTCCGAGCTGAACAAAAAAGTCACCCTCAGCCCGGGTGGCACCGTCCCGTGCAACGACAGCAATCTGTCGAAGGACACATCCGTGGACTACGGCGTGACGTATTTCCTCGAGTCTTCTGACGCTGCGAGCATTCCAGGTTTCGGCGATACGATCCGCAATCTGTGGACTGAGCGGGGCTGGAAGTTTCGAACGTACGACTCCGCCGGGGACACGACGAGCACCGAAACCATTTTGCCGGATGGATATCGGATGGTCTTCGACGAGCATCCACGCGGAGCGGGACTGAGCGGGTCGTCGCCGTGTTTCCCTCGACCCGAAGCGTCGGATCATCCGAACGCGCCCGTGCAGATCGATCAGCCATGACCGGGCCCGCATCCTCGTTTCCGGAGTTTGACTGTCCTTGCCCGCCAAGTCGACATCGAGGTCGGGAAAGTTCGCGCCCGCGCAGATGCCGGAGGTGGTGCCGTCAGCGTCGAGGTCGACGCGTTCGGTGCGATTACCGACCTGCAACTGACCGAAAGTGGCCTCCGGGCCGGCGCCGCTGCACTCTCCGCCGCGATCACAGCGTCCCACCGAACCGCCTGCGCGGCAGCAGCGGCGGCCGCGCAGGAACTACGCGCGCCTCTCCTTCGCGACTCTCGCGTCGCCAGGGCAATGGAGGCGTTCAATCAGGTGCCGGCCGTACCCGAGACTCATCTGCTGCGACGAGCTGGCCGGGCACCGGTCGACGACGACTCGCCCTTCGGCGGCGGTTCGTTCATGCGACGTGCCTGAAACCCGGCAAAAACGCTGGCAAAAAAGAACCCCCTGTGAACCGCTTCTCAGCAGTTCACAGGGGGTTCCTTTGGCGGAGGATAGGGGATTTGAACCCCTGAGGGCGTTAACCCAACCCGCGTTCCAGGCGAGCGCCATAGGCCACTAGGCGAATCCTCCGTGGAGAAGCATACCCAAGAGAACGACTGAAGCGTTAAACGGGTATCTGACCTGCGGCTATGTGGCGGCAATTCGGCTGCCGACCGAAACGCGGCGGGTGGTGTCCCAAGGTTCCGGAAGGCCGTCTACACTGTTCATTGGATCCCGCGCGGCGCGCATCCTGTGAACTCCCCCAGGGCCGGAAGGCAGCAAGGGTCAACGGGCTCTGCCGGGTGCGCGGGGTCCTCTATTTTTTTCACATATCCCGACCCCGCCTCGTCGGTGAAAGGCCGCTCCGGATGCCTATCCAAACCCAGATCGGGTTGATGAGCCATGAAGAACTCACCTCCGAGCATGAGAGTCAGAGCGCGAAGTACTCGCAGCTACAGGCCCAGAAGCTCGTCCTCGATCTGACTCGCGGTAAGCCTTCGCCTGAGCAACTCGACCTTTCCGCAGCGTTGCTTGCGCTGCCGGGCGACGGTGATTTCCGTGACGGCAGTGGCACCGACTGCCGCAACTACGGTGGCCTGACGGGGCTGCCGGAACTGCGTGCGATCTTCGGTGAACTGCTGGGCATTCCTGTTGCCAACCTTCTTGCCGGCAACAACGCGAGCCTCGAGATCATGCACGACAACGTGGTGTTCTCACTTCTTCACGGCACTCCTGACTCGGCGCAGCCGTGGGCGCGCGAAGAGAAGATCAAGTTCCTCTGCCCGGCTCCGGGTTACGACCGCCACTTTGCGATCACCGAGTCGTTGGGCATCGAGATGATCGCGATCCCGATGAACCACGACGGTCCTGACGTCGCGAAGATCGCGGAACTGGTTGCCACGGATCCGCAGATCAAGGGGATGTGGGTTGTTCCGGTGTACGCCAACCCGACCGGTGCGGTGTATTCGAAAGAAATCGTCTCCGAGCTGGCGTCGATGCCGGCCGCGGCGCCTGATTTCCGTTTGTACTGGGACAACGCGTACGCGGTTCACCCACTGTTCGGTGAGATCGCACCGTCGTACGACGTTCTGACGATGGCTGCAGAAGCCGGACATCCCAACCGTCCGCTGGTGTTCGCGTCGACGTCCAAGATCACCTTTGCCGGTGCCGGCGTCAGTTTCTTCGGTGCCTCTGCCGAGAACCTTGCGTGGTACCAGAAGTACCTCGGTAAGAAGAGTATCGGCCCGGACAAGATCAACCAGCTCCGCCACTTGCGATTCTTCGGTGATGCGGATGGCGTTCGCGCACATATGGAGAAGCATCGCGAATTGCTCGCGCCCAAGTTCGAGTTGGTTCTGAAGATCCTCGAGGATCGGTTGGGTGCGTCGAAGGTCGCGTCGTGGACCGAGCCGAAGGGCGGCTACTTCATCAGCCTCGACGTTGTCGACGGCACGGCAAAGCGCGTCATCGAACTCGCGAAGAATGCCGGTATTGCGCTCACTGCAGCCGGTTCTGCCTTCCCGTACAGCACGGATCCGGATGATCGGAACATTCGTCTGGCCCCGAGTTTCCCTTCACTCGGGGATCTCGAGGTAGCCATGGACGGTGTCGCGACGTGTGTCCTGTTGGCGGCAACAGAATCGCGTCTCACCGAAAGCTGAGTCGCCTGTGACGGCGCGCCCAAGTCGTGAGCGTCGGTCATCTCTTGTAGCGTTCGGTGCACCAGTTCCTGACATTGGCGCATATCCGGAGGTTGTACGTGGCGGGTGCAGTCAATGCTTCGGAAAGTGCTGTGGTGGAGATGAGTTCAGGGGCATCTGAATTACGACAGGCGACTCCGCAGCGAATAATGCGGGTCGGTGTGATCGGCTTTGTCGTTCTCGTGGTGCTTGCTGTTGCTTCAGTCCTGATGGTTCTGTTCGGTGTTCCGATGGATGTGATCTATTGGGGCATTTTCCACAATTTCCTCGATCTTGACGTCTACCGCCACGGCGGCAGTTTTGTGGTGCAGGGACTGCCGTTGTACGACGGTCCGGTTCTGCAGGGAATGATGTTCACGTACACCCCGTTTGCGGGGATCCTGTTCACGGTGTGGGCGGTGCTCACGTTTCAACAGGCGATCGTCGTGTGGACGGTTCTCAACGTTCTCGCGCTTTTTGCGGTGGTCGTGCTGTGCTGGAAATATCTCGGCTACCGCCTCGGCGTCAAGACGTATGCGGTGAGCGCGTTGGCCACGGTCATTTTCCTGTTCATGGAACCGGTACGCACGACGCTGTGGCTCGGGCAGATCAACATTTTCCTGCTGCTGTTGATCGTGTGGGATTTGGGCCGGGACGAAAAAAGTCGCCTTCGGGGTATCGGCGCCGGGATCGCGGCGGGGGTCAAACTGACTCCGGCGTTCTTCTGGGCGTACTTGTTCATCACGAAGCAGTGGCGCGCCTTGGTGACTGCGGTGATCACGTTCGCCGCGACGGTGGCATTGGGTTTCATCGTGATGTACAACGACGCGTTGACCTACTGGACCGGCACGCTCTTCGACAGCGATCGGGTGGGACGTACCGACTCACCGAGTAATCAGTCGGTGTCGGGTTTGATCGCTCAGTTGACGCATACGCCGACGCCGTCGAAGGTGCTCGTTCTCGGGTGCAGCGTGGTGGCTGTGTGTCTCGGACTGGGAGCTGCGTGGATGGCTCACCGCAGGGGGCAGAAGTTGCTCGGGCTGACCATGACCGGGCTCACCGCCACAACCGTGTCCCCCTTCTCGTGGGGTCACCACTGGGTGTGGTTTGTTCCGCTGGTGATCCTGGCTTCTCACTACGCGATGGCGTCGAAGAAGATCTGGGCTTGGGTCGTGCCGATCGTGTTCCTCCTACCCGTCCTGAACTGGTCGCACACGTGGCCGATACCCGCGGCGGATATGCAGGGCACCGACCGCTTTATCGGCATGGGAATGTTTATGTTGCCCTCGCCCGACTACCTGCGAATCGCCATGGTGGCCGTCTATCTGTGGGTGTTTGTCGTGGCCGCTGCCATGACGCTGATCGTGTTCGGTTGGAAGAAATGGACAGTGCCGAATCTGGAAGCTGCAGACACACCGGCCTGACATGGCAGGATCGGATGTATGGCACTTCATCTGAATCTCGTCGGTGACCCCGAAGCGGATGCTCTCCTCTCCGAGGACCCGTTGGCCTTGTTGCTCGGAATGTTGCTCGACCAGCAGGTTCCGATGGAGACGGCATTTCTGGGGCCGAAGAAGCTCGCGGATCGCATGGACGGTCTCGACGTCCGTCGCATCGCGGAGATGGACACGGACGCGTTCATCGAGATTTGCGCGCAGACGCCGGCAGTCCATCGTTTCCCGAAGTCGATGGGCGAACGCATCCAATCCGTGTGCCAGTTCATCGTCGAAAAGTACGACGGTGACACCGCTGCGATCTGGACGTCGGGTGATCCGAACGGCAAGGAAGTGCTCAAACGACTCAAGGCGCTGCCCGGCTACGGCGATCAGAAGGCCCGAATCTTCTTGGCACTGCTGGGCAAACAAATCGGGGTCCAGCCTGACGGTTGGCGCGAAGCAGCCGGGGATTACGGACTCGACGGGTCACGGCGGTCCATAGCCGACGTGGTCGACGAGCAGACGCTCCTCGAGGTCCGCGAGTTCAAGAAAGCCGCCAAGGCTGCAGCAAAGGCAAAATAGTCAGCCGAACTGCGTACTACTCGCCCGCACCAGCTTCACCAAGTCGCCTGCCGGCCCTTCGAGTTGCCGCGGCGGCCGCCATACGGCTCGCAAGGTGCGGGCGAGGTCGAGGCCGTCCACCTGGACAACCCGAAGGTCACCCGATTTCACCTGCTCACTGACTGCAAGAGTGCTCAGCACTGCCGGTCCGACACCGCCGAGGACGCTGGTGCGGATGGCGGCCGAGCTACCGAGCTCGAGCAGGGGCGTCGCGCGCTCGTACTCCGAAAGCGCAACATCGAGAGTGGTCCGAGTACCAGATCCTGGCTCGCGGACCAGCAACGGCGTCATGGCCAGTTCGCCGATGGTGAGAGGTTTACGCCGACGCGCCCACGCGTGATCGGGATCGACAACGACCACGAGTGAATCGCGGGCGACGGTGATGCTGTGTAGGTGCCTCGGCACAGTCGGGGATTCGACAAATCCGAGATCGCACATTCCCACGTCGATCGCTTCGATGACACGCGTCGAGTTGTAGACCTGCAGATGCACTGTGACGTCGGGGTGTAACCCACGAAAAGTGCCCAGCCACGCCGGAATCAGATGTTCGGCAACAGTCATGCTGGCGCAGACCGTCAACTCCGCCGATCGCTCGGTCCGCATTCCTTCGGCCACGTCGAGTAGCTGTGTCGAATTGGCCAGGACACGCCGGGCCCAATGGACGATGACGGTGCCTTGCGGAGTTAGCGTCGCCCCGGTTGATTTTCGGTGGATTAGGGGCATACCGAGTTGGCGTTCCAGCGCTTTGATCGCACGGCTGGCGTTGGGTTGCGCGATATGCGCGAGACGGCTTGCAGCGCTGAGGCTTCCGTGATCATCGACGCCGACCAGTAGCTCGAGTGTGGTGAGGTCCGGCCAGCGTCGGGTCATGCGTTCAGGCTATACCCAATTACCCGGACATATCGTATTGATATGTCGTGATAGCAGAAATCGAGCTACCGCACCAATGATTTCTGACGGACTCTGGACGAGTGAACAGCGATGTGAAGTCCGTGGTCGACAAACCGGCCGTTGCCTCGCCGGCGCCTGTGCGGCGGTGGGCGAGTATCACTGCGCTCGTGCCCGGAGTGGCCCTGTGCGCCGTCGGTGCGGCAATCGCGCTGGGGGTCGGGCGGCTCTTTTCCGCTGTCAGTCCGCTGCTGATTGCGATCGTCGCCGGTACGATCGTGGCGAATACTGTCACCCTGCCTGCGAAATTCCAGCCGGGACTGACTTTTTCGTCTAAACGACTGCTGCGAATCGGAATCGCATTGCTCGGTCTGCAGTTGATGTTCAGCGACATCGTCGGGCTCGGCTGGGGTGTGATCGCCGTCGTCGTGGCGATCGTTGTTCTTGGCATCGCCGGAACAATGTATGCCGGAAAGCTTTTGGGTCTGTCGTGGACACAGCGAATTCTGATTGCGTGCGGCTTCTCGATCTGCGGCGCCGCGGCTGTGGCCGCCGCGGATGGCGTGGTGAATGCAAAAGAAGAAGAGTTACTTACTGCGGTAGCGCTGGTGGTGATCTTCGGAACGTTGATGATTCCGACAATTCCGTTGTTGGCGAGGAGTTTCGGACTCGATGACGTCAGCGCGGGCATGTGGGCCGGTGGGTCGATTCACGAGGTTGCGCAGGTTGTTGCCGCCGGCAGTGCTCTCGGTGCCACCGCATTGGGTGTTGCCACCATTGTGAAACTTGCGCGTGTGCTGATGCTGGCGCCCGTCATGGCGTTCCTGAGTATCCGTCAACGTGCGATGTCCGACAATTCGAATCTCCAGGTGAAGCGGCCACCGCTGGTGCCCCTGTTCACGTTGGCCTTCATCGCATTCATGGGGCTGCGCTCAACGGGGATTCTCCCGGAAGAGGTTCTCGGCGTAGCGAAGACGGTGCAAACCGCATTGTTGGCGGCTGCGATGTTTGCGCTCGGGCTCGGTGTGCGATTGAGTGTGATCCGCGGCGTCGGAGTGCGCCCATTCGTTTTGGCTGCATTGTCGACGGTCTGGGTGGCCCTGATCGCCTTGGTCGGTGTTGTGTTGGTCAGCTGATCGTTCTCACCCTTGGCGCTGGGCTTTCCATTCGCTGGGGCTCATCGAAAACTGCGTGCGAAACCACCGCGAGAAACTGCCTTGAGTAGAAAATCCGAGGTGCACGGCAACGTCGGTCAACGAATAGCGTGGGTTCGACACCAAGCGTTGCGCGAGGCTACTGCGTACCGAATTGAGAACAGCCGTGAAGGTATCACCCGATTCTGCTAGATGGCGGTGCAGGGTTCGCCGATCGAAGCCGAGGCTCCGAGCCACATGTTCGACGGAGCATCGTCCGGTGGGGAGCAGCACTTCGATCAATTCCCTTGTACGGCTGAGGGTATCGGATGAATCCGCGGCGGGAAGCGAGTCGAGGAATGCTCGTGCATATGGGCGAAGTAACTCATCGGCCAGTTCGTTGCGGGCATCTAGATCGCTCGCATAGAACACGATTCCGGTGAACTCGTGATCGAAGTCCACCGCGTTGCCGAGAATTCGTCGATGTGTACTGGTGTCTTGCGGAGCACTGTGTGTGAATCCGACGCTCACCGGATGCCAGGCAGGCCGGAGAAAGCTCCGCAGGATCTGCACGGTTGCGCCGACGGCGAGTTCGACGGTCTGCCTGGTGTCGACCGAGTCTGCGGAAGGCCGCGTAGTGGCAGGATCGCCGACCTCCAGGCCGATCCGCAGGGTTGCCAAGCCGCTGACCTCGGTCAGGCGGATGCGAAGCGCCTCGTTGTAGGTGTGCTCGTACCGGATCAGGACGTCCAGTGCGCTCCTGACGTCGGGTTCTTCCCTGATGACCAGGCTGAGCGGCCCGAGATTGGACAGCCTGCGGAGTTCGGCGAGGAGGAGGCCGAAATCTTCGCGCCCGGATTCCGTTGCGGACAGTTCGAGGAGCGCGGCAATCGAGGCTGCTGGCACCCACTGATCGGGGTTGGCCAGGCTTGCCGGAGCGAGGCCGACGCTCCTCATCAGGTCGACGGCATCGATGTGGACCGAGCGACACAGGTCGACGTAGCGGTTGAGCGACGCATAGCGGGCGAGTGGCTTCACGAGGTTCCTTAGTTCTTGACTTAATGTCCCGAAATGTTGTGCTGCGTGTCTCGTACAGTTAAGCATGTGAGCCGGATCTCACCTAGTGTTGTTCACATCAGATCGCGACCCCGGAGTCGAAAGTAACTTCTGGAAGTTGTTGCGTACGAACATAGCTCGACCGAGTTTGTCGAGTATGCCCACAGAATTGGAGAGCATCGTGGCACACGCCATTCGATTCCACGAGATCGGTACCCCGTCTGTCATGCGTTGGGAAGAGGTCGAGGTAGGTCAGCCCGGGGCTGGTGAGGTCCGGATTCGCCACGGCGCCGTCGGACTCAACTTCGCCGACACATACTTCAGAAGTGGCCTCTACCCTGCACAATTGCCTGCCGGTATGGGCGTCGAGGGTGCCGGAACTATCGAGGCGGTCGGTGCGGGTGTTGCCGATTTCAGTGTGGGGGATCGGGTGACCTACACCGGCAGTCCGCTCGGGGCGTACAGCACCGAGCGCATCATGCCGGCTGCCGACCTGATCCCGTTGCCCGACGGTATCGATTTCGAGACGGCAGCAGCGATGACCATGCGCGGCCTCACGGCGGCTTACCTTCTGCGCCGCATCTACCCGCTGAAGGCAGGGGATACCGTTCTGCTGCACGCTGCTGCAGGTGGAGTTGGTTTGATCTTCACTCAGTGGGCAAAGCTGCTGGGCATCAAGGTGATCGGGACTGTTTCCACAGACGAGAAGGCAGCTGTTGCCCTGGCGCACGGGTGCGACGAGGTCATCATCTACACCCGCGAGGATGTTGTTGCGCGGGTGAAGGAGATCACCGGTGGTGTCGGTGTGCCGGTTGTCTACGACAGCATCGGGCAGTCCACGTTCGAGGTCTCACTCGACTCCTTGGCACGCCGAGGGCTGATGGTGTGCTTCGGAACCGCGTCAGGGCCGACGCCGCCGATCAACGCAATGCAGTTGGCGGTCAAGGGATCTCTTTTTGTCACTCGACCGGCCTTGGCCGACTACATCGCCGATCCGGCGGAGCGCGCCGAATTGGCCGCCGAGCTCTTCTCGCACGTCGAAGAGGGGCGGATCAAGATCGGAATCAATCAGCGGTATGCACTCGAAGATGCGGTGCGTGCGCACCACGATCTGGAATCCGGCCGCAGTATCGGTTCCTCCGTCTTTACCGTCTGACGCCATCCGTCGAAAGGGGAATCGTCATGAATAACACTGCAACGCTGATTGATACGGCCACCAGGTCGATCACCGTCGAGAAGCTGACCTGCTCCATCGGTGCCGAACTGTCCGGAGTGGACCTCGGCGTTGTCGCTCGCGACGACGCTTTGTTCGCCGAAATCAAATCGCTCCTGCTCGAGCACAAGGTTCTGTTCTTCCGTGACCAGGACTTCAGCCGGGCGCAGCACGTAGAACTGGCACAACGCTTCGGCGACCTCGAGGATCATCCCGCGCTGGGTAGCGATCCCGAACATCCCGGGCTGGTCCGCATCTACAAAGACCTCGACAGTCCGCCGGAGCATTTCGAGAATGCCTATCACTGCGACGCGACGTGGCGCGTGAATCCACCGATGGGATGCGTACTCCGCTGTGTGGAGACACCACCCGTCGGAGGTGACACCATCTGGGTGAACATGGCACTGGCATACGACAATCTGCCTGCCGGCATCAAGGACCAGATCAAGGACCTCAAAGCCCGGCACAGTATCGAGTCGAGCTTCGGTGCCAGGATGCCGATCGAACAGCGCCATCAGCTCAAGGAGCGCTTTCCGGACGCCGAACATCCCGTTGTGCGAACGCATCCCGAGACCGGCGAGAAGATTCTTTTTGTCAATTCGTTTGCGACGCACCTCGTCAATTACCACACACCGGAGAACATTCGATACGGCATCGACTTCGCTCCTGGCTCGAGTAACTTGCTCAACTACCTCGCAAGCCAGGCCCAGATTCCCGAGTATCAGGTTCGGTGGCGCTGGACCGAGAACAGCGTCGCAATCTGGGACAACCGTTCAACGCAACACTATGCAGTGCAGGACTATTGGCCTGCAGTTCGAAAGATGGAACGCGCCGGAATAGTCGGCGACGCACCGTTCTGATCGTCCCCCCTTCTTTCTCATCTCGTTTGATTGGAGTTTTGTTATGCATTTTCACGATGATGCCTTGTTCCCGGAGGTTCAGGAGAAGCTTGTGATTACGGTTGCGCCGTATGGTCCGGAGTGGGAGCCGGACGATTTTGCGGAGGATCTGCCGTTGACGATGGACGAGCATGTTCAGACTGCGGTGGATTGCTACAACGCGGGTGCGACGGTGTTGCATATTCATGTTCGTGAGCTTGACGGTAAGGGTTCGAAGCGGCTTTCGAAGTTCAACGAGTTGTTGGGTCGTTTGCGTGAGGCTGTGCCGGAGATGATTTTGCAGGTGGGTGGGTCGATTTCGTTTGCGCCGGAAGGTGAAGGTGCGGATGCGAAGTGGCTTTCCGATGATGTGCGGCATATGTTGGCGACGTTGGATCCGGCTCCGGATCAGGTGACGATTGCGATCAATACGTCGCAGATGAACATCATGGAGTTGATGACCCCGGATGATATTGCGGGGACGTCGATGGAGCGTCCGGAGTTGGCGAATACGTATCGGGAGATGACGGTTCCGGCGGGTCCGGAGTGGGTGGCGGAGCATTTGCGTCGGTTGCAGGAGGCGGGTATTCAGCCGCATTTCCAGCTCTCGAGTATTCCGCAGCTCGAGACGGTGGAGCGGTTGATCCGTCGGGGGATCTATACGGGTCCGGTGAATTTGACGTGGGTGGCGATCGGTGGTGGGTTCGACGGTCCGAATCCGTACAACATGATGAATTTCGTTTCGCGGGTTCCTGATGGTGCGTGTCTGACGCTCGAGACGTTGATGCGCAGTGTGTTGCCGGTGAACACGATGGCGATCGCGATGGGGTTGCATGCGCGGTGCGGTAACGAGGACACGATTTGGGGCCGTAAGGGCGAGAAGATGACGTCGGTGCAGCAGATCGAGCAGTTGGTGCGTATTGCGGGTGAGTTGGGCCGTGAGGTGGCGACGGGTAAGGAAGCTCGCGATATTTACCGGATCGGTCAGAGGTATGCCGATACCGATGAGACGTTGGCGAAGTTGGGTTATGCGCCGAATCGTCGGCCGGGTCAGTTGGGTTTCACCCACCACGCCTGACGGTAGTTCCGGGGGCATGAGCTGTGACAGTTCATGCCCCCGAGTCATCTCCAGAGCTTGTTGCTAGAAAATTTCCGAACCTTTTGTCCATCAGGCGATTTCCGGAAACTTATACCTCGACCAGGGTTCCGCCGTCGTCTTCCTTCCTCGAATGCTCCAAGGAGAATCATGGGATTACAGGCTACTTCCACGCTCAGCGTGGACACCGCACGCAGCAGCGGTGGACGGCGAAAGATATACCCCTGGATCGTTTTTGCGCTGGCCTTCGGCCTCCTGCTCTCGGACTACATGTCCAGACAGGTCCTCAGCGCGGTTTTCCCGATCCTGAAAGCGGATTGGGATCTCTCCGATTCGCATTTGGCGTCGTTGAGCAGTGTTGTCGCGCTGATGGTCGGGTTGCTGACGTTCCCGCTCTCACTTCTGGCCGATCGTTGGGGCCGCGTCAAGAGCCTGATCCTGATGGCCGTGTTGTGGAGTGTCGCTACTCTGCTGTGCGCGATTGCCCAGTCCTATGAACAGATGCTCGGTGCGCGATTCCTCGTCGGTGTCGGTGAAGCCGCATACGGCAGTGTCGGTATTGCCGTGGTGCTCAGCGTGTTTGCACCGCGAGTGCATGCAATGCTGGCCGGTGCCTTCATGGCCGGTGGTTCGTTCGGTTCGGTGATCGGTGTTGCGATCGGCGGGTTCATCGCCGTTCAGTTCAGTTGGCGTTGGTCCTTTGCCGCGATGGCGATCTTCGGTCTCATCCTCGTTGCGCTGTTCCGCGCTCTGGTTACCGAGAAGAAGTTGGCCGCTTACGCCGTCGAGGGTTCCGCCGGCGCCGCAGCGGAACCGGATGGGTACCGGGCGCCGGTATCGACATTGTTCACCAATCCGGCGGTGCTGTTTGCCTACATCGGTGGCGGGCTGCAGATGTTCACTGCCGCTGTGCTTCTGGCGTGGTTGCCGAGTTTCTTCAACCGCTACTACGATCTTGCGCCGGACAAGGCCGGAGTCATGGCTTCGGTGTTCGTTCTCCTGGTCGGCAGCGGCATGGTGGTCTGCGGATTCATCACCGACCGGTTCAGCCGTGACAACTCGGCAAAGAAGTGGACTACGGCGATCGTCTACTGTGTGATCTCCCTGGTGTCCTTGGGTATCGGTCTCCGGTTAGGCACGGGCACAGCGCAACTCGTACTTCTGGGAATCGGCGCATTCTTCTCTGCCGGCTGTTCGGGTCCGACAGCGGCGATGGTCGCCAACCTCACGCATCATTCGATCCGCGCATCGGCCATGGGAACGCTGACGGTCGCCAACAACCTGCTCGGACTGGCGCTCGGTCCCTTTGTCATCGGCATTCTTGCCGATCATCTCGGACTCCTGAGAGCGCTGCAGCTTTCACCCTTGGTCTACATTGCCGCCGTGGTTGCCTTTATTGCGGGCAAGCGTGCGTACCCGGCCGGTATTCGTCGTCTGGAGAATCTTCAGAAAGCGCCTGCAATGGATGCTTGATCCGGCATTGCAACTCGAATGGGCACCCACCCGCTATTTGCGAGTAGGTGCCCATTCGTCTGTCAGCTGATGTTGTGGCACAAAAGAACTGCCAAATTCAGTTATCCGACTGACGCTGCTTGTGTGCTTCCATCTCCTCGACGAGGATCGGAACGCCGACGTTGCACGAGTGGATACCCACCACGGTTGCCAGCTTGAGGACCTCGAGAATCTCCTGCGGAGTCACCCCCATGTCCAAGGCTGCCTGGATATGGCGCCTGGTACCCGGTGCATACATGTGGGTGGCGGAGGCGTCGACGGCGATACACAGCAGCTGAACAACTTTCGGTGAGAGGACACCGCTCTGGTACGGCTCCATCGCCATTTTCATATACAGTTCGGTCCAGTTCGGGTCCATGTCGTACAACCCGTCCCAGAGCGTATTCCAGCCGCCGCCGGCCTTCATCGCCTCGACTACTGGATAGCTGTTGGTGTCCTCGGTCATCATTCCTCCGTTTGTTGTTCGATTCGAGCAGGTCTAGCGGGCGGTTGAGGCGTCCGTGAGTTCGCGCTTGAGAATTTTCCCGGTTGCGGTCATCGGCAGTTCGGTGACGAACTCGACGTGGCGGGGGTACTTGTAACTAGCCATCTGTTCTTTCGACCACGCGATCAGATCGTCCGCCGTGATCTGCGCTGCCGGGTGGAGGATGACAAACGCCTTGATCTCCTCGCCATGTCTCTCGTCGGGCAACCCGACGACGGCGGCGAGCGAAACGGCGTCGTGGGTCACGAGGACTTCTTCGATTTCGCGAGGGTAGACGTTGAATCCACCGCGAACGATCAGGTCCTTCGCGCGATCCACTATGTAGTAGAAGCCGTCTTCGTCGACGCGAGCCAAGTCGCCGGTGCGGAACCAGCCGTCATGCATGACTTCGGCAGTGGCGTCGGGGCGGTTGTAGTAGCCCTTCATGACGTTGTGGCCGCGCAGAGCGATCTCACCGACTTGATCCTGGCCGGTGACGGTGTTCCAGTGCTTGTCCACCAGTCGCGCCTCGATGCCCCAGATCGGGACTCCGATCGATCCCGGCCGAGGATCACGCTGCGGGTCGCTGAACAGTGCCAACGGCGAAGACTCGGACAGCCCGTAGCCTTCGAGGATCTGGACGCCGAACTGCCTCTTGAACTGGGTGAGAATCTCCACGGGCAATGCTGCGCCGCCGGAGATCGCCTTGCGCATGTTCCGCGCAATCTTCTCGACATCCACATTTCCTCCGTCGAGCGCGCCGAGCAGACCCCAGTACATAGTGGGCACGCCGGCAAAGACCGTGATGTTTTCCTGCTCCATCAACGCGAGCGCAGCGGCGGCCTCGAACCGGGGCATCAGGACCAGCGTCGAGCCGACGGAGAGTGCGGAGTTCATGGCGACGGTTTGGCCGAAGGAGTGGAACAGTGGGAGCGTGATCAGGCACGTATCGAGTTGTGTTGGGGTGCTGTCGAAGAGGCGATTGGCGCAGAGCGCGTTGAGAACCATGTTGGAGTGGGTGAGCTCTGCGCCTTTCGGAGCTCCCGTGGTTCCGCTGGTGTAGAGAATCACTGCCGTATCCGCCGGTTCTCGCACCACGGTTTCGAACTCGTTTGGCGTCGCAGCGATCGCCTGGGCAACCGTGTGGACGTCCGCGAGTTGCGACGGCCCCTGCGGATCGGCAGTGATCAGGAACATGTGACTGCACGCGGGAGCACCCTGGAACCCGTCGAGGCCGTACTCGCCGATCGGCAGGTCGGGGCCACCTTCGAAACAGAAGTATGCTTTCGCATCTGAGTCGTTGAGGTGGTACGCAATCTCCCGGCCCTTCAGCAAGATGTTGAGCGGTACCACCACTGCACCAGCCTTGAGGATCCCGTAATACACCGCGAGGAACTCGGGGATGTTCGGGCAGGAGAGCGCAACCTTGTCACCGGGTTGCACGCCTCGGGCCACGAGCAGGCTTGCGATCTTGTTCGCATGGCGGTTCAGTTCCGCGTAGGACTGGCGCTCGTCGCCGAGCACGACGGCGTCTCGATCCGGGTATCGCCGAGCCGAATCTTCCAGTAATGCAGATAAATTGAGCATCGCTGCGTGTCCTTCGAAGTGTAGGTAGGGGGGCTCAGGTCAGCGTTTGCGAGACGACGTCTTCGCGAACCTGGGTCAGCTCGTCGATGAATTCCTCGGCCTGCGACCATTCCCCGTACCCGGAGGCAGGATTCAGGTGCCCGACGTCGCCGAGGTCGACCAGACGGCTGCCCCAGACCTCGGCCATGTTGGCCACTCGGAGCCGATCGGCCAGCGGGTCGTTCGAACTCACTGCGACGATGCTCGGGAACGGCAGTTGGCGACGGGGAATGGGCAACCATCCGTTGCTGTTGAGATCCTCCAGCATCGGATAACCCTCGGGTAGTTGGCGTTCCAGGTCCGCGGGAGTTGCCAGCAGCGCGCCCACGATCGGGCGATTCGCCTGTAGAGCCCAGTGGACTGTGATCATGACACCGGCGCTGTGGGCAACAAGCACGATCGGTCCGTCGATGTCGCTGATCACCGCGTCGAGGGCTGCGATCCGGGCAGCCAGGCTGAGTTTGTTCTCCGAGAGGGGAGGCACGCTACGTACCCGGTCCAGCTTGTTTTCCAGCAAAGTCTGCCAGTGTTCGTCGACGTGGTCGCGTAGGCCGGGCACGATCACGACGGTGGGTACTGAGGGGGCGTTCGCGGAAGGGTTGGTCATTGCCGTCTCCGGGGTTGTTTGGTGATGTTCGGGGCGTAGCGCCGGCGCGGGTCTGCCACTGTGGTTGATCGCCGGGGGCGGAACCCGATTTACGTTGTGACGGCGCGATCTACGAGGCGCTTGACACTCTTGTATCGGGGTCACGATAGCCGGATCGGTCCATCGATATTTGACATAATGAGACAAGCCTATTGACGTTTCGGGACTCGTAATCTCAGTGGGTCATGCGACCCTTGGCTGCCCCAAGGGTCAATAATCCTGTCTCAATGCGTCAAGTTTGATTGCTTCGACACGGCTATCGTGATCTCCATCACCAGGAAGGTCGAGTGCGCGGCAAATCACAGGCATTCGAGTGGAACGGGACGATACATGTTGTGATGCAACGACCTTCGGGTGCGAGCTGACACTGACGTCGTCTCGGACTGCGTCCCTTCTTTCTCAGCTCTCATCTGATTGGAGTTTTGTTATGCATTTTCACGATGATGCCTTGTTCCCGGAGGTTCAGGAGAAGCTTGTGATTACGGTTGCGCCGTATGGTCCGGAGTGGGAGCCGGACGATTTTGCGGAGGATCTGCCGTTGACGATGGACGAGCATGTTCAGACTGCGGTGGATTGCTACAACGCGGGTGCGACGGTGTTGCATATTCATGTTCGTGAGCTTGACGGTAAGGGTTCGAAGCGGCTTTCGAAGTTCAACGAGTTGTTGGGTCGTTTGCGTGAGGCTGTGCCGGAGATGATTTTGCAGGTGGGTGGGTCGATTTCGTTTGCGCCGGAAGGTGAAGGTGCGGATGCGAAGTGGCTTTCCGATGATGTGCGGCATATGTTGGCGACGTTGGATCCGGCTCCGGATCAGGTGACGATTGCGATCAATACGTCGCAGATGAACATCATGGAGTTGATGACCCCGGATGATATTGCGGGGACGTCGATGGAGCGTCCGGAGTTGGCGAATACGTATCGGGAGATGACGGTTCCGGCGGGTCCGGAGTGGGTGGCGGAGCATTTGCGTCGGTTGCAGGAGGCGGGTATTCAGCCGCATTTCCAGCTCTCGAGTATTCCGCAGCTCGAGACGGTGGAGCGGTTGATCCGTCGGGGGATCTATACGGGTCCGGTGAATTTGACGTGGGTGGCGATCGGTGGTGGGTTCGACGGTCCGAATCCGTACAACATGATGAATTTCGTTTCGCGGGTTCCTGATGGTGCGTGTCTGACGCTCGAGACGTTGATGCGCAGTGTGTTGCCGGTGAACACGATGGCGATCGCGATGGGGTTGCATGCGCGGTGCGGTAACGAGGACACGATTTGGGGCCGTAAGGGCGAGAAGATGACGTCGGTGCAGCAGATCGAGCAGTTGGTGCGTATTGCGGGTGAGTTGGGCCGTGAGGTGGCGACGGGTAAGGAAGCTCGCGATATTTACCGGATCGGTCAGAGGTATGCCGATACCGATGAGACGTTGGCGAAGTTGGGTTATGCGCCGAATCGTCGGCCGGGTCAGTTGGGTTTCACCCACCACGCCTGATTTTTCGTCAACCTGCATGTTTTGTCCGGGGCGCGCCAGTACTGCCGTGCCCCGGACACGCTCAGTACAGCCGCCGGCGCATTTTGCGCGCACCAATTGTGTTGGCTCGCATCCCGGTTCGTAGCGACTACCTTCACAAGACACTAAAGGGTATGAGAAAAGTCAGATGAGTTCACAACGTTCTTGGGCACGGAAGGCGGCGGTCATCGCCGCCACTACAGCGACCGCATTCAGTTTGGGTGCCTGCGGCAGTGATTCTGCCTCTGCCGACGGCTCTGTCATGAAGATCGGAATCACTCAGGGAGTGCCAGGCGATCTGCTCACCGTCGTTGCTGAAAACGAGGGTTTCTTCGACAAGCGTGGGGTCAACGTCGAACTGATGCCTCCCTCCTTGACCACCGCCCTCTCCGCCGCCGTCATTTCGAACGACATCACTGTCGGGACCATGGTGCCCGGGACCTTGTGGCCGGCAATCGACAAGGGTGCTTGTGCAAAGGCTTTGGGCTCCACGCTGGGAAACACGATGGATGTGATTGCGCAGCCGGGCACCGAGATCGCCGGTGACCCCACCGATCCCAACACCACTATGGCGAGCATCAAAGGAAAGACCATCGGTGTCACTTCCCGTGGATCCGGCATGGAACTGTGGATTACGCAGCTGCTCAACGATGCCGGTATGGACCCGGCCAAGGACGTCACGTTCGTGGGAGTCGGAGCGCCGGCCACAGCAATCCAGGCGTTCAAGGCCAAGCAGGTTGACGTTCTCTACTACGGCCCCACTATGGCCGAGCAGTTGCCCGAATCCGAAGTAGTGCGCGTGACGGACATTATCGGCAAGCCCGGGAATGCGCTTTCCTCGCTTGTTCAGGGATATCCCTCGGCGTCCTGCAACACGATCGAGCAACGCCCGAACGACTTGTTGAACTACTGCAAGGCGATGTGGGACACCTACGATTTTGCGCAGGATCCCAAAAACGCTGCGGCGATGGGCAAATGGATGTCCGAGCTGATCGGTGTCTCGCCTGCCGGGGGACCGGCAGCCTGGGACGCACTGAAATCGACGTATCTGCCGATGACCATCACGCAGGAATCGTGGGAAGCGCAAGCCGAGTTGGCTGGTTCGCCGGCTCCCGTTGCCCCGGATTTCGCCAGCTCGGTCTACGAGCCGTGCACGGGTGGTGATCCGCGATGACCCTTCCCGCTGCCGTCGCGACGACGCGCGTCGACCCGGTACTTCAACCTGTCCCACCAGAGGAAAAGAAGCCGAAGGGTAAGAAAGTTGTTGTCGGCGCTACCGGCGCCAAGGCCAAACTTTCCGGCGGATCATTACTCGCGGTGCAGATAGCGCTGCTGATCGCGATACTGGCTGCCTGGCAGATCAGCTACAACTACGCCGGTGAGAACAAGCTGGTGGTGTCGAACCCGAAGCTCGTGTGGGAGGCCTTTCTAGCTTGGCAGGAGAAAGGCACTTTCTGGCCTGACCTGTGGTCGACGGTGTCTGCGGCCTTTATCGCATTGATTCTGAGCGCGGTGATCGGTATTGCCGCGGGCATCGGGCTCGCGCTGGCGCCGAGCGTCGAGGCCGTGGTTTCTCCGTTCCTGGACGCGATCAATGCGATGCCGCGCATTGCTCTTGCCCCGGTGTTCGTCATCTACTTCGGTATCGGTTCGACCTCGAAAATCGTCCTGGCATTCACGCTGGTTGTCTTCATCATCACCATCAATACCAGGGCCGGTGTTTCGAGTGCCGACTCGGAATTGCTTCGGCTGTCCGTGGTCATGGGAGCGAGTAAGTGGCAACGCTTCTACAAGGTTCTCTTGCCGGTGGCCGTGCCGTCCATCTTCGCCGGTCTTCGGCTAGGCCTGATCTACTCGCTCCTCGGCGTAGTGGGCGCAGAACTCATCGCCTCGACAAGTGGTTTGGGGCAGCAGATCTCGGCATCCTCGGCTGCGTTCGACCTCGGGACGGTGTACGCCGCGCTGATCGTTCTTGCAGTGATCGCCGCAGTGTTCAACGCTGCCGCCGGGCGTATCGAGAAGTCGATTCTTCGTTGGCAACCCCCGCAGGACGCATGATGACGTATACAGGAGTGAAAGCTGTGGGAACCGACAACGCCGTTGCAGTCGAAGACCCCGCGTTCGAGATTCGTTCTGCAACATTGGATTACACGCCAGCTGGCGCGAGCACCTTCTCTGGAGTTCGAGATCTCTCGCTCACGGGTAAGCGGGGTGAGCTGTTGGTACTGGTAGGACACAGTGGCTGCGGAAAGACAACAGCGCTGAATCTGATGGGGGGATTGATTCATCCGACCACCGGCTCCGTCTCGGTGCTGGGCACCAGTCCGGCGCAGGCGCGTTCGGAGATGGGATACATGTTCGCCCGTGACGCGCTGTATCCGTGGCGAACGGCCAGGCAGAATGTGGAGCTCGGTATGGAGCTTGCTCATGTCGGAAAGGCCGAGCGGCGTGAGCGGTCGATGGAGATGCTGCGCAGAGTCGGACTCGAGGCTGCAGCGGACCGGTACCCGTGGCAACTGTCGCAGGGCATGCGTCAGCGTGCGGCTCTCGCCCGGACGTGGGTGATGAAGCCGGCATTGATCCTCATGGATGAGCCGTTCTCGGCGCTGGATGCGCAGACCCGCGACGTGGTTCGCGACGAATTCCTTGATGTGTGGAGCCAGGAACGGCAGACCGTGGTTTTCGTGACACACGATCTGAACGAGGCATTGCTCATCGCGGATCGGGTAGTTGCCATGCGCGCCGGTGAGGTTGTGGTGGATATGAAAATCGAGATGGATCGACCTCGAGATGAGGCCGGCCTGGAAAGCAGCAAGGAGTTCCGTGACATGTTGGGGGAGTTGCGCGCAACGCTGAACTCGCACTGATTCTCGCGCAGCGAGCACGCGCGGCGGTTGGCCCGTAAGGCAGCCGTGATTGGTTAGTTGACCCCGCCAGTGAGAAGGCCCTGTCGCGAACACACGTGACAGGGCAGAGGTGTGGCGGTCGATCATGCACATCGTCGCGATCGGATGGGCGAGGGATCGCCAGAGTGCGTTGAACCGTCCACAGCGAAGGCGTCGGTCACGCCCTGACACGAAAGGGTTCTCCAGGGATGCGGGCTCGACCTTACTCGGCCGATGATGCAGGGCGGGCAGATATCGCAGCCAGTGAATTCACCCGCGGCGGGCGAAGGCAGCGGTTCCACGGGCGATTAGCGTCGTCGTTGATCTGTTGATTCGAGAAGGGACGCCCCGTGGCCGAGATCGTAACCCGAGACAACTTCGTCGAGGCTGAAACCGCGCACTACTTCCGGGAGCAGCTCACCAAGGCCCCCGTCAACAGGTACTTTCACTCCAGGGTGCCGGTGAACGTCGAAACCCAGGTCGTGATCCGGTCGAACGTGGACCTGATCTACTCCTTCGCCGTCGTCGACGTGACCGAGGAAGCCACCTTCTCGCTCGCGCCGTCCAGCGAATACCAGGTGGCCGAGATCATCGACGAGAACCATTACGTCGTCGGTGTCATCTACCCCGGTGAGATTTTGACAGTGCGCAACGCCGACCTGTCCACCGGCACTCATGTGTATGTGGCGGGCCGCACCGCGACCGGGGGCGGGCTCGCCCGCGCCCACGAGTTGCAGGACGCACGCCGGATAACCGCCGCGACGTCCAATCCGTACCGAGGCCGGGAGTTCGACGAGGACACCCGCAAGTCGGTCGGCGCCGAGCTGGAAACTCATGCCGCCGAGGCGGACTTCTCCAAGGGCTTCGGTACCCCCGTCAGTACGGATTCTTACCAGCACCTGTTGGGCGCCCGCCTGGGCTGGGGTGGTCTGCCGCCCGAGGATGCCCAATACTTCCAGGCGGTGGCCACATCCACCGGTGTGGATGTGTGGACCTTTGCTGTTCCGCCGCTGGACTACGAGCGCAACGGATACTTCTCGGTGATCAAGTACGACGGGATGGGCTGGCTCGACGTCGACCGACCTGGCCTGTCCGACAGCGAACTGGTTCGCAACGACGACGGCACCATCAGCATCTGGTTCGGCGACGACCGCGTAGCGAACAAGCCGAACGTCATCCGCGCGACGGAGGGGCAGAAGTTCTATTACGGCATGCGCCTCTACCGTCCGCGCGATGCCGAGGAAACCCGCGAGTTCATCGAGAAGGTTCGGTCGACACCGATTACTCCAGTTGGCTGACGGCTGTACCGCCAGTCGGTCCACTATTGCCTACCTCGGACATCATCGAAGCAGTCGGTGAACGGCCCGGACTTACTGTTGCGGCCAGGCCTTCGGACTGCATCCGAACTGTTGGCGGAACCACCTCGAGAACGCGCTCAACTCGGAAAATCCGAGTTCCACCGAGATTTCGGTGAGGGAGCGATCCCCGCGCTCGATCGACAAGGTGGCGTGATCGCGTCGCACCGCATCCAGAATCGACGAGTACGTCTCACCCGACTGCGCTAATCGCCGATGCAATGTCCGCCTGTCCATCCCCAGACTGCGCGCGATACGCGTCACCGAGCAATGCTCTGTCGGTAGCAGTGTGGCGATCAGGTCTCGGACCTGTCCGGCCAGGGACGGGTTCTCCGGCGGTGCGAGTAGTCCGAGATACTCTTGGGCGAACGGACGAAGTACGGGGTTGGACAGTCGATTTGGTGCATCCAAATCGCTTGTTGCAATGATGATTCCGTCGATCTCGTGATCGAAGTGGATGGACGGGCCGAAGATGCGAATGTGCATCTCGTCGTCGGCGGGCGCAGCGTGTGTGAAACAGGTGGATATCGGTAGCCATTCGTCGGGCAGGAAATCGCACAGGACTCGTAGGGTCGACGCGACAACCAGATCCACCGATTGCTGTCCCAGGATCATCCCGTCCATCGGCGTCACTCGAATCGTGGCCAGGCCGCGAGATTCTGTCAAATCGAGACGGATTGCTTCGTTGTGTAATTTCATGTGGCGCAATACGATTCCGAGTGCGCTCCGTACGTCGGGCTCCTCGCGTGCGATCAGGCCCACCGGACCGAGGTTCGACACACCGCGATCAAGGGACATTCTGAGGCCGAAATCGTCACGGCCCGATTGTGATGCGGAGAGTTCGAGCAACTCGCTCACGGACTTCGCTGCGATCCATCCCTGCGTCGCGGCAAACGAGGCGGGGTCGATCCCGGCAACCCGCATCAGGGGGTGAGGATTCAGTCCAACCGACTGTGCCACTTCGACATATCCGTTCAAGACAGCACTACGTAGCCTCAGCATCGACGGCCCGAACTCTCGACGTGTTGTCCCATGTTGTCAAGGATATCGACCCAATCTGTCAATGTGGTCGCCGGGGCCGACTGTAGCGTGATGGTCGTCACATCGATTGGGCCGAGCGTTGCCCCGCGACATGCTCGGTGCCCGAAAACCCTGTTGTCCACACCGTTTTGTCGGCACACGTATTTCTTCGAGAAAGGGATTGTGCATGAAACTTCTCAACCGGGTTGCGGTTGTCACGGGCGCCGGACAAGGTCTTGGCCGGGCTATCGCACTCGCGATGGCTGAGGAAGGCGCGAACCTTGTCCTGTGTGATGTTCAGGGCGACAAACTCGCAGAGGTATCAGCCGAGATCGAGGGCTTGGGGCGCGAGAGTCTTCCGGTCCGTTGTGATGTCTCGTCGAAAAGTGAAGTGGCCGAGATGTTCACGGCTGCAGCAGAGAGATTCGGTACCGTCCACATTCTCGTGAACAATGCGGCAATTGTGCCGACCTCGCCGGCCGACGAGATTCGACGTAACAAGCACTACAAGTACGTCACGACACCTGTTCCTCGGCGCGCAGTCGGAATTACCAGCAGCCTCGATGATGACGACTGGCTCCGGTGGTGGGATGTCAACGTGCACGGCCTGTTCTACTGCACCCGCGAGGCACTGAAGTACATGGAACCTCAGCAGTACGGCCGGATCGTCAACATTTCCTCTGTCGCCGGTATATCCACCGCAAGTATGCACAGTCCTGGTTACTCCGCGAGCAAGGCCGCCGTAGCGAACCTGACCAAGACTGTCGCCCTGGATGTAGCGGGCGCCAACATCTTTGTGAACGCAATCGCGTGCGGAGGTGTGCTCACTCCGCCGTTCGCGGCCTACCTCGAACATGCCACCGACGAGGAAAAGCAGAATCTCTATCAAATGATCCCGGTCGGACGGCTCGGAAAGCCTGAGGAATATGCGTCCCTGGCGCTCTACCTAGCCGGTGAAAATCACTATCTCGTCGGCCAGGTGATCAGCGCCAACGGCGGCGTCGTCATCTAGTCCAGGCTCCACATTCCGTCACCCACTTGAGTATTCGAGGACATCAGTTGAACACGCAAAGTTTCCGGACATCGAAGACGATGTTCATCGCCGCTACGACAGTTGCCGCATTCACTTTGGGAGCATGCGGGAGTGATGCCGCTTCGGCAGAGGGTTCCGTCATGAGGATCGGAGTCACCCAGGGGGTGCCCACCGATCTGCTTACCGTCGTCGCCGAGAACGAGGGGTTCTTCGACAAGCGTGGAGTCAACGTCGAATTGAATCCACCTGCCTTGACCAATGCTGTTGCCGCCGCGGTGATCTCCAACGACCTCACGGTCGGTTCGATGGTGCCGGCGATGCTGTGGCCGGCGATCGAGAAGGGCGCATGCGTGAAAGCTCTTGGCTCCCTGGTGGGCAACACGATGGATGTGATCGCGCAACCGGGAACCGAGATTGCCGGTGACCCAGCCGATCCCGACACCACGATGGCAAGCATCAAAGGCAAAACGATCGGCGTGACAGCCCGTGGTGCGGGAATGGAATTGTGGATCAGCCAGATGGCACAAGAGGCGGGTATGGATCCGGCCAAGGACATAACTTTTGTCGGAGTCGGAGCGCCTGCCACCGCAATCGCAGCGTTCAAGGCCAAGCAGGTCGACGTCCTCTACTACGGTCCCACCATGGCGTCGCAGCTCTCCGAATCCGAGTTCGTGCGTGTCACGGACATCATCGGTAAGCCCGGCAATGCGCTGTCGGGTCTCAATCACGGTTATCCCACCGCGTCCTGCAGCACGATCGCAGAGCGTCCGAATGACGTCATGAATTACTGCAAGGCGATGTGGGACACCTACGATTTCTCGCAGGATCCGCAAAACGCCGCCGTGATGGGGAAGTGGATGGCAGAGCTGACCGGCGTGGCTCCGGAGGCGGGAACTGCGGCCTGGGAAGCGTTGAAGGAGGCCTACCTGCCGATGACCATCACCAAGGAATCATGGGAAGAGCAGGCGCCCCTCGCTGGTTCGCCGGCGCCTACCGTCCCGGATTTCGCGAGTTCGGTCTACGAGCCTTGTGCAGGCGGTGATCCCCGCTGACCCCTGCCTTCAGTCCCGGTCGCGTTCTCGTTCCCCACGTTCCTCTCGCTGACGCTGAAGGAACGGACTGGGGTTCTGGCCGCCGATCGGACCGTGTCCGAGGACGCCGTGCTCGTAGGCGGACTCGGCGTGCAGTGCGACGTCGATTCCGCGGGCCTCGTCTTCGCGCGAGATGCGGAAGCCGAAGGTTCGATCGATCAGCTTGCCGAGGCCGTAGGTGACACCGAAGGCATAGACCGCGACGACGACAACACCGACAAACTGCTTGCCGAGCTGCGCAAGACCGCCACCGTAGAAGAGTCCTTCAGGGCCGCCGGTCATGACGGCCGTCGCGAGGAGTCCGATCAACAAGGATCCGATGATGCCGCCGACGAGGTGCACGCCGACCACGTCGAGGGAGTCGTCGTAGCCGAGCTTGTGCTTCCATCCAACGGCATAGGAGCAGACGATGCCGGCGATCAGTCCGATGATCACGGCCCCGAACATATTGACGGTTCCGCAGGACGGCGTGATTGCCACAAGGCCGGCAACGACGCCGGACGCGGCGCCGAAGGTCGTGGGATGGCCGTCGCGGTTCTGCTCGACGAACAGCCAGCCCAACAGGCCGGTGCAACCGGCGACGAGGGTGTTGAGGAAGATCTGCGCGGCCATACCGTCGGCGGCAAGAGCGGAACCGGCGTTGAAACCGAACCACCCGAACCACAGCAGACCGACGCCGAGCAGGACGAAGGGAAGGTTGTGCGGACGCATCGACTCGGCTTTGAATCCCATGCGCTGACCGAGGACCAGAGCCAGAGCGAGGCCCGACGCGCCGGAGACGATCTCGACGACCAAGCCGCCCGCGTAGTCGAGGGCTCCCATTCGAGCCAGCCAACCGTCCGGATTCCACACCCAGTGAGCGACCGGTGCGTAGACGAGGAGGGACCAGATCGGGACGAAGATCATCCAGGCGGAAAACTTTGCCCGGTCTGCGATGGCGCCACTGATCAGTGCTGCGGTCAGGATGGCGAACGTCAGTTGGAAGGTCGCGAACAGCACTTCCGGAACGTTCCCGTGCACGGTCGACGGGTCGATACCTGCCATCCCGAGGTGTTCGAGTCCGCCGATGATGCCGCCGTGATCGTCACCGAATACGAGGCTGTAACCCACGAACAGCCAGGCCACGGTGACAAGCGCGATGGAGACGAAGCTCATCATGATCATGTTCAGTACGCCGGTCGAGCGGACCATGCCGCCGTAGAACAAGGCAAGGCCTGGAGTCATCAGTAGAACGAGTGCGGTGCTGATGAGCAACCAGGCGGTTGCTCCGGCGTCGATGGTGGCGGGCACAGTTTTCTCCTCCCACATGCGGACCTGTCCGCATGCTCGGCATCCACGATGGGTGCGTGTGGTTTCCACTGCGCTGCGACCATGTTGCGAACATGTTTCGTATCCGTCTGGGCGTTGCACCCGCACCGGGCGAGCTGTCGTACCTCGCCGGTAGTCTTTGCGCGTGGCCCTGTACCGGAAGTATCGACCGGCGTCCTTCGCCGAGGTGGTGGGGCAGGAACATGTCACCGCACCACTGAGCACCGCCCTCGACGCAGGGCGTATCAACCATGCCTATCTGTTCTCCGGCCCTCGTGGCTGCGGAAAGACGTCGTCAGCTCGTATTCTGGCGCGCTCACTGAATTGCAAGGAAGGCCCGACGTCGACGCCGTGTGGAGTGTGCAACTCCTGTATCGCGCTCGGTCCTGGCGGTTCCGGCAACGTCGATGTCACCGAACTCGACGCCGCGAGTCACGGTGGTGTCGACGACACCCGTGAGCTTCGCGACAAAGCCTTCTACGCGCCGGCCGAGTCGAACTACCGCATCTTCATCATCGACGAGGCCCACATGGTCACGGCGGCGGGATTCAACGCGCTCCTCAAGATCGTGGAAGAGCCGCCCGAGCATCTCATCTTCGTCTTCGCTACCACGGAACCTGAAAAGGTCCTTCCGACCATTCGGTCGCGTACGCACCACTATCCGTTCCGGCTTCTCGCGCCGTCCACGATGCGCGGGCTCCTCGAGAACGTGTGTGCGCAAGAGAACGTCGCTGTCGAGCCGGCGGTGTACCCATTGGTCATCAAGGCCGGTGGCGGATCGCCGCGTGACTCTCTCAGCGTTCTCGATCAGCTCCTGGCCGGAGCCGGCGACGAAGGCGTCACCTACCCGCGGGCTCTCTCACTTCTCGGCGTTACCGACGTGGCCCTCATCGACGAGGCCGTGGACGCACTGTCCGCCGGTAACGGTGCCGCGCTGTTCGGAACCGTCGAACGTGTCATGGACGCCGGCCACGATCCCCGTAGATTTGCACTCGATCTTCTCGAACGCCTCCGCGATCTCATCCTGATGCAAGCAGTTCCCGACGCTGCCGAAACAGGATTGGTCGACGCACCCGAAGCTGAACTGGTCACCATGCGTGAACAGATTCAGAACGTCGGACCGGCCACCCTGACGCGTTTTGCCGAGACCGTCCACGCCGGGCTGGGTGAGATGCGCGGCGCCACCGCCCCTCGTCTGTTGCTCGAAGTGATGTGCGCGAGGATGCTGCTGCCATCGGCGTCGGATTCCGAATCGGCTCTGCTTCAGCGGTTGGAAAAGGTCGAAAGAGGTATCCCGGCAGCAGGTTTCGCGCCGGTAGGGTCCGCTGTTGCTGCTTCGAGTACGGCTCCGCCGGCAGTGCATGCTGCGCCGACGCCGTCCCCAGAGCCTCTGGTGGAGTCCAAGTTCCAGCGTCCGTCGCAGCGCAAAGCAGAGCCGGAGGTTGTGCCGCCCGCGCCGACACCTCCGCCGGTAGTAGAGGCCGCGCCTGAACCTGCGCCCGCGCCGGTGGTTGAGGTTGTACCTGCGCCTGAGTCGATTGTTGAGCCCGAACCTGCTCCGGTAGTTGAGGCTGCACCCGAACCTGCGCCTGAGCCCGTTGTCGAGCCCGCGCCGGTTGTCGAACCGGAACCCGAGCCCACTCCGGTTGAGGAAGAGGTGCCGGTCGCGGCCCCAGCTTCGGCAGGCCCGACCGTCGAAACGCTCCGCGAGTCGTGGAATACGTTGCGCAACAAGGTGGGTGAGCGAAACAAGGTCCTGCCGGCCATGCTGTCGGCCGCGACGGTTCACGATGTGCGTGGCCATGTGTTGGTGATTGCGCATGTCACTCCGGTGCTCGGTGCGCGTGTCACCTCGCCGCACAATGCGGCGGTCATCTGTGAAGTGCTTTCCGAAATGTTCGGTGGCACTTGGCAAGTGGAATACCAGGAGGGTGCACCGGTTGTCCCGGCCGGTTCGGGTCCGGCAGCCAAGGCGGCCGAGGCTCCGGCGCGCCCGGCAGCAGCGCCACGGTTCTCGCGACCAAGTCAGGAGCGGGCGGCCAAGGCTCCTGCATCGACATCGCGGCCGCAGGGCGCAGATCGCGGTTCCGACGACATTCCGCCGCCCGAGGCTCCGGATTACCCGGACGACCCTGGACCGGCCCCCGAGGTCGACTACGAAGCGACACCTGCCGCGGCAACGCCGGAAGAAGAAAAGCAGATGTTCGCGGAGGCTGCGCAACCTGCCGATCCGACAACCCGTCGCGACCCGGAGGAAGTGGCAAAGGAACTGCTCAAGGACGTCCTGGGAGCACGCAAGCTCGAGTAAGTGCGGCCCGTCTGATCCTCTCGGTCATCAAGCACGATCGCTTTGGTCCTTCCCAATAATTTGGAACACGTTCTACAGTGGGTGGACCGGAGGTCTGACTGCAGGCCGGTTCGACGAATTAGACGGAAGGAACACCTCACAGTGACCACAGAGGCATTCATTTATGAAGCCATCCGTACCCCGCGAGGCCGCGGCAAGAAGACAGGGTCTTTGCACTCGGTCAAGCCGATTTCGCTGGTCACGGGTCTGATCCAGGAACTGCGCGTGCGCTTCCCCGATCTCGACGAAGACCGGATCTCCGATCTCATCCTCGGGATCGTCGGGCCGGTGGGCGATCAGGGTGCCGACATGGCGCGCATCGCTGTCAACGACGCGAAGCTTCCTGACACCGTCGGTGGCGTGCAGATCAACCGCTTCTGTGCGTCCGGTTTGGAAGCCGTGAACATGGCAGCCCAGAAGGTTCGCTCCGGTTGGGACGAGCTCGTGATCGCCGGTGGCGTCGAGTCCATGTCGAGGGTCCCGATGGGCTCGGACGGCGGACCGTGGGCACTGGACCCGGCCACCAACTACGACAACTACTTCGTTCCGCAGGGCGTCGGCGCAGACCTCATCGCCACCATCGAGGGTTTCTCGCGTGACGACGTCGACGCGTACGCCGTCCGCTCGCAGGATCTGGCCGCGAAGGCTTGGACCGGCGGATACTTTGCCAAGTCCGTTGTCCCGGTCAAGGACATCAACGGCATCACCGTTCTCGACAACGACGAGCACATGCGTCCGGGCACCACGGCGGCAAACCTTGCCGGACTTGCACCCGCGTTCAGTGTCGTCGGTGAGGTCGGCGGCTTCGACGCGGTAGCGCTCCAGAAGTACCACTGGGTCGAGAAGATCAACCACGTTCACCACGGTGGTAACAGCTCGGGAATCGTCGACGGCGCCGCACTGGTGCTCGTGGGCTCCGAGAGTGCCGGTCAGGCAATGAATTTGACCCCGCGTGCCCGCGTCGTCGCGACGGCGACCAGCGGTGCCGATTCCACGATCATGCTCACCGGCCCGACGCCGGCAACCAAGAAGGTTCTGGCTGCGGCCGGCCTGACGGTTGACGACATCGACCTGTTCGAGATCAACGAGGCTTTTGCCTCCGTCGTCCTGAAGTTCCAGAAGGACCTCAACATTCCGGACGAGAAGCTCAACGTCAACGGTGGCGCAATCGCCATGGGACACCCGCTCGGCGCCACTGGCGCAATGATTCTCGGCACGATGGTCGACGAACTCGAGCGTCGCGGTGGCAAGCGTGCTCTCGTCACGCTGTGCATCGGCGGCGGTATGGGCGTTGCCACCATCATCGAGCGCGTCTGACGCGACCGGACTACAGGAGACGAATCAGCGTGACCGAGAACAACATGATCAACTGGGAGCAGGACTCCGACGGCATCGTCCTGCTCACCATGGACGACCCCAACCAGGGCGCCAACACCATGAACGACCTGTACAAGGCGTCGATGCAGGCCACTGTCGACCGCTTGTACGAGGAGAAGGACTCCATCACCGGAGTTGTCCTCACTTCGGCCAAGAAGACGTTCTTCGCGGGCGGTGACCTCAAGAACATGATCAAGGTCGGGCCCGAGCAGGCTCCCGACATCTTCGCCGAGGTCGGAACCATCAAGGCCGCGTTGCGTCGCCTCGAGACCCTCGGCAAGCCCGTGGTTTCCGCGATCAACGGTGCAGCGCTCGGCGGCGGCCTCGAAATTGCCCTCGCGACGCACTACCGCATTGCCGCTGACGTCAAGGGCGTCAAGATCGGTCTGCCCGAGGTCACTCTCGGACTGCTCCCCGGCGGCGGCGGCATCGTGCGCACCGTCCGTCTGCTCGGCCTGCAGAACGCCCTCCTGAACCTGCTCCTGCAGGGTCAGCAGCGCGGACCGGTAGAGGCCAAGGAAGTTGGCATCGTCGACGAGGTCGTCGGTTCCGTCGAGGAACTGGTTCCGGCCGCGAAGGCATGGATCAAGGCCAATCCCGAAGGCGGCGTTCAGCCTTGGGACAAGAAGGGCTACAAGATCCCCGGTGGAACTCCGTCCACCCCGGCCTTTGCCGCCAACCTTCCGGCGTTCCCGGCGAACCTGCGTAAGCAGCTCAAGGGTGCTCCGATGCCCGCTCCGCGTGCCATCATGGCCGCAGCGGTCGAGGGCTCGCAGGTCGACATCGACAACGCGATGCTCATCGAGGCTCGCTACTTCACGTCCCTCGTGACGGGCCTTGTTGCGAAGAACATGATCCAGGCGTTCTTCTTCGACCTGCAGGCCATCAACGGCGGCGGCTCACGTCCCGCCGGTATCGGGAAGACCCCGATCACCAAGATCGGTGTTCTCGGTGCAGGCATGATGGGCGCAGGCATTGCCTACGTGTCCGCGAAGGCGGGCTTCGAGGTGGTCCTCAAGGACGTCACCATCGAGGCTGCCAACAAGGGTAAGGCTTACTCCGAAGGCATTGAAGCCAAGGCACTTTCGCGTGGCAAGACCACGCAGGAGAAGTCCGACGCACTTCTTGCCAAGATCACCCCGACGGCTGACCCGGCCGATTTTGCGGGCGTCGACTTCGTCATCGAGGCAGTTTTCGAGAGCCAGGAACTCAAGCACAAGGTGTTCCAGGAGATCGAGGACATCGTTGCACCCAACGCACTGCTGGGTTCCAACACCTCGACGCTTCCCATCACGGGTCTAGCGACCGGTGTGAAGCGCCAGGAAGATTTCATCGGCATCCACTTCTTCTCGCCTGTCGACAAGATGCCGCTGGTGGAGATCATCCGCGGTGAGAAGACGTCCGACGAGGCATTGGCTCGCGTATTCGACTACGTCCAGGCCATCCGCAAGACACCGATCGTGGTCAACGACTCGCGCGGCTTCTTCACCTCGCGCGTCATCGGCACCTTCATCAACGAAGCCATCGGCATGCTGGCCGAGGGTATCGAACCGGCTACCATCGAGCAGGCCGGTATGCAGGCAGGGTACCCGGCTGCGCCGCTGCAGCTTTCGGATGAGCTCAACCTCACTCTGATGCAGAAGATCCGCAAGGAAAGCGCGGATGCCGCCAAGGCCGAAGGCAAGGAATTGCCCGCAGATCCGGCCGGCGACGTCATCAACACCCTCGTCGACGGTGGTCGCACCGGTCGTCTCGGCGGCGGCGGATTCTACGAGTACGCAGACGGCAAGCGCACCGGCCTGTGGCCGGGTCTGCGTGATGCCTTCAAGTCGGGATCGACGGAAGCGCCGCTTCAGGATCTCATCGACCGCATGCTCTTCATCGAAGCCATCGAGACCGTCAAGTGCTTCGACGAAGGTGTCCTCATGACGACGGCCGACGCCAACATCGGCTCCATCATGGGTATCGGCTACCCGGCCTGGACGGGTGGCGTCAGCCAGTTCGTCACCGGCTACGAGGGCGGCAAGGCTGGATTTGTCGCTCGCGCCGAGGAATTGGCAGCCAAGTACGGTGAGCGGTTCACGCCGCCGGCGTCGCTGAAGGGCTGATTCAGACCCACCTGAAAAGAGCGAACGTACCTTTCGGCGCATCTAACGCGCTGAAAGGTACGTTCGCTCAGTTCTGGGGAGAGAAAAGCACACAGGAGCCGAAGGCCCCTACCCCTTCCACCACGGGCGCAACGGCACATGTGCCTCGCCCTTGGCGCCGAGTTTGACGGCCAGAACCTGGTGCAGCTGAACGACATTGCGCTCGAAGCCCAGGCGTGAGCCGGCCATGTAGAGGCCCCACACGCGAGCGGTACCTTCACCGACCTCCGCGACGCAGACATCCCAGTTGTCGACCAGATTCTGGCACCACGCCGCAAGGGTCAGGGCGTAGTGCTCGCGGATGTTCTCCTCGTGCCGCACTTCGAGTCCCACGTTCTGGATCTCGGAGATGATGCGGCCGGAACCGGTGAGCTCCCCGTCTGGGAAGACGTACCGGTCGATGAACCCGCCGGCCTTGGCACTGCTGCGATTGTCCGGTCGGGTGATGCAGTGGTTGAGCAGACGCCCACCTTCGCGAAGTTTGCCCTTGAGGAATTCGAAGTACGCCGGGTAGTTCCCGACGCCGATGTGTTCGGTCAGTCCGATGGAAGAGATTGCATCGAAACCGGATTCGGCAACGTCGCGATAGTCGGAGAAACGAACCTGGGCGAGGTCGGCGAGCCCCTCGTCCTCGATGGCTTTCTGTGCCCAGTCGGCTTGTTCGCGGGAGAGGGTCACACCGATCACCTTGACGCCGCGGCGGGCGGCGTAGCGGACCATCGAACCCCAACCACAGCCGATGTCGAGGAGGCGGTCGCCTGCTTGGAGTCCGAGCTTCTCGAACACCAAGCGGTACTTGTTCTCCTGTGCCTGCTCGAGAGTCTGTTCGGCGTTCTCGTAGGTCGCGCAGGTGTAGGTCATCGAGGGGCCGAGGACGTACTCGTAGAAAGTGTTGGAGACGTCGTAGTGGTGATGGATGACTTCGGCGTCACGAGATTTGGAGTGCCGCAGTCCTTCTGCGACGCGGCGCCAGCGGGGAAGGTGTTCCTGCGGCGGCGGCGCGATGGGACGCAACAAATCCCAGCCGAGGGAGCGGGTGATGCTGGCAAGCGTCAGTGCGGAGGGGCGCTTGAGGTGTAGTTCGTCGCCCATGACGCGGAGGATCTCGTACGGGTCGCCGGGATGAACACCCTCGGCTTCGAGGTCGCCGGAGACGTAGGCGCGTGCCATGCCGAGATCGCCGGGAGCTGTTGCAAGATAGGTGGTTCCGCGGGTCGACTTGAGGTGGAGGCCGTAGTCGGCATCCTCGGGTCCGGCGACACTACCGTCGTAGGCGGTGAATCGAAGCGGCAGCATGCCGTCGGAAAGCGTCTCGAGAATCTCTGCGATGGAGAGCTTTTCTTGGTTCTTGGAATCCTTGAACGTGGTCATTTCCGTTGCACCGCCTTAGAAAATAGGTCCAATAAACGCGAATTGGGGTCGTAGCGATCCTTGAGGTGCAGGTAGCGGTCGCCGCCGTAGTACTGCGCCTCGAAGTCTTCCTTCGAGTAATAGGAGTCCGAGTAGAGGGACTTGTGTCCGTCGAAGTCGCCGACCTTGTCCTCGATCAATCTGTTTGCTGCTCCCTCGCGCTCACCGGGAACGATCGGTACCGAAGACCAGAATCCGATGTTGACGTAGGTACGCTTGGGTTCGAGGGGGTACAACGGCCAAGGCCGCGCTGCGGAGGCTCCGGCGGGACTGGGCTCGCGAAGACGCAACGGGCACAACCACAGCGGTTCGATCGGGATCTCCTCGAGGAACCAGGAGACAAAATCCGCGGTTCGTTCGATGGGCACCTCGACGTCCTGGACGACGCGTTCACGTGGGGGCTTTCCCTTGCGCTTTTCGAGGCGATCGCCGATGTCGTACTTGTGGTCGAGGGCGATCAGTTTCCAGTAGAAGCTGCTGCGGAGGTACTGCTTGGGCCACAAGCGCCGGATCTTGGGGTTCTGGGCTCCGAAGGCCCGCGAGCACCAGAACCAGTCGGTGTCCCAGCGCCACAGGTAGTCCCGGATGGTGAGGCGGTCGGGTTTTGGATGTACCAGCGACGGATGCTGGATCGAACGGTAGAAGATGTTCTGTCCCGTGTAGTCGCTGACCGGCCCATCGTCGTCGGTCTGAACACCGAGCGTGAGGTAGCTCTCGGCATCGGTAAAGACGACACCGTCGAGGTAATCGACCGCGACGCCGTCGTACTCCCGGTCGGTGACGATGCGGTCCATCGTGGTCTCGAGCGTCTTCAGTGAATCGAAACGCAGATGGCGCAGGGCTACATACTTTTTCACCGGTTCGAGGCTGATCTTGAGCCGCGTGGAATAGCCGAGGGTGCCGTAGGAATTGGGGAAACCGAAGAACAGTTCGGCGTGTTCACCGTCAGGTGTGGCGGTGATGATCTCGCCGTTTCCGGTGAGGATGTCGATCTCCAGAACGGATTCGTGCGGCAATCCGTTTCGGAAGGACGTGGATTCGATTCCCAACCCGGTGACGGCGCCACCGAGCGTGATGGTCTTGAGTTGGGGCACGACGAGTGGCGCCAGCCCGTACGCAAGCGTTGCGTCGACAAGGTCCTCGTACGTGCACATGCCGGCGACGTCTGCCGTCCGCGCCACCGGGTCGACGGCGATCACACCGGTGAGCCCGCTGACGTCGAGGCCGGGAGTCGACGACTTGGCACGGGCCCGGAACAGGTTGGAGGTCTTCTTGGCCAGTCGGACCGAACCATCGGGGGGTATCGCGTGATACGACGCGAGAAGTCGCGCAACGCCTTCCCGGTGCCGCGCAAAACCGGTTTCGCGCGCGCCGTCGGAACCCGGACGCTTACCCGCCCGGATCCTGGAAAACTTCGGAACTACCCCATTGAACGAGAGAGTCACAACCTCGACGCTATCCCTAGCGGTTGCTGGGGGCCATCGGTAGGGGTCGATTTGCGGGAATTTGATCGAGTTGTTGCAAACGGTCGCGGATTCGCGGCACCGATAGTGAACCAGCTCACATGATCTGGTCGATAGTCGAGATACCGGGCCGGAACAGGCAGTATGGAAACAAGGGTCTGTGCAGCATGCAGGTAGTCAACTGAGGAGTAGTACGGGTAATGGGTCAGGTCAACGCAATGAGTTCGACGGTCGTTCCACATACACCGGAGCAGGTGCTCGCGGCACTCTCCGATTACGAGACGGTGCGCCCGCGCATTCTGTCGGAGCAGTACCTCGACTACAAGGTGCTCAGTGGTGGCCAGGGCAACGGAACAGTTGCGGAGTGGACCCTCAAGGCGACGGAAAAGCGTTCGCGCAACGTCAAGGCGACGGTCACGGTCGAGGGCAACGTCATCACGGAGAAGGATGCCAATTCCAGCATGGTGACCACGTGGACCGTGGCCCCCAACGGTACGGGCACTACGGTGACAACGCTGACTCAGTGGCAGGGCGCTACGGGTATCGGCGGATTCTTCGAGCGGACGTTTGCGCCCAAGGGCTTGCAGCGCATTCAGGCTACGGTGCTGGACAACCTCAAGCGTGAACTCGGATAGTTCCTGCTCACTTCCCGCTGATGATCCGGCCCAGAGTTTTCAGGGCCGGATTTTCTGCATTCCAGTAGTCGCTGTGCACTGCCAACCCCGGTGAGCCTGGTGCGCTCGTGAATACCTGGGCGCCGAACGTGGGGTCGGCCGGATCGAAACCGTGAATCCCGAGCGCTCTCGGTATCAGCTGCACGGGGTCCCAGAATGCTGTTGTTGCGTAGACGTGTTCACCCATATCGGCTCCCGCCGTCGTATCGAGTCGTAATTCGTCGACGCGCTCCGCGTCGACACCTGGGCTCGCGACAAAGACCAGATCGTCGACGTTCAGTGAGCCTCCGTCGGTGGTGGCGGCGCCGATGACGGTGCTGCCGTAGGAATGCCTGATGACCACGTTGTGCGAGGCAGGACCGTCGTGGGATGCGCGTAAGCCGTCCTGGAATGCGTCCAGCGCGGGCGCGGCAGTATCGGCGTAGCGGTCGAGCCCCGCATCGGGAATGGTTGGCGGCGAATCGTATCCGGACCAGAGAATGACCGAGTTGACGGATCCGGGCGATGCCACGCGGGCCGCGTCGTACATCGCCCTGGTTCTCTGAAGGTCTCCGCCGATTCCGCCGACGGTGGTCCCCGTTCCGGGAACCAGGGTTGCGACATTGTCTGCGGTATCGGGATTTCCGAGTGCGATGGCGGTGTGTCCGTCGGGGCTCACCGCCAGGAGGAACATGTCCGGCCGTAGCTCTGCGGCGACGGCGGCGTAGGTGCTTGGCGATGTTTCGCGCATCGATTCCAAGTAGCGCCGGTTGTAGTAGTCGCGGTCAAGCGCAGGCAGTCCGTCTCGACTTCCGATTGCCGGATCGCGCAGTGCCAGTGCGTCTTTTTCGCCGGGGGAGATGCTGTTCCAGTAGTTGCTCAGTGCGGCGGGGTTGCCGGGAAGGCCTATGGGGTCACTGACAACCGCGACCGGAGGACCCAGAAGCTCTGCGAGTTGGCCCAATGCCGTTGCCAAAGCCTCGGCGGCAGTGTGGTCGGCCTGCTTCACGGCGTCGAGGGCCTCGGAGAGCCTGATGCCAAAAGTTGCTGCAGCCTCGGCATATTGGTCTCCTTGCAGAATATCTGCCAGACTCCCCGGTGTTGCAGGCGCCGGTGGAAAGACCTCGCCGTTGTCGGTGACGGTCAGACCGTGCGTGAGAGTCGCGTCGTCGATGATCATGTTGACTGCGCGGTACGCATGACCGAGCGTATTTGCCGCTCCGGCATAACAGTCCGCCACATTTCGCACAGCAATGGAGATTCGACCGGACACGCGGAGTGTGGCCGAGAGTTCGGCGGCGGCCGCTGTTGCCGCTTCGCCTTTCCAGACGTCGAATTCGCGCTCTACCGTGCGTCGGGCCGCGTCGAGTATGTCTTCGGCCCGCCGATCTGCCTCGATCAGTTGGGAACTCGCGGTCCGCAGTGGCTCAGGCGAGAAGGCGCGAACGTCGGAGATAGTCGGACGCATCGAAATTCAGATCCTGTGAAGCGCGGCAGCGAAGTCACGGTCTGCCGCTCCGAGCAGGCGCGCGGTGTGGGCGGTGGCGTCTGCCAATGCCGAGATTCGCCCGGCCATGAACAGATAGGCGTCGGCGACCGGTGCGATGGCGTCGACTCCGGCAACCTCGTCGGCTCGAGCTTGGAGATTCGTCGAAAGTTGCTGTAGTGCATCAAGATCTGCTTGAAGGAACGTGCCCATGCCGGAACGGTAGCTGGCGCGGCGCCGCTGTGGCGCTTGCGAAATCAGCCTGTGGATAAGCCGTGGTTATCCACAGGAAGGTTGTCCCCAGAAAGGTTGTCCACAGAAAGATGACTACTGGCTTGTCAGAAACGCCTGCACGCCATCCGAGATCGCCGAGGCGTATTCGGCTTGGCCTGCGGGGCTGCTCATCCGGGCGGCTTCGTCGGCGTTACGCATGTTTCCCAGTTCCACGAGAATCGACGGCCGCTGCGCCAGATTGAGTCCGGTGAGGTCTGCGCGTGGCGACAGGCCGTTCTCGCCGATGTACGTCGACGGTGTGAGTCCGGCGCCGGTCAGGGAGTCACGCATGGTTTCGGCCAGTGTCACGGAAGGTCCGGCCTGAACGGGGTTGAGGGGCGGCGCGGAGTAGCAGACGTGAAAGCCTTCTGCACTGGCGTCGGCGCCGTCGGCGTGAATGCTGACGACGATGTCGGCGCCGGACGCATTGGCTGCCTCGGCTCGGGCGTCGACGCATGATCCGACGCTCGTGTCGTCTGGCCGACTCAGGAGGACAGTGGCGCCTTCGGCTTCGAGTTCACTCTTGACCAGGCTTGTGACTTCCCAGTTGAAGGTGTGTTCGGCAAATCCGGCGTCGGTGTTGGTGCCGGTGGTCTGGCAGTTCTTGGTGCCGCCGCGGCCGGTGGGGACCTGGGTGTCGATGGTGTCGTCGTTCGCGCCGTTGTGTCCGGGATCGAGGAAGACGACTTTGCCGATAAGTGGTTCGGTAGCGGGCGCAGCCGCCGGTGTGACCGCAGCGGCGCTCTCGGCTGTGCCCGTCGGGATAGTGCATCCAGCGGTGATCAAGGTAGCTGCGAGAGCCACACCAAGCGTGAGGCTACGACGATTAGGCAGTTTTGTGATCTCTGACGGGTTTCGGCGCACCCGCTCACGGTAGCGTGCACCGACTACGCTGGTGGGGATAACTCTGGAGAAAGGACCGCACGTGCAACCAGGTGGAGCACCCGATATGTCCGCATTGCTGGCTCAGGCTCAGCAGATGCAGCAGCAGTTGATGGCTGCGCAGCAGGAAATGGCACAGGCGGAGGTGACTGGCCAGGCCGGTGGCGGATTGGTTATTGCCACGGTCAAGGGCACCGGTGAGGTGGTCGGTCTGCAGATCGATCCCAAGGTCGTCGACCCTGACGATGTCGAAACCCTGCAGGATCTTGTGATCGGCGCCATCGAAGACGCATCGCGCAAGGCTCAGGATGTTGCAGCAGAGAAGCTCGGCCCCTTGGCCGGCGGACTCGGCGGAGGCCTTCCCGGTCTCCCCGGTTTCTAGAGACGAGCCCGCGTGTACGAAGGTCCCGTTCAGGATCTGATCGACGAACTCGGAAAACTTCCCGGGGTCGGTCCCAAGAGCGCCCAGCGCATCGCCTTTCATCTTCTGTCGGTTGAACCGCCGGAGATCGACAGGTTGAAGAATGCACTGCAGCGCATCCGCGACGGCGTTCAGTTCTGCACGGTGTGCGGAACTGTGTCCGATCAGGAGAAGTGCAGGATCTGCGCGGATTCTCGTCGCGACCGAACGGTGATCTGCGTCGTAGAAGAACCGAAAGACGTTCAGGCGGTGGAGCGGACAAGGGAGTTCAAGGGGCGCTATCACGTTCTCGGTGGAGCACTCAATCCGTTGTCCGGCGTCGGGCCGGATCAGCTCCGCATTCGGGAGTTGTTGGCCCGCATCGCAAACCAAGAGGATGGCGTGGACGTATCCGAGGTGATCATCGCGACCGACCCCAACACCGAGGGGGAGGCAACGGCGACGTATCTGGTTCGGATGATGCGCGACATTCCGGGTTTGACGGTCTCGCGCTTGGCTTCCGGTCTGCCGATGGGTGGCGATCTCGAATTCGCGGACGAGCTGACCTTGGGCAGGGCATTGTCCGGACGCCGCGAATTGTCCAGGAACGCCTGATGACGAGTACGCGGTCGGGGCGTCGTAGTTCGGAGGAGACGCGCGCCCAGATCATGGAATCTGCCGGCAAGGCCTTCGCTACGCGGCCCTATCGAGAAATCACGCTCAAGGACATCGCGGAAGACGTCGGGGTCAGCGCCCCGCTCATCATCAAGTACTTCGGTTCGAAAGAGCAGTTGTACGACGAGTTGGTCGACTTCCGGGCTGCGGCGAATATCGTTTTCGATGCGCCGAACGACGCTCTCGGTGAGCGGATGGTGTCGCTGTTCACCAAACCGCAGGAACCGTACAAGCCCTTGTCGGTGAGCCTGCTCTTCATGAGTGGGGTGAGTGAGGAAAGCAACCGCAAACTGCGTGAGAACTATTCGACGCAGATGATCGACGCGCTGGCCGCTCGGTTGTCGGGGCCGGACGCGCGACTACGCGCCGAATTGGCGATGTCGATGGTGGCCGGAGTGGCCGTCATGCGTCAACGGATGTTGGCCGGTCACGCGACGGGCACTCAGGCCGAGGTTGTCGCGATTTATGCGCCGTTGGTGCAGAAACTTCTCGACGGGTGATCGTAGTCACTGTACTTGCGGGGTAAATATCCGTTCACCTACTGTAGGTGAACGGATATTTACTATTAGAGAACAGGCGGCGGTAGGTTGACGACGCTGGACCGTGCACCAGCAGTCCCACCGGTTGTAGCGCGCTCCCGTTTCCTGTTCCCCATCGTTTCCGCAGGCGCTGTTTTTCAGGCCGTCCTGCAAACCGTCATAGTTCCGCTGCTTCCCGAACTCCCGCACTTCACCGGCGCCAGTCGCACCGCGGTGTCTTGGCTTGTGACGGTGACGCTTCTGGTCGGCGCCGTCGTCACGCCCATCTTCGGGCGTCTGGCCGACATGTTCGGCAAGAAGAAAATGTTGATGGTCGCGTTCTTCTTGATGACGCTCGGATCAATGCTGTGCGCGGTGTCCTCGAATATCTCCGTGCTCATCTTCGCGCGAGCTCTCCAAGGTGCAGGCGCCGCTGTCATCCCCATCGGAATTTCCCTGCTGCGCGACGAACTGCCACGAAACAAGGTCAACGGCGCCGTCGCCATGATGAGTTCGACGCTCGGAGTTGGTACCGCTCTGGGTATTCCGTTCTCGGCGATGATCGCTCAATACTCGAACTGGCATGTGCTGTTCTGGATCACCACTGCAATCGGGTTGTCCGTGACTCTTGCCGCCGGGTTGTTCATCCGTGAGTCGGAAGTCAGTCCGTCCGGCCGCTTCGACGGGGTCGGTGCGGTGGGCCTGAGCGCCGCGCTCGTCTTGCTGCTTGTCCCGATGACACAGGGCAGCAGTTGGGGATGGGCGAGCGGTTCGGTGATCTCGATGCTGTTGTCGTCGGCGCTTCTCTTCACGCTCTGGGTGTTTCAGCAACGACGCAATGTCAATCCTCTGGTGGACGTTCGCGCCCTGGTCAAGCGTGCGGTGCTGATCCCGCATATCGCCGCGCTTCTGGTCGGCTTTGCGTTCTTCGGCAACACGCTGATCACCACGCAGTTATTGCAAGGCGCACAGGGTCCTGGGGCCGGATACGGTTTGACCATCATCGCCGCGGCGCTGTGCCAGATTCCCGCCAGCATTGCGATGGTTCTGTTCTCGCCGGTCGCCGTGCGCATCACCGACCGATTCGGTTCGCGGACAGCGATGTTGACCGGCGCTGCATTTCTTGCCGGTGGCTACGGAATTCACGCTGTTGCGGGTAAGCCCCTGTGGGGAGTGGTTGTCGCGTTGTTCATTACGGCTATCGGAACCGCGATCGTCTACAGCACGCTGTCGCTGCTCATTCTCGTCGCGGTGCCGCGTCAGCGCCTTGCAGCGGCAAACGGGGTCAACTCGTTGTTGCGTACCTCCGGCAGCACTCTCTGCAGTGCGACAGTGGCAACGATCTTGGCGGCGTATGTCGTCGCCGGCAGTGAACATTCGACGTCGTGGGCAGGTTTTGCCGTCGCCTATCTGGTGTGCGCTGCGTGCGCGGTGGTTGTCTTCGGAGTGTCGTTCCTGCTCCCGCAAGGCCGCACCTCGATCGATATCGAGCTGCCGGAACTCAGGATTTAGGCGGGATTCGGAAGCCGGAGAGGAAGAGCGTGATCATCAGATCGGCAAACTCTTCGGTGGTGTACTTCTGGCGGTCCGGCCAATGGTTTGTCGACCACAAGGTGTCGCGCACCGACCGATAGAAGATCTCGGGGGCGATGTCCTTGCGGAAAATTCCCTGTTCGACGCCTTCCGCAATGGCCTTGAGCCAATGCTCGCGAACCTCGCGAGAGGGGCCGTCGACGGACTGCAGCAGATCGTTGTCGCGAAGGTATGTCCGTTCGTTCTGGTAGATCGCGGTGGGGTGCGGGTGAAGTTCGATCACGATCAAGGTCTCCCGGATGAGGCCTCGCAACACCGCCTCCGGCCCGTCGGCCGAGCGCTCGACCTGGTTGAACCGTTCCTGAATATCCGCCATGAAGACCCGGAGCAGTTCGGCGACAATCGCGTTCTTGGATTTGAAGTAGTGGTACAGGCTGCCGGAGAACACGCCTGCTGATTCGCCGATGTCGCGGACCGTCGTGGATGCGACGCCCTTCTTCGCGAACAGTTCGGCCGAGCTTTCCAGGATTGTGTCTCGACGATCGGGTGTGGCTGCCACATGCTCTCCGCTGCTGATCTGTCCCGTTTCGGGCAGGTGTTCTCTTTCGAGCAATCCTGCCTGACGGCCTGAGTTCGAACCCGATCAGGTGTGATCCGGCGCCGTATTTCAACTTTCCGGCTCCTATGCTAACTTCAGGATCAAGCGCTTGATCAACTCTAACCCTACTGGAGGTTTCAGTGCAGAGCTTGGAGGCACAGTTCCCGCAATTCATCGGGACGGAGGCCGAACCGCCACGAGTTGCGCGTTACGCCGTCAACGAGGCGATGATTCGCAACTGGGTGGAAGCACACGAGGACAACAACCCGGTCTACGTGGACGCCGACGCGGCCAGGGCGACCGGTAGGCGCGACGTCGTCTGCCCGCCCGCGATGATCTCGACCTGGGTGATGTCCGGGTACCGGCGCTATCGCGAGGTTCAGCAGCTCCGCGCCGACGGCGTCACCGAGGACTTTTCCTACTCACGCCTACTCGCACTGCTCGACGAAGCCGGCTACACCTCGGTTGTCGCCACCAATGTGGAGCAGGAGTACTTCGCGGAACTGAATCCGGGCGACCACGTCACCGCTCACTTCACGATCGAGTCCATATCGCCTTTCAAGCAGACCGGCCTCGGGCACGGCTGTTTCATCACGTTGTTCAAGAACTACGTAGACGGCAACGGCAAGACCTTGGTGGAAGAGCGATTTCGGATCTTGAGGTTCAACCCCGACACGCAGGAGGTGCCCGCATGAGCGCGGCCGAAACATCGACAAACGCAGTACCTGTTCCCCGGACCTCGGTGCCGGGGCTGACCGTCACCGGAGACAACGACTTCTTCTTCGAGGCAGCCAAGGAAGGCCGTCTCGAGATTCAGCGTTGTGCCGACTGCAAGACGCTTCGCCACCCACCTGCGCCCGCCTGCCCGTCGTGCCGTTCGTTCAGTTGGGACACAGTCGAATCCACGCGTCGCTGCACACTGCACAGTTTCACGGTGATTCACCACCCCAAGGATCCCGCCTTCGAGTACCCGCTTGCCGTCGGCTTGGTCGACCTGGAAGAAGGGACCCGTCTGGTTGCCGACATCGCCGGAATCGACCACGACGACTTGGCATTCGGCATGGAACTCGAAGTCGGCTTCTCCGAGCACGCTCACGGTGAGATCCTGCCGCAGCTTCGGCGCCGCGGGGAGGCCTGAGAGATGACCTTTCCCCAGTGTGATGTGGGCTCGAACCTTCCCACACTCGAACTGCCGCTGGACCGGACGCTCATTGTCGCGGCGGCCATCTCGTCGCAGGATTTCGAGGACGTGCACCACGATCCTGGCAAGGCCCAGGAACGTGGCACCCCGGACATTTTCATGAGCATCAACTCCACGAACGGGTTCATCGACCGGTACATCACCGATTGGTCCGGACCGAATTCTCGGATCGTCAAAACTTCACTGCGGCTGGGAGTTCCGAACTTTCCCGGTGACACGATGACCTTCACGGGCGAGGTAGTGGAGAAGGACGGCTCGGCCGTCACGATCGCCGTGGTCGGACGCAACGAACGAGGAACACACGTCAGTGCCAAGGTGACCGTGGCACCGGTAGAAGGAGTGTCGGCATGAGTCGAGGATTTTCCGGAGCAGCGGCAATCGCCGGCATCGGAGCGACGGAGTTCTCCAAGAATTCCGGGCGCAGCGAATGGCAGTTGGCGTGCGAATCGGTGATCGCCGCGCTCGACGACGCTCAGATCGAGGCAGAAGAGGTGAACGGATTTTCGCTGTTCACCATGGAGAACAACCCCGAGATCGCCGTCGCGCGCGCCCTCGGTATCCCGGAACTGAGCTTCTTCAGCCGGATCCCGCACGGCGGTGGCGGCGCGTGTGCGCCCGTTCAGCAGGCCGCACTGGCCGTTTCGAGCGGTGTTGCCGACGTCGTGGTCGTCTACCGCGCCATGAACGAGCGTTCCGGGCATCGCTTCGGGGCCGGTCCGCCCGCCTTTGCGTACAACCAGACCACCGACCAGGAATACCGGAACTGGATCAACCCGTACGGATTACTCACTCCCGCTCAGCAGGAAGCGTTCCTGGCCAAGCTCTACATGCACAAGTACGGTGCAACCAGTGCGGATTTCGGGCAGATCTCGGTCCTCTCACGCAAGCACGCTGCCAACAACCCCAAAGCCTGGTTCTACGAGCGGCCGATCACGATCGAGGATCATCAGAACTCGCGCATGATCGCCGATCCGATCCGTCTGCTGGACTGCTGCCAGGAGAGCGACGGCGGGCAGGCGTTGGTCATCGTGAGTGCCGAGCGCGCACGGGATCTGCCGCACAAGCCGGCCATCATCACCGGAGCAGCACAAGGTGTTGGTCCACAACAGATTTCGATGAGCAGCTACTACCGTGACGACATCGACAGCATGCCGGAGGTCGAACTGGTCGCTCGTCAGTTGTGGAACCAGGCGGGTATCGGCCCGGACGACATCGACGCCGCGATTCTCTACGACGCTTTCACTCCGATGGTGCTGCTGCAGCTCGAGGAGTACGGCTTCTGTGGACGCGGCGAGGCCAAGGACTTCATTGCCGACGGCAATCTGGAACTGAACGGCCGTCTGCCGATCAACACACACGGCGGTCAACTCGGTGAGGGATACATCCACGGCGTCAACGGAATTGCCGAAGGTGTTCGGCTGATCCGGGGAACCTCCACCAACCAACCCACCAAAACTCTGGACAACGTGCTCGTGACCGGCGGTTCTCCCGTCCCGCACAGTGCGCTCGTCCTCTCGGCAGATCGCTGAATCTGCCGCACATATTCGAGAAAGCAGGAACAAAGATGAGCGAGCGGATCACCTACGCCAGGGCCACCCACGGCGAGGAAGAAATACAGGCGGTTGTCGACGTACTGCGCAGCGGGCACCAGGGCCTGCGCATCGGCAAGAACGTCTTCGAGATGGAAGAACGCATCGCGGCCTTGGCGGGCAAGAAGTTCGGCGTCATGTGCAACTCGGGATCCTCGGGTCTGTACCTGGCAGTCGAGCTGCTCGGACTCCCCGCCGGTAGCGAGGTCATCACATCGCCGTTGACGTTCTCCACCGACATCGCACCGATCGTGCGTGCCGGCCTGGTGCCGGTGTTCGTGGACGTTGAACCCAACACGTTCAACGTCGACGTCACCAAGATCGAGGCCATGGTCACCGAGAAGACCGGTGCCATCCTGATGCCGAACCTGGCCGGCAACTGCCCGGACTGGGACGTCATTCGCGATATCGCAGATCGCCACGGGCTCAAGGTGATCGAAGATTCGTGTGATGCGATCGGAGCCACGCTCCGCGGCACTCCGACCGGCTCCCGGGCAGACATCGTTGTCACCAGCTTCTCCATGGCACACATCATCACGTGCGCGGGAACCGGTGGAATGGTGTGTGTCGACGACGAAGCCAGCCGCGACAAGGCTCTGCTGCTTCGCCGCTGGGGCCGTCGTAGCGAGCCGAACCTGTTCGGCAGCACCAAGTCCGGCCGAGTCTTCCGTGAAACACTCGACGGCGTCGACTACGACAACGACTTCATCTTCGAGCTCATGTCGTGGAACTTCGAGCCCTCCGAGCTCGGCGCAGCCTATGGCGTCGTGCAGCTCGACAAGCTGGAAGAGAACTACAAGACGCGTAAGGCCACGTTTGCTGCTTTCACGGCGGCGTACGGTGCTCACCCCGAATTCTTCACGACGCCGGTAGAACTCGACGGTCTCGATACGGCGTGGCTGTGCTACCCCGTGATGATCAACGAGAACGCACCATTCACGCGTAGCGACCTGCAGGAAGCCATCGAGGCCGACGGCATCGACACCCGAACTGTGTGGAGCGGCAACGTCACTCGTCACCCGATGATGAACAACATCGAGTTCCGTCAGCCGGCCGAAGGATTGCCGGAAGCCGACGCGGTCTTTGCCCGAGGAATGACGCTCGGCATGAGTCACGGCCTGCGTGACGACGAAGTTGCCCGGATTGCGGAGAGCATCAATCGCTTCGCCTCGAAGTTCAAATAGCATGGCGAGGCGCTTTGACGGCCGCCGGGCGCTTGTCACCGGTTCCAGTCGTGGAATCGGTGCGGGCGTCGCAGAAAGACTGGCAGCGGAGGGTGCCGACGTGGCCCTCGTGGCTCGGACGCTCGGTGCCCATGCGACCCTGCCTGGCAGTCTCGAGGAGACTGCCGCTCGAATTGCGAAGTACGGAACCAAGGTCGAGATAGTGGTCGCGGATCTGACCGACGAGCAGCAGCGCGACACCGTCGTGGCTCAGGCAATCGAGAAGCTCGGCGGGACTATCGACATCTTGGTGAACAACGCGGCAGCAGCGATATACGCGCCGCTGTCCGAGTACCCGCTCCGTCGGCGGCGTGTGGTCTTCGAGGCAAACGTCCACGCGCCACTCGACCTGATGCAAGCCGTGATACCCGGCATGGTGGCAAACGGATACGGCTGGATCGTCAATGTGTCCAGTGGAACCACGAAACAGTGGCAAGGTCCGCCGTTCTCCTTGATCGAACCGGGAACCGCGATGACTGTGTACGGCGCCTCCAAGTCCGCGCTGAACCGCATCAGCAACGGAATGGGTGTCGAACTCTACGGCGAGGGCGTGCGCGTCAACACGATCGAACCGCGGGCAGCGGTGCTCAGTGAGGGCGCAAGAGTCCTGGTCGGTGAGACTATTCGGCCGGATCAGGTCGAATCTATGGAACAAATGGTGGAAGCGGTCACGGCGCTGTGTGATTGCGACACCGAGTTCACCGCGCGTTCGTGCGTCAGCTTGGACCTGATCGACGAGTGGGCGTTGACCGTGCGCGGTCTGGACGGAACTGCATTACCGGACACAACAGCACTACCGGACTTGACAGCATTACGAACCGAGGAGTTGGCATGAAGCCCGTCATCGTGGACGCAGCACGAACACCGTTCGGCAAGCGTGAGGGATGGCTGTCCGGTGTTCACGCGGCGGAACTGTTGGGTTATGCGCAGTCCGGTGTGCTGGATCGGGTGGGAGTGGATCCGAAGGCTGTCGACCAGGTCATCGGTGGCTGCGTCACGCCGCTCGGTGAACAGTTCGGCAATATCGTGCGGACATCCTGGATGCATGCCGGGCTTCCGCTGAAGGCCGGCTGCACCACGATCGACGCTCAGTGCGGAACCGCGCAGCAGTCGGTGCAGTTGCTGGCGGGCCAGATTGCCATCGGAGCCGTCGACGTGGGTGTGGCCTGCGGGGTGGAACTGATGTCGCGGGCTCCGCTCACCTACAAGGTGGGCACCGGTCTCGGAACGCCGCGGCCCGAGTCGTGGTCACTCGATACCGTCGATCAGTACACCGCAGCAGACCGTATTGCCGTCAAACGTGGTTTCAGCCGCGAGGATCTCGACGCCTTCGGGCTGCGCTCGCAACAGCGGGCCGCTGCAGCGTGGGACGCCGGCCGATTCGACTCGCATATCATCGACGTGGTGGTTCCAGGGTCGGACACTCCGGTTCACCGTGATCAGGGACTGCGCGAGTCGAGCCTGGAAGGGCTCGCCAAGCTGCGCACCGTTCAAGAGGGTGGATTGCACACCGCTGGAACGTCTTCGCAGGTCTCGGACGGTGCGAGTGCTGCTCTGCTGATGTCGGCAACTCGCGCTTCGGCACTGGGCGTGCGGCCGCGGGCCCGGATACTGGCGCAATGCGTCATCGGCGGCGACACCGAGTTCATGCTCGACGGTCCCGTGGACGCCGCGTCCATCGTGTTGGAACGCACGGGCCTGACGATCGCCGACATTGATCTTTTCGAGGTCAACGAAGCGTTTGCCTCGGTGCCCATGTCCTTTGCGCAAGCACACGGCGTCGACCACGACCTGCTGAACGTCAACGGTGGCGCCATTGCGCTCGGTCACCCGGCCGGGGCAACCGGTATTCGTCTGCTGGCCAATGCGATCGACGAATTGGAACGACGCGACAAGTCCATCGCCCTCATCGCGATCTGCGCGTCGGCCGCAACCACCTGTCTGATTCTCGAACGTATCTGACGCCGAAGTAGAAACCGAAGATTGAGGAACCCACCATGGCACTGTCCCTGCTCGAAGACCACCGTGATCTCGCCGAAGCGGTAGCCGCGTTTGCGGCCCGCAACAGCGCAGTTGCCGATACCCGAGCCAATTTCACGCGCTACGCAGCCGGCGAGCAACCGGATTCCTGGAAGGCGTTGGTCAGCCAGGGTCTGCATGCGGTGCATCTGCCGGAGGAATACGGCGGGGACGGTGCCGGTCTTGCAGAACTTGCAGTGGTCGTCGAGCAGTTGGGAATGACGCTCTACCCCGGATCGTATGTTCCGACTGTCATCACCGGTGGAGTCCTTGCGGCCGGTTCCGGTAGCGCGGCGGCAACCATGCTGGGCGAGTTGGGAAATGGTGCCACCGGTGCAGTCTGCAGCGGTTCTCTGGTCGCGGAGCGCTCGGCCGCCGGGTGGACTGTCAGTGGTACTGCCGACCCCGCCCTTGGCCTGCCCGGCGCGGATGTCGTTCTGGTACAGGCTCGTAGCAGCGAAGGTGCGCTGTGGTTCCGGCTTACGCCGGCAGCCACCGCGGTAGTGGAGGTCGAGGACGGAATCGACCTGACACGCTCCATCGGTACGTTGACTCTGACCGAGCATCAGGTGTCGGCCGCGGAGGTTGTCGACGGATTATCGCCGCATCGCGTCGAGTTGATCGTCAATACCGTGTACGCCGCCGAGGCCAGCGGGCTTGCGGGTTGGGCGCTGCGCACAGCAGTCGAGTACGTCAAGACTCGGGTTCAGTTCGGCAGCCCGGTAGGCAGCTTCCAGGCCGTGCAGCACAAAGCGGCCATGATGCTCGTGCGTTCCGAAATTGCCTGTGCAGCAGCCTGGGACGCAGCCCGGTCGGAAGAACACGACGTGGACCAGCAGACGCTCGTTTCCGCTCAGGCTGCTCTTGCGGCGTTGCCGATCGGGATCGAGAACGCACTCGAATGTGTCACGTTGCTCGGCGGCGTCGGCTTCACCTGGGAGCACGACGCGCATCTGTACTGGCGTCGCGCGCTCAGCATCGCGGCTGTTGTCGGTGCGGAGGAGAGGTGGGCACACACACTGGGTGAGCGCTCGGCTGACGCGGTTCGTGACTTCTCGTTTGTCGATCCCGACATGTTGCCGGACTTGCGGGCTGAAGTACGTCGGGTGTTTGCCGACGTGGAACTGCTGCCAGACGACGGAACCACCGACGCGAGTTGGGCTCCGGCCAAGGGAAGCGCCAGGCGTGCTCGTTTTGCCGAGGCCAAACTGGTTGCCCCGCATTACCGCGAACCCTACGGTTTGGGGGCAGGTCCCCAGGAACAGGCAGTGATCGCTCACGAGTTCGCCACGCGTGGATGGGCGCAACCGTCCACAGTGATCGGCGAATGGGTGCTGCCGACGATTCTCGAACACGGCAATGCCGAGCAGCAGGACAGGTTCGTCGACCCGACTCTGCGCGCAGACATCATCTGGTGCCAACTCTTCAGCGAGCCGGGAGCAGGCTCCGACCTGGCCGGATTGAGCACCAAGGCGCGCAAGGTGGACGGCGGCTGGGTCATCTCGGGGCAGAAGGTCTGGAACTCGGGTGCGCACGAAGCGGACTGGGGCGTCTGCCTCGCCCGCACCGACGCGGATGCTCCGAAACATCGTGGGCTGTCGTACTTCTTGGTCGACATGACGTCGGCGGGCATCGACGTCCGGCCGCTCAAGCAGTCCACCGGCAAGTCGGAGTTCAACGAGGTGTTCCTGGACGACGTGTTCGTCCCGGACGAGTGCCTGGTTGCCGAACCGGGACAGGGCTGGAAGCTTGCAGCGACCACACTGTCCAACGAACGTCTGAGCATGGGTTCGCGTCTGCATCACGGTTCGAGTGAGCAGTTCCGTCAGGTTATCGCCGACGGTAGTCACGACTGCTCGCGCGAGGATGCAGTGGAAGGTCTGGGGCGCAGTATTTCTCGCGAACTGGCACTATCCGCCATGAACCTGCGCGGCGTTTCGGCCCGACTGGCCGGTCAAGAACCCGGCGCCGAGATCAGCGTCTCCAAGGTATACAACGCACTGGCCCAACGTGAGGGTTCGCGAGATCTGCTCCGTTTGCTGGGACCACGTGCGGCAGTGGTCGATCCCCGTGCCAACTACGGCATCGATCACATCGGTTTGCCATCGATTCTCTTCGGCGGCGGAACCGTCGAAATTCAACTCAATGTCATCGCGCAGCGCGTTCTCGGCCTGCCGCGCTCCTAGCCATATTCTCGAGGAGTCTTACTCATGTACCTGGATTTGTCAGAGGAGTCGAAGACTCTGCGCAAGGAATTGCGCGCGTACTTCGCCGAAATCATCAACGACGAGGATCGCCGCGCGTTGGTCGATCAGACCGAAGGCGGACCCGTCTTCGATCGCATCCTGCGCCAGATGGGCAAGGACGGCTGGTTGGGCTTGGGGTGGCCGGAAGAATTCGGTGGCCGCGGGGAGAACCCCGAAGCTCTGTACGTGTTCTACGACGAGGTGATTCGCGCCAATGCACCGCTGTCGCTTGTCACGCTGAACACGGTTGGCCCCGCGTTGATCAAGCATGGAACCCAGGCGCAGAAGGACTTCTTCCTGCGCCCGATCCTGGCCGGCGAGTTGATCTTTGCCATCGGCTACACCGAGCCCAACGCCGGTACCGACCTCGCTGCTCTCGAAACGCGAGCTCGCATCGAGGGTGACGAGCTTGTCATCAACGGCAACAAGATCTTCACCAGCGCCGGCGTCTTTGCCGACTGGGTGTGGCTGGCCGTGCGCACCGATCCGGATGCCCCGACACATCAGGGCATTTCGGTGGTACTGGTACCGACAAGCGCTCCCGGATTCTCCGTTACGGAAATCCACACCGTTGGCGGAATCAGCACCTCGGCAACCTATTACGAAGATGTGCGGGTACCGCTCACCAACGTTGTCGGTGAACTCAATCAGGGTTGGAAGCTCATCACCAACCAGCTCAACCACGAGCGGGTTGCCTTGGCCGCCCGCGGTGGTATCGCCAACGAGCTTTTTGCCGAGGTGGTCGAGTGGGCGAAGACGGAACCGGCCGGTGACGGCCACGTCTACGACATCCCATGGGTCCGGGAAAAGCTGGCAGAGGTCTACGCGCTGCTCAGTGCAGCCGATCTGATGAACTTGCGACTCGTTGCCGACGTTGCCGCAAACACCTTGGGCGGTGGTGATTCTGCTGCCGCCAAGATCTTCGGCACCGAAGCCGTCGTGACTACGTACGGAATGCTGCAGGAAGTGCTGGGAGCCAAGGGATTGCTGCGTCCGGGAACTCCGGGTGCAGTGCTCGAAGGCCGCGTCGAGAACCTCGGCCGACGCGCTCAGAACAACACCTTCGGCGGTGGCACCAACGAAGTCATGCGTGAAATTGTCGCGGCCAAGTGCCTGGGTATGACGCTTGCTGCGCGTCGTCGCCCGGCTGCAACACCGAACGAAAAGAGCTGACATGGAATTCGAATTCGACGACAATCTGTCCGCGGTGCGGGATCTGAGTGAATCGATCTTTGCTGCGAAGTCCGGAGTCGACCGACTACGTACGGTGGAGAGTGCAGGCGGCTTCGACGCCGACCTGTGGAAGGTGCTGGCCGATTCCGACGTTCTGGGAATCGCCCTGCCCGAAGAGGTGGGCGGCGCGGGGCTCGGAATGCTTGGGCTCGCTGCAGTTCTCGAGCAGCAGGGTCGACGCGTTGCGCAGGTACCGCTGTGGTCGGTCGTCGCAACGGCGGCGCTGCCGATCGCAGAGTTCGGCAGCGAAGAGCAGAAAGCATCGTGGCTTCCAGGACTGCTCGACGGTTCCGTGATTGTCACCGGCGCGTTCGACATCGGACACGGTGCCAACCTGCGGGTGCGGGCAGAGGCAACGGGTGACGGATGGACGCTGCGCGGAACCGTCGATTCGGTGTCCGCTGCTGACGTTGCCGACGCTGTGGTTGTTCCGGTGGCGATGCCCGACGGCGGAACCAGCGTGATGATCGTGCGCACCGATCGTCTTTCGCGCACCACGTTGAACGTGACAAACCGTGAAAGTAACAGCACTGTGCAGTTCGACGGGGCCACCGTCAGCGCCGCTGACGTTCTGCCTGGCGACGGCACTGCCACTTACGAATGGACGCTGCGCCGAGCACGGGTTGCTCTGGCAGCCTTGGCTGTTGGGGTGTGCGAAGAGGCGCTGGCCATGGCAGCAAAGTACACCTCGGAGCGTATCCAGTTCGGTCGACCCATCTCCACCAACCAGGCTGTGTCCGTCCGGGCCGCCGACGCGTATCTCGATACCGAGAGCATCCGACTGACCGCGCAACGCGCGGCCTGGCTGATGGACACCGGAGTGGAGAGTGAAGCGGAAGCTGCTGCACTGGTAGCCAAGTGGTGGGCATCGCGCGGTGGACTCCGAGTTGTTCACGCAACGCAGCATCTGCACGGCGGTATCGGCGCTGATGTCGACTACCCGATCCATCGCTACTTCCTGTGGGGGCGTCAGATCGCCTTCTCGCTCGGGAGCGCAGGCGCGATCGGCATGGAACTGGGCAATGTTCTGGAGAAGGGTGCTTCGATCGGCGCACCTGTATGACCACGGGGGAGAACCTGGCGGTGCGCGTGCTGCGCGCACCCCAGGGTCTTCCACAGGCGGAAGACTTTTCGGTCGAGATGGCTTCCATTCAGCAGCCGCAAGACGGTGAGGTGTTGTTCCGGGCTTGCTATCTGGCGATCGATCCCAGCGCCAGGCGGCGCCTACCGTCCGCTGACGGACGCCCAGGACCGCTCGGCGCGGTGGCCGGGATCGGCGACATCGTGCTGGCAGGGGTGAGCCCTCCGCAGGCAGGCCTCGACGGTGCGTTGGTTGGTGAGGTTGTCACGTCACGCCACCCGGATTTTGTGCCAGGAGACCTGGTTCGTGGCGGAAATACGTGGCAGGTCTTTCACACGGTCCGAGGCGAGCACCTGGACTTGTTGGAGCCACGTCAGGGATTTCGACTGGAAGCGGAACTGGGAGTACTCGGTAGGCCGGGATTTGTGGCGTACTGCGGACTGCACTTCGCGTCGACGCTCGAAGCCGGTATGACGGTGGTCATCTCGGCTGCGGGTGGCGCCGTCGGGATGGTGGCCGGACAATTGGCTACGCTGGCCGGCGCCCGCGTCGTGGGCATCGCAAGTGGTGACAAGGTCGCCTACGTCGTGAACGAACTCGGTTTTGCAGACTGCATCGATCGGACCGACGAGACGATCGCTGCGGGACTGGCGAGGACCTGCCCGGATGGCGTCGACCTGTATTTCGACAATGTCGGCGGTGAGACGCTGGCCGCGGTGTTCGAGCAGCTCAACGACTTCGGTCAGGTTGTGGTGTGCGGCATGGCAAGTGAGTACAACGGCGCCGAAGCCGACTTCGGGCCACCACTGCGCCCGGTTCTTCGCAAGCGACTGAAAATTCAAGGCTTTGTGGTGTACGACCATTACGAGCATTATCCGCGCTACCGCGAGTGGGCAATCGAACAACTCGACGCAAGGCGGTTGCGTTATCGCGAGGACGTCGTAGACGGGTTGGAGAATGCCCCGCAGGCGTTGGAAAACGTACTGACCGGCCGGAACCGAGGCCGTCAGCTTGTACAACTTGGTCCTCTGCCACAAATTCTGCGGTAGTGGACGCGTCAAGGAAACCAGCCCGACACGGTGGTCGGGGAAATGGAAGGTGTAACGCATGACGAATGACAGCACCACATTCACAGGCCTCGCGGTCGTCACGGGAGCCAGCCGGGGAATCGGCCGGGCGATTGCGAGACGCATTGCAGCAGAGGGAATACCCGTCGCGGCAGTATCGCGCACATTGCGGGCGGGCGACGGAAGCCTGCAAGGCTCGCTCGAGGAAACCGTCGGATTGATCAATGCGGCAGGAGGAACCGCGAAAAGCTTTGCCGTCGATCTGGGGACTCCTGAACTCGATCGCGCCGCACTGATCGCGCGGATCGAGGACAGCTTCGGACGACCGGTGAGCATCCTCGTCAACAACGTGGCTGCGTCGCGGCGCTACGAGACACTGTTTGCGGACATGCCGCGAGAGTGGTTCTACGACTCCGTCGAAACGAACGTGTGGAACACCTGGGACCTGATGAAGGCGGTCATCCCGAGCATGCGCGCGAACGGCGCGGGGTGGATCGTCAACATCTCGTCCCGGCAGGCCGGGCCACGCGTCGGGCCGCCTTTTGCGCCGCATCCGCTGGCCGGATCAGTGCTGTACGGCGGAACGAAGGCGATGATGGACCGGATCAGCACGGGATCCGCGATGGAGCTGTACAGCGACAACATTGCGGTGAATTCGCTTGCGCCCAACCGTGGCGTCGCAACCGAGCACGCTGCCGCAGCGGTTCCGGGATGGCCGTCCGAACCCGAGGACACGATGGCCGAAGCGGCACTCCTGCTCTGCACTGCTGAACCGTCCGAGGTAACCGGCCGCGTCGCATACAGTCTGCCCCTGCTCAAAGAGTTCGGTCGTTCCGTACATGCGCTCGACGGCAGTGGTCTGCTCGCCGGCTGGCAGCCCGACGACCTCGACGAGGACGGCTTCCCCGGGGACTATCTCACCTTCAACCCGCCCGCCCCGGTGCCGGCTGAACTACTGAAGTAAGGAGCGACGTGGATACGTACGCAGAAATCATTCGAAGCCGCGCCGAGGACGACAAAGTTGGACTTCGATACGAGGACACTTCGTGGTCGTGGCGTGAGGTGGTGCAGGAAAGTGCCGATCGTGCAGCGGCATTGACGTCGTTGGTGCCGCAACCAGGCGACCGTCAGATCCACGTGGGCATCCTGCTCGAGAATGTTCCGGACTTCGTATTCTGGCTGGGCGCCGGACCTTTGGCCGGCGCGGCCGTTGTCGGTATCAACGCCAGTCGCAGTGGCGCGGAGCTGGCACATGACATCAGCCACGGAGACGTGGACGTCGTCATCACCGAGAACGCCTTGGCGCATCTCGTCGACGGCACGGGCCACGGTCTGCCACCCGAGCGCATCCTGAACATCGACAGCCCCGAGTACGCCGACTTCCTGGCGCCGTTCCGCGGAGCAGCACTACCCGAGACTGTGCCGACACCGGAAGAAAAAGCGTTGCTGCTCTTCAGTTCCGGTTCGACGGGTGCACCGAAGGCCGTGATCGTCGGACAGGGACGGCTGGCACGCTTGACAGCTGCCATGGTCGATCGGGTATCGCTGCGCCGCGATTCCGTGACCTACCTGTGCATGCCGCTCTTCCACGGCAACGCGGTGATGTTGAACCTGGCGCCGGCGATGTGCGTCGGCGCGACGGTTGCCATGACAAGGAAGTTCTCGGCCAGCAAGTTCGGTCCGGATATCCACCGCTACGGCGTCACGTACGTCAACTATGTCGGCCGGGCACTGTCGTACACGTTGAGCAGCCCCGAGGATCCCCGGGATGCGCAGAGCACCCTGGAGTTGGCCTTCGGCACCGAGGCGTCGGAAACCGACGTCCGACGATTCTCCGAGCGGTACGGATGCACCGTGATGGAGGGCTACGGGCTCAGCGAAGGGGTGTTCCGGATCGGGCGCACACCGCAGACGCCCCGGGACTCTCTGGGTATTCCGCAGAACGGTCTCGACATCCGGGTTCTCGACGAAGCGACAGGTATCGAATGCCCGCCTGCGGAATTCGACAGCGACGGTCGTCTGGTCAACGCCGAGGCGATCGGTGAGATGGTGGCAATCGGCCTGGCTCACACGTTCGAGGGGTACTACAAGAACCCCGGGGCGATGGCGGATCGAGTCAAGGGCGCCGATTTCTGGTCCGGCGACCTGGCCTACCGTGACAGCGACGGCTACTTCTATTTTGCCGGACGGTCCTCCGACTGGTTGCGCGTGGACAGCGAGAACTTCTCTGCCGCGCCGGTTGAGCGTGTCTTGCAACGGGTTCCGGGAGTGGCTGCCGCTCCGATCTTCGCCGTTCCGGACCCGCGGACCGGTGACCAGGTCATGGTTGTGGTCGAGATGGAAGACGGCGTGAGCTTCGACCCCAAGAGCTTCGGTGATTTCCTCGACGAGCAGCCGGACATGGGCGCAAAGTGGTGGCCACGATTCGTTCGGGTCATCGATCGGTTGCCCCTGACCGGAAGCAACAAGGTCAACAAAACGCCGCTACGGCGCGCAGCTTGGGCCACAGACGATTCCGTGTACACCAGGGTGGGACGAACGCGTGAGTACGTCTTACTCGACGACGGTGGCCGAGACGCCATAGAAGCGGAATTTCGCGCACACGGCCGATTGGCGATGTTGCCGAGCTAGCGTGCTGTGCGCCTTTGTTAACCGCGGGCGGTTGACAAAGGCGCACAGTGGTTAGGTGCCAGTTGTATCCAGTTCGATGATGCTGCTCGCGGAATAGGTTTGTCCCGCAGGTAGTTCAGCGACATAGGGCACCAGCTGATCTGCGAACTCTTCTACTGTGAAGACCCCGTCCGCGGCAACAAACTTCTGTTGCACGGTGGGCGGGGCCATCAACGCCACCATGTCGCCGTAGACGACAAACACCTGGCCGTTGATCGTCTGTGCTGCCGGAGTTGCCAGGAAAGAGACGAAGGTAGCAACACGTTCGGGTGCCATGATGTCGAGTCCCGTATCCGGTTCACCGTCGGCAAAGACGCCTGCCGTCATCTCGGTGCGGGCACGTGGGCAGATCGCGTTGGCGGTGACGCCGTACTTCGCCAGTCCACGTGAGGTGGACAGCGTCAGTGCAACGATGCCCGCTTTGGCGGCAGCGTAATTGGCTTGACCAGCACCGCCGAGCAGAAACGCTTCGGACGCCGTGTTGATGACGCGTCCGTACACCGGGCCACCAGCAGCCTTGCCCGCGGCGCGCCAATGCACCGCAGCCGAGCGGGAGAGCGCCGCATGGCCTTTGAGGTGAATCGCGATGACGTCGTCCCACTGCTTCTCGGTCATGTTGAAGAGCATCGCGTCGCGGGTGATTCCGGCATTGTTGACCACGATGTCCAAGCTGCCGAAGGTATCGACCGCGGCTTCCACCAGGCGATCTCCCAGCGACCAGTCGCTGACGTCGCCGGTCACCGCAATAGCCCGGGATCCGAGAGCTTCGATTTCGCGCACGACATCGTCTGCAGCGGAACCGATGTCGTTGACCACGACACTGGCACCGCGAGCGGCCAATGCGAGTGCTTCGGTGCGGCCCAAGCCGGCTCCGGCGCCGGTGACGACAGCGGTGCGGCCGGTAAGCGAGGTATCAACTGAGTTAGGCAAGAGCTGGCTCCCTGGGTAGTCCGAGAATGAGTTCGCCGATCTGGTTGCGGAGGATTTCCGACGTACCACCGGCGATGGTCTGGAAGCGCACTTCCAGAAAACTATGATGGACAGGCCTTTTCAGTTCGCTGCCTGCGGGCAGGAAGCCGGAGAGCAGCAGTCCGGCGTCGGCGAGTCGCTGACCGTGTTCGCTGCCGACGAGTTTCAGGACCGCGCCCTCGGGGCCCGGTCCTGCGCCGAGCACCGCGAGTTCCGCGATTCGGGTGGTCAATGCCCGCAGCGCCAGATCCTCGGCAACCAGGTCGGCCACCGTGTCATCCATGCCCGAGTTCTGTTCGCGCACCACGGTGAACAGATCGTGGATGCTGTAGGTGACGCCAAGACCGAGTCGTTCCCGGCCTATGGTGACACGCTCGTTTCCGAGTGCGGATCGCGCAACTCCCCAGCCGCCGTTGACTTCACCGAGCACATCGGCATCGGGAACAAACACGTCGTCGAGGAAAACCTCGGAGAAATGCGAATCGCCGGTGATCTGCTTGATCGGACGTACCTGCACTCCTGGCGCAGACATGTCGATCAGCATCATGGTGATGCCCTTGTGCTTTCGTGCCTCCGGGTCGGTGCGAACAGTTGCCATGCCGTGCGTGGAGGTCACGCCGCCGCTGGTCCAGGTCTTCTGGCCGTTGGCAATCCAGCCGCCGTCGACGCGCCGCGCCCTGGTAGTGATGCCTGCTGCGTCGGAACCGGCGCCGGGTTCGCTGAACAGCTGGCACCATTTCACGGTGCCCATGAGGCTGGCGTCGACAAAGCGTTCGTGTTGCTCCGCGGTGCCGTGTCCGACAACGGTGAGGAGCACCCATTCACCGATTCCGTACTGCGGCAACTCGAGTGCCGACAGTTCCTCCTCCAGAACCAACTGCTCAACGGCGCCCGCGCCGCGGCCCCACGGCTTCGGCCAATGGGGAACGGCATAACCCGAGTCGACGAGTAGGCGTCGAAGCTGATCAGCAGGTGCCGCGACGGCTTCTTTGACGAAAGCCCGAGCCTGCGTGCGGTACTCGTCGGCCTCGGCGGGCAGTTCGATGCTCGATTCGCGTCGGATCCCGGCGGCGGTGGCGTCGGCGATATCGGCTCGCGCGACAACGGGGGAGAAGGAGGCGTTCAGGGCGCCCGCACGACGCAGATACAGGTGGGCGTCGTGCTCCCACGTGTAGCCGATTCCGCCGTGCACCTGGATGCACTTCTGCGCTACCCGCATGGCGGCGGGGAGGGCGGTCACCACGGCAACAGCTGCGGCGAGGGCGCTCTGATCCTTGTTGTCGGAGGCTGCCTGGGCCGCATCCCACGCTGCAGCGGTCGACATTTCGCGGTCCACGAGCATGTTGGCAAGGATGTGCTTTACCGACTGGAAGGAGCCGATTGCGCGGCCGAAAGCAAAGCGGGCCTTGGCATATTCGCCAGCCAGGTTCGTGGCCGCGGTGATCACGCCCGCGGCTTCGGCAGCCGCCAGGGTGCGTCCGATCGACACTGCGTTGGCACTCGCGCCGGGCAGAACCGCGACGGCGTCGACGCTACCGTTTGTGGTCACCGCAGAGAGCGGGCGCGTCGGATCGAGCGTCGGAGCTCCGGTGATCTGTACCTGTTCGCGCCGTAGTACAACAACGTCCTCACCGATCGCGACCAGAAGAATGTCGGCCATCGCAGCGCACAGAACCTCGACAGGTTCGGCAATCTCGACACTGACGCCCGATAGGGTGACCGTCGCGGCGATTCCGACTGCTGCGACAGCGGTTCCGTCGATCAGACCCGGAAGCAGTTCGGCCTGTTGTTCGATAGCTCCTGCCGCGGCAATCACCGCCGATGCCCACACCGTCGGAAGCAGCGGCCCGGGAGTCACCGCGGATCCCAATTCTTCTACCACCACGGACAATTCAGGCAAGCCGAACCCGGCGCCACCGTATTCCTCCGGCAGGTGGACGCCCAACCAGCCAAGCTCGGCGAAAGTCGACCACCCCGACGGCAATTCGTGCGTCGGATTGTCGAGACTCTCGCGAGCCTCGGCGAGTGGGTCCGCTCGCGAGATGTAACTGCGAACCGACTGCGCAAGAGCGCGCTGGTCTTCGGAAAGTGCAATGGACATGGAGAACTACCTCGTTACGCGACTGAGCCCGCAGGCTGATTGTCACTGCCGCAGGACTACCGCAGACAGGAGTTGTTCCCTCTACACGTATCACGACAAACCCGGCTGTAGTGGACAATCTCGCTGAGTGGGTCCAGCGCATCCGCTATCGGAGCGCTACTCTGCGAACCGTGAGTCGTATCAATTCATTCATCCGGCCGTTGGTTCCCCGTGATCCGCATGAGGCACATCGAGTAGCCACACCACTCGAACTGCTGACGGACCTGTGCTTTGTCGTGGCAGTTGCCCAGGCAGCCACGGGCCTTCACCACGCGATCAGTGAAGGGCACGCGGCCACAGGTGTCGGGCACTTCGCGATGGCGTTCTTCGCAATCTGGTGGACGTGGCTCAACTTCACGTGGTTTGCCTCCGCCTACGACAACGACGACGGCATTGCGCGACTTCTGACGATCTTCCAGATTCTGGGCGCGCTGGTACTGGCAGCCGGGATTCCGCGCTTCTTCGACAACGATCCTCTGCTGATCATTCTCGGCTACGTCATCATGCGAATAGCCCTGGTGATTCAATGGGTTCGAGTGTCGAGGAACGATCCCGAACACGCACTCACCGCCCGCAGATACGCCCTCGGTATCGTGCTCGTTCAACTCGGGTGGATCGGCTTCTACTTTGTACCGGCCGCGATCTACGTCCCGACGTTCCTGTTCCTGGTGCTGTGCGAATTTGCCGTGCCGGTGTGGTCGGAGAAGCCGGGAATGACGCCCTGGCATCCACACCACATCGCCGAGCGGTACTCACTGTTCTTCATCATCGTTCTCGGCGAAACGATTCTGTCCACCACCGTCGCGATTCAGGACGCGGTGTCCGGTGAACATCCGGCGGCCAAAGTGGCGTACGTCGTGGTCGGCGGAATCCTGATCGTCTTCAGCCTGTGGTGGCTGTACTTCCAGCGAAACGCCGGCGACGCTCTCGGCGGCGACAACGTCTCGCCCTTCGTCTGGGGTTTCGGGCACTACTTCATCTTTGCGTCCGCCGCTGCCATCGGTGCCGGCCTGGCTTCCCGCGTCGACTATTGGACCGGCCACGCCGAAGGCAGCGCGTTGGTGACCGGTGCGGCCGTCACGGTGCCGGTGGCCATCATCTTGGCAGCGCTGTGGTTCATTCACATCCGCTTGCACGATTCGTCGACGCGAACCCTCGTGCCATTCGGCGTCGCTATTGCGGTGATCCTGGGCGGTACTTTCACCGCCGTCCCGGAATTGGTGGCCGGTCTGGCCTGCGCGGCACTGCTGGCAGTGGAGTTGGTTCTCACCGAGGGAACGAAGGACTCTGCCGCGCACTGATCGCGAGGCGTGTTCTCGAAATGACGACCAGAGTAAGGCCGTCGGTTCAGTCTCGCATCGTCGAAAATCCAGATCCCAGGCGCAGATCCAGATTTCCGACGATGCGTTGCAAACCGAGTCTCTACAGACACCACACGGGAGTCGGAGAAGGTCCGCCCAATGACCTCGTTGCCGTTCTCGACGTCCTCGGAGTTTCAGCTGCCGGGACTACTCGACCTTGTCGAGGTCGACTCCCTTGGTCTCGCGGCTTGCCAACAGGGCGATCACAGTGATCGACATCGTGATCACCAGGTAACCCACGACCATGCCGACGCCGTGGTTCTCGATGAGCCAGATGGCGATGAACGGGGCGGGCGCACCGGCGAGGATCGACGAACCTTGGAACACCAGCGAGGAGCCGGCATAACGGTAGCGGGTCGGGAACAACTCGGTGATCCAGGCTGCTTCCGGGCCGGCGAGCATGCCGTGGAACAGTGCGCCGACGCACACACCGAGCCACAGCATCGGAAGACTCTCGAGCTGCACGAGCCAGAAGAAGACCGGCGCCCAGATCATGAGGACGACAGCGGGCACGAGCATTGCGATGCGGCGGCCGACACGGTCGGACCACGCTCCGCCACCGATCATGCCAACGAACTGGAACACCGAGGCGAAGGTAACGGCCATGATGACATCGCCGCGCGCAAAGTCGAAATATGTGGTGGCGTAAGCGATAACGAAGATCGTGTAGATGTAGAAAGCGATGTTTTCACCGATGCGCATACCGAGACCGATGAGCACCACACTCGGTCGCGACAAGGCTTCGACAATGCTCGAGCGTTCTTCCTGCGGAGCCTGTGCGGCTTGCTCCTGTGCGGCCTTGAACACAGGCGATTCCTCGACGCCGCGGCGCACCCAGAAGCCGATGGCGAGCAGCGGGATCGCGAACAGGAAGGCGATGCGCCAACCCCACTGGTCGAACGCCTCGTCCGGGACTGCGAATACGAGAATCGAGACCACGACAGTGGCCAGAACCGTACCCATCGGAGCACCGGCCTGCGGCCACGAGGCCCAGAAACCGCGACGCTTGGGTTCGCCGTACTCACTGACCAGCAGCACTGCGGCACCGAACTCGCCGCCGAGCGCGAAGCCCTGGATCATGCGCAGTACCACCAACCCGACAGTGGCCCAGATGCCCACCTGTTCGTAGGTGGGTAGCAATCCGATCGCGGCAGTCGCCGTACCCAGCAGAATGAAGGTGGTCACCAGCATCGGCTTGCGGCCGTACTTGTCGCCAAGGTGCCCGAATACGATGCCGCCGAGCGGCCGGGCAACGAAGCCCAGGCCCTGGGTGGCGAGTGCGAGCAGCAGCTTCGCAACGCCGCTGTCGCCCGGGAAGAAAAGCGGCCCCAGTACGGTTGCGGCGAGGATGCCGTAGATCGCGAAGTCATACCACTCGAGAACGGCACCAGCCATGCTGCCGGTCAGTACGCGCTTGAAACTACTGCGGGGAACGGCGTCGCTGACGGGAGGTTCTTCCAGGTCGGAGACCTGGGTTGTCTGTGATCCCATGAGGATCCTTTCGGGTCGGGCAGAAACGGGGAAATGTGGGTCAGAGCGCGAGTGTGATCTTCTGTCCGCAGGCGCGCGAGCAGCAGGTCATCATCGATTTATTCTGAGCGCGTTCGGTTTTCGTGAGCACCATGTCTCGGTGATCCACCGCGCCGTCGAGTACGGGGGCCTCGCACGATCCGCACAGGCCTTCCTCGCAATCGCTGGGGATGTCGATATTGGAGGCACGCAACGCGTCGAGGACGGTCTGATCGGCAGCGACCTGGATTGTCAGACCTGAGTCGCGGAGTTCGACCTCGAACGCGTGCTCGTTGGACGGGTCGAGTGTCGCGAGCGTCGAGGTGAAATGCTCGACGTGCAGCGAGTCTTCCGGCCAGTGCGCAGTAGCCTCCTCGAGCGCGGAGAGCAGTCGTTCAGGACCACAGGAGTAGATCTGAGTGTGTGCCGTCGCAGTGGAGAACACTGTCGCGATGTCGAGACGGTTGCCCAAGGCGCTGGAATGCACGACAAGGTGGTCGCTGTGATCGGCATTCAGCCTGTCGAGCATCGCCATCGTGGCGACATCGCGTCCGCAGTAATGGATCTCGTAGTCCTTGCCGGCGGCCTTGGCGTGATCGGCCATTGTCACGATCGGCGTGATACCGATGCCGCCTGCCACGAAGACGTAGCGCTCGGCAGCCGGATCGAGCTTGAAATGGTTGCGGGGCCCACGCATCTTGAGGGTGTTTCCGGCTTCGAGAGTGTGATGCACGTAGCGCGAGCCGCCCCGGCTCTCGGACTCTTCGCGCACGGCGATCTCGTAGCGGGACAGATCGTGAGGGTTGCCGCACAGCGAGTACTGCCGCGTCAGATCGCCGAGATCGATGTCGATGTGCGCGCCCGGCGTCCACTTCGGAAGTGCTTTGCCGGAAGGATCGGAAAGGGTCACCGTGACCACGCCGTCGGCGGCGGGAGTGATCGCCTCCACTCGCACCGTGCGCGAGATATTGGTCTTGGACGGCTCGCCGACCTTCACGGGCTGTCGTCGCAGGAGAATCGAAGCATCGCGGAGTTCAGGGTTTGCGTCCGGATTCCACTGCACCCAAACATGATCCGGACCTCTGAATGAGGTGTTCGGTAGGTAGGTGAACTCCTGATCGGGGACGAGTTCCAGGTGTGGGAGTCGTGTGGTGATCTCCTCGAGGAAGATCTGCATCTCCATACGAGCCAGATTCTTGCCCATGCACTGATGGCTGCCGTAGCCGAAAGTGAGGTGATCGCTGGAGTTCTCGCGACGGATGTCGAACTCGTCCCCGCTCTCGAAATGGCGGTCGTCGCGGTTCGCGGACGATGTGACGATCAGGAGCTTGGAGCCCTTCGGGATGTCGATGTCGCCGATTCGGGTGTCGGCAGTGGCCAGTCGGCGCCACGCGGCAACTGAGCCAGAATGCCGCAGGCACTCCTCGACGGCGTTCGGGATCAGACTGGGATCCTCACAGATCTCCTGCCACACGCTCCGATTTTCGAGCAACAAGCGGAATGCGTTGGCTGATGCGTTGGCGGTGGTCTCATGAGCGGCAACGATTCCCGCCATCATCATCGAGTGCAGATAGGAGTCGGTGACGACCTCCGGTTGTTCCTTCTGAACGCGGAGACCATAGGGCATCCAGCCGTGGCCGGAGGGATCCTTGCGCATCTTTTCGAGCACCGTGCCTGCGTACTGCCAGAACTTGCCTACGGCTTCGGCGACCGCGACCTGTTCCTCGGGTGCAGGTCGGCCCCAGGTGTTGACGGTGTGCGCGATCGAGTACTTGCGTAGGTCGTCCATGTCCTCCTCCGGCACGCCGAGGAAGTGCAGCGCCACGGTGAGCGGGACCTCCCACAGCATTTCGTCGACGAGGTCGACCTTGCCTGAGTTCACGAAGCGGTCGACGTACTCGCGGACGAGGCGCCGAACCATCGGCTCGTGGTGCACGAGTTCCGCCGGTGTGAACGGATCCATCAATGCGCGGCGACGCGGCATGTGCGCCGGCTCGTCTTCGTTCACCAGGGTGCGCGACATCGCGTAGTCGTATTTGGCGAGGGTGGCGGTGGCTTCCTCCGAGACAGGGGTGATCTTCTCCAGTGCGATGGACGGCGAGAACAGGATGTTGTCGCGGAAGACGGCCTTGACGTCCGAATAACGAGTGACGACCCAGTAGCCGATTTCGGGACTGAAGAACACGGGCTCCTCGTCACGGGACCAGCGCAGCGACGCAGCGGGGTCCACCTGGTAGTCGCCGCCGAAGGGATTGAAGCTGGCTGCCTTTCCGGATACCGGACATCCCGAGTTAAGAGCCGCATGATCGATCGGGCATCCGTTCATGACTTCTGACATCTCTATAAACCGTCCTGAACTGTGAAGTTACTAATAGCGCACATAGTGTGCTTTGAGCGCACTTCGCACAGGGTAAGTGAGGTCACATTCAAAGGTCAAGATGGCTGAAAAACACAGTCGGGCGAAGATTTCCCCGACGGAACGATCAGGCAGAGATGAGGCGTTCGAGTTCTCGCGCTGTGGTCATCACGGCTTGGGCAGCGAGTTCGGTGTCGAGACCGTCGATCGCCACGACGCCGACGCTGCGCTCGAGGTTCGTAGCCGATCCGAGGTTCTCCGGCAGTGCAATCCCGGAGGCAATGCCGATGGCGCCGTGCTCGAGTTGCCCCACAGTCAGGCTGTATCCGTCCTTGCGTGCCCGTTTGACCTCTTCGGAATCAGACGCAGCGTCGGGCCGCATGGCCAATATCGCGATACCGGCAGCACCCTTGTCGAGGGGGTGTCGCGTGCCGGTTCTGTATCCCACTCGGATGAGAGTGTCTTCGGGTTCGGCGACCATCAGTACAACGCAATCCTGGCCTTGCGCAACGGATATGAAGGCGGTTGCACGCGTGGTGTTTGCCAGTGAGTGGAGTAGGGACTGCCCGTCCCGGTTGAGCTGTGGCTCGAAGCAAGAACCGAGAACCGCGGCTCCGACACCAAGACGAATCCGTCCATCCTCGATGCGAGCGATCAGCGAATGTGCTTCGAGTGTCGAAACGATGCGATAGCAGATGGCTCGGTGCACGTCGAGCTCACGAGCAAGGTCCGCAACCGAAATCCCGTTCGGGAACTGGGCAATGATGTCGAGCGCACGCAGCCCACGATCCAGAGTTTGCAGGGTACTCATTGGCGTCCTGTTCGTGGTCGGGCGGTCCGTGTCGACTTTACGTTTCCAGGCGCCCTGGTGCGGTAAGCAGAAGTGCCGGGATGCAGAAGCGCTCCAACTCTACAGATCAGCGAACCGAGAGTCGTTCCTTGCGAAGCTGATCGACCTCGGGCAGGTGCAGGGGCTCGAGTGAGTCCACGCCCAGAGCGCGCATCAGTAACAGGTCCGCCAACTCGGGATTGCGGGCCAGGACCGGTCCGTGCATGTACGTGCCGATGACGGAACCCTGGGTGACGCCCTCCAGGCCGTCGCCGACACCGTTGCCGACACCGTGCGTGACGCGTGCGAAGCCGGACGCGTCGGCGCCGAGAGTGGTTCCACCACGATGGTTTTCGAATCCAGACAGCGGTGCGGTGAGCCCCTTGATCAAGGGCTTCGTGATGACTTCACCGATCGAGCGCTTTTCCTGCGGTGCGGTCGTGACGTCGAGCATCGACACGCCGTCGACGCGCTCGCCGCTCGAGGTTTCGTACCAGTTGCCCAGAACCTGGATGGCAGCGCAGATAGCGAGGACGGGTGCGCCGCGCTCGGCTGCGCGCTGCAGTCCGGGGTATTTCGCGAGATGCCGGGTAGCGAGGCGCTGCGCAGAATCCTCAGCACCGCCGAGGGCGTAGACGTCGAGTGAATCCGGCACCGGGTCGTTGAGCGTGATGTCGACGATCTCGGCGTCGTAGCCGCGCATGCGCAGGCGCTGACGCAGGATCAGGGCGTTACCGCCGTCGCCGTAGGTGCCCATGACGTCGGGGAGGACAAGCCCGATGCGCACTGTCGAATCAGACATCGCGAGTCTCCTTGGCGATTGCGGTGTTCAGATCGCGGAATGCCGTGTAGTTGGCAAGAACTTCGACGCGACCGGGCGGGCAGGAAGCAATGGCGCGCAAGGGATCCGGCTCCAAGGTGTGCTCGACGCCGGCGTAGGTGAGGCGCACTGCGAGGTCGGTTCCGCGCTCACCCGCTGCGACTACCTTGACGCCTTCGAAGTGTTCGAACTTCACGTCCCACAGCCAGGAGAGATCCTCGCCGTCGGGGACCTGCCCGTTCACGGCGATGACCAAGCCGTCGACGGAAGGGTCGATCATCGACAGTGCTTCCTGCCAGCCGGCGGGATTCTTCGCGAGGAGCATGTGGACGGAATGGGAGCCCACCTGGACGGTGCTGTATCGCCCGGCAACTTCCTGGACCGTCGACGCGGCGGCAACTGCGCCGACCGGATCCGCGCCCAAGGCCACTGCAGCAGCGACGGCCTGAGCTGCGTTGCCGCGGTTGGCTTTTCCGGGAAGCGTCAGCGTCATCGGAATCTTCAAGCCATCAGGGCCGTAGAGATTGTCGTCGTCGAGCCACCACGCCGGCTCGGGCCGCGCGAAGTCCGAACCGGTACTGCGCCAGTGCTTTCCCTCCCACACGATGGGTTCGCCGGTGCGCGGGCAGCTGACGGAATCGCTTGCCCAGCCGCCGCCGGCCGCAACCCACACGACGTTGGGGGCGTCGTATGCCACGGAGGTGACCAGCACGTCGTCACAGTTGGCGACGATGACCGCTTTCGGGTGCGCGTTGACGCATGCCCGCAGTTTGCGTTCGATCATGTTGATCTCGCCGACGCGGTCCAGCTGATCGCGGCTCAGATTCAGGAGCACGATCACTTCGGGGTTCACGGCGTCGGCGACATGGGGAACGTGAAGTTCGTCGACTTCGAGTGCCGCGACCGGCGCGTTCATCCGGTTTGCCAGTGCCGCGACGATTCCGGCGTCCATGTTGGCGCCGTCGGCCTGTGTTGCTACGTCACCAAGCGTCGCGAGTGCCGCTGCCGTCATGCGCGTTGTTGTCGACTTGCCGTTGGTGCCGGTGACGACAACGGTTCGCTTCCCGCGTCCGAGTTGGGTCATCAGCGTCGGGTCGATCTTGAGGGCGATGAGCCCACCGATCATGGAGCCCTTGCCGCGGCCGGCTTTCTGCGATGCCCAGGAGGCTGTGGCGGCAGCGCGCAGGGCGAGCTTTCCGCGTGTCGTGATCGATAGTCCAGTTCCCACGGCCCGAGTTTGGCACAGCGCGCCGTCAGACTTCGAGTCGTGCAGGTGCTTGTCGTACGGGTGTGTTCGACGGAACAGCGGCCCTGGGGGTGCGTCGGATCTGGGCGGCGCTTGCCCCGGCGATCACGACTACGGCTCCCACCAGTGACAATGCGCTGGGATTTTCGTGCAGGAACAGCCAGGATGCGCCGATTCCCACTACCGGGACGAGCAGCGAGAGTGGTGCGACCGTGCCTGCGGGATAGCGTCCCATCAGGATGGTCCAGATGCCCGACCCGGCGATGGTGCCGATCAACACGATGTACGCGAGTCCGATCAGCGCCGGCCACCCGTCGGCACTGAACGAGGTTCCGAGGGCCTCCCAGCCCGTGCTCGGACCTTCGACGGCAGCGGACAGGGCAAGCATCGGCAGCGGAGGAATGACGCACATCCACAACATCAGGCGCATGGGCGCTGGGTCCCCGGTGGTACCCGCGGCCGCGAGGCGGCTACCGAGGTTGCCGAAAGCCCAGGACAAGCCGGCCAGCAGGGTCAGGATCACTGGTAACAACGCGGCCTGGTGCGAGCGATCCCATCCGATCAGGGCCATGCCCGCCACGGCAACACCGATGCCGGACACCTGCCACGCGCTGAGCTTCTCCCGCAACAGAACTGCGCCCAGCAGAACAGTGAAGGGAGCGGACGACTGCAGGACCAACGAGGCGAGACCGGTCGGCATACCCGTGTGCATCGCCCAGTACAGGAAGACGAATTGGCCGAAACCGAAACCGAAGCCGTAGAGCAACAGCCATCGCGCCGGAACCTGAGGGCGCGGCACGAAGATCATCACGGGAATCGCGATGAGCAAAAAGCGCAGCGCGGCGAAGAAGTACGGCGGGAAGTGGTCGAGTCCCACCCGGATCGCCAGGAAGTTCAATCCCCACATGATCGCGACGGTCAATCCGAGAAGGCGGTCGCGAGGAGTCATGTCGTTAATCGTGAGCTGTGTAAAGCATCAGGACAAGCGAATAAAGATGGACCATTAATGTAGTTTTTCTACATGGATGCAACCCGGTTGAGAGTGCTGCGTGAGCTGGCGGACAGAGGAACGGTCGGAAGCACCGCCGACGCCCTCTCCATGACTCCGTCCGCAGTCTCGCAGCAGCTCAAGATCCTCGCCCGCGAGGCCGGTGTGCCGCTCCTGGAACCGGACGGGCGCAAACTCAGGCTCACCGACGCCGGCCGTGCGTTGGTGCTGCGCGCCGACGACGTGGTGGCCGCTCTCGAACGTGCGGACGCGGAGATGGCGTCGTACCGGGGTTCGCCGCGAGGCAAGGTGCGGGTGGCGTTCTTTCCGTCCGGGGCGGCGCTGCTGCTGCCCAGGGTGTTGACGGCACTCGAAGGGTCCGGCGTCGACATCGATGCGTGCGACGTGGATCAGCCGGCGTCTGCGGTGCCGCGGCTTCTGGCCGATCACGACGTGATCCTCACCCATCGCGACGAACGCGCTGCGGAGACGTCGTTTCCGCGGGTGAGCGTGCAGCCTCTGATGCGTGAGCCCATCGACTTGGTGCTGCGGCCGGATCATCCTCTGGCAAAGCAGGATTCGGTTCGGTTGGATCAGTTGGTGGACGAGAACTGGATCAGTGTGCGCGGAGGATTTCCGGTCGACGACGTACTGATGTCAGTCGCGGCTGTTACCGGTGTGCAACCTCGCGTCGGACATCGGATAAACGATTTCCGGGTTATCGAGGAGCTGGTCGCCGCCGGACACGGAGTGGCGTTGATGCCGCGGCACGCGATCACACATCCTGCAGTGTCGAGGAAACCGATCGCCGGTGTGCGTGCTGCCCGGGTCTATGAATTGGCCACGCGATTGCACGCCGATCGAAGTCCCGCGATCGCAGTGGTGCTCGCGGCGTTCCGCGACGTTGCACGGGCCGTCGGAGAATAAACAAAACGGGAGCGACACGATTAGTGCCGCTCCCGCTTTGATGGTGCAACCTGCAATTGAACTGAAGATGAATCAGGCTGCCAGAGCCTTGGCCTTCAAGGAGGCGAATTCGTCTTCGGTAATGGTGCCGGCGTCGAGAAGTGCCTTCGCGTCTGCGATTGCCTCGGCGGGAGACTTACCCGCTACCTCACGAATGTAGCTGTCCTGTGCCTGCTTGACCTGGTGCGCTGCCTCCATGGAGCGCTGAGCCATACCGTCGCTCTTGACGATCAGGTAGATGAGCGCCGTGAGCCAGGGAATGACGAAGAGGAAGAATACCCAGATAGCCTTCTTCCAGCCTGAAGTCTTGTGGTCGCGGAACAGGTCCGTAATGATTGAGAACAGCAGAATCAGGTATGCGACGAACGCAAAACTGACGAGTATCACCCAGAGGAAATCCCAGAAGGAATCCATGTCGAGCCCCATTTCGCAGGTCGGAATTGTCTGAGATGAACTATCTCACGCGGTGACCACATCCGCATCATCCTCAAAGGATGAAATAACGGTAATGAATTCTTTGATATCCGATTCAGGACGTACGTCGTTCATCGAAAATCGATGTGAAGTTCAGACAAGTGTGGCTCCTATCCGAATGGATAGGAGCCACACTCAACAGTTGTCCTAGCTAGCGCGGTTAACTGCCGAAACCACTGCTCGCAGCGACGCCGTCGTAATCGAGGTAGCGATACCGACGCCCCAGACGACGGTGCTCTGACCGTCGGGGCCGGTCACGGCGCACTCGACGTATGCGGCAGCCTGAGCGTCGTCACCAGCGGACATGGCGTGCTCGGAGTAATCGAGAACGCGAACGTCGAAGTTGATGCTTCCCAGAGCGTCGACAAAGGCAGCGAGCGGGCCGTTACCGGTACCCGAGATCTCCTGCTCCTTGCCGTTCACCTTTACGATCGCGGTGATCGCATCAGTGCCACCGTCCTCCTCGGACGCGGTGACCTTCTGCTTCATGCGCTCGAGCGGGCGGACGGGAGCCAGGTACTCCTCGTGGAAGACGTCCCACATTTCCTTCGGCGAAACCTCGCCGCCCTCGCCGTCGGTGATCTTCTGGACGGACTGCGAGAACTCGATCTGCAGACGACGCGGCAGCACCAGACCGTGATCGGCCTTCATGATGTACGCGACGCCACCCTTGCCGGACTGCGAGTTCACGCGGATGACGGCCTCGTAGCTGCGGCCGACGTCCTTGGGGTCGATGGGCAGGTACGGAACCTGCCACACGATGTCGTCGACGTCGGCGTTCTGGCCGTCGGCGTCGATCTTCATGGCGTCGAGGCCCTTGTTGATGGCGTCCTGGTGACTACCGGAGAACGCGGTGTAGACCAGGTCGCCGCCGTACGGATGACGCTCGTGGACGGGCAGTTGGTTGCAGTACTCGACCGTACGACGGATCTCGTCGATGTTGGAGAAGTCGATCTGCGGGTCGACGCCACGCGTGAACATGTTCAGGGCGAGGGTGACCAGGCAGACGTTGCCGGTGCGCTCGCCGTTGCCGAAAAGGCAGCCTTCGATGCGGTCGGCGCCGGCCTGGTAGCCCAGCTCGGCTGCAGCGACGCCGGTGCCGCGGTCGTTGTGGGGGTGCAGCGACAGGATGACCGAGTCGCGGCGAGCCAGGTTGCGGTGCATCCACTCGATGGAGTCGGCGTACACGTTGGGCGTGGCCATCTCGACCGTCGCGGGCAGGTTCAGGATCACCGGGTTTGCCGGCGTGGCACCCAGGGTTTCGGTGACGGCGTCACATACTTCCTTGGCGTACTCCAGCTCGGTGCCTGTGTAGGACTCGGGGGAGTACTCCCATCGCCAGTTGGTGTCCGGGTACTTCTTCGACTCGGCGAGCACCAGTTCGGCGGCGTCGGTGGCGATCTTCTTGATCGTGGCCTTGTCGGCGCGGAAGACGACACGACGCTGCAGGATCGAGGTGGAGTTGTAGAAGTGCACGATCGCGTTCTCAGCGCCTTCACACGCCTCGAACGTGCGCTTGATCAGCTCGGGACGCGACTGCGTCAGCACCTGGATGGTGACATCGGACGGGATTGCGCCGTCTTCGATGATTTCGCGGACGAAGTCGAAGTCCGTCTGGCTTGCCGACGGGAAGCCGACCTCGATCTCCTTGTAACCCATCCGGACCAGCAGATCGAACATACGACGCTTACGCGCCGGGCTCATCGGGTCGATCAGGGCCTGGTTGCCGTCACGCAGGTCCACCGCGCACCACTGCGGGGCGCGGTCGATGACTTTGTCCGGCCAAGTGCGGTCCGGCAGCGTGACCGTTTCGACTTCTTCGGAGAATGGCCGGTAACGGAACGTGGGCATCGACGAGTTCTTCTGCGTGTTCCACGCAGGCTGGTCGGCCGGTGCCGGCTTGGTGGGAGGCGTGATAATGCGAGTGCCGGTGGTGAATGCGTCAGCGGGGGACATGGGGTGATCTCCAACGATTGTGGACCCGGCCTGATGACCTGTTGGTCAAGACCGAAAGTCCGGAAGGCTTGGTCGACCGGCGCACACAAAACCCCGCGACGGGAGGCCAGTCTGGATCAGACCCCGTCGCGGCAACCAAGAAGGAGTGCGCGCTGCATGCACTGCACTCTACTCCTGGAATGTCGGCGAATGAGGTGGGGTATCGGCGACATGCCGAAATTGTCGTTGAACGGTGCTGTTGTTTCGTGCTCCGAAATGATCGACTGATCGCATGGATGATCCTCGAATTGCTGTGGCGCGCGCATACCTCGATGCGCTTCTCTCACACGACGGTAATTCAGTACCGCTGGCTCCGGATGCCGTGCGACACGAGGCGGGGATCAAAACCGGGTTTTCGGGAAATCACTTGCGGCGCAGCCTGTCCGGCGGTCCACAGTTTCGTCTGGTGCGTGCGATCCGAGATGTGGAATGGAGCGTCGACGGCGATAATGTCGTAGCCGAGTACCTCCTCGACGCAGGGTTGTTCGGCAAGAATCTGATGACGGTCAACGTGCACGAGACCTTCCGGATCCCTCCCGACGACCTCCGTATCCACCGCATCACGGCCAAGATCAAGCCCACTCGCGGCAATCGCCCGTGACCCGAGTGTCGCGATGGATACTCTGCTGTGTCCTGATCGTGACCGGTGCGTTGAGTACCGCGGCCTGGCGCTGACTGTCGTGCGCCGGGATTATTTACACAATCAAGACATCGTGTCCCCGGATGCGGCTGTTGCAGTGTTCGACACCGTCGCGAGTTCACTGGTCAGCAGCATCCGCATCCTCCTCGCCTGCGGAGTTGCTGTCGCCGTTGTCGGTTACGTTGCCGGTGGTTCACGTTCCGCGACGTCAATGCGAAACGGGATCTCGCAACTGATCCGGCGTGAATCCGAACCCGAGGTAAGGGCCGAGGTCAGTACGCGTCGGGAAGTCCCAGGACCACGTCGGTAAGCTCGACCTCTGGTATCTGTAAACAATTTCGACCTGGAGGTAGAAACGCGTGGCTCTCGTCGTCCAGAAGTACGGCGGATCCTCGGTGGCAACCGCCGAGCGCATCCGACGAGTCGCTGAACGGATCGTCGAGACCAAGAAGGCCGGCAATGATGTCGTCGTCGTGGTGTCTGCGATGGGCGATACCACCGATGAGCTGCTCGACCTGGCTCAGCAGGTGTGCCCTTCCCCGCCGGCCCGTGAAATGGACATGCTGCTGACCTCGGGTGAGCGCATCTCCAACTCCTTGGTTGCGATGGCAATTCATTCTCTCGGCGCTGAGGCTCGTTCGTTCTCGGGCTCACAAGCCGGAGTCATCACGACCGGCAGCCACGGAAACGCCAAGATCATCGACGTCACGCCCGGCCGTGTTCGCACGGCGCTCGACGAAGGCTCGATCGTTCTGGTCGCCGGATTCCAAGGCGTCAGCCAGGACAGTAAAGACATCACGACGCTCGGACGCGGTGGCTCGGACACAACCGCCGTTGCGTTGGCAGCTGCGCTCAACGCCGACGTGTGCGAGATCTACACCGACGTCGACGGCGTTTTCTCCGCCGACCCGCGCATCGTCCCCGACGCTCACCGCCTCGAGACGGTTTCCTTCGAGGAAATGCTCGAACTCGCAGCGTGTGGTGCCAAGGTGCTCATGCTCCGGTGCGTCGAGTACGCCCGTCGTTACAACGTGCCCGTGCACGTCCGTTCGTCATACACCACCAAGCCCGGAACAATCGTGTCCGGATCGATGGAGGACATTCCTGTGGAAGAGGCCCTGATCACCGGAGTCGCGCACGATCGCGGCGAAGCCAAGATCACCGTTGTCGGATTGCCGGACACGCCGGGACATGCTGCCAAGGTGTTCCGCGCTGTCTCCGATGCCGAGATCAACATCGACATGGTGCTGCAGAACATCTCCAAGGTGGAGACCAACAAGACGGACATCACCTTCACGCTGCCGACCGCCGACGGCCCCCGCGCCGTCGAGATCCTGACCAAGCGTCAGGAAGACATCGGCTTCACACAGATCTTGTTCGACGACCACATCGGCAAGGTCTCCCTGGTCGGTGCCGGAATGCGGAGCCACCCGGGCGTCACGGCCACGTTCTGTGAGGCACTGGCCAAGGCCGACATCAACATCGACCTCATCTCGACCTCCGAGATCCGCATCTCCGTGCTGGTCAAGGACACCGAACTCGACGACGCCGTGCGCGTTATCCACGCCGCTTTCGGTCTCGGCGGCGACGAAGAAGCTGTAGTACACGCAGGAACAGGACGGTAATTTCTGATGACAACAATCGCTGTTGTCGGTGCGACCGGTCAGGTCGGCATCGTCATGCGCACTCTGCTCGAAGAACGTAACTTCCCCGCGGACAAGGTGCGGTTCTTTGCATCGGCACGCTCCGCCGGTAAGAAGCTGACGTTCCGCGGCGAAGAGATCGTTGTCGAGGATGCCGCAGCAACGTCCGACGAGGATCTGAAGGGCATCGACATCGCCCTCTTCTCCGCCGGTGCGACGCTGTCCCGTGCGCAGGCTCCGCGCTTTGCCGCGGCCGGTGCGACGGTTGTCGACAACTCTTCCGCATGGCGCAAGGATCCCGAGGTTCCCCTCGTGGTCAGCGAGGTCAACCCGCAGGACGCGAAGAACCTGGTCAAGGGCATCATTGCGAACCCGAACTGCACCACCATGGCAGCGATGCCGGTGCTCAAGGTTCTGCACGACGAAGCCGGTCTGCAGCGATTGATCGTCTCCAGCTACCAGGCTGTGTCCGGTAGCGGCATCGCCGGCGTCGAGGAACTCCTCGGCCAGGTGCGCGCCGTTGTCGGTGACGCCGAGAAGCTGGTTCACGACGGCAGCGCTGTCGACTTCCCGGCCCCGAACAACTACGTCGCCCCCATCGCGTTCAACGTCCTGCCCCTGGCAGGTTCGCTGGTCGATGACGGCAGCGGCGAGACCGACGAGGATCAGAAGCTCCGCAACGAGAGCCGCAAGATCCTCGGGCTTCCCGATTTGTTGGTTTCGGGCACCTGCGTGCGCGTACCCGTCGTGACCGGGCACTCGCTCGCGATCAACGCGGAATTCGCCAACCCGCTCTCGGTCGCTCGCGCCAAGGAACTGCTGGCCGACGCTCCGGGCGTCGAGCTGGTCGAGGTTCCGACGCCGCTCGCCGCCGCCGGTGGCAACGCGTCGCTGGTCGGTCGCATCCGTCAGGACGAGGGTGTCCCCGAAGGCCGCGGACTCGCGCTCTTCGTCTCGGGCGACAACCTGCGTAAGGGTGCCGCGCTCAACACGATTCAGATTGCCGAGCTGCTGGTCGGCTAGTCCTTTGTTCGGTATCGGCCCCGCACCTAGGTGTGGGGCCGATGTCGTTTCGATAGGGAGTTCTAGTCGAGTTCGGAAATAGCGACGAGTCCGCCGAGGTACTCGGCATCCGAATACGCCTTGGCGAGAAGCACACCGAGTTCACCAAGAGCTTCGTGGTCGCCGCCGTACGCAACAAACATGCCCGCTTCGGGATCGGTGCCGAATCGGCCCTCCAGATGTGGTGCGTCGCGACCCACCACTGCATGGGCCACCGAAGCCCAGTCGTAGCCGGAACCTTCGAAGCCCTCTACCTGCTCGAATACCGCTGCCACCTTGCCGAAGTGCTGGTCGGTGAGCATCAGTGACCAGTTTCCGGGAGATGTTTCGAAGAGCTGCAGCGGTTCGATCGATGGTGATGTCATGCGTGTATTGAAGCAGATCCGACCGACAGGTTTCAGTGGTCTGCTAACGCCCGACCGACTGGGCGAGCGCAACGGCAAAGGTGGAAAGTCGTTCTCGGGTATACGTTTCGGGGTCGCTGACGGCCAGTCGTCCGAGCATTTCGGCAAACGACATCATCGTGTGTGCGAGGAGGACCGGATCAAGGTTCTCAAGCTTCGGTTCGAGGGCAATCCCGGCGCGCGCCAGTTCTTCGGCGCGGGCGAAGACAGCTCCGCGAGAGAGCTTCAGCAAGCCGTGATACTCGCTGGGGGCGTTCTCGACAGACGTCAGAATCAGGCGCCAGCGCGTCGGGTTCTCCAGTACGGCGTCGACGAAGGCGCCAACGGTCCCGGTGTATGACGCCGCTGGGCCGAGCTCGCTCAGATCTGTCGGCATGGTTTCGAGCACCTGAGTGATGGCTCGCTCGTGCTCGCGGCGTAGGAGTGCGGCGACGAGATCGGTCCTGGTGTCGAAAATCGTGTAGAGGACAGGCTTGCCGACGCCGGCTTCGGCAGCGACGGATTCCATGCTGAGGTTGTGCAGGCCAACGCGGCCGGTGATCTCGAATGCTGCGTCGAGGAGCTGTTCGCGTCGTTGCTCCGGCGCCATGCGAGGGGCGTATTTGCGTCGCGGTGTGTCCGTTGTGTCTGCCTGTGACCTGGTCATCGTGTGCCTCACCTCCGCTCCCACCCTAATCTGCCTGCCACTTCTTCGTGAATAATACGCAACCGTTGTATTCGGCGTCCGCAATTGTTACGGTGGCGTTGTATTCAATGGTGGTTGGTGGGGCGGCAGAGATGAAGGGGACCTCGAATGTCTGGACTGGCTATGGATCGACCGCGCGAGGATTACGGCTTCTTCGGCCCAGGATCACCCAGTTGGAAGATCTGGGCCGCGCCGACAGCATTGATCGGCTTCCAGCGGTCGGTGGTGCTCGAGCACTTCGACCCCTTCCTTGCCGCGGCGGTGGCAGATATGAGTGGTATCTACAGTGATCCAGCGGGGCGACTCGACCGAACACTGGCATACTTCCTGACCGTCGCGACCGCCGATGGGCGGACGGCGATGGCCTTGTCCGACCATCTCATGACGGTTCATGCTCAGGCCACGGGCATCGAACCGATCACCGGAACTCGTTACAGTGCAAACAATCCGGCCTCGCAACTCTGGATCCATGTGACCGGTTGGCATTCGGTGCTCAAGTGCTACGAAATGTACGGTCCTGGTCCACTTTCTGCCGTCGAAGAGCAGCGGTACTGGGAGGAATGTGTAGTTGCCGCGCAGTTGCAGACATGCAAGGCATCCGACGTCCCAGGCTCCCGCGAAGAGGTACGTGAGTACTTTGCAGAAGTCAGGCCCAGATTGTGTACCTCCGAACGTGCCAACCGAGCGATGCACTATCTGCTGAGAACGCCCAGGGCGCAGGGGGAAACGAAGTTCGCGACTTTCAGCCGATTGGTCGCGCCGGCAACAATTGCGACATTGCCTGGCTGGATGCGAACCATGGGTGGATTCGATCAACCGGCGTTGCTGGACAAGGCAATTGCACCGGCCGTGCGAACTGCCGTGCGTGTGGGTAGTTCGCCGAAGAATATGACCGCTGCTCTGAAAGTCATTGCGCCGATGACCGGCAAGGTGCTGGAGCGCCACCTGCGTAACGAGCAACCCCTCGACCCGAGGGTTGTCACGCCGGCGGAAATTCGGGAGCGATTCCCGCGCATCACCAAAGTTCCGCAGGCAGTCTGACTGAACCCACGGCTTTTGGCACCGCATCGAGGTCTCCTTCGATGCGGTGCTCGGCCGTGTTCTGTTGTGCCTGAGACGTTTTCTCAGGTTCGATAGGTGTGGTTCGCCGGTCTCGGGTGTTGCTGCGGGTCGATCGCCGGTGGCGGAATGAACCAGGGTTTGTTGTCGGCGCCCATCCGGATCTCCCATTTGCCAACAAATCCGGTTTTGCGGTGCATGAGCCGATGATGTGAACGACACAGCAGGACAAGGTTGTTCATCACCGTCGGCCCGCCGTTCGACCAGTGACGGATATGGTGGGCGTCGGTCCATGCCGGCACGCACTCACACCCTGGGAAGGCGCAGCCTTTGTCCCGGGCGATCAATGCGACCCGTTGTTCGGCTGTGACCAATCGTTTTCCGGGTCTCGCATCGAGTGGCGCTCCGTGGTCGTCGAGTAGGACTGTCGACAGGAAGCAGTCGCAGCCGAGCAGTCTGGTCTGCGAGACCGACAGTGGTCCCATCCACGGCATGTGACCCACGTCGAGATCGGAGAGGTCCGGATCGAGTGAAGCTTCTTCCTCCGGAACGGCTTCTTGCGCCGCGCAGTCGCGATGTTCGGCGAGATCTCGGGCATTGATGTGCACGTTCAGGTGCGGCCGCTGGCCGCCGTCGATACCGGTTTTTGCGCAATCGAGATAGCGGCGGATCAGTTCGGTGAATCCGTCGGCTGTTCGCTTGGCTGCCGAACGGGCATCAGGAGTTCCGTCCGGTGCTGGGGTGGGCATGGTCAGATTCGACAGGGCAGAGAGAAGCATTTCGCCGGTGACGGCGTCGAAATCGCCTCGAACGACAACCCGACCGTTCAACGTCGACGCGATCCGGAGCTCGTTCCGGTCGATATCTTCGGCCGGTGGAATGTTGTCGGACTCGAACATTCGCTCCAACGTGGCGATGACGTACCGCAGCTTGGTTGTTGTCGCGTCGACTCCTGATGCCGCCGCCAGGAGAACGTCGATGCACTGCGGAAGTGCCTCGGCCGGCATTCCTTTTGGTGGGGACTCGCAGAACGAAATAATCAGTGCCGCATGATCGAACGAGCAATCTCCGGCGTCGAAGCGTTGTGCGACTGCGGGAAACGCCCGCAGTGCGACGCCAAGGGCGGCGATCTTGTTTCCGGCAGGGATCTGCAGCATCGTATTTGCTGCCAGCCATCGGCCGACGCCGCGGTAGCAGAGCACACATTCGTCCGGGCGCAGCGAGAGTTCGTCGACCACGGCCACGCGGATCGCTTCGAGTCGCAAAATCTCCGCGCTCGCCTCGATTGCGGCCGAACGAAGGTCAGCTACCGGCGCTTGCCACAGCCTGGACCGTAATCCCACGGCAGAACCGGAAACCACATCTGACGTATCGATACTCATAGATTCCCCCGATTCGGATCCCCCGATCCGCATCTCTCCACTGTAATCGAACACAGTTTCGAGTTCAAGGGTTTTCTCGAACTCTCGACTCGGTCTCGTCGATCAGGATTTCGAGTCCTCGGCGGAAGGCAGTAGGTGTTTGACCTCGAAGCCGCAGGGGTAATCCGGTCCGGATGCCGTCAGCGATAGGGGCCTGTAGTGGATGAACCTGTGGTGGGCAAGCCGCACAAGATCCGTCGACGCGCGGTGCTGCAGGGCTTGGGATTGATGGCAGGACTTGGCGCGCTGTCGGTGGGGTCCGCTTCAGCTCGGGAATCTGCGCACGCAGCTTTGCCTGACATCGACCCGCTGCGGCCGCTCCAATTGCCTTCGCCACGGTTGGAACCCTTTCGTGAGGCGCTGGTATTTCCGCCGACGATGGTCGGTAGCGACCTGGAGCTTCGTGCCGCGTCGTCGATGCACCGGTTCCATCCTGACCTGGCGCCTTCGCCTTCGCTGGGGTACGGCGGGATGGACTACCTCGGGCCGACGATCGAGGCTCATGTCGAGCAGTCGTTAACGCTGCGGTACGCCAACGACATCACCACGCATCCTCTTGCCGCTGACGTGGATTCGCGTCTGCACGGTCTCAGCGACAACGATCGGACACAGGTTCCCACGTCGCTGCACCTGCATGGCGGTGTCACCGCGCCGCAGTACGACGGGAATCCCGAGTTGATTCAGCGTCCGGGCGAAGGATTGGTGCACGAGTTCGGCAATGCCCCCGGTAACGGGAATCCCAGCGGTAGCGGTAATCACTGGTATCACGACCACGCCATGGGGATGACTCGGCTGAACGTCTACGCGGGCTTGGCCGGTATGTATCTGCTTCGCGACAACTACGACACCGGTACGGCCGGCAATCCGCTCGGCTTACCGTCGGGGGAGTTCGAACTGCCACTGATATTGCAGGACAAGGTATTCACCTCCGACGGACGGCAAAGCGTCAGGTCGACGTGGACAACACCACAGGGTGCCTGGGATCCAGCGACGCCCGGAGACGTTGGCGTGGTGAACGGCGTTGTGTGGCCCAGAATCGAAGTGGCGCGGGGGTTGTACCGCCTGCGTGTCCTCAATGCCGCGTCGTACTCGGTGTGGAATCTGTACTTCGGAAATCGTATGCGATTCTGGGTGATCGGCTCCGAATCCGGATTGCTCGCAGCGTCAGCGCCGACGGATCATGTGCGTCTGAGCCCGGGCGAGCGGGTTGATCTCCTGGTCGACTTCGGCTTGCTCGAACCGGGTACCAGTGTGGAACTGCGCAACGATGAACCGGTGCCTTTGGCTGTGGCGCAACGCGGTACGCAGGTGATGCCCCTGTTCGCGCGGTTCGACGTGAGTAGCGCGAAGGGTTTCACCGGGTCGGTGCCGCAGCAATTGAGTTCCGCTGCCCCACCGCCCCCGGCCGTGCCCGACGTAGTCCGCAATCTGACGATCATGCAACTGTCCCGGCCGTCGAGCTATCCGTCGATCACCATGTCGCTCAACAACTTGCGGTATACCGACTCGGATATCGAATTGCCGCGTCAGGGAACCGTCGAGCAGTGGAATCTGATCAACGTCACAACAGAGCCGCATCCGATTCACCTACACCTGGTGACTTTCCGGGTCTTGGGTAGGCAGAGCATCAACACACCTGCGTACACGGCTGCGTACCCGTTGCCGGATCTCGGGACGCGCTGGACGCCGTCGGCGGACGATTTCGTGACCTCGCCGATGCGGGCGCCGGAAGTGTGGGAGACGGGCGCCAAGGATACCGTCATCGTGGATGCCAACTCCATCACGCGCATCATCGTGCGCTTCCCGACAGCCGACGAACTGGGCTTCGATCCCGACGCCACGTTCCCCCGAGCTGCGGTGGTAGATCCTGCGATGGAGGAACCTGCGATGGAACACAGTGGACACGGTGGTGGATCAGGCGATCTGCAAGGGTACGTCTGGCACTGCCACATGCTCGATCACGAGGATCACGACATGATGTTGAGGTATCGGCTGGTGACGTAACCTTTCGTAGGGAGAGACGTTCCCACGAGGAGGCTGCTGTGTCGGAAGGTGCGCCCACCGGGCCCCTGGACGGATACCGGGTAATCGAGCTCGGCACGTTGATTGCCGGACCCTTCGCCGGGAAACTGCTCGGCGACATGGGTGCCGACGTGATCAAGATCGAGTCGCCGGATCGCCCAGACCCGCTTCGCACCTGGGGACAGGCGGAGCAGGACGGTCACCGATTCTTCTGGACGGTCCACGCCCGCAACAAGCGCTGTGTCACGCTGGATCTGCGGGTCGAGAAAGGTCGGGAACTGTTTCTGGATCTGGTCGAACACGCGGATGTCGTGGTCGAGAACTTTCGCCCGGGCACTCTCGAGAAGTGGGGTCTGGGGTTCGACGTGCTCAGCGAGCGCAATCCGAAACTGGTGCTGGCCAGAGTATCCGGGTATGGGCAGACCGGGCCGAAGGCCAAGAGCGCTGGGTATGCCTCGGTGGCCGAAGCTGTCAGCGGTTTCCGGCACCTGAACGGTTATCCCGGCCAGGCACCGCCGCGTATCGCACTCTCACTCGGGGATTCGCTCGGCGGGATGTTCGCGGTACAAGGTGTGCTGGCGGCGCTTCTGTCCCGTGAGCGAACCGGCCGCGGCCAGGTTGTGGACGTTGCACTCACAGAATCGTGTCTGGCAGTGCAGGAATCGACGATTCCCGACTACGATCGCGGCGGCATCATCCGTCAACCCTCGGGAACCAGGCTCGAAGGAATCGCGCCTTCCAACATCTATCAGACCTCCGAGGGAAACTGGGTGGTCATCGCGGCCAATCAGGACACGCTCTTCGTGCGGCTGTGCACGATAATGGGTCGACCGGAACTGGCGCAGGACGACCGATTCTCCAATCATGTTGCGCGCGGCAAACATCAGGACGAGCTCGACGAGTTGATCGGCGCGTGGGTCGCGCTGCAGGACCCCGACAGTCTGGTGGAGCGTCTGACGGAGGTGGGAGTTGTTGCCGGACCGATCAATACCGTCGAAGACGTGGTCAAGGATCCACAGTTGATCGAGCGCGGAATGCTGGTCGGTCACTACGACGACCGGATCGGTGAGGACGTCCTGGGCTTGGGCGTTGTGCCGACCTTCAGTGAGACACCAGGTTCTGTGCGGAATGCGGGAGCGTCGTCGCCGGGTCAGGACAACGCCTCCGTCTGGGGTGGACTCCTCGGGCTTTCGGACGACGAGCAAGCAACGTTGCTCGAGAAGGGAGTGATCTGACATGACGGTTACCGAAGTCAGCATTCGTGAAGTGGGTCCGCGCGACGGGCTCCAGATCGAGGCCCCGGTGCCATTGTCGGAGAAACTTCGACTCGTAGAAGCTCTTGTTGCAACCGGTGTTCCGCGCATCGAGGCCACGTCATTCGTGTCACCGCGCGCCGTTCCGGCTCTAGCCGACGCAGAAGCGCTGGCAGCAGAACTGCACCGGTGGCCAGGTGTCGAGTTCTCCGCGTTGGTGGCCGGAATCGGCGGCGCAAAACGGGCGGTAGCGGCCGGTATGGGAACCGTCGAATATGTCGTCTCGGCCTCGAACGGTCACAGTGAAGCCAATACTCGATCCACCACCGAGCAGGCTACCGAGCGTATCGGGGAGGTGGTCAAGATTGTTCACGACGCCGGAGGTCGAGTCGAAGTCATCGTTTCGACGGCGTGGGACTGCCCGTTCGACGGACCTACCCATCCTGATCGAGTGTTGCGGATTGCGGAGCAGGCCAGGGAATTCGGCGCCGATCAGTTCTCGATCGCGGATACTATCGGCACGGCAACTCCGGGACGCGTCGCGCAGTTGATCGATGCGGTTGACACCCATGTCGGCGACTTCAATTTAGGTGTTCATTTCCACAACACACGCGGCAGTGGTCTTGCCTGCGCGCTGACAGCGGTGCAGCACGGAGTTCGGAACCTCGACGCCTCCACGGGTGGGCTGGGTGGTTGCCCGTTTGCTCCCGGCGCCAGTGGAAACATCGCCACCGAAGAACTGGTCTACATGCTGGGCGACATGGGCATTGCGACGGGGATCGATCTGGACGCGTCCATCCGCGCGGCAGGTGTCGCGGAAGAGATTGTGGGTCATGCCGTTCCCAGCAACCTCCTGCGAGCGGGTGACCGGATCAGATAGCGGGAGCGTCGAGGTCATCGGACCGTACGATATTTCAGCATCATGTCGTGGTCCTCGTGGTCGAGAATATGGCAGTGCCACACATAGCCCTGGATCTGTTGTGCCGCAGTGTGATGGCCAGGGTGAGCTGAGTCGTCCGGGCTGAATAATGCGTCCGGATCGAATCCGAGTTCCTCGGCGGTGGGGAACCTTACGATGATTCGGGTGACGGTGCCGCCGTCGATCCGCACGGTGTCCTTCCATCCGGACTCCCACGGCGCCGGCCCGATCATGGGGCCCCCGAGAAATCCGTCGGTAGCAGGCGTCCACTTGTAACCGATAGGCGGTTGAGGATGTGCCGCTTGATATTCGAGGGTCTTCAAGGGTGCGCGTCCGAGAATGCGGAACATCACAAGGTGAAGGTGGATGGGATGTGGATCGGGCGTGATGTTGACGATGTCCCATTGTTCTACGGTGCCCTGCCTGGGCATTTCGATGTCGGTGCTGTCGAAGCGCAGATTGTTGAGCGACATGATGGCCGGAGGCAGGCGGAGTGCGTACGGCTGAGAGACGGTCACCGTTCGGACCACTGTGGGAACCTCGAGCGGCGGAAGCGCCGACGGTTGCCGTGCGCCGCCGCGAAGCGAGTTCGGCACAGTGCCGATGAACCCACGACGGGAATCGGCGACAAAACGGCAGAACACCGGCATCGCTACCTCGCCGAGCATTGCAGCCTGGAAGGGTGGTTGCTCGTCGTTGATCAATTCGACGGCATCACCTGCGCGGAAGCCGGTGAAATCCACGAGCACGTCGATGCGTTCGCCGGGTGAAAGCCGAAAGCTTGTCGTGCGTACCGGAGCGTCGAGTAGGCCATGTTCGTTGCCGATGACCGCGAAGTGCATCCCGTTGCTGAAGTGCAGGTTCCACACGCTGTACGACCCGGCATTGATGATGCGGAAACGGTACAAACCGCGTGCCACATTCATCCGCGGCCATACCTTGCCGTTAACCACACCGACGTCTCCGACGGCACCGCCCTCCCAGGAACCCTGCGGGACGATCGGGGTGGAACGCACGGATTGATACCCGTCGGCCGTGAAGATCTTCTCCTGGAGAATCAGGGGCATCTCGTACTCTTCGGCGGGTAGTCCCAGTGGGTTTCCCTCTCGGCCGGTGTCGAATTCGTCACGCAGGAAATACTGACCGGCCAACCCGGCGTAGACATTCAAGCGGGTGATGCCCATGGCGTGATCGTGGTACCACAAATGGCCCGCGTGCTGTTCGTTCGGAAAATGGTGAGTGATGCTGCGTCCGGGAGCTATGGCTAGAAGCGGATGCCCATCGCTGCCGGGTGGTGTGACACCGCCGTGAAGGTGCAGCGACGACGGGGGAGCCAGCCGGTGATCTTCGGTGACTCCGTGGATGCTGGTGTCCATGTCGTCTGCCAGTGGATGGCGTTCGAGCCGGTTCGTGAAATTCAGTGTGAGTGCCTCTCCGACATGGCATTCGATGGTGGGGCCCAGGTAGTGGTCACCGCCGAACCCCAGCGACGGCACAGCATCGAAATCCCGGTGGAATTGGTGGCGGTGTACAGCGGCGTCGAGTGAGAGAGTGGTTCCGGAAATAACACGCGGCCGGGGGAGTTCATCGACGAAGGGCGTCATGGGAGGTGAGTGAAAGATCAGTGGACTGCGCAGTTCGCTCCGGGTCGGAGTATGCGTAGCCGAGACCAAAGCCGCGCTGGTTCCAGCGAGGCCGATCGCACGAAACAAAGCACGCCTCGTGAACCTGTGGCTCACCGATTGCACCTCCTCCGAGATTCAGTATTCCATACCGCACCGTATGGTATGGACGTCAGCTATGTCCACAACTCGGTGAAATACAGCTCGGTGCAGAAGAATTCGAAACATCCGCTGCGTAGGTCAGGCAACGAACTGGCGCTGTAAAGGTGGACGTGGTGTCACGCAGTGATGCGATGGACCAGCCGTAGGCATCTATGATCGAGGAGTGAGAGTGAGAACTGAACGCGCCCGCGAGAACGGCCTACGCTGATGGCGCGGGCCAACCGTCTGAGCGTCGAGAGTTGGCTCGACGCGGCCTTTGATCTTCTCGTGCGAGAGGGGGTTTCCGGGGTCAAGATTTCCACGTTGTGCGACGAACTCGGAGTCACCAAAGGCAGCTTCTACTGGCATTTCGACGATCTCGGCGCGCTGATGGAAGCGATGGCCGACTATTGGTGCGGCACACAGAACGACGCTGTGCGAGGGCTCGCGTCCGTCGAATCCATTCCGGTGGAGCAGCGATTCGAGATGATGGCCCAACTGCTGATCGACGAGCGCAATTGGTCCGTCGAAATCGCGGTGCGAGAATGGGCACGAAGTGACGAGAAAGTAGCCGAGGCCGTACGTCAGCTCGATCAACGAATCTTCGATATCATCCAGGAAGCACTGTTGGAGTTGAATTTTGACGCCGAAGGTGCGCGCCTGCGGGCAGGTGCTCTGGTGTATGCCGGAATCGGATTCGTGCACGGCCGAGGCAGTCTCCCGACGCCCACCAGCGCCGAGCTCCGAAAAATCTTCACGCTGCTGACGCAGGAAAGCTGATGGCGCAACGTCCACACTCGAATGCCTCATCGCTCATTTGAGCGCAACCATCTCGTGCAGAGTTGATCCTGTCCGCTCGATCATTTCCCCGTCGATCGTCACCTTCAGAACGAAGTCGGAACGGAAACGAAAATATCCGGGGCGGCCGAGAAGTCGATTCAGTACGGGCTTGACCAGTCGGGTTCGGGCTACCGGAACGTCAGCCAGGAAGTCGTGCGCATGAACTACCTCGCGCACCGTCAGCGTGAGATCCACCGACCCCGGAATGTGCAGACGCAGCGTCGACGGAAACGAGCGATTCGCGACGTCGTGGAAGACCGTCGGCCCTTCGGTCATTTCCAGTTCACCGTTGCTCAGAACGACACTGTCACCGCGGGCCAGCATCAGCGGCAGCGACCAGTGCTCGCCGTATTTCTTCTGGGTGTGCACGGTGGCGTAGACCAGTGAGAAGTCGTCGACATACAACCGCCCCCAGTACCAGCGATCGATGATCCGCTTCATGTCCCCGACGCCCCAGTTGTGGTCGTGATAGCCGCGACCACGGGCATCGAGTGTGGCGCCGCCGATAGTGACGGTGCCCGTCACCGAGGCGCGCGGTGCGCCGACAACCCAGGCGAAGAACTCGGTGTCCCCGTACGTGGTCTGTCCGCGTCCGGGCATCCAACTCGGTACCTCGTTGCGAAATTCGAGATCGAACACAATGTCTTCTTCTTCGAGATGCACTCTGTGTACCGGCAGGTCTCCCGAATCGAATTCGGCTACAGCGCTGTTCGGGCCTATCCGAACATCGCACTTGTCCGTTGATGCACTGACGTCGGCGGAGGAATACGGCTTGACGACTTCCCGGCGCGTACCGTCCGGGGAATAGATATGGATTTCGATTCCGGGTTTGCGATTGACGAGTTCGCGCAGTTGTAGCATCGCAACCACGATGTGCCCACTGTCGAGGTGAGCGTCGAAGTACCAGTGTTCGAAAGCAAACTTGTTGTCTGATGGATGCGCGCCGTTGTCGCTCGGGTGCGTTCGAGTGATCTCACCGTCTTTGCGTCCCGGTCCGTTCCACGCTTCCACGATATTCATTGTCGTCATCGAGCGACTCCTATCGTCGTAGTGCGCCACTTGCATCGAATGTGGCCTCGCGGCCCTTCATTTGTGCCTGGTACCAGTTTTCGCGGTGCTTGACCATCACCTTTTCCACGATCGCGCCGGTTCCGGGGACGCAGCGCCTGATCAATTCCATCGCGGTGATGAGTGGCAATCTCAGGACGGGTATGAGTAGCCAGGGAATGACACCGGGCATCCGGTACTTGCGCCGTGTACCAGGGGCCATGAACATCGCGGCGTACACCGAATTGATGCGAAAGTTGTACGCCTCTCGTAGCCGGGTGAGTCCGCGGTGGCCGTCGCGTGGCGCAAAAGCCTTCGGGTAACTCTCGATCAACTCACTGCCGTGCTTGCCGGAGTCGTAGGACCGCGACACGATCGTCATGGCCAGTGCGCGTAGGGAATCCGTGGCAGTTTCCGGGTACCACGTGGTGCGCACCCCCAAAAGGTGTCCCATGTACTTCTGGAAGTGGATCAGAGCCCGGATCTCGGACGGCGTCGTGTGGTAGCCGAGTGTCCACAGTGCGAGGCCAGGGGTGACGCTGCCGGCGATCAAAGTCAGGAGCATGTAGCTCTGACTGATAGGAAGCCCCCACTTCGAGGTATCCCATTCCGGGTGATTGGCTACTCGCGACCGCACGGACACGTGCATCACGCGAACCTTGAGAGCTGTTGCGCGACCTGCGGATCCAGGTTGGAGCAGTGCGCCCGGTTGGGATACGTCGATCCAGAATCGGCAGGTTTCGAGGAACCGGCGTAATGCGTTGTCGCCCGCATACCCGCCGGCGAGGGAGAGCGGAGTGGCAACTGCGGATTCGGTGTAGATCTCCAGTGTTTCCGCGCCCGCGAAACTGAACAGCATTGTGCCCCAGCGCCGCCAGATTGCAGCGCCCTGCTCGACCAGTGCCGGATCAACCCAGGCCGGTACCGTTTCGAATTCCTCGAAGAGTGCGCGCATGGATTCCGGAGCCTCCGGCACGGCGTCGATGCCATGGGTAAGGGCGGTTTCGAGCATGGCGCGGCCGGTTTTCGCCCCGGTCTCGCCGCGATAGACCTCGTCGACAAATCGTTCGGCGACGGGATCTCCGGTGAAGAGATCATTACAGAACTGTTGTGCCTGTTCGGTAGTGGGGAAGATGTCGGCACCGGTCAGCTTTTTGACGATTGTGCGTGCTCGCGCGATTCCGGGTTTTTGTATGCCTTCCCAATAGGGGAATGCCGTAGGGGTTCGATCGCTTGCTGTCATGTCACCGCCTGATAGCAGAGTCGCGAGATCAACCATACTATACCGTATGGTACTGATTGCGAAAGTTTATTTGAAGTCAGCCTGGACTGTTTTCTGTTTTCGATCTACAGTCACTATGTGACCGAGACCACTTCCGATGTGAAAGTAAGCCGTACGCAGGCAGAACGTACAGCCACGATGCGAGGGCGGCTGCTTGACGCTGCCATTGAATCGCTGGTCGAGCTGGGCTACGCACGGACAAGTACTCAGGAGATCGCTCGTCGAGCGGGTGTATCCCGCGGTACTCAACTCCATCATTTCCCGACCAAGGAATCGCTGGTCGTCGCCGCTGTCGAATACCTGGTGGACAAACGGCTGGCGGAAATCCTTTCGGCAGAGGTGGACAGTGGCCGCGGACTGGAGATACTGGCCGACGCGTTTTCCGGTCCACTGTTCTATGCAGCCCTCGAACTGTGGGTGGCGGCGCGCACCGACCCCGCACTGCATGCGGCGACTGTGCCACTCGAGCGCAAGGTGAGTGAGGCGCTCGAGTTCGGTAGCGCCGAAGTCTTCGGTGATCGCTTCGGCTCCGAGGCAGTCGAATTGACTGTCGAACTTGTCCGAGGGCTTGCGGTGTCAGCCCTGTTCCGTACCCCGGAAGCCGACGAAGCGCTGCGCGCGCGGCTGCTACCGGCCTGGCAATCCCGAGTGGAGAACAAGTGAAACTTCCCGAACATGTCGAAACACTGATCGTCGGTGCCGGGTTCGCCGGTATGGGTCTGGCGGCCAGAGTTCTTCGCGATGACCCGGCAGCGGATGTGGTGTTGATCGAGCGAGCCGCCGACGTCGGCGGCACGTGGCGAGACAACACCTACCCCGGTTGTGCGTGTGATGTGCCGACGGCGTTGTACTCGTATTCCTTTGCCCCGAGCGCAGACTGGAGTCATACCTTTGCACGTCAGCCCGAGATCTATGCCTACCTGAAGAAGGTGGCCGCCGATACCGGCGTGGGAGATCGAGTGGTTCTGAACTGCGAACTCGAGGCCGCGATCTGGGACGAGGGAATGTCACTGTGGCACATACAGACGTCCCAAGGAGCGTTGACGGCGAAGGCTCTGGTCGCTGCGACCGGAGCGCTGTCCACGCCCAAGGTTCCCGACTTTCCCGGTCTCGACCAATTCTCCGGTACCACTTTCCATTCCGCGACGTGGAACCACGAGCACGACCTGCGCGGTGAGCGCATCGCGGTGATCGGTACCGGCGCCTCGGCAGTGCAATTCGTTCCCGAAATTGTGGACGAGGCTACTCATGTCACCGTGTTCCAGCGAACTCCTGCCTGGGTGATTCCGCGGGCGGATAGATCACTCCCCCCAATTCAAAAGGCTCTGTACACCAAGGTCCCCGCTGCGCAGAAGGCTGTTCGCGGTACCGTCTACGGCTTTCGGGAAGCTTTGGGTGCGGCGATGTCGCATGCCACCTGGGTTTTACCGGCTTTCGAGATGGTGGCAAAGGCGCACCTGCGAAAGCAGGTGAAAGACCCCGAGCTGCGCCGGAAATTGACCCCCGATTTCACCATCGGCTGCAAGCGAATGCTCCTGTCCAATGACTGGTTGCGAACTCTCGATCGGGCGGACGTGAGCCTTGTCGACAGTGGGCTCGTCTCGGTCACTGAAGACGGAGTGGTGGACGGGCGCGGAATCGAGCACAAAGTCGACACCATCATTTTTGCGACGGGATTCACGCCGACGGAACCACCTGTCGCACACCTGATAACAGGGAAGAAAGGCGCAACGCTGGCCGCACACTGGAACGGTAGCCCCAGGGCGTACAAGGGAACGACGGTCAGCGGCTTCCCGAATCTGTTCCTGATGTACGGTCCCAACACCAACCTTGGCCACAGCTCGATCGTGTACATGCTCGAGTCTCAGGCCGAGTATGTCAACGACGCGTTGAACACCATGAAGCGGGAGCGGCTCGATGCACTCGACGTCGATGAGTCGGCACAGGTGCAGTACAACAAGGGAATTCAGCACGAATTGAAGCGCACGGTGTGGAACAAGGGTGGTTGCTCGAGTTGGTACATCGATGCGGAGGGACGTAACTCGGTGCAGTGGCCGACGTTCACTTTCACATTCCGTTCTCTGCTGGGGAATTTCGATCGGGAGAACTACTCGGCCCGGAAGATCGAAAGCGTCGAGGCATGACGGCAACGCACTACGACGTCGTAGTCATCGGGTCGGGGTTCGGCGGTAGCGTCGCCGCTCTTCGTCTGACGGAGAAGGGCTATCGCGTCGGAGTGCTCGAGTCTGGTCGCAGATTCGCCGACGACGAGCTCCCCGAAACCAGCTGGCGTCTGCGAAAGTACTTGTGGGCACCGTGGATCGGGTGCTACGGGGTTCAACGTATTCACTTGCTCCCGGATGTTCTGGTCATGGCAGGTTCCGGAGTTGGTGGCGGATCACTCAACTACGCCAACACCCTCTATCAGCCGCCCAAGCGGTTCTTCGAGGATCGTCAATGGGCGCACATCACCGACTGGCATGACGAGTTGGCGCCGTACTACGACCAGGCGAAACGAATGCTCGGGGTGCGAACCAACCCTTCGTTCACGCCCGCCGACGCCGTAATGAAGGAAGTCGCGGAAGAAATGGGTGTGGGCGAGACATTCACGTCTACCCCGGTGGGCGTCTTCTTCGGGGACGCCGGAGTGTCGGTGCCCGATCCGTTCTTCGGAGGCAAAGGACCGGAGAGAACCGGGTGTACCGAATGCGGTGGCTGCATGACGGGGTGCCGTGTCGGTGCGAAGAACACATTGGTCAAGAATTATCTGCACTTGGCCGAACATGCCGGGGCGCGAGTTCATCCGCTGACCACTGTGCGGGAACTTCGGCCACGCAAGGGCGGTGGGTATCAACTTCTCGCGCGCCGGACCGACGGTATTCGAAAGCGCGAACAGATTTTCACCGCCGACCAGGTGGTAGTGGCTGCTGGTACCTACGGGACAGCGCGATTGTTGCTCGGGATGAAGGAATCCGGAGCGCTGCCGCATCTGTCGAATGCACTGGGCACTGTGGTTCGCACCAATTCCGAAGCGGTGCTTGCGGCAACATCGAAGTCCCGTCGACGCGATTTCACGCAGGGCGTTGCGATCACGTCGTCGTTCCATCCGGACGATCACACGCACATCGAACCCGTGCGATACGGCAAGGGCAGCAATGCAATAGGTCTCCTGCAGACTGTTCTCAGCGACGGCGGCGGCAAGGTGCCGCGAGTCCTGAAGACGCTGGCAGTTGCCGCCCGTCACCCGAGCGCATTTGCCCGGTCTTTATCTGTGCGGAACTGGTCCGAGCGGACTGTCATCGCGCTGGTCATGCAGACGGACGACAATTCGCTCGAACTGTCCAAGAACACAAGAAGGTTCGGGCGTTCTCTGACCAGTCGCCCCGGCCCCGGTGATCCGCCACCGACGTGGATTCCACAAGGTCACACTGCTATTCGTAAAGTTGCGCAGAAGATTGACGGTGATCCAGGTGGTTCCATCGCCGAAATCGTGAATATTCCGATGACGGCACACTTCCTCGGTGGGTGCGCGATAGGTGATTCGCCGTCGACCGGCGTGGTAGATCCTTATCTGCGCGCCTACGGGCACAACGGGTTACACGTGATGGACGGCTCGGTGGTGAGTGCCAATCTCGGTGTGAACCCCTCGCTGACCATCACCGCTCAAGCTGAGCGGGCGTGCGCGCTGTGGCCGAACGCCGGCGGCGATGACGCCCGGCCGGCTGTAGGTGATCCGTACGTTCGGCTCGTCCCGACGCCGCCGTCCAATCCGGTAGTGCCCGAGCATGCTTCGGGCGCCCTGAGACTTCCCCTGATTTTTCCAACCGAGAAGGTGCCCGATGTGGAGCGTCCCTGAATCTGCAAGCGAACGCACGGACTGGCCGGCGAGTGATCCGCCGCCGTGGCCGGCGCGGGTGCGGGCCACGTTGTGGTGGCATCGGAGCACGTCGGCGGCACGTGAACTCGGGCCGGAGGGCGGAACTATCCCGATGACCTTGGCGATGATGGTCGATTATCTGGACTCTCCGGTGGGGCCGTATCGAGAAATCTTGGCGAGTCCGGTCCTGCGGGCGCCGGGTAGGCGGATCGGGCCGATGCCTCGGATGGCGGTGCCCTACATCGCGGTGGATTCGGAATCTTCGGTGCACGGTGGCCGCACCCATTGGGAACTACCGAAGGTTCTCGCGCAGTTCGACGGGGATGTCCTGGGCCGTGTGGCTGCGCAGGGGCACGGTTGGCAGGTGAACAGCACTGCGCGGGCAAAGGGGCCGCGCCTGCCCATCATGGGAGCTCTGGGCTTTGCGCAACCCACCGAGGGTGGTCGGTTGGCTCTCGCGTCGGCGCGGCTCACGGGCAGATTCCGTTACGCGCGCGTCGACGTCGAATCCGAGGGATCGACCTTGCCGAACTGGCTGGTAGCAGGCTCGCACCACGGAATCGTCATCACGGACGGAAGGATGAGGACGGGCCCCGCCAAGCGCGTCTAGACCGAGAAAAAGGTGAAGGCCGTACAGCAAAACGCTGTACGGCCTTCGGCGTCGACGCCCCACAGGCGCCTCTCGGCGGTAGGTCGCTCGCAGCGACAATGGGGTGGGGCCCGGGGCTTGTTCGGGCGCCGACGGAGTGATCAACGGACGCCCGAGCTGTTTTGTTCCCTGGCCAAGGCTATGAGCCGCGTCACTTATTTGGTTAGGGAACCCTTTTCTTGACTAATTCCAGAAAAGGCGCATACTGGAACCATGCAAGATGACGGGCAGGATCTCGACCTCCGGGCGCAACTGCGTGCGGCCGGGTTGCGAGTCACTGCGCCTCGTCTTGCAGTTCTGAATGCGGTTACAGCCCAACCGCATTCGGACGCAGATTCTGTTGCAGCGCAGGTGCGGCAACAGTTGGGATCCGTATCCACCCAGGCCGTTTACGACGTGCTGAAGGCATGCGTAAGCGCAGGGTTGCTACGACGCATCGAGCCTGCGGGTTCACCCGCACGATTCGAGACGAGAACCGGGGACAACCATCACCACCTCGTCTGTCGTAGCTGCGGCAAGGTCGTCGACGTCGATTGTGTTGTCGGCCAAGCTCCCTGCCTTGAACCGTCCGACCATCACGGCTTCGAGATCGATGAAGCCGAGGTCGTGTTCTGGGGCCGTTGCAACGATTGCCTGAAGAGTTCTGCCGAGTCGGGCATTGTTTCCGACGCGGTTTCACAGAATCACGATGCAGCCCGCTAGCAGTACGGCCCATATTGCCGCACAGCCCATTTGACTTTTAGGAGGCTTCGCCATGACCAAGCCCACCACGAACAACTTCGGTATTGCCGTAGCCAGCGACGACGAGTCGTTGACTGCAGGTACTCAGGGACCGGTCCTGCTTCACGACCACTACCTGATCGAGAAGCTGGCCCAGTTCAACCGTGAGCGCGTCCCGGAGCGCGTCGTTCATGCCAAGGGCGGCGGCGCTTTTGGTGAACTTGTCATCACGAACGACGTCAGCAAGTACACCAAGGCCAAGTTCCTGCAGCCCGGGAAGAAGACCGAGTCGCTGGTGCGTTTCTCGACCGTTGCCGGTGAGCAGGGTTCTCCGGACACATGGCGCGACCCGCGCGGTTTTGCCATGAAGTTCTACACCGAAGAGGGCAACTACGACCTCGTCGGCAACAACACTCCCGTGTTCTTCATCAAGGACGCCATCAAGTTCCCCGACTTCATCCGTTCGCAGAAGCGTCTGCCGGGTTCGGGTCTGCGCGATCACGACATGCAGTGGGATTTCTGGACTCTGCGTCCCGAATCCGCGCACCAGGTGACGTGGCTGATGGGTGACCGCGGAATTCCGAAGACGTGGCGCAACATGGACGGCTTCGGCTCGCACACGTACCAGTGGGTCAACGCCGCCGGTGAGCGGTTTTGGGTGAAGTACCACTTCAAGACCGATCAGGGCATCGAGTTCCTGACGCAGGCCGAGGCAGACAGTCTCGCCGGCAGCGATCCCGATTACCACCGCGCGGATCTGTACAACGCAATCGAAGCCGGCAACTTCCCGAGCTGGACCATGAACGTTCAGATCATGCCGGTCGACGAGGCCGAGGGCTACCGCTTCAACCCGTTCGACCTCACAAAGGTGTGGTCTCAGAAGGACTACCCCCTCATCGAGGTCGGCAAGTGGACTCTCAATCGCAACCCGGAGAACTTCTTCGCGCAGATCGAGCAGGCGTCGTTCGAGCCGTCGAACGTGGTGCCGGGCATCGGTTTCAGCCCGGACAAGATGCTCCTCGGCCGTGTGTTCTCCTACGCCGACGCCCATCGTTACCGCATCGGCACCAACTACGCCGATCTGCCGGTCAACGCACCGAAGAACGAGGTGAACTCCTACTCCAAGGAGGGCGCCATGCGTTACAGCTTCAACTCGCCGTCGACGCCGGTGTACGCGCCGAACTCGTACGGCGGACCGCACGCCGATCCGTCGGTTGCCGGTGACGAAGGCCTGTGGTCGTTCGACGGTGAAGCAGTTCGCGCCGGATACATCGAGCACGCTGAGGACGGCGACTTCACTCAGGCCGGAACCTTGGTCCGTGAGGTCCTCGACGACGCAGCACGTGAGCGCCTCGTGAGCAACATCGTCGGTCACGCAAGTGCCGGAGTAAGCGAAGCAGTTCTGCTGCGCGTCTTCGAGTACTGGAAGAACGTGGACGCCGATCTGGGCAAGCGCGTCGAAGAAGGCGTGCGCGCCGGTCAGTAACGGGCAACCTCGTACGTAAGAATGCGGGCCGCTGCAAGGGAATCCAACTCCTTGCAGCGGCCCGCTTTTTCTCGTTTCAGAGCAGCCCCCACCAGTAGAACAGCGTTGCAAGAATGAATTCGACGACAAAATCCACGACGATTCTCCTTCACTTTTCACGTACATTCCATGATCCGCGCCAGCCGACACTGTTTCGACTGAGGCTTCGGCGGGCAGTCGAGTCGTAGGACTGTCAGTGCGGCCAATTCGGCACTGCGCAGCCCTTTCGGCACTCGGGTTGAGGAGATGATCGGCCATGATGCGTATCGGCTACACGTTGATGACGGAGCAGGCTGGGCCAAAGGATCTGGTCCGACATGCGGTTCGGGCCGAGCAGGCCGGGTTCGACTTCGAGGTGATGAGTGATCACTACTCGCCGTGGCTGACCGAACAGGGGCACGCCCCGTACGCCTGGTCCGTTCTCGGAGCGATTGCGCACGCCACCGGATCGGTTGATCTGATGACGTATGTGACGTGTCCGAGTATTCGCTATCACCCGGTGGTGATCGCTCAGAAGGCCGCGACGGTGCAGATACTCGCGGACGGGCGGTTCACGCTCGGATTAGGGACCGGCGAGTGTCTCAACGAGCATGTGGTCGGTGACGGATGGCCGTCGATCGATGCCAGGATGGACATGCTGGAGGAAGCGGTTGCCATCATTCGGGCGCTGCATTCCGGAGATCTGGTGACCTGGAAGGGTGAGTACTTCGACGTTCAGTCGGCACGTATCTGGGATTTGCCCGAAATTCCTGTCCCACTCGCGATTGCGATGTCCGGTGACAAGTCCGTCGAGCGATTCGGGCCGATGGCGGACGATCTGATCGGTGTGGAACCTGATTCGCGGCTCGTTCATCAGTGGAAGCATGTTCATGGTCGCGCGTTCGGACTTCCTCCGGCGCGCACGGCAATCGGTCAGATTCCGATTTCCTGGGATGACGATCGAGACGTCGCCATCGCCAGGGCGCATCAGCAATTCCGATGGTTCGGCCTCGGCTGGCCCGTCAACTCCGAGCTGCCGACCCCGGCCGGGTTTGCTGCCGCGTCGCAGTTCGTCCGCAAAGAAGATGTGGCAGAAAACATCCCGTGTGGTCCAGATCTCGACGCGATCGTCGAAGCGGTCAAAGCCTACAAGGATGCGGGCTTCACCGATGTGGCGCTGGTGCAGATCGGTGGCGATACGCAAGACCGCTTTTTCGACGAGGCTGCAAAACCGCTGTTGGAGGCCCTGCACGTCGAATTGGGTTGATCGAGAAGGTCAATCGGGTTCCGCCGAGAGGGCTTGCGTCGAGTCGTGCGCTGCCACCGTGCAATTGAGCCTGTTGAGCGACAAGGGCAAGTCCGAGGCCGCTTCCGGACTCGCCTGCACCGGTTCCGCGAACAAAGCGCTCGAACATCGCTTCTCTCTCGGTCGGGGCTATCACGGCACCGTTGTCGTCGACGACGATCGTGGCGGATCCCGTGCTCACCCCGGCCCGGACGGTGATCTCGACCGCGTCGGCGTGGCCGTGCCGGACGGAGTTGGTGACGGCGTTGGTCAGCACCAGACGAATGCCTGCGGGAAATGCCTGGACCGAAAGCTCGTCCGGCGCTTTCAAACGGACGGAGACCTGGGGGTGCAGTCGAGCGACATCTGCGACGGCGCGATCGGCTACCTCCACGAGATCGACGTCGGCGCAGTCCTTCGGATCGGCCACGTCACCCAGGGCGAGTGTTTCCAGATCGGTGAGGGTGCGCTCGATCTGGCGCTGCGCCTCCAACAACTCGCCGGCCAGTTCGCGGCGTTGACTTTCCGTGAGGTCCAGCGTCGCGAGAACTTCCAGATCGGTGCGCATCGACGTCAGCGGGGTACGCAGCTCGTGAGCGGAGACGCGAGCGAAATCGCGTGCCGACTCCAACGCTTCCTCGGTGCGGCTTCGATCGCTTTCGATCCGGCTGAGCATGCTGTGGATTGCTTCGGACAGTTCCTCGGCTTCGCGCGTCCCACGGACTGACGGTGCCCGGAGGGAGAGTCCTTCGACGTCGAGGTTGTTGCCGATCGAACTGGTGGTCTCGGTTAATTGCTGCAGGGGGCGGACAGCTCGGCCGGTGAGGAACCAACCGAGCCCGGCCGCGGCGAGAATCGCGACCACTGCCGCAGCCGCCACCTGGAACTGCTGCTCGCGGATTGCCTGCGCGAGTGGATCTTCGGGGATGGTGACGGCGAGTGCAGCTCCGCTGTCGCCCGGGAGGAGCACATCTCGACTGCGGACGTCGGTAGTAGCCAACGCGCTGATACCCGTGGCATTGAAGCCGGGGTCGACTACGAGCGGTTGTGTTGTTGCGGTGGGTGACTCGAACAGAATTGCAGCCGGAGAAGTCGACGCAATGCCGAGAGTGACCGAATCGAGAGTGCGTTCCAGTTGTTCGGAGCCGCCCACGCGCAGGAAGACCGCAAACGCAATTCCGATCGCGGCAATGACGATGCCGGCGGCCAGACCCGACGCGATGGCTACTCGGGTCTGCAGTGACAGCGGCCGCTTCACCGTTCGGCCCTCAAGACGAAGCCGACCCCGCGGACTGTGTGGATTACCCGAGGTGCACCGTCGATCTCGAGTTTCTTGCGTAGGTAGGTGACAAACACATCGACGACATTGGTGTCGGCGGCAAAATCGTAGCCCCAGACGAGTCGCAGGAGTTGTGCGCGGTTCAGCACCACGCCGGCATGCTCGGCGAGGACGGACAACAGGTCGAATTCTCGTTTGGTGAGTTCGATTCGCCGGCCGCCGATATGGGCGCGATGACCGCGGAGATCCACAGTCAGAGGTCCCACTGTGATCGGGTGATCGAGAGTCGGGGCGCTTCGCGTCGTGCGTCGTAGCAAGGCGCGCAGTCTGGCAACAAGCTCCGCCAACTCGAAAGGCTTGGTGAGGTAGTCGTCGGCGCCCGCCTCCAACCCGGCAATGCGATCGCCCACCGAACTTCGGGCGCTGAGTACACAAATCGGAACGTCGTTGCCGATCGCCCGCAAGGCTGTCACTACCCCGACACCGTCAAGGCCGGGCATATTGACATCGAGAACGAGGGCCGACGGGCACTGCTTGCTCACCGAGGCCAAGGCAGAACGGCCGTCTACCGCTGTTGCCGTGTCGAAGCCGGACAGTCGCAGTCCACGTTCGAGCGAATTCAGTACCTTTGCGTCGTCGTCAACGATCAGGATGCGCTCGCGTGTACTCACCCCAGCCATAGTGCCACCGGATTTCGGTCGACGGTCTCGCGCCGAGCGAGCGCCACCGCATTCTCATCAACTCCTAAGAAACCGACAACAGATCTGCAGGGTTGGCTTCATAGCCTCGGGTTTCTCGGATGCGACCGCGCCGAGAATTCGAGGACGTTCGATCAAGGAGAACAACGATGACGCGATTGACAGTGAACGGCAAGCGGGCCAGGCGGACCGGTGTGGTGGTGGCATCCATGGCGGTACTCGGGCTGGCCGTGACTCCGGGAATCGCCTGGGCTTCCAACCCCATTGCCGATGGATCGCCGGTGGCCGTGCGATCCATCGCGACTGCTCCGTCCGAGGCCGGTGTGGCAGCGGAAGTAGCGTGCGGTGCCGCGACGCCGATTTCCGACGAGGAGCTGCAGAAGCTCATCGACGAGGGCAAGGTTGTGCGCGCGGAGGAGGCCGGTACAGCGGCGCTCACGATTGAAGTACCGAGCGAAGCTGCGATCTTCATTGCACGTGAGGGAATGCCGGCGCTGCCGACCGTCGAGTGGGCCCCGACGATCGAGGGTGTTCCGGCAGAAGTACTCGACGTGGCGGGCGTCGCTCCGCTGGTTGAAGGGGTTGCTCTGTCTTGCGCTGTCGCCGCGGGGTGACACGCGAAAGGTCTCAGCGGGGTGACACGCGAAGGGACTCAGCGGGGTAACACGTGAAAGGAGCTACGCATGAACCGTTTTGACCGGGAACGGTACGACCGTACTGAACTCGAGAACGACGACGGTGAAGTCTGTCGGTAGCACTTGCTACGTTCGTGGCGGTCTCGGCGAGCATGCCGAGGCCGTCGCCGTCGGCGTCATGTGTGTGGTGTCTTGTGTCGAGTCCGATGGACTCGACCCAGGGCGCGTTTCGAAAGGTGTTGTGTTTCATGGTCATGGGCCCCACCCACGCGATGTCCGGTGCTGCTGTGGGTCTGGTGGTTGCCGAACTCTTGCCCCTCGACTGGGGTGGGCCTACCTCCACTGCCGAAACCCTGACGTTTGCCGGGGTGTGCGCGGGTGCTGCGTTGCTTCCGGATCTCGACACGAGCCAGTCGACGGTTTCCCGGTCGTTCGGACCACTGAGCAAGGCGCTGGCACAGGGTGTGGACGCGATATCGGTTGCCTTCTATCGGATCACCAAAGGCAAGAAGGACGGTAAGCGGCGTGGTGGTCACCGGACACTCACCCACACGGCTTTGTTTGCGGCCGGGTTGGGCGCCGGCGTTTCCGCGCTGGTTGTCCAGTTCGGAAAGCCCGCAATCATCATCACGTTGTTCTTCTGTCTGGGGTTGGCGATTCGCGGTCTGGCGGGGGACTTTGCGAAGGACAAGGGCTGGCTGGTCGTCTCCGCGTTGGCGCTGGTCCTGTCTGCGGTGACGTGGCAGCAGTATCCGAGCGAGGCTGGGTCCACTGGATTGGGCGTCGCAGTTGCGCTCGGATGTGCGACGCATTGTCTGGGTGATGCCATCACCAAGGAAGGCGTGCCGTTTCTTGCGCCGCTCATTCCGTTGGGTGGCAAACGGTGGTGGGAACAGCGACTTCCGTCGTTCCTGTCGATCCGCGCGGGTGGCAACCTCGAAAAGGTGTTGATCGGCCCGGCGCTCACGCTCCTCACTGTCTGGCTGATCGTCGGTGCGTTCGACGGTGCGTCCGAAGCCATCTATGCGGTGTTCTCACCGACTCCGTAACTTTTTATTACGGAACCACTGGCATCGTAATGGAACTTGTTCTAGGTTCATCTCTAACGTAAGTCCGATTCGGCAGAGACGAGTAGTCCGTGGAACGCAGCGGTTCAGCAGATCAAAGCGCAGTGGATCGACCATCCAACGCCGGATCCGTCAGCAGGCGGGGATTCCTGGCGGCCGGTGTCGGCGCCGCTGCGCTCGCAGGGCTGACCTGGTCGCCGGCCGGAGCGGTGCCATGGGGCCCACAATCCACCCTCGCCCCGCCGCCCGACTTCCCGGCCGGTATCCCGCTTTCCCAGCAGGCCTACGCCAACTGGTCCAAGGAGATCGTTCTCGATCACGTGTGGACGGCAACGGCTCGCAGCTCCGATGACGTGGTGACCCTTGCCAACTGGGCGCACCGCAACGGGTACACCGTCCGCGCTCGCGGCACGATGCACGGGTGGAGCCCGCTGACAGTGGTCCCGGGTGCACCAGTGGATCGAGTGCTGTTGGTGGACACAATGGTTCACCTGAATTCCGTCGAGGTGCACAGCGACGGAGAGCAATCCGTCGTAACCGCCGGTGCCGGTGCCAGCATCGAGTCGATCCTCACGGCGCTGCAGGACCATGGCTTGGGTTGGGCCAACTCTCCGGCCATCGGGGATCTGTCCATTGCCGGCGCGCTCGCAATCGGAGCCCACGGCGCAACCTATCCTGCAGCGGGAGAAACCATTACCCCCGGACAGTCGTTCGGATCACTGAGCAACCTGATCACGGCCATGACCGTCGTGGTGTGGGACAGCAGTTCGGGGAGCTACACGCTCCGCGAATTCGCCCGCTCCGATGTCGAGAGCACGGCATTTCTGACCCATCTCGGGCGCACATTCGTCACCTCCGTCACCCTGCAAGCCGGCGAGAACTACCGGCTGCGCTGCCAGAGTTTCACCGATATCCCGTGGCAGGAACTCTTTGCACCGCCAGGATCGCCGGGTCGCACCTACGAGAGCTTTGTCGAAGCGTCCGGACGCGTCGAAGCTATCTGGTTCCCCTTCACGTCCACTCCGTGGCTGAAAATCTGGACACCGACGCCGGTCAAACCGCCCGAGTCGAGGGAAGTGCACGGCCCGTACAACTACTTCTTCTCCGATGCACTCCCCGAAGCAGTCACCACCCCACTCGGGATGGTGGCCAAGGGATTGCAAGCGGCTACGCCACTGTTCGGCGCTTCCCAGTTCGGCGCTGTTGCAGCCGGATTGGTGCTCACGGACACCGACGACCTGTGGGGCTGGTCCAAGGACGTGCTGTTCTATCTGCGACACACCACGGTGCGAGTAGTCGCGGGCGGCGGTGCGGTCATCACGAAGCGTTCCAACATCGCTCGTGTCATCCACGAGATGACAACGTGGTTGAACGAGCGGATGACGCACCTCGCGTCGATGGGGCAGTATCCCGTGAACATGCCCTTCGAAGTGCGCCTGTGCGGCGTCGACGACAACGGCGAAGTCCTGGTGGACAGTGCCGGCGTGCCGGATCTATCGGCGGTGCGGCCGCGGTCGGATCGCGACGACTGGGACACCGCCATCTGGATGAATGTGGTGTCCATTCCCGGAACTCCGGGTTTGCCGGCGTTCCTTCGGGATATGGAACGGTGGATGGTCGCGAACTACTCCGGTGATTACGCCACCTTCCGGCCCGAATGGTCGAAGGGTTGGGCATTCACCAACGACGCCGCCTATCAGGACGACGAATTCCTCACGCGCACAATCCCTGCCACCTTCCGGGCCGGCGGTGACGGAAATTGGGACTCCGCCCTCGCGACCTTCGACAAATACGATCCGCACCGAGTCTTCAGCAACACCTTCATCGACCGGTTCATGCCGTCTGCCTGAGTCTCACCGTGCAAGTTTTTCTGGCGTCAGCCGACGTCCGCTGCTGCCTTCGTTTCCTGCTCGGGTGACGAGAACGTCTTGTTCGGGATGAGCGCCGTGGCGATCAGGCCAACTACAACAAATCCGGCCGCAAGGTATCCGCCGAGTGTGATGCCATGTGTCATTGCGGATTGGGCCGCGTCGGCAACGAAGGCAGTGCTCGGCGAGCCGGCCAGCGAGTCGATGGCCGCGCCGGCGCTGTCGGTGACCGCCCGCGTCAACTGATCGGCTTGAGCTTGGTCGACACCGGATTCGGTGAGGTCGTTGTTCAGAGTGGAATTGAGAGTGCTGAAGAAGACCGTGGTGAGGATGGCGATACCCAGTGCGGATCCGAGTTGGCGGAACGCACTCTGAATGCCGGAGCCTTGACCGGCGCTCTGTTCGGGAATTTCCTCGAGCACGACGTTGGTTACCTGCGCCGTCGCGAAACCGACGCCGATGCCGTAGAAGAACAGCACTGCGGCAATGGTCCACCAGGGGCTGTCTGTCGCAGCGATGAATCCGAGACCAGCGAGGCCGAGCGCTTCGAGAGCCAGGCCGATACGGACCAAGCCCAACGGCGAGACCTTCGATGCCAGTCCGAAACTGGCGCCACTGGCGACAAAGCTGCCGATGGCAATGGGGACCAGGGCGAGTCCGGCTTGGAGTGCGCTGTATCCAAGCGTGAACTGAAGCCAGAGTGGAAGCACCGCAACGATTCCGAACTCACCGAGTCCGATGATCAGCGTCGCGATGTTGCCGTTGCGGAACGACGAGATGGAGAACAACCGCACGTCCATCAGTGCCCGCGACGGATCGTCACTACGGGTGAGCATGGTTTGCCGGTAGGCGAATGCGCCGAGCGAGATGACGGCGAGAACTAGCGCGATCAGAACCGGTGACGGTCCGCTGGACCATGACAGGCCGAACAGTTCGAAGGGCTGCTTCGTGGTCAGCCACCCGTACGTACGTCCCTCGACGAGGCCGAAGGCCAGCAGGCCCAGGCCGGCGATGGACAGTGCCGCTCCGGTGGCGTCGATGCGCCCAGCGATGCGGGGTGAGGGCGCGATGAACAGCACTGCGCCGATGAGAATGAGCGCAGCAAGCGGAATGTTGATCCCGAATGCCCAACGCCACGAAGCGTGTTCGGCAAGCCAGCCGCCGAGCAATGGGCCGAGGGCGGAAGCTGCACCGATGGTGGAACCCCACACTGCGAAGGCCTGTCCGCGGGCTTTGCCGGTGAACATCGCGTTCAGAAGCGACAGTGAGGTGGGCAGGATCATGGCCGCGCCGGCGCCCTGCAGGAATCGTGCCAGGATGAGCAGGCCGCCGTTCGGTGCCAGTCCGGCCAGCAGGCTCGTTGCGCCGAACACGACGACACCGGCGATGAAGACGCGACGGGCGCCGACCAGGTCGGCAACTCTGCCGACCAGAAGCAGGAGTGCCGCGAACACGATTGCGTAGGACTCTTGGATCCATTGAGCCTGAACGGAATTGATTCCGAGATCTTCGATGATCGAGGGGACTATGACGTTGACGATGGTGGTGTCGACGACGATCAGTGCCACGCCGAGTGCAATGGCGATCAGGCCCAACCACTTGCGGGTGGTGGGTGAGATGTTCATGAATAAACCTCCATTGTGAAGTAACTTCATGATGAAGGTATATTTGGACGGTAAGTTGTCAATGTGCGCGCTGGGCTCGACCGGCCGCCGTCTGGCACAGGAAAGGTGGGATCACCGAGGTGGAAGCACCGCGCGACATCTCCGTGGAGCGGGAGCGGCTGATGGATGAATTCCGCGCGTACGGTGCGACGTTCACCGAATTCAGCCATCGATTCGCGTCGTGGCTGGGTCTGCATTCCACCGACGCAACTGCTCTGATGGAAATCACCGCGGCTGAGGAGAAAGGTGCGCCGCTCTCGCCCGCACGTCTTGGAGAGCGGATCTCACTGACGTCGGGCGCCACTACCGCGTTGCTCAACCGCCTGGAAAAGGCTGGACATATCGTCCGGACCCGCGAGAATGCAGACCGTCGGGTAGTCACGCTGCACAGCAGTGCGCATGTGCAGGACCTGGCTGACGAGTTCTTCGGACCACTCGCCGTACGACTCGACGCCATGATGGAGAAATACCCGCCTGAACTGCTCAGTCGATTCGAGGAATTTCTCGTCGACCTGCACTCGACGATGAACGAACACCTCGAGCAAGACACTCGCTGAACAAAAAATGCCGCTCGACTCCGGAGAGTCGACCGGTTCACGCCCTAGTTTGCAGCGGTCCCGCGATCCACCGTTCGATGTCGGCATGGGTCCGTAGGCGGACAATCGTGAGGTCCGGTCGCCGATCTCGCAGTGCCGCGATCCGGAGTGCACTCGTACGGTGCGTGTTCCAGGCCCAGCGAACGATGTGATCTCGGTCGGAGAAGAACGTGTGTAGTGGTGGCTCGATATTGCCGTTCCACAAGACTTTTCGCCCCAGCCGCCTCTGTACCGTCCGAACGATAACCTGGCGCATCACGGTGCAGCGCGACAGGTCCAGCCACACAAGAAGATCCGCTTCATCGGCGAGTAGATCGCGAACGGACCGGTACTGCCATTCCGTCACCCACCGCGGCGCCGAACTGAATGTTGTGACGTCGAACAGGAATTGCTCTCGCGGTGTCCAGTTCGGGCCGTGATAGAGACCGTCGATCTCGACGTGTTCGATGCCGAGAAGCGTTCCGATTCGGGAGGCCAAGGTCGTTTTTCCGGAACCGGATGTTCCCGCTACGAGAATGCGCTTTGGGCATCCGGGCAAGCGATCTTCTGGACCGAGAAGAGGCACGAGAACACTGTAGCCATTGGCCGAATCAAAAAGACGGCGAGGGAAATAGCAATTCCCCTCGCCGTCTTCTGTCGTAACTACTTTCCGAGCTTGGCCTGCAGGTCCTCGAGAACCAAGTTGGCGCCTGTCGGGCCGAGACCCAGGAACCAGGTTTCGTCGCTGACTTCGCTGGCGCGACCGTCCTTGACGGCGTCCATCGTTGCCCACAAGGGGCCGGCGGTGACGGTGGTTTGACCGGTGTCAGCGGGACTTCCGTAGCTGGAGTAGAAGATCTGATCGCCCTCGGCTTGGGTGATCGTTTCCGGGCTGACCTCGACGGCCAGTTCGTCGATGTCCTGGATTGCCGGACGGGGGAGTCCGACGTCCTTCAGGATGACGCCGATGAAGGACAGGTTTCCGTACAGACGCAGCTTGCCGGACATGAAGCGGACCAGCGAGATGGTCGGGGAACCGTCGATCGACGTGCGGACCTCGTCGGCATGGGCCTGGTAGTCGTTGAGGATCTGCTCGGCTTTCGTCTCTTCACCCAGTGCGTCACCGGCAAGGAGGAAGTTCTCCTTCCACGGGAATCCGGGACGGATACTGAAGACCGTCGGCGCGATCGCGGACAGCTGCGGGTACAGCTTGTCCTGGCGCAGTTTGCTGCCCAGGATCAGATCGGGCTTCAGTGCGGTGATGGCTTCGAGGTTGAGATTGTTAGTGGTGCCGACATCGGGGACGCCCACCAACTTGTCGGCGAGGTACGACGGCTGGCCGGCTGCGCTTTCCGGGCTGGCGATACCGACCGGGGTGATGCCGAGTGAGAGGGCTTCGTCCAACTCTCCGCTGTCCAGGACGACGACTCGGGTCGGCTTCGTCTCGAGTGTGACCTCGCCCAGTGCATGTGTGACGGTGCGCGGGAACTCGCCGGGAGCGGAGTCACTACCGAGCTTCGCGGTTTCCGTGTCGGCGGTGCTGAACAGCTTGCCGCCGGTCGCGACGTCGGTGTTTCCGTTGGCGTTACTTCCGGCGTCGGAAGTTCCACAGGCTGTTGCTGCAAATACTGTCGCCAGCGCAACCATGGCGATCCGGACCGATGTGCGGGTCCGGAATGAAGTACGAGTGAGCATTAGGCAAGGCTACGCTTGTGGTATTGGGCACTTTTAGCTGGTCTCGGGGCGAACATTGCTGATCCCGACTAACGGAACCTACTCCGCATTTTGCATTCGGCGACTCGGTAAAAGTGTTAGCTTCGCGAAAGACCTGCCAATTGTGAGCGAAGACACGTGAGGAACCCGATGACCCTGAACGTTGCCGATCTGTTCGAGGCCGTTGCCGATGCGATTCCCGATCGAACACCGCTGATTCTCGAGGAAAGGCGTCTCACTTATCGGGAACTCGAACTACGGTCCAACCGATTGGCGCACCACCTTCAGTCCGTCGGCGTCAAACCGGGGCAGCACGTCGGAATCCACATGAGGAACTGCGTTGAATATGTGGAAGCGCTACTGGCCTGCATGAAGATCAGGGCCGTTCCGATCAACGTCAACTTCCGCTACACCGACGTCGAACTTGCGTACGTCTATACCAACTCGAAGATGGTGGCATTACTGGTCGAGGATGAATTCGCGGAGATTGCCCTGGGTGTTGTACCGCAGTGCCCCGAGATCGACCACGTTCTCATCGTCGGCGACGAGTACGAAACTGCACTGGCCGCAGCGTCCGACGTCCGGGATTTCGAGACTCGCTCAGACGATGACCATTTCATCATCTACACCGGCGGAACTACGGGGATGCCCAAGGGAGTTGTCTGGCGGCACGAAGACTTCTTCTTCGCTGCTCTGTCCGGAGCCAACCTCAGCGGACCGCCGCGTCGTAGTCTCGAAGAAGTGGTCGACGCTGCGATTGCGAATACCAATCCCACTGTGCTGCTGCTTATTCCACCGCTCATGCATGGTGCTGCCATCTACTCGCTGCTCACTGCCTTTCTGATGGGAGCGCCGCGAGTCCTGACCCGGAGCTTCGACCCCCTCGACGTGCTCAGGCTCGTCGAGGCCGAGAAGATCACCGGCATCACTGTTGTAGGCGACGCGATCGCCCGTCCGATCGCCGATGCGATCGCCGATGCCGACGGTAAGTACGACATCTCTTCGTTGAAACTGATCGGATCCGGCGGCGCGCTGTTCTCGCCGAACCTCAAGGAAGAGTTGAAGTCTCGAATTCCCGGGTTGGTGATCAAAGATGCGTTCGGTGCCTCCGAATCCGGTAACGACGGCGTCGTCGAATTCGGCGAGGACGGAACGAAGCGAATTCGCTCCAACCCCAACATGATTCTGGTCGACGAGGAATTCCGTCGGATCGAACCGGGCTCGGATATCGTCGGCTACATCGCACGAGCGGGGCATGTGCCACTGGCCTACTTCGACGATCCGGAGAAATCAGCCGCGACGTTCCCCGTTGTCGACGGTGTACGGATGGCAGTTCTCGGCGACATGGGAACGATGGAAGTGGACGGCACGATCGTGCTGCTCGGACGCGGTTCCATGTGCATCAACTCGGGCGGAGAGAAGGTGTATCCCGAAGAGGTGGAACAGGCGCTCAAGACTCACCCAGCGGTTTTCGACGCCCTCGTGGCGGGTGCACCCGACGCGCGCTTCGGTGAAAAAGTGGCTGCGGTTGTCCAGATCAGGCCTGGGTTCGAAGATGTGGAACCAGATGCCCTGTCCGAGCACTGCCGGATTCATGTGGCGGGGTACAAGATTCCCCGTTCGATCGTTCTTGTTCCGGCGATCCTTCGCTCACCGAGCGGAAAAGCGGATTACCGTTGGGCCAAGGAAACCGTCGCTGGGGTGTAAGCGCCGCGCAGCGGTTTGCGGACACCTGTGCTGGAGATCGATCGCTGGGAGTCGTGCGTGGCTGGGAACGATGCAAGTGCAGGGCATGTGTTTGTTGTCCGCGGACGGCTCGAATCGGTTGACTGGGACGCAGCTGTCGTCTCGACGAGCGGTAGTTTCCTACCACGCGAGCACTGGTGGCCTGTGCTTGGACTCACTGCACAGTTGGACTTCGCACCGGCCGGCGCTGGTCGGGTTCGGTCCTTTCCGAAGGAGGGGCGTCCAGCTTGGCTGTTGAATGTCGCGTCGCGGATTTCGGTGGACTGGTTGGTGGAGGGCGTCTACGAAGTCCTTGACGTGATCGCCAGAACTGGAATTCAGCCGGGCGGTAGCCGAGTGAAACCGCTCGTTGCATTGCCGACGTTCGGAGTGGGGTTGGGGGGCCAGGGTGGAGTACGCGGCCACGTAATCAAGGCACTGATCGACGCCGCAGCAGTGTGCGCCGACAAATACGACTTCGATATAGCATTTGTCGTTGCCAATGCCGCCGATTATGCTGCCTACCAATCTGTTCGGCGTGGGCATCTGTGTAGCGCCGGAGTACCTCCGCAGGTCCAGCAGCTAGCAGATCGACTGCGTGCCGGTGACGTCTCGTTGTTGTTGGGTGCGGGAGTCAGTATTCCGGCTGGATTGCCTTCGTGGGACAGTCTCCTTGACCGGATTCGAAGCGAAGCGCTTCCGTCTATCGATGCCGAATTGTTCTCCGGCCTCGGAGTTTTGGATCGCGCACAACTGCTGTCCAAGGCATTGCATCCTCAAGGATTGGGCGCCAGCGTTGTCGAGTTGACCGGGGGTGGCGCCAAGCCGACGCTGTCTCATTGCCTACTTGCTTCACTGGGCGTGACCAAAGTGGTCACCACCAACTACGACTCGCTCTACGAGAAAGCTTTCGAATCTGCTCACGGCCGAGGTTCGATAGCGGTGCTCCCAAGGGAGGAAGCAACCGCAAGCCGCCCCTGGATACTCAAGATGCATGGCGACAGCGGAGACCCGGACAGTATCGTGCTGAGCAGACGAGATTTCGTCAGATACGACGCGGAGCGGCGCCCGCTGGGATCAATTGTTCAGTCCCTCATGGCTACTGGTCACCTGGTTGTTGTCGGGGCTTCAATGACCGATGACAACGTGCTCAGGCTTGCTCACGAGGTGCTCGCTCTCGACGAACATAACGGTCGACAGAGAAAGATCGGAACAGTGATAACTCTGCGCCAAGACAATCTGCGAACTGAATTATGGAAGAATGACTTCGACTATGTCGCGGCGTCGGAAGCAGATAACGACTCTGCTGCCGCTCGCGATCTCGAGATATTTCTCGACAACCTTGCAATTCTGACAACCGTCGACACGCCGTATCTCTTGGATGTGAACTACAGCGGGTTGCTCGATGGTGAAGAGATCGCACTTGCAGATTCCTTGCGCGAAGTTGCCAAGATCGTTCGTTCTCTGCCGGAATCAAGTCGCGAACGATGGGGAGTTCTGGAAGCGACGCTGCACAGGTTGGGTGCGGAAACGCGGCCTATGCGTCGTCGCCGGGGTGTAAACGATCGGGCGAACATTTCGCGAAGCGGGTAGTGGTTGTTTACCCTTTTCATGCCCGCTTTGTCTCGATTAGGCTGGATCGGAGATTTGTCGTGCCTGCCAAACAACTGACCTCAGTGGATTTCGAATTGATTCCCGCAAATATGGAAACCCGCTCCACTGATGTCCTGACGATTTTCCTGTTCGATTCGGGTGACTCGACTCCGCTCGACAAGAAGGAACTACTCGAGTTCCTCGGTGCACGCGCGTCGAGGATCCCACAATTGCGGTGGACCGTGACCACAGTTCCCGGCGGGTTCGGGTTTCCCTATTGGATCGACTCCGCACCCTTCGATATCACCAAGCATGTCGAAGACAATGTCGAAATATCCTCGTGGAAAGGTGTTTTCGAATACTTCGCCGACATTGCCGCACGGATCGTCGATCCCTACGAATGTCTGTGGCGGCTGCACGTTGTTCGAGGTGTTCGTGATGCCCCAGGGGTGCAGGGTGAAGCAACGGTGGTGATCCTCAAGGGCTCGCATGCATTAGGTGACGGGCATGTGTACAACGCGATTGTTCACGACCTGTTCTCGTCGAAGCATTTACCCGACTTCATTCCGGAACTCACGGCGCCGAACCCGTGGTGGTCGTCCGTCAAAGGACTCCTCGGAACTCCGCGCCGGTATGTCCGCGCATTTCGTGCTCTTCCGGAAACCCGGAAATACGACGCACCGGATTCCGGCGGTGGTGCCGTGACCTTTACGGGCAAGCGGTCGGCTGCCGCGATCATGCTCGATCTGGTGGCGATTCGAGAAGCCAAGAAAATGTGGCCAGGCGTGACAGTGACGGCTATCGCCCAGACGATCATCTCGTTATCACTGGAAGAACATTTTGGTGACAAGAGTCCACGCTCGATGCAGGTGATGTCCGGCGCCCCCGCAGGGGCAGAGGTGCGCGGACAAAATCACATGGGTTGCTATCACGTCGATCTGGCGATGGATAAACAAGATATTGCGGAACGACTTGCCGCGATCACCACAAACAACAACCACGGCAAAGCGGAATATCCTGACGCATACCGGGCCGTACGTGCGCTGCAATACGAACTTCCGGCTATTGCGGTCAAACCTGAATTGTCATCGGATCCGAAACTGGGAACTGTAGCGAGCAGCGTCAATCGTGGACCGGCCGTCATGACTCTCGGCGATTCAAGAATCGTTTCGACCACGTCATTTCCGTACGTGTCGCCGCGGAGCCCGTTCAATCACGGGATCTACTCGGTGGGTGACGTGCTTGCGATCTCGGTACTCAGCGGAACCCCGGACAGCGGTGACATCGACGTCTACGCGGCTGTCCTGGAGAAGAACGCGGCCCGCGTCCTGGCGTGCCTCGAGGAACGAAGTACTAAAGCCACGGCTCGATAGGCTTCTTCACCCACATGATCTTCTCGTCGGCGTGCGTGCGCTGCGCCTCAGCGCGATCAGGATGCGCCGCTGCCCACTGATCCTTCTCGTCGATGAGACCGGCTGCGATGGTCCAGGTCTCCCGGGTGCTCGGGGGATTCGCGTCGGCGGCACGCGCGAGTTTGCGCAGTCGATCGTCGGGCATGTCGAGTAGTTCGGCGGCGGTGATCCCACGATTCCATGCGAACTTGGCCAGACCCACCGCCTTCTCACGTCGACTGCGACTGGCGATGTCGTTGTGCGCGAAGTCCTCGTTCTTGCCCATGGGTAACCACCTCCTGGAGAGCACGGTACAACAAAAGAAGGCACCTTCTCCGCGAGGAAAAAGTGCCTTCTTCAAGTTCTTCACTGTCGGGGTGGCGGGATTTGAACCCACGACCTCTTCGTCCCGAACGAAGCGCGCTACCAAGCTGCGCCACACCCCGTGTCGAACCTCGGTTAGCTTACAGCACGAAGTCGGCAGGCATTAAATCCGCAGTTCAGTTGCGTAAAACCGGCGCAGCTGAGTGAGCGGAACCGCGCTCGGTGGAGTGCTCCGGTTCGCGGCCGGTAGACGGCACCAACGTCAACAGGGTTGCCTCGGGGCGGCAGCAGAAACGTACCGGAGCCCACGGCGAGGTTCCGATGCCGGCAGACACGTGAAGCTGTGTGTGAGCACCCCACTTGGACGGGCCCTTCACGCGGGAGCGGTCCAACTCGCAGTTGGTGACAAGCGCGCCGTAGAACGGCAGGCACAGCTGCCCGCCGTGTGTATGGCCGGCGAGAACAAGGTCGTAGCCGTCCTCGGCGAACCGATCCAACACCCGGGGTTCGGGGGAGTGCGTCAAACCGAGCTTGAGCTGAGCCAGGGGATTGGGCGGGCCCGCGATGGTGTCGTAACGATCGCGCTTGAGATGCGGATCGTCGACGCCGGCCGTCGCGATCTTGATGCCAGACACCTCGAGTTCGCGTCGTACATGCGTCACGTCGAGCCAACCACGCTCGGTAAATGCAGCCCGCAGGTCTCCCCACGGCAGCGGATCGCCCGTGATGCGCTTCTTCTTGTCGAAGAGGTAGCTCAACGGGTTCTTCGGCTTCGGAGCGAAGTAGTCGTTGCTGCCGAACACGAATAGACCTGGGCGTGCGAGCAGGTCGCCCAGTGCCTGGACAACTGCGGGAACACTGCGCTGGTGCGACAGGTTGTCGCCGGTGTTCACCACGAGATCCGGGTCGAGGCTTTCGAGCTCACGCAACCAGTTCTGCTTCAATCGCTGGTTAGGCATCATATGCAGATCGCTGAGGTGGAGAACCCGCAACGACGACGACCCCGGCTCGAGTACGGGCATCGTCACCTCGCGCAACGTAAAAGCATTGCGTTCGATGCCGGATGCGTACCCGATTCCGAGTGCAGCGACGCCCGCGGCACCAAGTGCGGTGCGGGTCAGGTTGGTGCGGAACTGGTCAGACACCAGTCAAGGATATAACTAAGGGGACGGGAGGCGGGGCGTGCGCGTAGCGTTTCCCCCATGTCCGACACGACAGCAACGCTCAAAGACAAACTCCGTTCCGACATGGTCGCATCCATGAAGGCCAAGGATCCGCTTCGCACCGGCACCCTCCGGATGCTCATCGCAGCAGTTCAGACCGAAGAGGTTGCCGGTAAGGAAGCGCGAGTCCTCACCGACGAAGAAATCATCAAGGTTCTTGCCAAGGAATCGAAGAAGCGCGGGGAATCCGCCGAAATCTATACCGAGAACGGCCGTGGTGAACTTGCCGCGAAAGAGCGCGCCGAAGCGCAGATCATCGACGAGTACCTGCCGACGCCGTTGACCGACGCAGAACTTGTCGACGTCGTCGACACGGCGATGGCTCAGGTAGCCGAGGAGCTCGGCGAGCGTCCGGGTATGCGTCAGATGGGTCAGGTCATCAAGGCCGCCAGTGCTTTGGCCAAGGGTAAGGCTGATGGCGCGCGTATCTCCGCTGCCGTGAAGTCTCGCCTGTAGGCGTCACCGACAGCGCTTGTCAGCTCCACCGACAAAAGAGAACGGCCGCAACCTCGTGTGAGGGTGCGGCCGTTCTTTCGTGCGGGTGTTAGCGCGGTTGTGGCGCTCCGGGTGCCGGCGAATCGGGTGCCGGTGAGGCCGGAGCAGGTGAGCCGTCCGGTGCCGCCGGTGCCGCCGGTGCGCGTACCGACCCGTCACTGATGTAGATCGTGATGGTGGAACCCGGTATCGCCGAGCCCGACGGAGACGCGCCGGTGACAGTTCCGGCACGCGCGCCCGATGCGGACGTCACCGCGTTGACGGTGAATCCCGACTCCTGCAGGCGGGACGTGGCAGCGGACTGGCTCAGTCCGACAACCTCGGGAACCTGTCCGTTCTGCGAGCCACGTGCATACTTCTGATCGATCGGCGGAAGCGCCGTCGGACCGAAATTGTTGGCAACCGGCATCATCGCGGCGAACCAGCTCCGAGCCGGTTCGGTACCGCCGTACAGGTTTCCGCTGTAGCACGGGCGAAGCGGAGTCGAGCAGATCTCACCCGGAGTCGGGGAGTCGCCGAAGATGTAGACGGCCGCGGCCAGATTGTTCGTGAAGCCGAGGAACGCCGAAGACTTGTGGGTCTCCGTGGTACCGGTCTTACCGGACATCGGCAGAGACCATCCAGCGCTGCCTGCGGCACCCGCAGATGTACCTGCACCCACGTCGTCGCGGCTGAGCGCATTGGCGAGGGTATCGGCCAATCCGGGCTCGACTACCTGCTCGCAGCCCTGTTCCGTGACCGTCACCGGCTTGCCGTTGCGGTCGACGACGGAATCGATCGGACTGGGCGGGCACCACTTGCCGTGCGACGCCAATGTTGCCGCGACGTTCGACAGTTCGAGCGGATTGATCCAGGTCGGGCCGAGCGTGAACGAGCCGAGATTCTGTTCCTTCTGGAAGTCGGCCATGCTGCGATCGTCGAAGCCCGACGTATTGGGCTCGGCGTACGAACGCAGGCCGAGACGCACGGCCATATCGACTGTCGGCGTCACACCGGTTGCTGCGATGAGCTTCACGAACGCGGTGTTGGGCGACTGCGCGAGAGCATCCGTCACCGACATCGTCGCCGGATAGTTACCGACGTTCTCGACGCAGTACGTGGACACCGGACATCCCGCCGCGCCGCCACTACCGAAGCCCTTTGCGTCGAAGCGGCGGGGAACATCGAGCATCGCGTCGATGCCGAGGCCCTTCTCCATGGCGGCGGCGGTGGTGAAGACCTTGAACACCGAGCCGGCACCGTCACCGGACAGTGAATACGGCTGAGCCAGGACGGTTTCGCTGGCGTCGGCGTCGAGACCGTACGTGCGGCTGCTGGCCATCGCCACGACCTTGTGCGAGTCCTGGCCGGGCCGAATCACGCTCATGACGTTGGCGATGCCGTCGAGGTCCGCCTTGGCGTTTGCGTTGAGACCAGCCTTGGTGGATGCCTGCACCGCCGGGTCGAGCGTGGTTTTGATGAGGTAGCCGCCCTCATTGATCTGCTCGCGACTGATCCCGGCGTCCGAGAGGTATTTGAGTGCGTAGTCGCAGAAGAATCCGCGGTCACCGGCCGCGATGCATCCGCGCGGGAGCGTGTTGGGGGTGGGTAGAACACCCAACGGTTCGTCTTTGGCCGCCCGGAACTCGTTGGCCCGGTCGGAAATGTTGGTGATCATGGTGTCGAGCACGGTGTTGCGGCGCTCGGTGACACCTTCGACGTTGGTGTACGGGTTCAAGGCCGAACTCGACTGAACCATGCCGGCGAGCATCGCGGACTGCGGAACGCTCAAGTCTTTGGCGTCGATGCCGAAGTACGTCTGAGCGGCATCCTGGATCCCGAAGGAACCGTTACCGAACGGCACCAGGTTCAGGTAGCGGGTGAGGATCTCGTCCTTCGTGAGTTCCTTGTCCAGGGTGAGCGCCATACGGATTTCGCGGATCTTGCGAGCCGGAGTGGTCTCGATCGCGGCGCGGCGCTCGGCATCGGTTTTTGCGACGACCAACAGTTGGTAGTTCTTCACGTACTGCTGATCGAGCGTCGAGGCACCCTGCTGGACCTCACCGGAGGTGGTGTTGGTCAGGAAGGCGCGCAGCGTTCCCTGCCAGTCCACTCCCTTGTGATCGGGGAATCGACGGTCCTCGATGGAGACGATCGCCAACTTCATGTTGTTCGAGATCTGGTCGCTCGGGACTTCGAACCGGCGTTGCTCGTACAGCCAGGCGATGGGATTGCCCGCCGAATCGACCATCGTCGATACCGCGGGGACCGTGCCGTCGACCAACTCAGCTGAAACGTTGTCGACCGTGTCCGCGGCTCGATTGGATGCGAATCCGAGTCCGCCTGCCAGCGGAAACATCACTCCGGCAACGAGGACACCGGCCAAGGCAGAGCTTCCGGCGAGCTTCGCCACTGTTTTTGCAATCGACACGATCTACAGAGTACGTGTGCGCACCCCGTGGACGTGGCACGCGAAGAATTCGTGCCGAATAAAACGTCCTGAACACCCGGTTTGTACTGCCGTACCAAAAAAGGTGGACGCCCGTCTTGCGTCTGGGCGTTTCTTTACCTAAATTGTGTGAACGGTGTGATTGACATAACACTCGATCACGAATGTGTCTCAGCTTTCGTCGTGATATCCCGCGACGGAAGCAGAGATGTTGTGCTGCTCGCCCTCGAGGCGACGGACATACTTTGTAGAGGGGACCAGAGAATGTACACAGCCACCCCGAGTAGCCGTTTGGATGTCGAACAAGCAGAGGCTCGCATCGCCTGGGTAACACAGGCGCGCTGCCGCGAAGTAGATCCGGATCAGCTTTTCGTTCGAGGTGCCGCGCAACGTAAGGCAGCAACAATCTGCCGACACTGCCCGGTCCTGATGCAGTGCGGCGCCGACGCTCTCGACAACCGCGTCGAATTCGGAGTGTGGGGCGGGATGACCGAACGCCAGCGACGCGCTCTCCTCAAGCAGCACCCCGATGTCGACTCGTGGTCCGAATTCTTCGAGGATCGACGCCACCAGCAGTCAACTGCTGTCTGACCTAGCTTTTCCTGGTCTAGCCTTTCCTGATCTAGCCCTTCCGAGTGAGCTGGTCGCCCACAGCGCGCAGTGCCTCGAGGTCTGATACCTCGAACGGCAGTGACGGAACGCCGATCAGCGGCACCCTCGGATGAGCTGCGGTAAACCGGCTCAGCAGCGCCACCTCACGTTTGGCGATTGCTGCGCGGTGAGCATGAATGCGTAGTACCGCTTCCGTCAGTGCCTCGGCGTCGGTCGGGTTCTCCTTGGCTGCGAGTTTGTCCGCGGCCGTTGCCGCGTGATCAGCCGGCAGTGCGGTCAGAGTCGGATGTGTTCGGTTCAACACCAACCCGGCAAGCGGCATCGAATCTCCGGCCAGGCGGTCCACGAAAAACGCCGCTTCCCGCAACGCGTCAGGTTCCGCAGCAGCGATCACCAGAAAATGGGTGCCTGGCTGACGCAGGAGTTCGTACGTCTTGGTTGCGCGCTCGCGGAAGCCGCCGAACATCGAATCGAGCGACTGAACAAACGCCGACGCGTCAGCGAGCATCGCACTTCCGACGATCGTCGACACACCCTTGAGTGCCAATCCCATGGCGCCGGCAACAAGCTTGGTCAAACCCCGCCCCGGAGCTGAGAGCAACCGGATCATCCGGCCGTCGAGGAAGGTTCCCAGTCGCTGCGGAGCGTCCAGGAAATCGAGTGCGTTCCGGGACGGCGGCGTATCCACGATCACCAGGTCCCACTTGTCGTTCGACGCGAGCTGTCCCAGCTTCTCCATCGCCATGTATTCCTGAGTGCCGGAGAACGATGTGGCAACGGTTTGGTAGAAGGGGTTCGCGAGGATCTGCTGAGCCTTCTCGGGGCTGGAGTGCTCGAGCACCATCTCGTCGAACGTGCGCCGCATGTTGAGCATCATCGCGTGCAACTCGCCCGTTGCTTCCGGACCGAGTTTCACCGGTTGCGGTGTGTTGTCGAGTTCCGCGACGCCCAGAGCCTGAGCCAGCCGCCTCGCCGGATCGATCGTGAGAACGACGACGCGTCGGCCCTGCTCGGCCGCCCGCAACGCCAGCGATGCCGCCGTGGTGGTCTTGCCGACGCCGCCCGCGCCGCAGCACACCACAATTCGTGCGGTCGGATCGTTGATGATCGCCGAGATGTCGAGCACCGGAGCGCTGCGGCGGCCGGTTCTGGAACTGCCGACCATGACATTGTCAGGGACCGCGTTTTCGGTGGTTTCGGTCATCGGACACCCTGTTCCATGAGGTATTCGGCCAGTTCGTAGAGGCCACCCAGATCGACGCCGTCGGCCAGAGTAGGCAAGTGCAGTCGGGCGCCGTCGATCTCCTGCAGTTTCTCCGCACTGGATTCCTGCGCTTCGAGAACAGACGCGTGCTCGATGGTTTCCGTCAGCAGTCCGGCGAAGTCTTCGTCCGACAGTTCGAGGCCGACATCCGTGAGCGTGGATCGAATGGACGCGGCATCGATCTTTCCGGCCGCAGCACCCGCCAGAGTGCCCTCCGGCAGGAACTTCGGGCTGGTGCGGTTGACGATGATCGCGCCGAGATTGAGCTCGTCGCGCGCCAATTCCAAGGCGGCATCCGCGGTTTCCTGCACGGGCAGTGCCTCGAGTAGCGCCACCAGATGCACCACTGTTTCCGGCGAGTGCAGCAGTCGCACGACGCCCTCACTCTGCGAATGCACCGGCCCACCTTTGGCGAGATCGGCCATAGCCTTCGTGACGTCGAGGAAACTGCCGATCCGGCCCGTCGGCGGGGCGTCGACGACAACGGCGTCGTACACCCGCTTCCCGGTCCGATCGGTGCGGATGACGCACTCCTTGATCTTGCCGGTGAGCAGTACGTCACGCAGGCCAGGTGCAATGGTCGTGGCGAACTCGATGGCGCCGAACTTGCGCATCGCGCGGCCGGCGAAGCCCAGGTTGTAGAACATCTCCAAGTACTCGAGGAAAGCCGTCTCGATATCGACGGCCAACGCCATCACCTCACCGCCACCTTCGGCAGCTGCGACTTTCGTCTCCTGCGGGGGCAGCGGTGGCACGTCGAAGAGCTGCGCAATTCCCTGGCGGCCCTCCACTTCCACCAGCAGAACGCGTCGGCCGCCTTCGGCTAACGCGAGCGCCAAGGCGGCGGCTACCGTCGACTTACCGGTCCCGCCTTTTCCCGACACAAAATGCAGGCGGGCCTTCGATGCGGACTCCGGCCAGCTCTTGCTCAGCTCATCTTGGGATGCAACCACACCGCGAGCCTATAAGTCTGGGGCCGAAGATGTGCGCGGGATAGGCTCACCACATGAGTGAATTGACTTCCTGGGAATACACCGTTACTCCGTTGCTGGTCCACAACCCGAAGGCCATCCTCGATAATTGGGGCGTCGACGGTTGGGAGCTGGTGACGGTTCTTCCGAGCGCGTCGGGCGAACAGCACGTCGCATACCTCAAGCGTCCGAAGGTTGCAGGCGCATGACCGAAACAACACAGACCTGGTCAGCGCGTCTCGCGGAACTCGGCATCGAACTGCCCGCGGTTGCGGCGCCGGTCGCTGCCTATGTCCCTGCGGTTCGTAGTGGCGATCACGTCTACACCTCGGGCCAGTTGCCTTTTGTCGACGGAAAGCTGTCGCTGACGGGCAAGCTAGGCGCGGACGCGTCGGATGCTGACGCAAAGGCTGCCGCGCGTGTCTGCGCGCTCAACGCTCTTGCCGCGATCAACGCTCTGGTTGGCATCGACAACCTGGTTCGTGTGGTCAAGGTCGTCGGATTTGTCGCCTCCGCGCAAGGCTTCACCGGTCAGCCCGGCGTGATCAACGGCGCGTCCGAATTCCTCGTCGAGGTCTTCGGCGACGCAGGCATTCACGCTCGCTCCGCTGTCGGTGTTGCAGAACTTCCCCTCGGCTCCGCTGTCGAGGTGGAACTGATCGTAGAAGTTCGCTGATGACAACGGTTCATCCCGCATACGCGCAGCTTCGCCGCGTCACCGACATCGCGTCGGTCATGCTCGAGAACAACCCGGGCATGATGACGCTCGACGGTACCAACACCTGGATTCTGCGAGCGCCGGGCAGTGACCAGTATGTAGTCGTCGATCCCGGTGACAACGACGAAGAACATCTGCAGCGAGTGGCCGGAGTCGGCGCGGTGGCGTTGGTCCTGATCACGCACCGGCACTTCGATCACACCGGCGGAGTGAGCCGTTTTCACGAATTGACTTCGGCGCCAGTGCGTTCCGTTTCTCCCGAGTTCCTGCGCGGCAGCGGTACGACGCTTGTCGACGGTGAACTCATCGAGGTTGCCGGGCTGCGCCTGCGTATAGTGGCAACTCCTGGTCATACCGCGGACTCCGTCTCGATCGTCATCGAGAACGAGGGCAGTGTGCTGACCGGTGACACGATACTCGGCCGTGGCACAACGGTTCTCGATGATTCGGACGGCGATTTGGGGGACTACCTCGCATCGCTGCGTGCGCTCATCGAACTCGGTGACGGGCGAACCGTTCTGCCTGGGCATGGCCCGGAATTGCCTGACCTGCAAGAGATTTCGAAGCACTACCTCGCGCATCGCGAAGAACGGCTCGATCAGGTGCGAGCGGCATTGGTCTCGCTCGGCGATTCCGCGTCGGTACGCGACGTGGTCGAGCACGTCTATTCGGATGTCGATCCGAAACTCTGGCCGGTGGCAGAAAAATCGGTCAACGTGCAGTTGGCATATCTGCGTCGCTGAACCGTGCAGTGGAACTGCCGCCTGTTATGCCAATTGAGGTATAGCTGGCGGCAGTTTTTGCATTTGTTTGATATGGGTTCGGGGCCAATAGTTAGTCCATGACCTCACAATGCGACGGATGGATCCGCAACTACGTGGATGGCTCCTACGTCGAACCCGACGCGTCGTCGAGCTTCGACCAGGTGGACCCCGCAACCGGCCGTGTTCTTGCCAAGGTCCACGAGGCCGACCGGGCCCTGGTCGATCGGGCTGTGACCTCGGCCAGACGTGCTCTGGACAACGGTTGGGCGGATACACCGGTCCGGGAGCGCACCGCGCTGCTGCGACGGGCCGCGGATCGGATCGAGGAGCGGTTCGAGGAATTTGTCGCCGCGGAGATGGCGGATACGGGCAAGCCGATCACGCAGGCGCGCGAACTCGACGTTGCTCGTGCCCTCACGAACTTCCGTACGTTTGCCGACATCGTCGCCGCAGCGGGGCAGGAATCGTTTGTCACGGATCTTGCCGGCGGCAAGCAGGCGCTGAACTACGCGATCCGCAAGCCGCTCGGTGTGGTTGCGGTCATCGTGCCGTGGAACCTGCCACTGCTTCTCCTGACCTGGAAGGTGGCGCCCGCGCTGGCGTGCGGAAACTCCGTGGTGGTCAAGCCTTCCGAAGAGACGCCGGCGACGGCGTCGTTGCTGGCCGAGGTGCTCGAAGAAGTCGGCCTTCCTGCCGGCGTCTACAACGTCGTGCACGGATTCGGTGCGAATTCTGCGGGCGAGTTCCTCACCACCCACCCCGGTATCGACGGTGTCACCTTCACCGGATCTTCGGCAACCGGCTCGCACGTGATGAAAACCGTTGCACCACGGGTGCGTCCGGTCTCGTTCGAGCTCGGCGGCAAGAACGCCGCGATCGTGTTCGACGACGTCGACATCGACGAAGCGTTGACGGGTCTGACCAAGTCGGTGTTCACCAACACAGGCCAGGTCTGCCTGTGCACCGAACGGGTGTACGTGCACCGCAGCATTTTCGACGACATCGCCGGTGGACTTGTCGAGCGGGCAGCAGGATTGCGTCTGGGTGACCCGACGCTCACTGCGACGACGACAGGCCCGCTCATCTCGCAGGCGCACCGGAAGAAGGTTCTCGACTACTTCGAGATCGCCGAGCAGGAGGGCGCGAAAGTGCTTACCGGTGGCGGAATTCCGGATCTCGGGCAGGATCTGTCCGGTGGATCGTGGATCGAACCCACCCTGTGGACTGGCTTGACCAACAAGAATCGCGTCGTGCGCGAGGAGATCTTCGGACCCGTCGCCGCACTCATCCCGTTCGATACCGAGGCAGAAGCGATCGCCTTGGCAAACGACACCGAGTACGGCTTGGCGGCCTCCGTGTGGACCAACGACCTGCGCCGCGGACACCGCGTCGCCCAGAAGATGAACGTCGGAATCTCCTGGGTCAACACGTGGTTCACCCGTGAACTGCGATCCCCCTTCGGCGGTATGGGCCTGTCCGGTATCGGACGTGAGGGTGGCGAGTCCTCGCTGCACTTCTACACCGAACCGACAAATGTGTGTGTGCAACTGTGAACATCGAAACCGCAGGAAGTTCCAGAGAAATGAGCGAGGCGTGATGACAGCCCCAGAAGACACCGTATCCGCGCTTGCGCGTCGCCTCGACGACGCTGCGCAGAGTCGTACCGACACTCCGAGCCTCGCCGACGATCACACTATCGATATCGACGACGCCTACCGGATTCAGAACGAACTCATCGAACGACGCACTGCCCGTGGCGAATCGGTGGTGGGCATCAAGCTCGGCTTCACCAGCCAAGCGAAGATGGCGCAGATGGGTGTCTCCGAAGTGATCGTCGGGCAGTTGACCGACGCGATGGCGGTGACGGACGGCGGTGACCTGGAACTATCGACGTTCATCCACCCCAAGATCGAACCCGAAGTCGCGTACCGGCTGTCGAAGGACGTCGATCTCGACGACCCGAGCGTGGACATCGAATCCTGCGTCGACGCGGTTGCTCCGGCGATGGAGATCATCGATTCGCGCTACCGCGACTTCCGCTTCACCTACACCGACGTTGTCGCCGACAACACCAGTGCCGCCGGATATGTCATCGGCGCGTGGCAGCCGATGCGCAGTGCCGCGAACTTGGTGGTGCGCATGGAGGTAGGCGGCGAAACGGTTACCGGTTCGACGGCAGCAATTCTCGGAGATCCCGTGCGCGCGTTGCATGCCTTGGTGGATATCGCCCGCCGTCGGCACATTCCGCTCCGGGCCGGCTACGTGATTCTGGCCGGCGCAGCGACTGCTGCCGTGCGACTCGACGAGGGAGTCGCACAGTGCAGCATCGACGGACTGGGTACCGTCTCGGTGAAGGGTGTACGGCGATGAGTGGGGCGCAGGTCATCGAGAAGCTGGCAAAGCCTCGCGGAAAATTCCCGCACGTCAAGGTGGTAGGCGACTTCGTCTACGTCTCCGGCACCAGTTCACGTCGGCCCGACAATACGTTTGTGGGCGTCGAAGTCGACGAGATGGGCACCACGGCGCTCGACATTCGGGCGCAGACACGCGCAGTCATCGAGAACATCGCGGCGATCCTCGCCGAGGTGGGTGGTGACCTGCGTGATCTGGTTCAGGTCACGTCATACCTGGTGTCGATGAACGACTTCGGCGGATACAACGAAGTGTACGCCGAGCTGTTCGACGAAAGCGGTCCGACGAGAACCACAGTGGCAGTTCACCAATTGCCCCACCCGCACTTGCTCATCGAGATATCCGGTGTGGCCTACGTGCCTGCCTCCCGACGGCTGTCAATCGAGAACCCCGCCGCCCGACGGCTGTCAATCGAGAACACGGAGAACGCATCATGACCACCATTCCTCCCGTCATCGACTTCAAGAAATGGATCGACGACAACCGCCACCTGCTGCAGCCACCGGTCAACAACCAGACGATGGCACTCGGAGACGACTTCATCGTGCAGGTTGTCGGTGGGCCCAACCAGCGGACCGACTACCACCTCGACCCGTACGAGGAGTGGTTCTACCAGGTCGAGGGCGACATTCACGTCAATGTCATGACCGAGGACGGACCGGTGCGGGTCGACATCCGCGAGGGTGAAAGCTGGTTGCTACCGGGAAATCTGCCGCATTCACCGCAGCGCCCCACCGCAGGATCGATCGGCCTGGTGATCGAAAGAGTGAGGCAGGAAGGAACATTGGAGCACTTCCAGTGGTACTGCCTGGAGTGCAATCACAAGATCTACGAAGTCGAACTTCAGGTGCGCGACATCGTGGCCGACCTTCCGCCCGTCTTCGTCACGTTCTACGAGAGTGAAGACGCCCGCACATGTGACAACTGCGGCACGCTCCATCCCGGCAAGGGTTGAGCGATGAGCAACATGATCGACATTCACACCCATTACGTACCCAACGGGTGGCCTGATCTCACGGCTGATGCCGGCCCGGACGCGCCGTGGCTGAAAGTGGAGTCGGAAACCGAAGCCATGATCATGATGGGCACCAAGGAGTTCCGACGGATCCAATCCGACGCCTGGGACGCCGAGGTGCGCCTGCGTGACATGGATGCCGACGGTATCCACACCCAGGTCGTCTCGCCGACACCGGCATTCTTCAACTACGGCCGAACAGGCGAGCAGGCCAGTCGTATCTCTCGGATCTTCAACGACCTGGCGCTCGAGATCGTCGAACCGGCAAAAGATCGACTTATCCCGTTCTGTCAGGTTCCGTTGCAGGACACCGATGCTGCGTGCCGCGAACTCGAACGATGCATCGCCAACGGGCACCGAGGCGTCGAGATCGGCAATCACGTCGGCGACCTCGATCTCGACAGCGAAGGAGTCGTGACATTCCTGCAGCACTGCGCGTCACTGGATGTTCCGGTCTTCGTGCACCCGTGGGACATGGCGTCCTCACCGCGCCTGGATCGGTGGATGGCGCAGTGGCTCACCGCAATGCCCGCAGAAACGCATCTGTCGATACTCGCGCTGATTCTCGGCGGCGTGTTCGACAAGATCGACGACCGACTCAAGATCGGATTTGCCCACGGCGGCGGATCTTTCGCGTTCTGGCTCGGCCGGATGGAAAACGCCTGGTACGGCCGCAACGACATTATCGGTACATCGGAATTCCCGCCGTCGCACTATCTGGGCCGGTTCTACGTGGATTCTGTCGTCTTCGACGAACGTGCACTGCGACTACTGGTGGACACAGTGGGCGTTGACCGGGTGATGGTGGGAAGCGATTACCCGTATCCCCTCGGCGAGCGACCGGTAGGTGAGGTGGTGCGCAAGAGTGAGTTCTTGGACGAGACTGCACGCCAACTGATCTCGCGGGGAAATGCGGAACGCTTCTTGGGGATCGGCTGATCCTTCAGCTATACCATTTCCGGTATGCCGCACGGTGATTTCGGCATTTGTGAGTCATGTCTCTAATGAGCATAATTCAGACAACCTTTGAAACATGCTCGGCAAAAACAGATTTCACCGTACCGTACTGCCACTCATCCAATCGATAGGTATCCGCGATGACCACAAGCGTAACCAGTGACGGAAAGCCGTTGCCGGAGAAAGCTGCCCGCAGCCGGGTTGCCATGGCAACCCTCGCCGGCACAACCCTCGAATGGTACGACTTCTTTCTTTACGGAACAGCCGCAGCGCTGATCTTCAACAAGCAGTTCTTCCCGAGTCTGAGTCCGACCGCCGGCACCCTCGCAGCCTTCAGCACCTTTGCGGTCGGGTTCATCGCCAGGCCCGTCGGCGGCTTGGTGTTCGGGCACTTCGGTGACCGGATCGGTCGCAAGGCGACGCTTGTGGTGTCTCTGGTGATGATGGGAGTCGGGTCCACACTGATCGGACTCATTCCGAATTACGATTCCATCGGTTTCTGGGCGCCGGTACTTCTGGTGGCGATGAGAGTTGTCCAGGGCATCGGCCTCGGCGGTGAGGGCGCCGGTGCCACGCTGATGTCGATGGAGCACGCGCCAGCCGGGCAGAAGAACCTGTATGCGGGTTTCCCGCAGATGGGCACCCCCGCCGGACTTGTTCTGGCCAATGGCATCTTCCTGACCACCAGTGCATTGATGTCGGACTCGGCCTTCCAATCGTGGGGTTGGCGCATACCGTTCCTGCTCAGCTTCGTTCTGGTGGCGATCGGTCTGGTGATCCGGTTGCGGGTTACCGAATCGCCCTCGTTTGCCGGGATCATGGAGAAGGGCGAGATAGTCCGGTTCCCGCTGCGTGAGTCGCTCAAGGTCGGGTTCCCCCGGTTGTCACTGACGCTGGCCGCGTGTTTGGCTAACTCCGCCGTGGCATATGCCTTCATGGTGTTCACTCTGTCGTACGGAACTCAACATCTGGGCTACGACAAACAATTCCTGGTGCTCAGTGTCACCGCGGCAGCGGTCCTGTGGTTCCTCTCCATCCCGATCTGGACCAAGGTGGCCGACAAGTACGGTCGACGGCACATGTTCATCGGAGGATCCGCCGCAATCCTGTTGTGGTGCATCGCGTTCTTCCCGCTGCTGAACACCGAGAACAAGGTCGTTGCAGTTGTGGCGTTCCTGGGAATGGGACTGATCATTCCGGTGACTCATTGTGTCCAGGGAAGCATCATTGCCGACACGTTCCCGGCCAAGGTTCGATACTCGGGTTCGTCGTTGATTCTGCAGAGTGGTGCAATTCTGGGCGGCGGATTGGCTCCGATGATTGCGACGGCTCTGCTGGACGCCACGGGATCATCTGTGGGCGTGACGTGGTACCTGGCGTCGATCTGCTCGATCAGTCTGGTTGGCGCGATAGCGCTGTTCAAGGTGGTGCCCGACTCATCGCGGGGATTGCAGCACGAAGAGCAGCGGGTGGCAGAAAACGCCTGACGTGTAACGATATTCGAAGCCCGCTCCCGCTCCGGGAGCGGGCTTCGAACGTTTACTGGTTCATGAGTTCTTCCGCGAAACTGCGCAACGACGCGATAAGTGCCTGCGCCGACGGACTGGACGTCCTCGTCGCCGACGACGTGAGACCGACGCTGTGACCGATGGGATCCAGGGTGATCGGGAGTGTGGTCAAGCGGGTGTCGTCGCGATGAATCAGACTCGGAAGGACAGCGATCATGTCGGTTTCCAGCAAGAGCTGTCGCACCGTGAGGAAAGACGTTGCCTCTACCCGGTTCTCGGGTAAGGGGAGACCGTTCCTGGCGAAGAACTCCTCGAGTTCGCGTCGGAGCACCGTTTCGACGCCGGGCAGGATCCAGGGGAACTCGCGGAGTTCGTCGAGCTGCACCTCGTCACGGTTGGTCAGTGGATGATCCACGCGGGTAACAAGTTCAACTGACTCGGCGTAGAGATTGCGTCTGACGGCGCGGTCGTCTGTCGGTGCTGTGAGTCGGCCGACGATGAGGTCGATACGACCGGCCTCCAAGTCGGTGAGTAACTGCTCCGGAGTGCCTTCGCGGACGATCACGGTCAGTAGCGGATGCTGAGCTTTCAGCCGCGCAATGGCGCCGGGCAGCAAGACGTTGGAACCGGCGAGATGTGTTCCCACGATGACGGTTCCGCGGTGTGCGTCGGCAAGCTCGACGACGTGTCGGCCCGCTTCGGTGAGCTGAGCGATAACCGCCCGAGCGTGGGTGGTGAAGGCCTCGCCGAATATTGTCGGGGTGATGCCGCGTGGGCCGCGATCGAACAGGGAGACACCGAGGATGGACTCTATGTCGTGGAGGCTGCGGGTTGCCACAGGTTGTGTGATGTGCAGTGCGGCAGCGGCGCCGACCACGCTGCCCTGACGGCTCAGGGCGTCGACCAGAAGCAGGTGGCGAAGTTTGAGTCGCCCGTCGAGGAGCTTGGGCATGTCCATATCTGCAATCCTAGCGGGGATTGCCGCCCGAAGTTGCTCAGGTAAAGGTGATTCCGATCGGTTCGTCGGGCGAGAACTTCTTCCAGGTGTTCTCGTTGTCCGGACTTCCGTTATGTGCAAACGAAGTCCAGAGCGTGCGGATGCGTCTACCCATTTCGTCGACGGTGGTCCAGTCGGCCATTCCCAGCATGGGTGAACCGTGCCAAGACTTTTCGGTGCCGAGGATGAACGGAAGTTCGATGCAATGCGTAGCACCGAAGATGTTCTCGGGAGGTGTCCAGTCGAATCGGTAGGTGTAGACCGAGGTACCCGCCTGAGTGAAGTTATCGGCCAGTTCTGCGACCGTCTCGGCAAACATGTTCTGCGTCAACGTGGTTTCGTCGGCCATGGAGCCGCCGGGGAGCCCGCGAACGAAGGCAGATCCCTCGTCGTGGGTATATCCGATGACTACCTCTGTCACGCCACTGTCGGCGCTTCCGGTAAGTGGTGCAACGTCGGATATCGGGGCAAAGGGTGGCTGAACAACATTTTCAGACCGTCTGCCGAACTCGACGGCTGTGGCGCGGAAGGCGTCCAGGATTAGGGGGAGGGGAGCGGTATTCGGATCGCCGTCGAGCAGTCGGGCAAAGGTCTCGCCGTTCTCGATCGCAGCGGTCTTGGTGAAGTTGAGGTCCAGCCGCGGGGTGCTTTGCAGAATTGCTCGGTGGAACAAAGGCCGAGAGTTATTACTGTTCAACAGGTTCACGATGGAATGAGCGCCGGCGGACTGGCCGAACACGGTGATCGAATTGGGATCACCACCGAATCCCGCGATGTTCTCGCGTACCCACTCGAGGGCCGCGATCTGATCGCGGACGCCGAGGTTGCCCTCGCTGACGCCCTCGAGGAGGAGATAGCCGAGTACGCCTACGCGATAGTTGACCGATACGACCACGACATCGCCTTCGGCCGACAACGCGCCGCCGTCGTACCACGCCAGTGAACCTCCGCCGCTGGAGTATCCACCGCCGTGCAGCCACACCATGACGGGCCGGCTACCGGACAACGAGGGCGTCGTGACGGTGACGGTGAAACTGTCCTCACTCTGCTCAGACTCGGGGTGCGGCGCTCCCATGACACGCTCGAGTCGCGACGGTGGTTGAGGAAACACGGTGCCTGGCATGGTGGCGTCGAGAATGCCGGTATGAGATGCGGCAGGTTCGGGCCGTTGGAATCTGGCCGCGGTTGCGTAGCGGATCGCGCCGAAATACAACGAACCGTCGCGTCGGATGCCGCGGAACTTCCCCGCCGCCGCGGAAGCGATTATCTCGGACATGCATCCCCTCGGAGTCGTATTTGCCTCCATCGAGCATGCCAGCGCTCAGGTGTGACACAAATGCCTAGGTGGTTGCGCGCTATACCCGTCGCGACGAGCGTCGGAAAAGACTTCGGCCGCCCCCACCGATGTGGGAGCGGCCGAAAGAGTCGAGACGGTAGAACTAGCGTGCGCGACGCGCGAGACGCTCGGAATCCGAGATCAGGACGCTCTTGCCTTCGAGGCGCAGCCATCCGCGATGAGCGAAGTCGGCAAGAGCCTTGTTGACGGTCTCACGGGAAGCGCCGACCAGCTGGGCGATCTCTTCCTGGGTGAGGTCGTGAGTGACGCGCAGCGCGCCACCTTCCTGGGTGCCGAAGCGCTGTGCGAGCTGCAGCAGTGCCTTGGCGACACGGCCGGGAACGTCCGTGAAGATCAGGTCGGCGAGCGTGTTGTTGGTACGACGCAGGCGACGTGCGAGAACGCGGAGCAGCTGCTCGGCGATTTCGGGGCGCTGCTGGATCCAAGCCTTGAGAGCGTCGCGGTCCATGCTCACGGCACGAACCTCGGTGACGGTGGTGGCCGTCGAGGTGCGGGGACCCGGGTCGAAGATGGACAGTTCGCCGAACATGTCGGACGGACCCATGATCGTCAGCAGGTTCTCGCGACCGTCAGGTGAGCGTCGACCGATCTTCACCTTGCCGGACACGATGATGTACAGGCGGTCACCGGGTTCACCCTCGTTGAAGATGACATGTCCACGGGGGAAGTCGACGGGTTGCAGCTGCTTGGTCAGCGCCGCTACCGCTGAGGGCTCGACTCCTTGGAAGATGCCGGCTCTTGCCAGGACGTCGTCCACGTGCGCTCCTTGTTGGGATTTGTTCGTTTGTGGTGTCATTTTTTGCGCTATCTAACTTTGTACCCGGTTGTGCTTGGTTTGTACTCACGAACCGCCCAGACGCCGGCCTTCACTCGTGCGAGCGAGACGCTGCGTCAGACACAGTCCGTGTTGAATACAACAGGTACGGCATCGAAGTCTACGTCCCACGCGCTCGGCACGAGTGATTGATGCCACGAAAGCGTCGAAATTATCCTGATGGCGAATAAAATTGACTACCTTGTATGCCTCTTCGATCGCCTTAGCGAGTGGGCAGTTCTTCTGCGCCCGATTGCCGCGGAGCGATGGCCGGTCGACCCTTCCGGCGCAGGTGGAAGCGGGCAAACGCATGCGGGAACCCATCGGTCGCCAGCGACGCGACGTCGTCGGGACCAGCCTGGTCGAGGAACTCCGCCACCTCGTTCTCCCGAACCGAGAGTCGACGCAGTCTCCGTTCGACCCGTTCCATGGCCAGCGCGAAAAGCATCAACAGCACTGGGAAGAGAATCACGGCGAGTCCTTGCATAGAGGAGAGTAAACACGGCCAACATCTCGGAATCGACACGACCAAATGTCATGTCGGGGAGTATCCGTACAGTTGTCTGAGTGCAGACCACCCCGACCGAGCGCTCAGCGACCCGCCGGTCTGCCGGCGCTCGCGACGAGGAATCCCATCTCGCGCTGGTCCGTCGCGCGCGTCGGATGAACCGGAAACTAGCCGTTGCCTTCCCACATGTGTACTGCGAACTCGACTTCACGACGCCCCTCGAGTTGACGGTGGCGACAATCCTGTCGGCGCAGTGCACTGACGTCCGCGTCAATATGGTCACCCCGGCGTTGTTCGCCCGTTATCCCGACGCCAAGGCCTACGCCGAAGCCGACCGGACCGAGCTCGAGGAGTACATCCGGTCAACGGGCTTCTACCGGAACAAGGCCAACTCGCTGATCGGGTTGGGTCAGGCGCTGCTCGAGCGTTACGACGGCGAAGTGCCGAACAAACTTGCAGACCTCGTGACGTTGCCGGGAGTCGGTCGCAAGACAGCCAACGTGGTTCTGGGAAATGCGTTCGACGTCCCGGGAATCACCGTCGACACCCACTTCGGGCGTTTGGTGCGTCGGTGGAAGTGGACGGAGGAAGAAGATGCCGTCAAGGTCGAACATGCTGTCGGGGCTTTGATCGAACGTAAGGAATGGACCCTGCTGTCACATCGTGTGATCTTCCACGGACGACGCGTCTGTCACGCGCGTAAGCCGGCGTGCGGAGTGTGCGTTCTGGCCAAGGACTGCCCGTCCTACGGCCTTGGTCCTACCGACAAAATTGAAGCTGCTGCGCTGGTGAAGGGCCCGGAGACGGAGCATCTGCTCGCTCTGGCCGGGTTGTGACCCAGATGTCCAATGCTGCTCGGTGGTCCCTTGTTGTGCTTGCGGTTGTTGTTGCGCTCGCTGTTGCGATCTGGCCGCGCGGGGGAGATGACACCCCGGTTTCGGCTGGCGGTTCCTCGACGTCCGCCTATCGGCCGCCGACGTTCACCCCGTCGTCCGAATCGCTCGATCAGCTTCGTGGGCAAGCGGGACTGACAGCGTGCCCGACGCCTACCGCCGAAGCTCCGGCCGGCGCCGCACTCGCTGGGATCACGCTCGACTGTGTTGCAGACGGAAGCTCGGTCGATCTTGCTGCCGCGCTGGGAGGTAAGCCCGCGCTGCTGAATTTGTGGGCGTACTGGTGCGCGCCATGCGCCGAAGAACTGCCGCATTTGCAGGAATTTGCGGATCGCGCGGGGGACAGTATCACTGTGCTGACCGTGCATTCCGATCCGAACCAGGAAAACGCTTTGACCCGACTGATCGACTATTCCGTTCGACTACCCGGAGTTCAGGACGGTTCGAGCAAGGTGCAGATTGCCGTCGGCGCGCCACCTGTGCTGCCGGTCTCTGTGCTCATTCGTCCCGACGGAACCGTCGCGAAGGTGTTGCCTCAACCGTTCCGCAGTGCGGATGAGATAGCTGCCGCCACGGCGCAGTATTTGGGAGTTGTCGTATGAGCTCATCCGTTCCCGAATGGTTACGTGCTGTAGCCAGCACCCAACCCACTGATCCACATCGACTCAACCCCGTGCTCGACCGTCGGCCGCCGCGCGGGACGACCACCAGGCCCGCCGCGGTGCTCGTCCTCTTCGGAGGATCCCGAGAGGCTGATCCCATGTGCCTCGGTGGTATGCCGGACGACGCTGACGTACTACTGACACAACGCGCGTCGACTATGCGCCAGCACAGTGGACAGGTCGCTTTCCCCGGCGGTGCCGCCGACGACGGTGACGACGGTCCGATCGGCACAGCGCTGCGCGAGGCGCAGGAAGAAACAGGTCTCGACCCGCGCGGGGTGCTCCCGCTGGCGACGTTGCCCGAAATATTCATTCCGCCGTCCGGATTCGACGTGACCCCGGTGATCGCTTATTGGGAAGACCCGGTCTCGGTGGGCATCCAGGATTCCGGCGAGGTCGGCCGTGTCGCGCGGGTTCCGCTGCGCACTCTGCTCGACCCCGACAATCGCTTCCAGGTGCGTCACCAGGCCGGGTACCAAGGTCCGGCGTTTTTGGCCGACGGCATGCTCGTGTGGGGCTTCACTGCCGGAATACTGGCCGGACTCTTCGAGGTGTCCGGTTGGGAAATCCCCTGGGATCATCACGACGTGCGTGATCTGGACACAGCGCTCGCAGAACTGGGCGAAGACATCGAAGATTCGGCGGTTCCCCGATGACAGGTTCGCGGTGGGTCGATCTTGCGATCGTGGTGGTGGCTCTCATCGCCGCGACATCGGGATGGCGTCAGGGCGCGGTGGCGTCGGCGTTGGCCTTTGTCGGTGTGATTCTGGGTGCTGTCGCCGGAATTCTGCTGGCACCGCATGTTCTGGTGCATGTGACCGAGGGCAAGCTGCGCATCCTCGCCGGTATCTCACTGATCGTCGTGTTGGTGATCATCGGCGAAGTTGCCGGCATGGTTCTGGGCCGAGCCGCGCGCAGCGGTATGCATTCTCCGGCCGCAAGATCAGTGGACAGCGTGATCGGTGCAGGGCTTCAAGCAGTTGCCGTGGTGGTTGCCGCGTGGCTTTTGGCAATTCCGCTGACGTCGTCGTCTCAGCCCAACGTCGCAGCAGCAGTCCGAGGGTCGAACGTGTTGGCCGGTGTCGACGACCTCGCACCGCAATGGTTGCGGCAGATTCCGACGGAATTCTCGGCGCTGCTCGACACCTCGGGATTGCCTGATGTCATCGGTCCGTTCGGCCGCACACCCATCACGGAAGTGGAAGCGCCGGACGCGAGTGTTCTGGCGAGCCCGCTGGCCGCGCAGTTGCGTCCGAGCGTTCTGCGTATCAACGGCGTCGCGCCGAGTTGCCAGCGCGCGCTCGAAGGTTCCGGGTTCATCGTCGCGCCTGAACGTGTCATGACCAACGCACACGTCGTGGCGGGTACCGAGAGCATCACCGTCGACACGATGCAAGGTGCACTACCCGCCCAGGTTGTGCTCTTCGACTCGGCCGTCGACATCGCGATCCTCGCGGTGCCCGGACTCGAGGCGCCGGTTCTGCCGTTTGCCGCTCAGCCCGCTCAAACGGGAGACAACGCACTGGTGCTCGGATATCCGGGTGGAGGTCCGTACACGGCCAGCGCGGCTCGTGTTCGCGAAATCCTGAACCTCAACGGTCCTGACATCTACAAAGCCGGCACCACACAGCGTGAGGTGTACACCGTTCGTGGATCGATTCGACAGGGCAATTCCGGTGGGCCCATGGTCAACGATCAGGGTGAAGTGCTCGGTGTCGTGTTCGGTGCCGCCATCGACGACACCGACACCGGGTTCGTCCTCACTGCCAATGAGGTGTCGCGCCAACTCGCCATGGCGGAAAGCGCGTCGACGCCGGTCTCCACCGGCGTCTGCATCCTCTGAGTAGCTAGTCGGCTGCCAGGAAGTCCCGGAGCGCGTCGTTGACGCGCTGTGGGGCTTCCCAATGGGCGTAATGACCGACTCCGGAGACGGGGTGCAACTGTTCGCCGGGCGCCCAACGCCTACCGCGTCGTATTGTCCGCGTGAGAATGTACGGGTCGAGTTCGCCGTGTATCTGCAGGATCGGAATGTGCAGTGTCTGATCCATCAGACGCATGAACCGGCGCCCCTCGGTGCGAAGCTGACTTCGGAACGCCCACCGCTGATACTCCAGCGTCGAATGAGCGACCCCCGGAATGCGGATCGCTGAACGTAACTTGGAGACAACGTCACCGAACTCGGCCTGCTCGGGCCACGCAGGACCCGAGCGGGAGCGAACCAGACGCTCCACCTCGGCGCCGTTGTCGGCAGTCAGACGCCGTTCCGGGCGGAACGGAAGCTGGTTCGCCAGGAACGCCGGAAAGAGTGCCTTGCGCTGGTAGCGGTCGCGGAGGACTGATTGTTTGAGTGCGTGCGGATGCGGCGACGACACCAGAGCGATCGACCGCACCAGTCGCGGGTGCAGGATCGCGGTTGCCCAGCACACCAGGCCGCCGTCGGCGTGACCGATCAGCGTGGCCTTGCCGTATCCCATCGCCCGGATCAGTCCGGCCACGTCGCCGGCCAGCGTCCAACCGTCGTATCCGCGGGGCGGTTTGTCGGAGTCACCGTAGCCGCGTAGATCAATGGCAACCACTCGGAAACCCTGCGTGGACAGAGCCGTCAACTGGTGGCGCCATGACCACCAGAAGTCGGCAAAACCGTGCAGGAGAACCACCAACGGAGCATCCGGATCAGCGTCGCCGACCTCGACGACGTGAAACCGGATGCCGTTGGCATGAATGTCCCGGTGAATCCAGGGGCCGTCGAATCTGACGGTGGATGGATCTGGGGCTGACACAGCTGCTTCGTTACCTGCGCGCGTTGAAGTCGGCCGACGGCTTTGTGTCGTCGTGGCTGCCGGGAATGACGCTCTTTGCGGCTCTGAGCGATTCGATTGTCTTCTCGGGAGCCCGCAACTTGCGAACCCGCAGATAACCGAGAAGTGCGAGTACCGCGGTGGTCAGCACCATGATCAGGAACACGATCAGGAAAGCAGCCCAACGCTCGAGCCACACGCTGAGCAATTCCGCCAGGAAAAAGAAGAAGAAGAATGAACTGAACAGCAGAACAGTGAAGGCCAAAATGAAGAAGACGCTGCCCTGCAGGCCCTTCTTGACCTCACCGGTGACTTCGGCCTTGGCAAGCTCGACTTCGGCACGCACCAGTGTCGAAACCTGAGCCGTCGCATCCCTGACCAGTGCGCCGATCGAGGCTTCAGCCGGTGTTCGGGCGTCTACGTCGGTGAGAGGAATGGACGACACCGTGTTCGGCACCCCATCTCCGGTGAAGCGTTGGCTCTCTCCGTTGGTCACGCTCACTTGTCGACCTCTCCAGGTAGTTCTCTCGCGTCTGTGGCTATGGCATTGGCTTCAGCTCGCGCCGCATGAACCCGTCCACGTCGCCACAGCAGCGCTGATCCGATCAGCGACGCTATCAACGATGTCACGAGAACTGCGGCCTTCGCTATTTCGGCCTCGCTGCCATCGCCGACCCCGTCCAGTGCGAGGTCTGCTACAAGCAGGCTAACGGTGAACCCGATGCCGCCGAGCACTGAGAGGGCAAACATGTCTCTGCGTTCGAGTGTCTTGGGCTTCGTGGCTATGCCCAATTTGATCGCGAGCAGGGAAATTCCGAAGATTCCCACAGTTTTTCCGACGAGGAGGCCGACAAAGACCGATTGCCCGACGGGGTCGGTGAAGATGTCGCCGAGTACCTCGGCGTTGATGGGAACGCCGGACGCGAACAGTGCGAAGACCGGAACGCAGAAGCCGGCAGAGTACGGCTGGATGCGATGTTCGAGTCGGGTGCCGGGGGCGTATTCCTCGTCCTTGTCGCGGACAACTCGGGTGAGCAGGCCGAGCGCGACGCCGGCGAGAGTGGCGTGGATACCGGCCTCGTGCATCGAGTACCAGGTGAGCAGGGCAAGTGGCACGTAGAGGAACGGCGTCGTGATGCGTTTGTGTTGGGCGTAGGCGTACACCGCAAGCGCCGCAGCGGCGGTGAGCAGCCACAACATCGCGATCGACGCGGTAAAGAGCACCGCGATCAAGATGATGGCCAGGAGGTCGTCGACTACCGCAAGACTGAGTAGGAACACGCGGGCGCTGGCCGGTATCCGGGAACCGGTCAGGGCGAGGATGCCGAGGGCAAACGCGATGTCGGTGGCAACGGGGATCGCCCAACCCTTGTCCATCCCCGGAGTGCCGAAGCCGATCGACGCCGCGATGAGCGCGGGAACGAGAACTCCGCCACATGCCGCGATGATCGGAAGCGCTGCAGCTTTGCGATCGGAGAGCTCTCCGACAACCAGTTCGCGCTTGAGCTCGAGGCCGGCCACGAAGAAGAAAATGGCCAGCAGACCGTCCTGCGCCCACGTGCCGAGACTGAGGTTCAGGTGCAGCGCAGACGGTCCGATCTGGAAGTCGCGCAGCGCGATGTAGCTGTCGCCGAGTGGTGAGTTCACCCAGATCAGAGCAATGGCAGCGGCGATCAGCAGGATAGAGCCGCCAACGGTTTCGGTGCGTAGGTATCGGGACAGTTCGGAACGCATTGTGGAGATCACGCGGGAGCAACGCCTTTGTTCGGTTTGCAGACATGTGGACGCGACGAATCACGTGCCGACCAGACTTCCCGGCTCACCTTTACGGAATTTTATCGCGGATTCGGCCCAGAACCCGAATTTGCGCGAGAAAACGCGCAGGGTGTTCAATTCCTACTGACTGAGATTCATCCCACCAATTGGGCAATGTTCGTATACCGCAATGTTCGTACAGCTGCAGGAGCACCACGAGTGAGCACGTCACTGAGTAAGAACCCGCCGACGCCAGCCGGCGGCGAAACTGTCGGCGGCGTACCTCGCCGTCGAATCGTTGTCGCGAGCATGATCGGCACGTCGATCGAGTTCTACGATTTCTACATTTACGCAACGGCCGCGGTGTCGGTCTTCCCGCTTCTGTTCTTCCCCAAAGGCAACGACACCACCGCGCTCCTCGCGTCGCTGGCGACATTCGGTCTGGCATTCGTTGCGCGTCCGCTCGGCTCGATTCTGTTCGGTCACTTCGGCGACCGGGTCGGACGTAAAGCGACCCTCGTCGGCTCGCTCCTGACAATGGGCGTCGCAACCTTCCTCATCGGCCTCCTGCCGACCTATTCACAAGTCGGGCTGCTCGCGCCTGCGCTACTCGCGCTGATGCGCTTCTGTCAGGGCCTCGGCCTCGGTGGTGAATGGTCCGGAGCAGCGCTGCTCGCCACCGAAACCGCAAAGGAAGGCAAACGGGCCTGGGCGGCCATGTGGCCACAGTTGGGTGCACCCATCGGCTTCTTCCTTGCCAACGGACTGTTCCTGACGATCTCGTTGATGATGGACCACGACAGCGCCAACCCGGACCTCGACGGCGCATTCCTCTCGTGGGGCTGGCGAATTCCGTTCCTGCTCAGCGCAATCATGGTGATGATCGGTCTGTACGTGCGTCTGCGGCTCGAAGAAACGCCGGTGTTCGCGCGCGCCGTCGAGCGCGGCGAGAAGGTCAAGACACCCCTCGCCGAGGTATTCAAGACAAGCTGGCGTCAGCTGATCATCGGCACATTCGTCATGCTCGCCACCTACACGCTGTTCTACCTCATGACCACGTGGGTCCTGAGCTACGGAATCGGCAAAACCGCTGCGGACGGCGGTACGGGAGCGGGCTTCAAGTACACCGATTTCCTTGTCCTGCAGCTCATTGCGGTTGTGTTCTTCGCAGCTGCGGTCCCGGTGTCCGGGTGGCTGGCCGACCGCTACGGTCGACGGATCACGCTGCTCGTCATCACCGCGACAATGATGCTGTTCGGCCTCACGTTCGGACTCTTCCTGCACACCGACGGTATGAGTGACGGTCGCATGCTTGCCTTCCTCGTTGTGGGCATGATCCTCATGGGACTGACCTTCGGACCGATGAGTGCTGTTCTCCCGGAACTGTTCCCGACCAACGTCCGGTACACGGGTTCCGGTATCGCCTACAACACCGCAAGCATCCTCGGTGCGGCAGTAGCGCCGTTCATCGCGGTCTACCTGGTCGACCACTACGGCGTCGGCTGGGTCGGGATCTACCTACTCGTCGCGTCGGCTCTGACGTTTGTTGCATTGCTCGTCATGCGTGAGACGAAGGACGAATCGCTCGATGATGTAGGGGCGTAGCCCCTGTGCGCCTTTCCGGTAGTGGGGACTACCAAAAAGGCGCACGGGGGCCGCAGGCCCTACTTACCGCGGATTGCGTCGAATACCTTGGGGTCGACCAGGGTTGAGGTGTCTCCGAGGTCGCGGCCTTCGG